>NZ_JBIRGO010000014.1:0-253165 GCF_044328065.1 Streptomyces sp. NPDC017993
GGCGCCCTGCCCGGCCCCGAGGCCGCCGCCGAGCTCACCCGCCGCACCGAGGAACTCAACGCGCTGACCACCTCCGCCTTCCGCCGCAGCGCCGACGAGCTGGAGCGGATGCGGCTGCAGGGCACCCCGGACGAGGGCCGTGCCGCGGCCGTGGCCGATGCCGTCACCGCTTGGGAGGACGCCTACTGGGCCTCCTTCCCGCAGTGGGAGCACCGCATCATCACCACCGCCCGGCCGGCGATCTTCACCTGCTTCAACCAGGCCGACGTCCTGATCAGTGACGTCTCCAGCGTCGTGTCGGACTACCTCAGCAGCGAAAAGCCCTACGCCGTGGCCAACACCACCGGCATGAGCGAGGACGACTTCCGCGCGCACTTCCCCACCGTCCGCGCGGCCACCATCCTCAGCCCCGAAGCCGACGGCGTCACCGACCTCCTCGACGCCGTCCGCCACCCCGACAACGACACCCTCGCCCCCGCCCGGGCCGCACTCAAAACCCACCTCCTGGGCCCCTCCGACCCACCCTCCCCCGTCCGCTTCAACCAAGCCGCCCTCGACCTCGCCGCCCAAGCCGACGAACGCCGCACCCGCATGGAAACCCGCCTCAACGGCATCCCCGGACAACGCTCCCAGGACACGCACGAAACCCTGACGCGAACGCCGTAGAGATCGAGGTCCCCGCAGCAAGCGGGGGCTGCTCCGAGTCGTCCTGCCCCGGAGGCGGCCTGCCCCGAGCTGCGCTGTTCCTGCCGCGCTGTTCAGGGGTGCATCCGCGCGCCCTTGAGGACCTTGTCCACCGCATTGCGCGGCCCGTGGACGGCCATGCCCACCAGATCGAGTTGGTCCTTGCCCACGGCTTCCACCGCCGCCCGGTTGTCCCGGTCATTGCCCGTGCCGAAGAGATCCGACGTGAACACGGCGCACTGCAGTGAGCGGGAGAGCGCCCGGCTGTGCGAGGTGGTGATCGTCTCCTTCGCTCCCTCGAAGATCAGTACGGGCTGGCGGAACATCGGCAGGTACGAGGTGCCGTCGGCGTCCCGGTACGGCTCGCCGATGACCTCGGGTGCCGCCGTGCCGAGCCCGCTGACCAGGAAGGAGGTCACGTTCAGTCGCTGCCAGGACGCAAGGTCGTCGCGCAGCAGAACGGCGATCTTGGAGTCGAAGCGCACTGGGGCGTTCGCCTCCTCTGTACCGGTGCCGGTCTTCACATCTGCTCCGGCGTCAGCTTCGGCTTCGTTCTCGGTTCTCATGCTTCGAGACTGCGCGATGCACCTCTGCCGCGTCTTGTACGTTCTTTGCGTGAAGCCCCGGCAGGAGATCTCCGCCTGGCGCCCGGAGGTCGCGGGTGTCGTGGAGGTGTTCCACGCCCGTTTCACCGAGCACGCGTACCCCATGCACGTCCACGACGCGTGGACCCTGCTGATCGTGGACGACGGTGCGGTCCGCTACGACCTGGACCGGCACGAGCGCGCCACACCGAACGACACCGTGAGCCTGCTCCCGCCGCATGTCCCGCACAACGGCTCACCTGCCACTCCGGGCGGCTTCCGCAAGCGTGTCGTCTACCTCGACATGACGCAGCTGGAGGAGCGCTTCATCGGGCCGTCGGTGGACAGCCCGGACATCATCGACCCCCTCCTTCGCAGACGCGTCGGGCAACTGCACACGGCCCTCGCGCACCAGGGCGACGAATTCGAGTCGGAGAGCCGCCTGGCCCTGATCGGTGAGCGACTGCGCGAGCATCTGCGCCCCGGGCCGGCCGTCGGCAGCGCGGTGCCCGACCGGGGCATCGCCCACAGCCTGCGGGGTCTCCTCGACGAACGGCTGAGGGAAGGCGTCGCCCTGGACGAGGCCGCACACCTGCTCCACGCCCACCCCGCGCATCTCGTACGCGCCTTCAGCGGTGTCTTCGGTATCGCCCCGCACCAGTACGTCGTATCCCGCCGCGTCGACCTGGCTCGCCGTCTGCTGCTCGACGGACAGCCGCCGCGCGAGGTGGCGACCGCCGCGGGCTTCTACGACCAGTCCCATCTCAACCGGCATTTCAAGCGGGTTGTGGGCACCACCCCGGGCCGGTACACCTCGCGCGGTACATCGCGCTGACCACGCGGCTGTTCTGTGGGACACCCACCGTCTTCGGTTCGGTGAACGGCCTTCGGTTCACCGAACCGGCCTCGACCCACCGCAAAGAGGAAAGCGCCCGATCGCTGGCGACGGGGGATGCACCAGCGATCGGGCTCCGAGCAAGGCTAACAAGGTTGCTGATGCAAAACGAGTCAACTGCCTTATTGCGGCGGGAAGTTGTGACCGGGATCACGCTCTCGACGGGGCCGCCGAGGGCGGCGACGGCGAGCTGCGGGCGCTGCTGAGCGTGTCCTGGTTCGCGTCCCGGCTCCGTTCTCCGAGGCCGACCGGCTAATCGTCGCACGGAGGTGCGTACGAGAGGCGGGGCAGATACTCGTGCCATTTCTCCGGCGTCAGAACGCCCCGAGTGGCCGAGCAGATGCGGCGAATCGCCTCCTCGGTGTCCAGGCTCCACAGCCGGACGCTGTCTGCTCCGCTCGACACTCCGAGCATGTGGCTCTTGGGGCTGAACGACAGGAAATTCCCTGTCTTGGCGTTGGGGCTCATCGATTGACCGATGGGTGTGGCACCGGAGGGCCGGGTGACGTCCCAGAGCCGCACCATGTCGTCGTTGCCGCCGCTCGCCAGGGTGCGGCCGTCCTGGCTGAAGGTCAGCGACACGATCGCCTCGGTGTGGCCCGTGAGGGTGGAGAGCCGGGTCGTCCTGAGGGGGTCGGTGACATTCCAGAGCCGGACCGTGTTGTCGTCGCTGCCGCTGGCCAAGGTATGGCCGTCCGGGCTGTAGACGAGCATGTTGACCGGCCCCAGGTGCCCCTTGAGAGGCGCGCCGAGGCGGGTGACGTGACGCGGATCGGCCACTTTCCAGAGGCGGACGGTGCCGTCGGCGCTGCCGCTGGCGAGAGTTCGGCGGTCCGGGCTGAAGATGAGGGAGTTGACGTAGCCCTTGTGGCCGGTGAGCGGCGCGCCGAGCCGGCGAAGGTGGGACGGGTCGCCGACGTTCCACAGCTGGATGGTGCGGTCGTCGTAGGCGGTTGCCAGGGTCTTCCCGTCCGGGCTGAACGCCAGTGCGTCGGGGCCCGCGTATCGCGTCTTCAGCGCGACGGGCGGTCCGAAGGGAACAGGCCGGGTCGGGTTCGTGACGTTCCACAGCTGCACCGCGCGGCTTCCCGTCAGCACCGCGAGGGTGCGGCCGTCGGGGGAGAACGTCAGCGACCGCGCGTCCCCTTCCCCGGGCGTGAACGGTTTGCCCAGCAACACGGGCCGGTGGGAAGCCTTCACGTTCCACAACCGAACCTTCTCGTCGCGCGCGGCCGTGGCGAGCACCCGCCCGTCCGGACGGAACGCTCCGATGCGGCCGATCATGTCCGATGCCGGGATCGACCACAGGCGGACCTTGCTGTCGCCGCTCCCGGTGGCGAGGGTCCGCCCGTCGGGGCTGAAGCCCACGGCGTACATCTCGCCGCTGCTGCCGGCGAGAGGCTCGCCGACCTGTGAGGGGTAGGCCGGATTGCGGACGTTCCACATGCTCGCCGTGCTGTCCGCGCTGCCGGCGGCGAGCATCGTCCCGTCGGGGCTGAAGGCCACCGACCACACGGGACCGGTGTGGCCGGTGAGCGGCCCGCCGAGCGGTGCCGCGTGACGTGGGGTGGCGACGTTCCAGAGCCGGATGGTGTCGTCGGCGCTGCCGCTGGCGAGGGTGTGGCCGTCGGGGCTGAAGGCGACCGAGTGCACTGTGCTCTTGTGGCCGGTCAGCGTTGTGTCGATCGGCGTCGGATGACGTGGATCGGCCGTGCCCCACAGCCTGATCGTGCCGTCATCGGACCCGGCCGCCAGTGTTCGTCCGTCGGGGCTGAAGGCCACGGAGCGCACGGCGGCGGTATGCCCGGGAAGGACACCGAGCGCCCGCGGCCGGCCCGGGTCGTCCACGTTCCACAGGCGGACCTTGTGATCTTCGCCGGCGGAGGCCAGAGTGCGACCGTCCGGGCTGAAGGCGAGCAGGTAGACCGTGCCGTCGTGGCTGGTCAAGGGCGCGCCGATCGGGTGCGGGTGGTTCGGGTCCCGTACGTCCCACATCCGGATCGTGCCGTCGTCCGAAGCGCTGGCGAGGGTGCGTCCGTCCGGGCTGAAGACCGCGGTGCTCACCCAGCTCCTGTGGCCGGTGAGGGGCTTGCCCAGGGGCTTCGGGCGAGCCGGGTCCGCTACGTCCCACAGCCGAACGGTGCGGTCGTAGCTCGCGGTGGCCAGGACGCGTCCGCTCGGGCTGAAGGAGGTGAGGTAGACGGCGCCGGTGTGGCCGAGGAGCGGCGTGGCCAGCGGGGCGTTCACCGTGGAGATCAAGCGGTTGTTCGTGCCCTCGTCGTCCGGTCGCAGGCGGTGTGCCACCAGATCGAGCTGAGCGGACAGCGACGGATCCGTGTACTGGACGCGGTCGGCTTCGGCGAGCACCTGCTCGAACACCGCGTCGTCCCGCTGCTGCCACGCGACCACCGCGGAACCGGCCGCCAGGAGCGCCAGGGCGGCCAGCGCCGCCACCGCGCCACGCCTGACCCGGACGCTGCGCTTGCGCAGCTTGACCGAAGCGGCCAGGAATTGCACCGCGCCGCGGGTCAGGAAGGTGTCGTCGGCAGACGCTGCCCAGCTGCGGGCCTGTTCCAGCCGCGAACCCCGGTAGAGCAGTGACGTGTCACGGTTGGAGTCCTCCCAGGCCCTGCCGTCCTCCTCCAGCCGCTGGCGCAGCAGGTTGCCGTTCCGGTCCTCGTCGATCCAGTCGCGCAGGCGTGGCCAGGCGTGCAGCAGCGCCTCGTGGGTGATCTCCACAGCGTCCGCGTCGAGTGTCACCAATCGAGCGTGAACCAGCGCTTCGAGGGATTCCTCCGTCTTGTTGGGGTCCCTCGACTCCTCCGCCAGTTGGCGTCGCGTCCCCCGCCTACGGGTGGCATGGGTGTCCTCGCCCAGCCGCACGAGCCTGAGGAGGAGCAACCGCGCGGCCGTGCGTGCTGCCGGGTCGAGGCCGGTCCAGGCCCGCTCCGCGGTCGCCGCCACCGCTCCCTGGATGCCGCCTGCCGCGCGGTAGCCGGCCAGCGTCAGCCGTCCCGCCTTCCGCCGCTGCCAGGTGGCGAGCAGGGCGTGGGAGAGCAGCGGCAGCACCCCCGAGTCGTGGGCCCCGCCGGGGCCGTCGGCGCTCACCTCCCGGACGATCAGCTCCGCCAGCCCCGGTTCGAGTTCCAGACCGACGGCCTTGGCCGGGCCGGTCACCGCTTCGCGCAGTTCCGCGGTGGTCAGCGGCCCGAGCACCATGTGGCGGTGTTGCAGCGCGTCGGCCAGTTCGGGATAGACCAGGCATTGCTCGTAGAAGTCGGCGCGTATGCCGAGGATGACGAGCACCGGGGCCGGATCACCCGAGGATGGGGGTCCCTCCTGCTCGAACGCAGTCGAGAGCTTGGGGGCCGGCGTGCACGCGGCGTGGAGGAGCTGGAGGAAAGTGCGCCGGTTCGTCTCGTCGGAGCAGAGCGTGAATGCCTCCTCGAACTGGTCCACGACGATGACCGGACGGGAGGGGGAGGGCGTCTCGCGTCGCGCCCACGCCGTGACGGCCTCCCGCACCGCGTGCGCGAATTGCGGAGTGCCGGGCTCCGTCGCCGCGGTTTTCTGATCGGCGAAGAGGACGGGTGCGAGGTCGGGGATCCGGCGGGTCAGCTCCTGGAGAGGATCGCCTCCCGGCACGAGCTGCACCACCTCCCGCTCCTGACCGTCCTCGTCGCCCAGTGCGCCGTTCTGCAATGCGGGCACCAAGCCGGCGTTCAGCAGGGAGGATTTTCCTGCCCCCGAGGCGCCCACGAGCATGACCAGGCCGCCGGTCTCCTCCACTGCGCGGAGCTGGGCGACGAGAGCATCCCTGCAACGCTCGCGGCCGAAGAACCACCGGGCGTCCTGGTGGCGATACGAAGCGAGCCCACGGTAGGGGCACACACCGGAGACGGCCGACGCCTCGGCCTCGGGGCGCTCCTCCTCTTCCGCGGAGGTCGCGGCACGTCCGCCGACCGGGTCGGCGACCGCGCGCTCCCACAGGCGCTGCCACTGGGGCAGGTCGTACAGGCCCGGGGAGACCGGGGCGGGCCGCGCGCGTCGCGCCTGGGGGATCAGAATGTGCAGCACCGCTGCCAGGGCGGCGAACTGGGCCGGTACATTCTTGGCCCGTCGCCAGTCGCTGATCCGCTGCACGGACACCCGCACGGGCCGTCCTCGTTCGTCGACCCGCTGAAGCCGGACGACCGCCTCGGCCACCTTTTTGAGGGGAGGGTTGCCGGCCTCCCTGTACAGCAGTGCGAGACGTTCCGCGAAGGCTGTGCGTGCCCCTGAGTCGGAACTCAAGGTGTCCACCCCTTACTTCCCCCGCACCTGGACATCCGGACCGGAAAACTCACCCTATCTGGCTGACCTGCGGTTAAGCCGTTCTCTCGATGCCGGAACCTCCTCTACGGGGGCCTTGGCTGGCAGGATCACGACGCAACAGCGCATCAACCGAGGCATCGTCCGGACAGGCCACCAGCTCAGTGCTCGGATTGGCCAGTCATGACGCAGCACTTTCTCGGCCAACTTCCGTCGCCGTGACGAGACGGCGGCGACGGTCCCGTCGCCTGAGCCAGAAGCCCCGTGGAGCCGGCCCATCCGGACCGTTACCGCGGCGACCGATGATTCAGTCCCCGATCCGCGCCGGTGCGGTGCGGATCGACACAGACCGCGCCGTTCGGTACCGGTCCCCACGAGGGGAGGGACCGGTACCGATGGCGCGGAGCGGGGAGCCTGCGGGCCGGCACGTGGCCGTCCCGCGGAGGACCTGCGGAGCGACGAGGCATCTGCAAACGAGCCCGCACCGGCACTCTCCGGCCCGCCGTCATGCGTGGGTGTCGCGCTGCTCGCCACGAGCCGGCGGAAGCAGCAGATCTCGCTCAGGGTGCCGCTCACCGCGCACGCCGCCCTGGACGCCGAGGTCTCGTCTGGCGGCTTCGTGGAAGGCGTTGATCGAGGCGAAGACCGCACGATTGCGTCCGCGCCACTCATCCAGTGTTCCGGTCACCTTGCCGGTGGCGTGCCAGTCGACCTCCGCCGCCACCGCGTTCAGCTCGTGAGCTGCCTCGACCACATGGTCCCCGCCGAGGAGCATGATCCGCTCGAACGCCCGCCCTCGCAGTCGCCCGGCTTCCGCGACCTCGGCCAGCAGTTCGGCCTCGGGCTTGTCGCTCGACCGGAGCCCCTCCCTGCTCTCGTAGAGCTGGACGGCCAGGAAGATGCACGCCCGCAGCCGGTCCACATAGGACTCGTAGGCGCTTAGCTTTGCGTCGTCCCACCGCGTTTGCAGCTGGTAGCGGTTGCGACTGCGCTCCATCACGTAATTCGCCCCGAACGACGTCAGCGCACCCAGCAACACGGCTGCGATCGTCACGAGCTGCTCGGTGGTACCCAAGCCGTTCCCCCAGACAACTGAACTCATCCTGATGTCCCGGGAAGCTTAGGAGTCCCCTTCGCCTCCGGGCACCTCCCGGCCGGGACGGAGCGCGATGTCGGCCGGCTTCGTACGCCCCCCGCTCGGATCAGCAGGCATGGCCCCGTACCGGTCCGACGCCCGACGGCCGCTGTGGCGAACGCCTTGCCCCCTCAACGCGCGCTCTGTACCGTCAAAGAATCTGACGGATCGTCAGATCTGTCCGCAGGTGAATCCGTGGAGAGGCCCCCATGACTGGCGAGACGAACGGCACGACCGAGATCCCCCGGGTCATCAGCGTGGACGACCACGTGATCGAGCCGGCACACCTCTTCGAGACGTGGCTACCGGCGAAATTCCGGGACCGGGGCCCCCAACCGCTGACGGCCGGCATCGGCGAACTGGCCTACGTGGGCGGCAAGTACAAGTTCACGACGGACCCGGAGGGCCAGCAGACGGACTGGTGGCAGTACGAGGGCGACCTCTTCCCGTACAAGCGCATCATCGCCGCCGTCGGCTTTTCACGAGACGAGATGACCCTCGACGGGATCACCCGCGAGCAGATGCGTCGTGGCTGCTGGGACCCCAAGGCGCGCCTCGCGGACATGGACGTCAACCACGTCGAGGCATCGCTCTGCTTCCCGACGTTCCCCCGGTTCTGCGGCCAGACGTTCGCCGAGGCGCGCGACAAGGAGGTGGGCCTGGCCTGCGTGCGCGCGTACAACGACTGGATGGTGGAGGAGTGGTGCGGCGACAGCGGCGGGCGGCTCATCCCGCTCTGCCTCATCCCCCTCTGGGATGTGGACCTGGCGGTTAAGGAGATCCGGCGGAACGCGGCGCGCGGGGTGCGTGCCGTGACGTTCAGCGAGATCCCCACGTATCTCGGCCTACCGTCCATCCACAGCGGCTACTGGGACCCCTTCTTCGCGGAGTGTGAGGCCACCGGAACGGTGGTCTGCATGCACATCGGGTCCAGTTCGCAGATGCCGGCCGCGTCCCCCGACGCCCCGCCGGCCGTCCAGGCGTCGCTGAGCTTCAACAACGCCATGGCCTCGATGATGGACTTCCTCTTCAGCGGCGTGCTGGTGAAATTCCCGCGCCTCAAGCTCGCGTACGCCGAAGGCCAGATGGGGTGGATCCCCTACGCCCTGGAGCGCGCGGACGACGTCTGGGAGGAGCACCGCGCCTGGGGCGGGGTGCGCGACCTGATCCCGGAGCCCCCGTCGACGTACTACTACCGGCAGATCTTCTGCTGCTTCTTCCGGGACAAGCACGGCGTGGACGCCATCGATGTGGTCGGTGTCGACAACGCGACCTTCGAGACCGACTACCCGCACGTCGATTCCACCTGGCCGCACACCAAGAAGGTCGCGGCGGAACACGTCGCCGGCCTCTCCCCGGAGGTGACGTACAAGCTGCTGCGCGGCAACGCGATCCGCATGCTCGATCTGGACTTCGACAAGGCACGCTGACGTCGAGGGCCGTACCGCCCGATGTCGGTACGGCCCTTCTGCGGGCGCCTGCGCGCGCCCTCGCGGCCCCTGGGGCCTACTGCGCGATTTCGTACGAGGTTCCGATCGATCACCCGTAGGCTGGAGGCGGGGCGACATCGGTTCGACGTCCGGGAGCTGCCGTGTCCAACGCCGCCAGGGAGATCGCCCTCGATCTCACCCGTTGGTATGTCCGTTACGGCCCCGGGGCCGTCGGCAAGGCAGCGGTCGTCGAGAACTTCCTCAACGCCGGCCTGCGAGACCACCCTCGGTTACGCCGGGCCCGGACCCGGTTCGGCGCGACGTTCCTGACGGACACGCAGGACCTGATCCAGCGCTACCTCTACGAGTTCGGTGTCTGGGAGCCGCATCTGACGCACTGGCTGGAGCAACGGCTCAAGCCCGGGGATGTGTTCATCGATGTCGGGGCGAACATCGGGTACTACAGCGTGCTGGCGTCGAAGCTCGTCGGCACGGCCGGCGGGGTGGTTGCCATCGAGGCGTCGTCGCCCTTCCACCGGCGGCTGACCACGCACGCGCGCATGAACGACTGCACCAACGTCCGTGCCGTACGCGCTGCCGTCTCGGACCGGGAGAGGAAGGTCAGGTTCGTCCTGGCCAGCTCACGCAACATGGGTGCCAACAGTCTCGTCCCGTACGACGGAGCGGCGGAATCCACGTTCGAGACGGTCGCTCTGCCCTTGCCGGAAGTCGTCACGGCGGAGGAGATCGCCCGTGCGCGCGTGATCAAAATCGACGTGGAAGGCGCGGAGGGGGCCGTCCTCCGGGGCCTGGCCCCGATGATCGGTCGACTCCGGCCGGATGCGGAGCTGGCCGTCGAGGTCACCCCGCAGAGGATGCGGGAGCTGGGCGACTCCGTCGATGAGCTGCTGGAGACGCTCAAGTCGCACGGCTTCCACACCTACCGGCTGCCCAACGATTACACGGCCCGCAACTACCCCGCCTCCCGAACCGGGGCGGCTCAGGTGGCAGCTCGCTGCCGGCAGCCCATCGTCGAGGAGAGCGAACTCATCTTTTCCCGTACGGACGCGGAGACCCTCCCCTGAGGTGAATCCCCAAGGGGCGGGCCCGCCTCCACGGGACCGACCGGGCCCGCGGGACCTACGCTCCGCCGAAGAGCCGGCCTTCCAGCGAAGCCAAGATCCGCGCACGAGCCGCGATCACCGAGAACCGCGCCTCCCGCTCGACCTCGTCCGCATGCGCCGGCTGGCTGGTCACCTGTCCCGGCCACTTCCGGTAGAGCAGCCCGGTCTCGGCCGAGAACCAGCCGCGGCTGACCGCGCCCAGGGCCAGGAGGAGGCCGGTGTCCTCGGAAGCCGGCAGGGCCATCCAGCCGCCGAGGGCCAGGAGCAGGTCACGGCGTACGCAGAGCGTGGCCGGGTGGACCTGGGCGCGGTAGTTGTGGTCCTGCCAGTGCTGGAGGACGGCGCCGCGTTCGATCGGGCCCTGGGGCGGGTCCTGGTTGAAGCCGACGGTGGAACCGTCAGGCAGGTAGTCCAGGACGCGGGACGTCGCCCACCCGACCGCCGGATCGTCCGTCAGGGCCGCGATGTCCCGGGCGAGCGCACCGGGCGTCAGCATGTCGTCCGCGTCGAGCACCTTGACGTACTCACCCTCGGCCCGTGAGAGGCCGATCGTGCGCGCCATCGCCGCGCGGCCCTGGCGGCCCTGGCCGAAGCTGATCCGCGGATCATCAGGCACGTGCGGCGAGACCTCTTCCGTCTCGCCGTCCTCCTGGATGACCCACTGCCAGTCCCAGCCGGCCGGCAACTCCTGCTGCAGGAGCGACTTGTAGGCGTCCGCGAGGTAGGGCGCGGACGGTGGATGGACGGCCGTCATCACGGTGATGAGGTTCGTCATCGTCACCACCTGGCCAACGGGGTCGTGAAGACGAGTTCGGTGCGGTCACCTGGGATCACCAGGTCCGATACCTCCACCACCCGTCCGGTGGTTCCGACGGAGAGCTTTCGGAGTTGGATCACGGAGACGCCCTTCTGGAGTCCGAGTTCCTCGGCCTCCTCTGCGGTGGGAGGCCGGGCCGTTATGCGCTCGACGATGCGGTCCAACTCGATGCCCACCGTGAGCAGCTGGCTCTGTGTGCCGCCCGGCCAGGGCTCCTTGCTCGCGTCGAGGAGATCCGGGTTGGGCGCGATCACGTCGTGGACCAGATGCGACGTGATGAGGTTGAACGGCGCGCCCTCGTCACGGTGGAAGGTGCGGTAGCTGCGCCGGAGCAGCGCCGTGCCCACGGCCACGGCGAAGGCCGCTGCCAGGCCCTCGTCGGCCTTCGCCGTGCGATATTCGGCCCTGAAGGCGAGGTCGGAGGGGGTCAGCCCGGTGTCGTGCTCGGTGGATCCGGTCTTCAGGCGCTCGGTCACCACGAGGCGCGCACGGTCCTTCTCCCACTGATGGCGCTCGTTCGAGCGCTCCACCCGCTGCCGCTGCTCGCGGACGAAGTTGCCGACACCGTGCCGTTTGTCGATGAGCCCCTCGGCGAGCAGCTCGGCGAGCGCGTCGCGCATCGTCGGCACGCTGGTCCTGTACTGCTGCGCGAGAGCCGTCTCAGCCGGCAGGCGCTCGCCCGGCTTCAGACGGCCTGCGCGGATGGCCTGGCGCAGCGCGTCAGCGATCCGCTCGTACTTCTTGGCCATGCGGTGCTCACCGTCCCCTGCTCGTCGGACGGCTTCAGCATAAGTCCTCAAGAGGAGTTTACGACATCGGGCGCCACGACAGGCGAAGCTGTCACGCCGCGGGAGCGGCCTGCCCTCGTCGGCGTGCGGCGCCGAGGGGCGAAGAGCCGCATGGGTGGCGTGGTCAGCCAATAGCTGTGTCGGCGGTGCCCAATGGCACCGCCGACACAGCCTGCTTTCCCTTTTATGCCTGCCTTTTACTCGCCGCCCGCCAGGAAGGGGCGGCGGCTCGCAGGGATCGGAAACCCTGACGCGTGACGCCAAGGAAGTTACCGCTCCGCACCTTCTTGAGTGCCCTTGCCGCGACCGCCCGGCACCTTGTTGATGCCGAAGGCATACATTCCTGCAAGGGCGAACGTCGCCAGATACTGAGCCCAAGTAACGTCATCGAGTGCCCTGTTCACTGCGATGAGCAGGCCGGCCCAGAGAAGAGTGAATACGATCTTGGCCATCAGAATTTCCTAAGCCCTTAGGCGAGCGAGGCGAGGCAGCCGGTGGCGCCGGCGACGACGGTCTTGCTCGCGATGTCCTTGGCCACGTCCTTGCTGACGTACCGGCCGACGATCAGCGCTCCGGCCCCACCGATTGCCCCCTTGATCAGACAGTTCTTCACCATCTTGAGCATCTTGGTGTTGTGCATCAGGTAGGCGCAGTCGTCCTTGCTCTTGGACATGGTGCACATCGAACGAGCTTCTTCGATGGGGTTCACCATGGGCGACTCGGCAGTGGGTCGCGTGCTCGAATCAGCGTTCGCCACGCCGGCGCCGCTGCCGAGAACGATGCCTCCCAGCATGACGGCGGACATCGCACCCGAGACAATGCGCTTCATTGAATTTTCCCCCAATTCAACTCTTTATTCAGGGCGGTATTGGTCAGATACCGCAGCGGTATGGGTCAGATACCGCGCCCCTTTGACGTCCACAAACGTACTAGGTGGTAGTCGTCATGTGAACCCGAGTTGAGCGGACTTTGAGCTTGGCGTTCCGTGAAACGCGCGCGTGGTAGCCAATGTTGGCGTTTCGGTTGACTGATATCTCAATGTCCGACATCAATAGGCGTCGGTAGGCCGTGAATCGGGGAGTGGCGCTACCAACTCCCTGTGCAATGCGCATAGTTCACTTGGGCGCAGAGCGCCGGCGGGCGCGTGGGTCATCCTGCCGCCATGGCCGGCAGACACAGCAAGGGCCTGACCCTCGATGAGGATCAGGCCCTTGACCTGGATGCCGAGGCGGTTTGGCTTGGTACGCCGTTGTTGTAGCGCAGTTGGACGCTCACCCTGACCGCGAGAAGCCAGGGCTCAGGTGTACTGAACTCCCATGACGATCGCGACGAGAATCGCGATGAGGGCCAGGCGCACCGTAGCCGGCGCAAGCTCTTGAGGGTTCCCGATGACGCACAGGGTGAGCGTTGCGGGCAGGGGCCCCAGCGCTGACACCTCCTGATCCAAGAGGCGAGCGGCTGCCGCGCGCACGCGGCCCTCCGGAGCGGACCCGCCAGGGGTAACGTGGTGCTGGTTCATCTTGTCTCCAGACGCGATGGAACAGAGCCCCCTGTTGCAGCAGGGGGTTTCTTCGTGACTTCAGCTTGGAGCCATCGCGGCTTCCGCGAAGTCAACAAAATGCTGACGTCGCTCAGGCACAGTGCTGCTATGAATGCGACGTCTTACGAAGAGCGCATGCGAAACCTGCTTGTTGCTCGCTCCGCAGCCGCGTTGCGCCTGGCCTCCACCTTCGGGGGTCTCGCTGAACCCACGACCGAGGCCGCCAACAGCCCCCGTCTCTGGCCTTCGATCAGGGGTGAGATTGCGTCCTTGGAACGGCTGAACTGCGCGGTACACAGGCAAGGGGGCGTGTCCTGGGACGCTCTTGCCAGCTTCTACGGCGTCTCGAAGCAGTCCGTGCACCGCCGGCTGTCCAAAGACGTGGACAGCCACATCGAGTACGCGCAGAGGTATATCGAGCTGTATGAGGCGGACGTGCACAGTGGGATCCGTTACTTACGCGTTGCAGCGAACATCACCGCCGACCAAGTTCTGGTGGGAGCGGACCGGCAGGCACGCATCTGGAGCCAACGGCGACGGGTGCCGACTTGGTGGTGGCGCGACAATTCCTGAATGTGCCCGAGCGCAGTTGGCATCTGTGAGGACCGGATCGTAGAAGTTGCCTCCGGCGGGCCTGCTGCCCCCTGTGGGCGGGGCGATAAGGGGGCGGGAGGTCCACGGCGCCGGGGCGAACGCCCAGGAGTGCCCGCGTGAGCTACGCCACAGCTTCGGCTCGCCGCTGTCGGTCAGTGGTGTCCGCTCGAAGGGGTCTCGCTCCTGGTCGGGCACTCCGGGACGGCGGTCACCGAGGAGGTCTGCCCGAAGCAGGTCCGGCCCGTGATCCAGGCAGGGCCGGGCACCATGGGCGGCACCTTCAAGGTGAATCCGAAGCGATAGGCCCGCAGTTAGTCACTCACAACGCAGGAGAGCCACCTACTGAAACCAGTAGGTGGCTCTGACCTGTGTTCCTTCAGTCGGGGTGGCGGGATTTGAACCCACGACCTCTTCGTCCCGAACGAAGCGCGCTGCCAAGCTGCGCTACACCCCGAAGCAACGAGCTCTACTTTAGCGGACTGATCCCCGTAGGCGAAATCCGGTTTCGGTGGAGCCGCGGAGACGGCCTGACCTGGTCGATCGCGATGGTGATCAGTGGCAGGAGGCAGGCGGTCAGGGCGATGGCGAGGGCGTGGGGCGGCGGGCTGGGGAGGAAGGTGAAGGCGAGGTACAGGAGCGGGTAGGCCGACCACTGCCAGGCGTAGGAGCGGCGGAAGCCGCCGGGTGCGGTCAGCAGGAGCCAGTCGGCGAGGGCGGCGAGCGGGGTGACCGTGTGCAGGAGTGGGCCCGCGATGGAGAGGGCGCCGGCTGGTCCGGTGGGGGCTCCGGGGAGGGCGAAGCCGCCGGTGTCGCCGGACGGGGCCGCGTGGACAAGCAGGGCGGCGAGGGTGATGAAGAAGAGGGCTGCCCCCGTGAGGAGTGGGTGCGCGGGGCGGCGTCCGGTCCAGGCCCGGTGGGAGGACCAGATGAAGACGAGCGCCACGGCGATGTTCGCCTGCACTGTGAAGTTGCCCAGGAGCAGGGGGAGATCAGGCGTGAGGTCGGCCTCTGTGGCGAGTCCGGTGAGGGCGGCCGTGGCGATCAAGGCGCGGACGGCGGCGGCGAGGGGGCGTCGGACGGCGGGGGCGACGGCTGTTGCCGGGGTGCGGTCGGCTGCGCGGGCGGCGCCCGTCGCGTGGCGCGTGGACTGCGAGGTCCGGGTGGGGTCGGACATTTCTCCACGGTAGAGGCCAGGGCTGCGTGGAGAGGGGTGGCGGGGCGGGTGGATCGGGCGCTGGTCGGGAACGTTTCCGGCCCGCCGCAGCGCTCCGTAAGCCTTGGGCCAGCGGTTCGTGGGTGCGGGCCGCCCGCCGTTCCCGAGGGCCCCGGGCGGTCGGGTTTGGTTTCGCGATGACGTGGGCTACCCGGGCACCAGGCCGGAGCCGACGGGGCGGCCCCGGCCTGAGCCGGAGCCGCTCGGCCTCAGAAGTCGATCTCCGTCTCCGTACAGCCGCCGCGGAATCGCCCTGCCTACGCCTTCGCCGTCAGCGTCAGGAGGGTCGCCTCCGGGGGGCAGGCGAAGCGGACCGGGGTGTACCGGTTGGTGCCGCAGCCCGCGGAGACGTGGAGATAGGAGGTGTTGCCGCCCGCGGTGTGGGTGGAGAGGCCCTTGACGCGGTTGGTGTCGATGTCGCAGTTGGTGACCAGCGCGCCGTAGAAGGGAATGCAGAGCTGGCCACCGTGGGTGTGGCCGGCCAGGACCAGGGGATAGCCGTCGGCGGTGAAGGCGTCCAGGGAGCGCAGATACGGGGCGTGTACGACGGCCAGCGAGAGGTCGGCGCCGGATTCCGGGCCGCCGGCCACCTCGGCGTAGCGGTCGCGCTTGATGTGCGGGTCGTCCAGGCCGGTCAGGGCGATCTCGAAGCCCTCCAGCTTGAGGCGGCCGCGGGTGTTGGACAGGCCGACCCAACCGGCCGTGTCGAACGCGTCGCGCAGCTCTTCCCAGGGGTTGTGGACGACGCCGACGGCCGGTGCGTTGCCGTTGAGGCCGTGTCGCCCCTGGACCTTCTCGATCAGATAGCGGGCGGGGTTGCGCAGCTTCGGGCCGTAGTAGTCGTTGGACCCGAAGACGTATGCGCCGGGGAACTCCATCAGCGGGCCGAGGGCGTCCAGCGCCTCGGGGACGCCCTCGGGGTCGGAGAGGTTGTCGCCCGTGTTGATGACGAAGTCGGGACGGAGTCCGGCGAGTGACTGCAGCCAGCGCTGCTTCTTGCGCTGGCCGCGGACCATGTGGATGTCGGAGACCTGCAGGACGCGCAACGGACGCATGCCACGGGGCAGTACGGGCACCGTGACGCGCCGGAGGCGGAAGGATCGGACTTCGAAGCCGGCGGCGTAGGCCACGCCGGCGGCGCCGACTGCGGTCAGGGACAGGGGTACTCCGTATCGCGCGCGCATGAACCCCATGGTCGCAGAGTGGCGCGGAAAGACGCAGCGGGAGGACCGGGGAAGGAGAGGGGGAAGGGGAGGGGGAGACGGGCCCGGGGAAGCCGAGGGGCGGGTGGGCCTTGCGGTGGCCGGGCGCCAGGGGGTGCGGTCGTGAACGCGAGGCGCCGGTCACATGCGGCCGGCGACCGACGGCAGACGGCGGAAGGCGACAGGGGGTGCCAGACCATGGGCCGCGGGGAAAAGTCGCGCCGATCGGCGCTGGGTACGGGCATACTCGTCGTCATGACCACGCTCAAGTCCAAGCTGCACGACGACCTCACCCTCGCGATCAAGGCGCGGGACGAGCTGCGTTCCTCCACCCTTCGCCTCACGCTGACCGCGATCCAGAAGGAGGAGGTCGCGGGGACCGAGGCGCGCGAGCTGTCCGACAGCGATGTCGAGAAGATCATCGCGCGCGAGGCGAAGAAGCGCCGCGAGGCCGCCGAGGCGTTCGACAAGGGCGGCCGCAGCGAATCGGCGGAGCGTGAGCGCGCCGAGGGCGAGCTGCTGGCGGACTATCTGCCCAAGCAGCTGACCGATGAGGAGCTGGAGGGCCTGGTCGCGGCCGCCGTGGCTGAGGCCAAGGGTGCCGGGGCCGAGGGGCCGCGGGCGATGGGCGCCGTCATGAAGATCGTGAACCCGCAGGTGGCGGGCCGTGCCGAGGGCGGCCGGGTGGCTGCGGTGGTGAAGAAGCTGCTCGCCGGCTGACGTCGCGGGCAGGCAGCCCGATCAACGGACTACAGAAGGGGCGCCCCCCTGGGAGGGCGCCCCTTCTGCG
Source organism: Streptomyces sp. NPDC017993 (assembly GCF_044328065.1). Taxonomy (NCBI): domain Bacteria; kingdom Bacillati; phylum Actinomycetota; class Actinomycetes; order Kitasatosporales; family Streptomycetaceae; genus Streptomyces; species Streptomyces sp. NPDC017993. The sequence goes on from NZ_JBIRGO010000014.1 coordinate 17,108, forward strand.
TGCCGTCACGGCGTGCGCGCTGTCATCGCCTGCGTGCCGTCACGGCCCGTGAACCGTCATCGTCGGCAACGCGCTGGTCACCAGCGACCGTTACCGCCGCCCAGAATGTCGGGGAAGTCGGGAAGGTGCCAGCCGTCACCCGGCTTGTTGTCGCCCCCGTTGCCGGGCTTGTGCCTGCCCTTGCCGTCCTCGCCGGCCGGGGGCTTGCCCTTGTCCTTGTGCGGGTCCTCTATCGGGACGGTGGGCAGGGAGGGTGCGGGGCGGCCGGTCAGGGCGCCGGACATCGCGTCGCGCCAGATGGGCCCCGGAGTGTCGGCGCCGTAGACCTTGTCGTGGTAGGCGCCGCCGATGGAGATGTCGAACATCTTGCGCTTGTGCTGCGGGTCCCCCACCCAGACCGCGCCCGCCGCGTTCGGGGTGTAGCCGACGAACCAGGCGGCGTAGCGGCTGTCGCTGGTGCCGGTCTTGCCGGCGCTGTCCCGGCCGCGGAGACCGGCCTCCTTACCGGTGCCGTCCTCGACGACGCCCTTGAGGAGGGCGTTGATCGTCTTTGCGGTCTTCTGCGACATCGCACGGCGGCAGCTGCTCCGCGGGACGTTCATCTTCTTGCCCTGCGGGTCGGTGATCGACTGGATCGCGACGGGGGAGCAGTACTCGCCGCCGTTGGCGAAGGCCGCGTAGCCCCCGGCCATCGTCAGCGGCGACATCTCCTGCACGCCGAGCGTCATCGAGGGGACCTCTTGCAGCTTCTTGCCGTCCGCCCGCTCGATGCCCATGCTCTGCGCCATCTTGACCGCGGGGCAGATGCCGATGTCGCTGATCAGCTGGACGAAGTAGGTGTTGACCGACTTAGCGGTCGCCTCCTTCATGCCGTACGGACCGACCTCTTTCTCGTTCTCGTTCTGGGTCGTCTCCGTGCCCTGCCACGGGCCCTTGCAGGTCTGCACCGGGCTCGGGTACCGCATGCGGTAGGGCGAGGAGTACTCCTGTTGCGGGCTCTTGCCCCGCTCCAGCGCGGCCGCCGCGATCACCGGCTTGAAGGTCGAGCCGGGCTGATAGCCGGCGCCGCCGCCCATGCTGTGGTCCACCGAGAGGTTGATCTGGGTCTGGTTCTCGCCGAAGCCGTAGGGGCGGGACTGGCCCATGCCGAGGATCTTGCCCGTCCCCGGTTCGACGATGGTCGCCGCGCTGGCCACCGGGTCGTCCTTGTAGACGTGATCGCTTATCGACGCCTGGATCGACTTCTGCGTCTGCGCGTCCATGGTGGTGCGGATCGTCATGCCGCCCTGGTTCCAGAGCCGGGAGCGGACCTTCCGGGTCTTGCCGAACGTCTTGTCGTTGAGGAACACCTCGCGGACGTAGTCGCAGAAGAAGCCCGCGCCGTGGGTGGCGGTGATGCAGCCGTTCTCGGGGCGGCTGACCGACAGCTGGATCGGCTTCTTGGACGCCTCGTCGGCCTGGGCCTGGGTGATGTCCTTGAGGTCGGCCATCCGCTGCAGGACGGTGTTGCGCCGAAGGGTCGCTTCCTTGGGGTCGTTGACCGGGTCGTAGCGGCTCGGCGACTGGACGATGCCGGCCAGCAGGGCCGCCTGCTCCAGCTTCAGGTCCTTGGCGGACGTGCTGAAGTAGCGCTGGGCGGCGGCCTCGACGCCGTACGCCTGCTGCCCGAAGAAGGTGATGTTCAGGTAGTTCTGAAGGATCTTGCGCTTGCCGAGTTCCTTCTCCACCTGGATCGCGTACTTGAGTTCCTTGACCTTCCGGCCGATCGTCTGCTGGGTGGCCTGCGCGACCTTGTTGGGGTCGTCACCTGCCTCCTCGATGAAGACGTTCTTCACGTACTGCTGGGTCAGCGTCGAGGCGCCTTCGGAGACGCCGCCCGCGCGGGCGTTCTTGTTGAGCGCGCGCAGGATGCCCTTCAGGTCGACCGCGCCGTGCTCGTAGAAGCGCGCGTCCTCGATCGCGACGATCGCCTGCCGGATGTACGGCGACATGTCCTTGAGGCCGACGACCGTGCGGTCGCGGGAGTAGACCTTCGCGATCTCGCCGCCGTCGGCGTCGAGGATCGTGGTCCGCTGGCTGAGCGGCGGTGTCTTGAGGTTTGCCGGGATGTCGTCGAAACCCTCGACCGAACCCTTAGCCACCAGGCCGAGCGCTCCGGCTGCGGGCAGCGCGAGGCCCGCGAGCACGGCTCCGGCGAGGACGCTGACACCGAGGAACTTGGCGGCCCGCTGGGTCTTGGTCAGACCCCCGCCGTCGCGCTTCTTAGCCATGAGGGCACCCTACGTTCTCAATCGCCGGACAGGGGCGCACCTGTTCGCTTAGCCTGTTCACACCTGCCGAAGCGGATGGTTACGCGCCAGTTCGTCAAGCCCCTCTCCCCCGGGGATCGCGCCTCGACCTACCCGCCGGCACCGCCGGAAAGCCCGCGTGACCAGGTGAACTGCCCCGCTTGCGGGGATAGTCACGTATGCCCTTCGGTCACTCCGTTGGGTGATCTGCCGCATACGCATAGTCCGTTCGGGCCATTCAAGATTGGGCCCGAAGGGGGTGTTGCGCCCTGCCTGCCTTCCGTAACGTCCTCAACTGGCAACGGTGAATATGCCGCTTGCCGCCGTGGGGGAGCCTCGATTCGGGAGAGGACGGCGCCAGCATGAGCTGGGTAACCGACTGGAGTGCACAGGCAGCCTGCCGCACTACCGATCCGGATGAATTGTTCGTGCAAGGGGCGGCGCAGAACCGCGCCAAGGCGGTGTGCACCGGATGTCCGGTACGCACGGAGTGCCTGGCCGATGCCCTGGACAACCGGGTGGAGTTCGGCGTGTGGGGCGGAATGACCGAACGCGAGCGGAGGGCGCTGCTGCGCCGTCGCCCGACCGTGACGTCATGGCGTCGCCTGTTGGAGACAGCGCGTACGGAATATGAGCACAGCACGGGCACGCTGCCCTTGGACTGTGAGGAAGAGGTCTTCGACGAGTTCGCCGCGGTCGGCTAGCGGGCCGGGCGGAACTTCAGCTTCCGCCTATTGCGTGGTCAGGCCGTCGAGGGCTGATGTCTGAGCGGTGCGCCGGGTTTCGAGGGTGCGCGGTTCAGGCGGTGACGGGCAGGTACCGTGCCGGGATTGGCCGGTCGCGCCGTCAACGACTTCGGCGCGCCCGCGGGTTGGGGCTGCCTGCGGGCCGGGGGTACGCATGGGCCGGGTGCCGTGAGTGCGTCATGGGCCATGTCGTGCGTCATGCCATCGCGTCTCGCCCTCGGAGGGGCAGGGCGAGACCACTGGTGAGGCGGTGGCGCGGCGCACGTGTGCCGGCTGGATGCCGAGCCGTTTGTGCGGGCAGGGCGAGCCGTGATTCCGGCGTGGCCGGGGACTGTCCGGGGCCCGGTGTGCCGGCCTGCCGGAGTTCGACCGTCAGCTGTCGGTGTCGCTGTCGGCGGGGCCGAGCGCCAGGCGGTCGCCGATCGCGCGCAGCCCCGCGAGGTCATGGACGTCGCCCGGCAGCGCGGCGACCTCCGTCACCGGGACCTCGGGGTGGAGCGTGGTGAAGCGGTCCCGCGTGCGTCGTTCGCGCGCGAGGACCTGCATGCGTTCGGCGTGCAGTCGGAGCAGCCCGGCAGCGAGGTGTGCCGCCGAGGCGGAGGTGCGTGTCGTAGGGCGCGCCGCGGCACCGGGGGAGTGGTCACCGGCGGCACGTGATCCAGCATTCCCGCCGTCGAGATCCACAATGCCGGTCGGTTCAAGATTTTCCGCGCCGTCGGCGCCGTCGGTGTCATCCGGGCCGCCACCGCCGTCGGAGTAGCCCCTGGGGGCCGTCTCGGTCTCATGCTGATCGTCGGGCGCCGCGCCGCGATCGGTGTCCGCGCCGGTGTCCTCGGCGGTGTGGTCGGTCAGGGTCTCGACGGCCGCCAGCGCCCGCTCCGCGCTCAGCTGCGCGGCGCCGCTGCCGTGCACACGATTGAGGACCAGGCCGGCCAATGGCATCTGCTCAGCGGCCAGCCGCTCGACGAAGTACGCCGCCTCGCGCAGCGCGTCCCGCTCGGGGGCGGCCACCACGAGAAATGCTGTGCCGGGTGCCTGAAGCAGCCGGTAGGTGGCGTCGGCGCGGGTGCGGAAGCCGCCGAACATGGTGTCCATCGCGGCCACGAACGTCTGCACGTCGCGCAGCAGTTGGCCGCCCATCAGCTTGCTGAGGGTGCCCGTCATCATCGACATGCCGACATTCAGGAACTTCATGCCGGCGCGTCCGCCGACCTTCGCCGGCGCCATCAGGACCCGGATGAACTTGCCGTCGAGGAACGAGCCGAGACGCTTGGGCGCGTCGAGGAAGTCCAGCGCGGAACGGCTGGGCGGGGTGTCGACGATGATCAGGTCCCACTCGTCGGTCGCGCGCAGCTGGCCGAGCTTCTCCATGGCCATGTACTCCTGCGTGCCCGCGAAGCCGGCCGACAGGGACTCGTAGAAAGGATTCTCCAGGATCGCGCGGGCCCGGTCGGCGTCCGCATGCCCTTCGACGATCTCGTCGAAGGTGCGCTTCATGTCCAGCATCATCGCGTGCAGTTCGCCGCCCGCCGCCTCGTCGACGCCCTTGACCTGCCGGGGGACGTTGTCGAGCTCGGAGATGCCCATCGACTGCGCCAGCCGCCGGGCCGGGTCGATGGTCAGCACGACGACCTTGCGGCCGCGCTCGGCGGCGCGGACGCCCAGTGCCGCGGCGGTCGTGGTCTTTCCCACGCCGCCGGAGCCGCAGCACACCACGATGCGGGTGCGCGGGTCGTCGATCAGCGCGTCGACCCCGAGCCACGGGGTCGAGGCGTCCAGCGTGGTGTCCTCCGACGTCATATGGGCCCCTGTTTCCGCAGGTCTCTCGCCAGGCGGTAGAGCCCGGCGAGGTCCACTCCCTCAGGGAGCAGCTCCAACTCGTAGGTGGGCAGCCCGATGCCGGTCAGTTCGGCATGCTCGGCGCGCTCCAGATCGACCCGCTCGGCGTGTTCGCGGGCCTGCTCCAGCAGGGGGTCGATCAGCCGGTCCGCCAGGCCGCCGCGGCGGGCGCCGCCCAGGCCGGCCTGGGAGAGCGCCTTGGCGATGCCCGTACGGGCCCCGCGGGTGGCGATGTCGAGGTCGTCGGTGTCCAGCACGGCGGGACGGACCATGTTGATGACGATGCCGCCCACGGGCAGGCCGGCGGCGCGCAGTTCCGCGACGCCGTCCGCGGTCTCCTGGACCGGCATCTCCTCCAGGAGGGTGACCAGATGCACCGCCGTCTCGGGCGACTTCAGGACCCGCATCACGGCCTGCGCCTGATTGTGGATCGGGCCGATCTTCGCCAGCCCGGCCACCTCGTCGTTGACGTTCAGGAAGCGGGTGATGCGGCCGGTCGGCGGGGCGTCCATCACGATCGCGTCGTAGACGAACTTCCCGCTCTTGTCCTTGCGGCGGACCGCCTCGCACGCCTTACCGGTCAGCAGGACGTCCCGCAGGCCAGGTGCGATGGTCGTGGCGAAGTCGATGGCGCCGAGTTTCTTCAGCGCCCGGCCCGCACTGCCGAGCTTGTAGAACATCTGGAGGTAGTCCAGGAGGGCGCGCTCGGCGTCGATGGCCAGGGCGTGCACCTCGCCGCCACCCGGGGCCACGGCGATCTTGCGTTCCTCGTAGGGAAGCGCTTCGGTTTCGAACAGTTGGGCAATGCCCTGACGGCCCTCGACCTCGACCAGGAGGGTACGGCGTCCCTCGGTGGCCAGGGCGAGGGCGAGGGCAGCGGCGACCGTGGTCTTGCCGGTGCCGCCCTTGCCGCTGACGACATGGAGCCTGCTCACGTCAAGGAGCCTAACCAGTCCGCGTCCGGAGTACGCACGGGACGGGCCTGTGATGCCCCTGGGATCTGTGCGCGATGTCCTCGGGGGCGCGCAGGGGATGTGCCCTAGGGGCCCTGACGCCGCCTCTGGTGGACGCCGTCCGGGGCGGGTGCGCGCGGCTGTGGTGGGCGCCGTCCACCGCGGCTGTGGACAGGCATTACGCTCGGCCCATGACCAAGTGGGAATACGCAACCGTGCCGCTGCTCGTTCACGCGACGAAGCAGATCCTGGACACCTGGGGCGAGGACGGCTGGGAGCTCGTCCAGGTCGTGCCGGGTCCGAACAACCCCGAGCAGCTGGTGGCCTACCTGAAGCGGGAGAAGCAGGCGTGAGCGCGGTCGAGGACAAGATCGCCGAGCTGGGCCTGAAGCTGCCCCAGGTGGTGCCTCCGCTGGCCGCCTACCAGCCCGCGGTGCGCTCCGGCGGATATGTCTTCACCTCCGGCCAGCTGCCGATGGTGGACGGCGCGCTGCCGGCCACCGGCAAGGTCGGTGCCGAGGTCAGCGCCGAGCAGGCCAAGGAACTCGCCGCGACCTGCGCGCTCAACGCGCTGGCCGCAGTGAAGTCGGTGATCGGCGACCTGGACAAGATCCAGCGGGTCGTGAAGGTCGTCGGATTCGTGGCCTCCGCGCCGGACTTCACCGGCCAGCCCGGCGTCCTCAACGGCGCCAGCGAGCTGCTCGGCGAGATCCTGGGCGACAAGGGCGTGCACGCCCGGTCCGCGGTGGGCGTGGCGGTCCTGCCGATCGACGCGCCGGTCGAGGTCGAGATCCAGGTCGAGGTCGCGGAGTAGCGCACTCGTCCGCAGCCGGTTTCGCGCGCGGCGGAGGGGCCCGGGGCGTTCGCGCCCTTCCGGGGCCCCTCGCCCCGCGACGCAGTCCGGTACCGGAGGGCCCCTCGAACATCCACGCGTGAGCGCATAGCATCCGGCCATGTCGTCGACGACCAATGGCCAGTGGTATCCGCCGGAGTGGCCGGCCCGTATCCGGGCGCTCGCGAACGGCGAGCTGACCCCGGTCGCGCCCCGGCGGGCCGCGACCGTCCTGCTGTTGCGGGACGCGCCCCTCGGTTCCGCCGGTTCCTCCGGGCCGGATGTCCACATGCTGCGCAGACGCACCTCCATGGCCTTCGCGGGCGGCGCGTACGCCTACCCGGGTGGCTCCGTCGACCCGCGTGACGAGGCGCCGGTCGCCTGGGCGGGCCCGTCGCGGACCCAGTGGGCCGTACGGATGGGCGTCGACCCGGCGACCGCGCAGGCCATCGTCTGCGCCGCGGTGCGCGAGACCTTCGAAGAGGCCGGCGTGCTGCTCGCCGGGACCTCGGCCGACACGGTCGTCGAGGACACCACGGGCGAGGACTGGGAGGCGGACCGTGCGGCACTGGTCGCGCACGAGCTGTCCTTCGCCGAGTTCCTGGGCCGGCGCGGTCTGCTGCTGCGCTCCGACCTGCTCGGCGCCTGGGCCCGCTGGATCACCCCGGAGTTCGAACCGCGCCGGTACGACACCTGGTTCTTCGTCGCCGCGCTGCCCGCGGGCCAGCGCACCCGCAATGCCTCGTCGGAGGCGGACCGGACGGTGTGGATCCGCCCGGCGGAGGCCGCCGCCGGCTACGACCGGGGCGAGCTGCTGATGATGCCGCCCACCATCGCGACGCTGCGCGGCCTCCAGTCCTACGGCACCGCCGGCGAGGCGCTGGGCGCCGCGGAGGCCCAGGATCTGACCCCGGTCCTGGCCCGCGCGGAATTGGTGGACGGCGAGATCCTCCTGAGCTGGCCGGGCCATGACGAGTTCACCAAGCACCTCACGCCGAAGGACGACGGTGCACGACCCGGCGCCTCCGACGGCCCCCCGGACACCCCCAGCCCCTCGGGAGGGACCCCCGTATGACCGAAGCAGCGGCTCTCCCCGGGCAGCCCCGAGGCGGCGTCATCCAGGGTCAGGCCACCGCACGCGCCCACTGCGTGCTGGCCCCCAACGCGTCGCCGATGACCCTGGACGGCACCAATACCTGGATCGTCGCCGAGCCGGACTCCGACCTCGCGGTCGTCATCGACCCGGGGCCGCTCGACGAGGGGCATCTCCAGGCCGTCGTCGACACCGTCGAGCGGGCCGGGAAGCGCATCGCCCTGACCCTCCTGACGCATGGCCACCCGGACCACGCCGAGGGCGCCGGACGCTTCGCCGAACTGACGCGTACGGCCGTGCGTGCCCTGGATCCGGCGCTGCGTCTAGGCGGTGAAGGGCTAGAAGCGGGCGATGTGATCACCACCGGCGGCCTGGAGCTGCGGGTGGTGCCGACCCCGGGCCACACCGCGGACTCCCTGTCCTTCCACCTCCCCGCCGATGGCGCGGTACTCACGGGCGACACGATCCTGGGCCGTGGCACCACCGTGGTCGCGCACCCGGACGGCCGGCTGGGCGACTATCTGGACACGCTGCGCCGGCTGCGGTCCCTCACGGTCGACGACGGCGTGTCGACGGTACTTCCGGGCCACGGACCGGTGCTGAACGACGCCCAAGGAGCGGTGGAGTTCTACCTGGCGCACCGGGCCAACCGGCTCGCGCAGGTCGAGACGGCCGTCGAGTCGGGCCATCGCACGCCGGCCGAGGTCGTCGCCAGCGTCTATGCCGACGTCGACCGCTCCCTGTGGCCGGCCGCCGAGCTATCGGTGCGGGCACAGCTCGACTACCTGGGCGAACACGGGCTGATCTGACAGAAGAGGCCGGATCCGGCCGCGCCGGCAGCCGTCGCCCGTCACGGCTCCTGGGGCGGGGCCTTCGGGCCGTGGACGGCCAGGTACTCATCCGCCAGCCAGGGGGCGAGGCAGTTGAGCAGGTCGTCGAGCAGCTCGGGGTCGGCGCCGGGCTTGCGCGCCGCGCGTGCCGCCGCGCGCATGTGGGCGGCGTGCGCCGGATAGTAGTGGCTGAATACCTCGGCGGACTCGGTGAGATCGCTGGTCCAGCCGCCCCAGCGTGGCATGACCAGCGTGAACCCCGTCCGTACGAGCTTGCGTGCCACCACCCGGGTCAACCGGGTGCGCTCGGCGTCGGTGCGGGCCGCGGCGGCCTTCTCCTGAAGGCCGGGCAGCCGCTCGGAGAGGTCGCCGTTGGTCTCCCGGGCCAGCAGCGAGGTGGGGCGGTAGCGGGGCAGCCCCGATGTGACGTCTTCACCCATGAGTGGCGTGCACAGGCAGGCGGCGAACCACCCGAGGTCGTACCGTTCCGGCTCGCTCAGCAGCTGCTCGACGCCGCACAGCAGGATCCCCGCGCCGTCGATCTGCGGGAAGGCGGCGTCCAGCTCCGCCTCGACGGCACGGGCGTCGGCGTGGTCGGCCGCGGTGGGTCCGGTGCTCAGGGCAAGCAGTACGTCGAGGTCGGAGCGACCAGGGACGGCTGTGCCGCGCGGGACGCTGCCGTACAGGTACGCGCAGGTGAGGCGGGAAGGGCCGAAGCGTTCGGCCAGCCGGTCGCGCAGGGCCGCGACGACGGGCGCGAAGGGGGCGGACACGCGGTCCAGGGACCCTTCGCGGAGGAAGTAGCCCTCCCGGTCCAGTCCGGTGCCGCTGTCGCGCACGCCGTGCACGCCGTCGCTCACCCGACAGTGCACGCGCTCAGCCGTGCCGTCCTGCCCGGTGTCACTCATGCCGCCACTATGGCGAGCGGGCCTTCCCGCCCGCGACTGCTTTCCTGCGGTCTCTCGCCGCCTCTCCGGGGCTTCCCGGCTCCTGCGGGTCCCCGCGTGCGCGGTGACCGGGAGACAGGGGCACGGGGATCTACGAGGGCGGGGAGCTGGAAACGCACGAAGGACCCCGCCGGGAGCGGGGTCCTTCCGAGGTGTGTGCCGACGCGCGCCGGCGGACGTCCGGATCAGCGCGAGCGCTTGGCCAGCCGCTCGACATCCAGCAGGATCACGGCGCGGGCCTCCAGACGCAGCCAGCCGCGGCCGGCGAAGTCCGCGAGTGCCTTGTTGACCGTCTCGCGAGAGGCGCCCACCAGCTGGGCCAGCTCCTCCTGCGTCAGGTCGTGCACGACGTGGATGCCTTCCTCGGACTGCACGCCGAAGCGGCGCGACAGGTCCAGCAGAGCGCGCGCCACGCGGCCCGGGACGTCCGAGAAGACCAGGTCGGACATCTGGTCGTTGGTCTTGCGCAGGCGGCGTGCGACTGCGCGCAGCAGGGCCGTGGCCACCTCGGGGCGGGCGTTCAGCCAGGGCTGAAGGTCGCCGTGGCCGAGGCCGAGGAGCTTGACCTCGGTGAGGGCGGAGGCGGTGGCCGTGCGCGGGCCCGGGTCGAAGAGCGAGAGCTCACCGATGAGCTCTCCGGGGCCGAGGACGGCGAGCATGTTCTCCCGGCCGTCCGGGGAAGTGCGGTGCAGCTTCACCTTGCCCTCGGTGACCACGTACAGGCGGTCGCCGGGGTCCCCTTCGTGGAACAGGGCGTCGCCGCGGGCGAGCGTGACCTCTCCCATTGAGGCGCGCAAGTCGGCCGCCTGCTCGTCATCGAGCGCCGCGAAGAGCGGTGCGCGCCGCAGAACGTCGTCCACGAGATCTCTCCTTGTCGACATGCTCCGGGGGACTGTGGGTCCCCATCATGCCGGAATGCAAAACAGTGCGATCAATCACAAGTTTGCCGGACCCATGGCCCGAGCCATACGGCAGGGGGCCGATTGGGGTCAGGAATCACAGTGATCGGGTCGGTTGTCAGTGGGTGGCCTTAGTCTGGCCGAGTGTCCAATACGCCGGTGGGAGCACAGGACTGGGGGCTGAGTGAGTGAGCGCAGGGCCCGATTCCGCTGTGGGCGAACAGCCATCCAGTAGTGCCTCGAATTCGGATAAAGGTAACAAATCGTCCTCCAGGGTGAGGACCGCCCGGACGGCGACGGCGGGACAGTCCGGCGCGTCGCGAGCGGCAGCGCAGGACGTGATCGTCAAGGACGCTACCCCGAAGATCTCCGCGAGGGGCATCTCGGAGGGTGAGAACTCGGTACGCAAGAGCTCGGCAGGGAAGAAGGCCGCCGTGAAGGAAACCCCCGCGAAGCCGGCGGCGGCCGCGCAGGCCGCCGCGGATCAGGCCGCCCCGAAGCGCGCCGCAGCAAAGAAGAAGACGGTCGCCAAGAAGGCCGTGACCACCAAGGACGCGGCGACGAAGAAGGCAGCCGTGGCCCGGGCACCCGCACAGAAGGCCGCCACGAAGACGGCGGAGAAGGCCGCAGTGAAGAAGGCCGCAGTGAAGAAGACCGCCCCGAAGCAGGCCACCACCACGGAGACCCCGGCGAAGCAGGCGCCCGCGAAGGCGGCCGCCAAGAAGCCCGCGGCGACGGCGACAGCTGCGAAGAAGGCCGCCGCCGGGAAGAAGGCGACTCCCGCAAAGGCCGCCGCGAAGAAGGCCGCCGCCTCGGCCGGGAGTGCCGCCGCGCCCGCCAGGAAGGCCCCGGCGGGCAAGCCGGAGTCCCGGGTGGCCATGGTCCGCCGGGCCCGCCGGATGAACCGCGAGCTGGCCGATCTGTATCCGTACGCCCATCCGGAGCTGGACTTCACCAACCCCTTCGAGCTGCTGGTCGCGACGGTGCTGTCCGCGCAGACCACCGACCTGCGGGTCAACCAGACCACCCCCGGCCTCTTCGCCGTCTGCCCGACGCCCGAGGACATGGCGGCGATGGACCCGGAGCGGCTGGAGGAGCTGATCCGGCCCACCGGTTTCTTCCGCGCCAAGACCAAGTCGCTGATCGGCCTGTCGACCGCGCTGCGCGACCGCTTCGGCGGCGAGGTGCCGGGCCGGCTGGAGGATCTCGTCACGCTCCCGGGCGTCGGCCGCAAGACCGCCAATGTGGTGCTGGGCAACGCCTTCGGCGTCCCCGGCATCACCGTCGACACGCACTTCGGCCGCCTGGTGCGCCGCTTCGGCTGGACCACCCAGGAGGACCCCGAGAAGGTCGAGGCGGAGGTGGCCGAGATCTTCCCCAAGAGCGAGTGGACGATGCTCTCCCACCGCGTCGTCTTCCACGGCCGCCGCGTCTGCCACTCCCGCAAGCCCGCCTGCGGCGCCTGCGGCATCGCCCCCCTCTGCCCCTCGTACGGCGAGGGCGAGACGGACCCGGAGAAGGCGAAGAAGCTGTTGAAGTACGAGCTGGGCGGCCGCCCGGGGCAGCGGCTGAAGCCGCCGGCGGACTATCCGGGGCAGCCCGCGCCCCCGATGGCGGCCCCATGACGGCTGCGGCGCCGCGGGCAGGAGTGCCCCCGAGGGGAACCAACCATCGAAGCCAGGGCCTGAGGGGGCGCGGATGACGAGAGCACGGGAGCAGTACGGCGAGGACACCGGCACCCGCGAGGCGTCGTCCGGCCGGGACGTTCCGGTCACGGCCGACGGGCTGCCCGAGTGGCTGGCGCCGGTGGCCCGCGCGGCAGGCACCATCGAGCCGCGCCAGCTCAGCCGCTTCCTGCCGCCCGAGAGCGGCGGTCGGCAGTCGGCGGTGCTGATCCTCTTCGGCCACGGACCGCGCGGCCCGGAGCTGCTGCTGATGGAGCGCGCCGGCACCCTGCGCTCGCATGCCGGCCAGCCCTCCTTCCCCGGAGGCGCGCTCGACCCGGAGGACGGTGATCCCGAGGGGCGCGGCCCGGTGCGTGCGGCACTGCGGGAGGCCCAGGAGGAGACCGGCCTCGACCCGTCCGGCGTCCAGGTCTTCGGTGTGCTGCCGCGGCTCTACATCCCCGTCAGCGGCTTCGTGGTGACACCCGTCCTGGGGTGGTGGCGGGAGCCGAGTCCGGTCGGCGCAGTCGATCAGGCCGAGACCGCCCGGGTGTTCACGGTGCCCGTGGCGGATCTCACGGACCCCGGTCACCGCGTGACGTCACGTCACCCCAGTGGCCACATCGGCCCCGCGTTTCTTGTCGAGAATGCGCTGGTATGGGGGTTTACGGCCGGGGTGATCGACCGAATCCTGCATTACGCCGGCTGGGAGATTCCGTGGGACCGTGACAAGCAGGTCCCGCTCGACTGGCGCTCGTGAGACGGTGTCCGGCGTGAACGTCCTGGACATCTTGCTGCTGGTCGCGGCCGTGTGGTTCGCGATCATCGGCTATCGGCAAGGCTTTGTCGTCGGCATCCTGTCCGTGATCGGCTTCCTCGGAGGCGGTCTGATCGCGGTCTATCTGCTGCCCGTGATCTGGAACGAGATCACCGACGACGCGACACCCGGCACCTTCGCGGCCATCGCGGCGGTTGCTGTCGTGATCGTGTGCGCATCCGTGGGCCAGGCGCTCACCACCCATCTGGGTAACAAGCTGCGCCGCTACATCACCTGGTCACCGGCGCGTGCGCTGGACGCCACCGGCGGCGCGCTGGTCAACGTCCTGGCGATGCTGCTGGTCGCCTGGTTGATCGGATCGGCCCTGGCCGGCACCTCCTTGCCGACGCTCGGCAAGGAGGTCCGTAACTCCAAGGTGCTGCTCGGCGTGTCCCGGGTGATGCCTCCGGAGGCCAACAGCTGGTTCGCGGACTTCTCCTCGGTCCTGACGCAGAACGGCTTCCCCCAGGTCTTCACGCCGTTCGCCAACGAGCCGATCACCTCCGTGCCCGCGCCCGACCCCCGGCTGGCCAGCAGCCCGGTGGCCGAGCAGGCCAAGCGCAGCATCGTCAAGGTCGTCGGGACGGCGCCCGGGTGCGGCAAGGTGCTCGAAGGCAGCGGCTTCGTCTTCGGACGGCACCGCGTGATGACCAACGCCCATGTGGTCGGAGGCGTCGACGAGCCCACCGTGCAGGTCGGTGGCGAGGGCCGTCGCTACGACGCCACGGTCGTGCTCTACGACTGGCAGCGCGACATCGCGGTGCTGGACGTCCCGTCGCTGAATGCCCCGGCACTCCGGTTCGCCCCGGCCGACGCGGACAGCGGCAACAACGCCATCGTCGCCGGGTTCCCGGAGAACGGCGGCTACGACGTCCGCGCGGCCCGTATCCGCGGCCGTATCCAGGCCAACGGCCCGGACATCTACCACCGCGGCACGGTCGGCCGCGACGTCTACTCCCTCTACGCCACGGTCCGCCAAGGCAACTCCGGCGGCCCGCTGCTCACACCGCGCGGCGAGGTCTACGGCGTCGTCTTCGCGAAGTCGCTGGACGACTCCCGCACCGGCTATGCGCTGACCGCCGACGAGGTCCGAGAGGACATCACCAAGGGGCGTACGGCCCAGCGGCAGGTCGACAGCCAGGGCTGCGCGATCTGAGGTGGGTCAGGGCGCAGGCGCGGGGACGTAAGGTTCCCCGCGCTGTGCGCCGGAGGAAGGAGACCTGCGCCGCGCGGCTCAGCCGCGGGGATGGCGCAGGCGCGCGCTCACCCAGCGCGCTCTGCGGCGCAGGATGAGGGGAATGCCCATCGGGTGGGCGGGATCGGGGGAGTCGGCGGACCTGAGGTCCGGCGTGCCCCTCTCCCGAGTGCCCACTGCAGCGGCACTGCTGCGGCGGTTGCGTGCCACGTCACGGTAGTCGTGCGTCCAGCCCATACACACGACTCTGCCCTTGCCTCAAGGTCCGTAATCGCTCCGGCAGCCGCCAATTGGCCTATGCGCCGGGCAATTGGCTGTTCGTCAGACGAACGTTCGCACCGATCGGCCGAACGGCCCTGCCGCCCAGGGCCGGGCGGTCACCCCGCGCTGGGCTCCGCCGTGCCTCAGCGGTCCGGCTCGGGGTCCTTCAGCCAGTTGATCAGCTCGGTCGAGAACGCCACCGGGTCCTCCTCGTGCGGGAAGTGGCCCAGGCCGTCGAACAGCCGCCAGCGGTAGGGGGCCTCGACGTACTGCCCGGAGCCGGCGGCACTGCGGGTGCGCATCACCGGGTCGAGCGATCCGTGCAGATGCAGCGTCGGGACCCGTACCGGCTTCTTCATCCGCCGGTTGAACTGGATGCCGTCCGGACGGGCCATCGACCGCACCATCCAGCGGTACGGCTCGATCGAGCAGTGCGCCGTGGAGGGAATGCTCATCGCCCGCTGGTAGATGTCGACCGCGTCGTCGTCCGGCATCCGGGGCCCGGACCAGTCGCGGATCATCCGGCCGACCAGCGCCGCGTCGTCGGCGGTCAGCCGGCGCTCGGGCAGCCAGGGGCGCTGGAAGTTCCAGATGTGCGAACTCTGCGTGCTCTGCTTGACGTCGGCGAGCATCGCGGAGCGCCAGCGCCGTGGATGCGGCATCGAGGACACCGCGAGCCGGCGCACCAGCTTGGGCCGCATCACCGCAGCCGTCCACGCGAGGTAGCCGCCCAGGTCGTGGCCGACGAGTGCGGCGTCCGGCTCGCCCAGGGACCGGATGACCCCGGTGATGTCGAGGGCGAGGTTCGCCGGGTCGTAGCCGCGGGGCGTGCGGTCGCTGCCGCCGACGCCCCGCAGGTCCATCGCGACCGCGCGGAAGCCCGCGTCGGCGAGTGCGGGGAGTTGGTGTCGCCAGGTCCACCAGAACTGCGGGAAGCCGTGCAGCAGCAGCACCAGGGGGCCGTCGCCCATCTCGGCGATGTGGAAGCGCGCGCCGTTCGCCGCGACGTCGCGGTGCGACCAGGGGCCGTCGAGCCGGGCGACCGAGGTGGTGCTGTCGGGGGCAGTCATACCGATGAGCGTGTCACAGACTCCAGGACCGGGTGCTCCACGGGCGCCGGACGCGGGTGCGGCTTGGCCTTCTGCAGCACGGCCGCCGTTTCCTTGGCCGAGGTGATGGACTTCTCCGGCTTCTTGATCTTCTTGAGCTTGGCCATCGCGATGAGGACCAACAGCCCGGCGACCACCAGGAAGGCACCACCCACGATCAGGAAGGACCAGGCGAGCCCGAGGCCGAGGTTGTGGATGCCGTAGGCAGCGGCGAAACTCAGCACCGGCAGCGCGAACAGCGCCAGTACCCCGGCCACTCCGAACGCGGCACCGCCGATGCCCGCGCGCTTGGCGTCCTGCCGCAGCTCTGCCTTGGCCAGCGCGATCTCGTCGTGGACCAGTGCGGACATCTCGGCGGTGGCCGTGGCCACCAGCTGCCCGAGGCTGCGGTCCCCGTCGTCGGCAGTGCTCATCGCCGTCTCCCTCATCTCGTCACCGGAAAAATCAAGCCTCTCAGATCATGCCGGACCATCGTCCCCGGTGCGTGCGTCGGCGGCCACTTCGGCAAGGCGCCGGTGTTCCGCGGCCTTCGCTTCGTGGATCGCGGCCATCCGCAAGTGGTACTCGGGCTTGTCCTGTTCATAGATGTCGGGGATGCCGTCCTGGTCCTCGTCGCGCTCCTCTTCCTCCCACAGGCTCCGGTACTTGTTGTTACGGAGCTTGAGGAGGATGCCCGCGTAGACCGCGGCCAGGAGTGAGCCGATCAGCACCGATGCCTTGATCTCATCGGCCAGTGTCAGGTCCTCGGTGAAGGCGAGTTCGCCGATGAGCAGCGAGACGGTGAAGCCGATGCCGGCCAGCGAGGCCACCGCGAAGACATCCGGCCACTTCAGGTCCGGATTGAGCTCCGCCTTGGTGAAGCGGGCGGTGACCCACGTACCGCCGAAGATGCCGAACGCCTTGCCGACTATCAGGCCGAGGACGACGCCGAGCGTCTCCGGCCGGGTGAAGACCTCGTGGACCGCTCCGCCGGAGATGGACACGCCCGCGGAGAAGAGGGCGAAGAGCGGCACGGCGAAGCCGGCCGAGAGGGGGCGGACGAGGTGTTCGATGTGCTCGCCGGGGGAGTGCTCCTCGCCGTCGCGGCGGGTGCAGCGCAGCATCAGGCCCATGGCGACGCCCGCGATCGTGGCGTGCACCCCGCTGTTCTCCATCAGGGCCCAGATGACCAGCGCGAGCGGGAGGTAGATGTACCAGCCGCGGACGCCCTTGCGCAGCAGCAGATAGAAGACCCCGAGGCCGACGAAGGCGAAGCCGAGGGCCAGGAAGTTGATCTGCGAGGTGAAGAAGACCGCGATGATCAGGATCGCGAAGAGGTCGTCGACGACCGCGAGGGTGAGCAGGAAGGCGCGCAGGGCGGACGGCAGGGACGTGCCGATGACGGCGAGCACGGCGAGCGCGAAGGCGATGTCGGTGGCGGTGGGGACCGCCCAGCCTTCCATCGAGCCGCCGCCGATGGCGTTGACGACGACGTAGACGAGCGCGGGCATCGCCATGCCGCAGATCGCGGCGATCACCGGGAGGGCGGCGGCCTTGGGGTCCCGCAGTTCACCGGCGACCAGTTCGCGTTTGAGTTCGATGCCTGCGACGAAGAAGAAGACAGCGAGCAGGCCGTTGGCGGCCCAGTGCTGGATGGAGAGGTCCAGGCCCAGCGAGGCGGGGCCTAGGTGGAAGTCGCGGACGGATTCGTAGCTGCCGCTCAGGGTGTTGGCCCAGACGAGAGCCACCACGGAAGCGGCGAGGAGGAGGACGCCGCCGACGGTCTCGGCGCGCAGAGTGTCCGCGATAAAGTTCCGCTCGGGCAGCGGCATGCGTCCGAGGAAGGTGGAACGACGGTTCTGGGGGGCGCTCACGCGGTGACCTCCGGCCATTTCGGCAGCTGTGTACGGCTGTTGCAGTTGCCGACCAGACTTCCCGGCGCACCCAGAGTTCTTAGCGTGTCATTGACGCGGTTCCTACCCTACCCGGCGCGGGCGAGCGGCGATCTGACAATAAGGAGTTTACGGGCATTTTGGGCGCCCGGTCGGCGGCGCGCCACGCCGTCGGAGCGTCAGCCCGGGCGCGTCGGGCGCGCGCCGCAAGCCGGTCCTCTCCGGAACGAACGGCTGGGGCACACCCGCCGGGAACGGCGGAGGGGCACCGCCCGAAATGGCCGGTGCCCCCCCGCTCGTGCGGTCGATCGCTCAGTCCTCGCTGGCCGCGCTCGGCAGCTTCGTCTGGATCAGATCCATGACGGACGAGTCGGTGAGCGTGCTGACGTCACCGAGGTCGCGGTTCTCGGCCACGTCGCGCAGCAGGCGCCGCATGATCTTGCCGGAGCGAGTCTTGGGCAGCTCCGCCACGGGCAGGATCCGCTTGGGCTTGGCGATCGGGCCGAGCTGCTGCGCGACATGCGCCCGCAGTTCGTCCACGAGGCCCTCGTCCTCGTCGGTGGCGCCGCCGCGCAGGATGACGAAGGCGCAGATGGCCTGGGTGGTCTGCGGGTCCGTCGCGCCGACGACCGCCGCCTCGGCCACCTTCGGGTGCGAGACCAGCGCCGACTCCACCTCGGTGGTGGAGATGTTGTGGCCGGACACCAGCATGACGTCGTCCACCCGGCCGAGCAGCCAGATGTCGCCGTCGGTGTCCTTCTTTGCGCCGTCACCGGCGAAGTACTTGCCCTCGAAGCGGGACCAGTAGGTGTCGAGGTAGCGCTGGTCGTCGCCCCAGATGGTGCGGAGCATGGCGGGCCACGGCTCGGTCAGCACGAGATAGCCGCCGGCGCCGTCAGGCACCTCGTTGGCCGCGTCGTCGACGACGGTCGCGGCGATACCGGGCAGCGGCAGCTGGGCGGAGCCCGGCTTGGTGGCCGTAACGCCCGGCAGCGGGCTGAGCATCATCCCGCCGGTCTCGGTCTGCCACCAGGTGTCGACGATCGGCGTGGTGCCCGCCCCGATGTGCTTGCGGTACCACATCCATGCCTCGGGGTTGATGGGCTCGCCCACCGATCCCAGGACACGCAGCGAGGACAGGTCGAACTTCGCGGGGATGTCGTCGCCCCACTTCATGCAGGCGCGGATCGCGGTCGGCGCGGTGTAGAGGATCGTGACGCCGTACTTCTGCACGATCTCCCACCAGCGGCCCTGGTGCGGGGTGTCGGGCGTGCCTTCGTAGAGCACTTCGGTCGCGCCGTTGGAGAGCGGGCCGTAGGTGATGTACGAGTGGCCGGTCACCCAGCCGACGTCGGCGGTGCACCAGAAGACATCGGTCTCCGGCTTGAGGTCGAAGACGGCGTGGTGGGTGTACGACACCTGGGTGAGGTAGCCGCCGGTGGTGTGCAGGATGCCCTTGGGCTTACCCGTCGTCCCGGAGGTGTAGAGGATGAACAGCGGGTGCTCGGCGTCGAACGCCTCGGGCGTGTGCTGGTCGCTCTGCCGGTCGACGATCTCGTGCCACCACACGTCCCGGCCCTCGGTCCAGGCGACATCCTCCTGGCCGGTGCGGCGCACGACGAGCACGCTGCGGACGTTCTCCGTACCGGGCTTGGTCAGCGCGTCGTCCACCGCGGGCTTGAGGGCGGACGGCTTGCCGCGGCGGTAGCCGCCGTCGGCGGTGATCACGACGCGGGCGTCGGCGTCGTTGATGCGGGTCGCCAGGGCGTCCGCGGAGAAGCCGCCGAAGACCACGGAGTGCGGGGCGCCCAGGCGGGCGCATGCCAGCATGGCGATGACCGCCTCCGGGATCATCGGCAGGTAGATGGCGACCCGGTCGCCGGCCCGCACCCCCAGCTCGATCAACGCGTTGGCTGCCTTGGAGACCTCACGCTGCAGTTCGGCGTAGGTGATCGCGCGGGTGTCGCCAGGCTCGCCCTCGAAGTGGAGGGCGACCCGGTCGCCCAGGCCGTTCTCCACATGACGGTCCACGCAGTTGTAGGCGACGTTGAGCTTGCCGTCGGCGAACCACTTCGCGAAGGGCGCGTTGGACCAGTCGAGCGTCTGGGTGGGGGTGGTCTCCCAGGACAGGCGTTTGGCTTGTTCCGCCCAGAAGCCGAGGCGGTCCGACGCGGCCTGTTCGTACGCGGCTGCCGTGACGTTGGCGTTCGCGGCCAGTTCGGCAGGCGGTGTGAACCGCCGTTCCTCCTTGAGCAGGTTGGCCAGGCTTTCGTTGCTCACGACATCTCCCATTCCCAGGGCGTCCGATGTGTCCCAGGCCATAGCTCATCAGCCCGTGGCCACCCCTGACAAGGCCCGCCGGGGTAAATTGGTGTAGACCTGTCGTTTCCTCCTCTCTTCACGGGCGCTTTCCCAGGTCAGACCGTGACCGGAGCCGCTTCGGCACGCACCGCGCAGAATCGCCCGCTGGCTTCGTCCAGGACGTATGCCTGGGCCTCGGCGACGTGGAAATACATGCCGTGCAGAGCGAGCGAGCCCTCGGCTACCCGGCGGGCCACGCAGGGGTGCGCCATCAGGTGGTCGAGCTGCTGCATGACGTTGACCAGTGCCAGCCGCTCCTGATCGTCAGCCACCGGCCGCTCGGAGAGCGCCACTTCGCCCCTGCCGAGCCGCCCGATCCGCTCCATGCGCGCCAGACTCGGCCGGCCGTGCCGCAGCCAACGGGTGAGCAGGGTCGCGTCGTCGGACTGCGAACCGCCCGGCGCATCGGCTGCCGTGGAGGTGAGCAGCGCTGCCATGGCGCCGCATCCGGAATGGCCGCAGACCGTGATGGAGCCGACCTTGAGCACGTCGACGGCGTACTCGATCGCCGCCCCCACGGAGTCGCAGGAGCTGTCCGAGCCGGGCGGCGGCATCAGGTTGCCGACATTGCGGACGGTGAACAGGTCCCCCGGGCCACTTGATGTGATCATGCTCGTGACCAGCCGGGAGTCCGCGCAGGTCAGAAAGAGCTGAGTGGGTCGCTGGCCCTCGCGCGCCAGCCGGGCCAGCTCCTCGCGCACCAGGGGAGCGGTGTGACGCTGGAACGCGCTCACGCCGCCCATCAGCTGGCTGCCACTGGACTCCGGTACGGATTCGCGGGCCGGGACCGGGCGGGTGCAGTGGTGATTGCGCCATGGCGTCCACGGCCGGCAGGCATGCGCACTGGCGGGCTCGGCGATCGGCCGGCCGGAGCGGCCGCCGAGGGTCACCCAGCCGCCGTGCGCCTGATGGGCGGTGGACCAGGTCTGCAGCGCTTCGTAGGCGGCGTGGTCCATGAACGAGCCGCACAGCTCGACCACGACATTGGCCTGCGGGGGCACCAGGGCGAGTGTCCGGGTCAGCCGCGGCACTGCCAGGAACGTCAACTGGCCGGTGACGCGTACCCGGTGACTGTCGGGCTCCTCGGTCACCGTGATGCGGGTGTGCGTCAGCCGCCGAAGTGCGAGGAAGACCGCGACGGCGATGCCCGTCGCCACGCCCTGCAACACGCCGAGGACGACCACCGCGCCCAAGGTGGCGGCGTACACCGGAAATTCGCGGTGCCGCTGCACATGCCGGATGTGCGCGAAGCTCACCATCCGGATGCCGACGACCATGACCAGCGCGGCGAGCGCGGCCAGCGGGATCTGCTCCAGGGCCCCGGCCAGCAGACCCGCACACACCAGCACCCACACGCCGTGCAGCACGGTGGCCCGGCGGCTGACCGCACCGGCCTTCACATTGGCCGAGCCGCGCATCGCGCCCCCGGAGATCGGAAAGCCCCCCAGCAGTCCGGACAGGGCATTGGACACGCCCTGACCGGCCAGTTCGCGGTTGAGGTGCGCCCGCCCCGCGGGAGCGCCCGGCTGCTCGGCCGCGAGTCGGTCCACCGCCACGGCGGACAGCAACGACTCCATGCTGGCGACGAGGGTGACGGTCAGCACCGCGGCGGCGATGGCCGGGATGGAAGCGTCCGGCAGCGCGGGCAGCTCGGGCATCTGCCAGGACGGCAGATCGACCCTGGGAACGGCCAGCCCCGCGCTGGCGGCTGTCGCGGCGAGGACCGCGGCCAGCGGGGCGGGCACGATCCGCGCCCAGCGGCCGGCGCGGCCCGGCAGCCGGCCCCAGCCCACCAGTACGGTGACGGTGATGGCGCCGATCAGCAGCGCGGCGACATGCGGATGCTCCAGCTGGCCGGGCAGCGCGGCGGCGTTTTCGAGCGCCGAGCTGTCGGGGCTGCCGCCGAGCACCACGTGGAGCTGTCCGATCGCGATCGTGACGCCGATGCCGGCCAGCATGCCGTGCACGATCGCCGGGCTGATGGCCAGCGCCGCGCGCGCTACGCGGGCCGCCCCGAGGGCGAGTTGCGCGAGGCCCGCGAGGACGGTGATCGCGCAGGTGGCGCGCCAGCCGTAGCGCTGGACGAGGTCGGCGGTGACCACCAGCAGGCCGGTGGCCGCGCCGCTGATCTGGAGCGGCGCGCCGCCGAGAAGTCCGGCGACGATGCCGCCGACGACCGCGGCCACCAGGCCGGCCTGGGGCGGTGCGCCGGTGGCGAGGGCGATGCCGAGTGACAGGGGGACGGCCAGCAGAAAGACGACGATCGAGGCGGAGAGGTCCCGGCGGGCCGCCGTGCGGCGGGCCCCCTTCTCGTGGGGTTCGGGCCGTGGCTTTCGGGGGGACTCGGGGGGCAGCTCCGAGTGGTGCGACATGTGCTGCGGCTGCGGCCGCGACTTCTCGATCTGGAACATTCCCGTCTCCTCCGGGGCGACGCGGTCGCGCGGGGCGCGATCGTGGGCGGCGGTGTACTGCGGCGGGACGCGAGCTGACCGGGTGGGTCGTCGCGGTGCGTGATGGTCTGGTGACTCTCAAGCTTCGGTAAATGAATCGTAATGCTACGTAAAGCCCCAGAGAAGTCTTTTCGGGCATACGAGCCAGTCGTTCCACCTATCGGGTGAATATGATGACTAACGGCTTGTCGTTTTAATCCCTCTTCTTGGTGTATGCGATCTTGTGGGCAGTTTTTCCGATTTATTCCTCGGAAGGTGCGCACAGCGCCAGGAATGAGGTGGCTGATGGCAGCCGCATCAAAAGTCACGGCGGGGCTCGCGGCGGCGGTGGCGATGGCTGCCGTCGCCGGCTGCTCCGCCTCGTTGCAGAGCGGGTCGCCGCCGAACACGGAGAAGGGGCGCGCGGCGCTCAAGGGGCAGACGATCAGACTCATCGGAGACGGCTCCACGGCCTACACCGGCGCGCAGCCGAACCAGCCCAAATCCAAGCGACTCAAGCGGGGACAACGGCCACCGCAGTTCGTGGTGTTCTCCTGGGACGGAGCAGGCGAGGACAACCAGAGGCTGTTCTCCCACTTCCGTGCCGTCGGCAAGAAGTACGACGCGACCATGACGTTCTTCCTCAGCGGCGTGTACATGCTCCCCGGCTCCGCCAAGGAGCTGTACAACCCGCCCAAGCACAGCGCCGGGGCCTCTGACATCGGCTTCAACGACGTCAACGGGATCAAGGCCACCGTGGCGCAGATGCGCGGCGCCTGGCTGGAAGGTCACGAGATCGGCACCCACTTCAACGGCCACTTCTGCGGCTCCAACGGCGGCGTCGGCACCTGGTCGCCGGAGGAGTGGAAGAGCGAGATCCAGCAAGCCGAGACGTTCGTGAAGAGCTGGAAGACCAACGCGCAGCTCAAGGGTGAGGAGCCGCTGCCGTTCGACTACTCCAAGGAGCTGGTCGGCGGCCGTGCGCCGTGCCTGGAAGGCCAGCGCAATCTCCTTCCCGCCGCGAAGGAGATGGGCTTCCGCTACGACGCGAGTTCGGTGGGCGGCCGGCAGACCTGGCCCCAGCAGATCGACGGCATCTGGGACTTCCCGCTCCAGCAGGTCCCTGTTCCGGGCCGCAACTTCGAGACCCTGTCCATGGACTACAACTTCCTGGCCAACCAGTCCGGGACCACCAAGGGCGACCCCGCGATGCACGCCGCCTGGGGCACTCAGATGCGGGACGGCCTGGTGAGCGCCTTTCAGCGCGCCTACCAGGGGAACCGGGCGCCGCTGTTCATCGGCAACCACTTCGAGTCCTGGAACGGCGGCACCTACATGAAGGCCGTCGAGGACACCATCAAGACGGTCTGCCCCCGAAGGGGCGTCCGGTGCGTCAGCTTCAAGCAGCTGACCGACTGGCTGGACGCGCAGGACCCGAAGGTGCTCGACAAGCTGCGCGCCCTGCCCGTGGGCCAGGCCCCGAAGGGAGACTGGTCGGGGTACCTGACCGACTCGCCCTCCTCTTCGGCACCGTCCCGACCGGCGGGGCCGTCGCTGCCCGCGCGGTCGGCCGTGCCGGCGGAGCCGGCCCATGCGGAGGTCAGGCAGGCTGAGGAGTAACCGCACCCTCGGAGAGCACGAAGGCGGGGTCGACCTGGGCTGCCAGGTCGGCCCCCGTCTTTGCGTTGCCCCAGCTCTCCGCGTTCTTCAGATGGAAGTGGACCATCTGCCGGGTGTAGCGCTCCCAGTCGCGGTGTGCGTACGCCGCGTCGGCCGTGGCGTGGAGCGTCCCGAGGGCCCGCCTGTTGTGCTCCTCCAGCTGCGTGAAGTGTGCGGGCCGGCCCTTCTCCATCGCCCGCACCCAGTCGGAGTGGCCGACGGTCACCAGCAGGTCGTCGCCCACTTCCGAGTGCAGGTAGGCGAGGTCGTCGGCGCCCTGGATCTTGTTGCCGACGACCTTCAGCGGAACGCCGAAGTCTCTGGCGTACTCCTTGTACTGGCGGTAGACGGCGATGCCCTTACGCGTCGGCTCGGCGACCAGGAAGGTCATGTCGAAGCGGGTGAACATCCCGGAGGCGAAGGAGTCCGAGCCCGCCGTCATGTCCACGACGACGTACTCCTCGCGGCCGTCCACGAGGTGGTTCAGGCACAGCTCGACCGCCCCCACCTTGGAGTGATAGCAGGCCACCCCGAGATCCGATTCGGTGAACGGGCCTGTCGCCATCAGACGTACGGAGGTCTCGTCGAGCCGCACGGACCTGGCGCAGGCGTCGAAGACGGGGTTCTCCTCGCACACCCGGAGCAGCTGCGAGCCCTCACCGGGCGGCGTGGTCTTGATCATCGTCTCGGCGGAGGCGATCCGGGGGTTGCTGCCGCGCAGGTAGTCCTTGATCAAGGGGAGATGGGCGCCCATCGCGGGGAGTGCGGCCGCCTCTGACTCGTCAAGACCGAGGGCCGGGCCGAGGTGCTGGTTGATGTCGGCGTCCACTGCGATGACCGGGTGTCCGGCCGCGGCGAGATGACGGATGAACAGGGAGGACAGGGTGGTCTTGCCGCTGCCGCCCTTGCCTACGAAAGCGATCTTCATGTTCACCAAGGGTAATCGTAGTATCGCTTTGAGTGAGAGGTTTGCGTGAAGAAGACCACTCCTTCGAGGGGTGTGGCCCCGTGGTGCGTAGGGTCGTACCCATGGCAGCAAACCCGCGGGGGACGACCCCCGAACCCCCGGCCGCGAGCGCCGATCCGCTCGCCACCCTCGCGTCACTCCCGGGCGTGGCGGATGCCGTGGACTCCGTGCGCAAGGGCGTCGACCGGGTCTACGGGCACCGGATCATGCGGCGCCGCAGCAGCGAGGTCACCTCGGAGGCCGCCCTGCGTGGAGCGCGTGCTTCCGCCGCGCTCTCCGGGGCGGACTGGGAGCTCGAAGAGGTCAGGCGGCGCACCGACTTCGGAGTCGACGGCGAGCCGCGGACGGTCGGCGCGGCGCTGCGGTTGACCGCCGAGGCTGGGCAGTTGTTGAGCGTGTGGCGGCAGTCGCCGCTGCGGGTGCTCGCGCGGCTCCACTTGGTGGCCGCCGGTGGCGGCGCGTCGGACGACGCCGTGGGGCGGCCGCGGCTGGCCGGAGAGCCTGTGGCCGAGGAACAACTGGTGGAGCTGACGCTGCCGGAGGCCGACGAGGTCGCCGGCCGGTTGGACGGTCTGGCGCGGATGCTGCTCGCGGGCAGCGAGGCGCCTGCCCTGGTGACGGCCGCGGTGGTGCACGGCGAGCTGCTGGCGCTGCGGCCATTCGGTTCGCACAACGGGCTGGTCGCGCGGGCCGCGGAGCGGATCGTGCTGGTCGGCAGCGGACTGGACCCCAAGTCGATCTGCCCGGCGGAGGTCGGGCACGCCGAGCAGGGGCGGGCCGACTACGCCGCCGCGCTGGAGGCTTACGCCTCGGGTACTCCGGAAGGGGTCGCGGCGTGGATCGCGCACTGCGGGCGCGCGGTCGAGCTGGGCTCCCGGGAGAGCACCGCGGTGTGCGAGGCGCTGCAGCGCGGCGCCGCATAGGTGAGGGAATAGGCGCAGTTCAGGGCCGGTTGCGGCAGCCCGGTCGCGGAAGGCTTTCGCCGGGCGTGTCGCCCGGCCTCCGTCCGAGTGGCCCTGAACAGGGTTGCGGCGGTACCCGTTGCTGGTGGGTACCGCCGCTGGCATGTCCGCCGGGTTACCATGCGTGCTCGGATTTTGCCGATCAGGTCGGAATCTTCGTCCGGTTACCTGGTGCGGCTGGCCCGTAATCGACGGGTCGGCGTCGCGTGGGTGCCTGGCATTCATGCATCGGTCCGTGGGGCCTTGATGCGTTAAAGGTAGTCCTCTCGGATGTCCTTGGTCTCGCGGGCCGTTAATTCCTTTGTACTACTGATACGGGGGAAGCGGAACCCTGTGTCGCAGATCTTTACTCTGCGCGTCAAATGCGTTGAATACGGGCCAGGCTTTCCCGCGCCGTCCGTCGCCTGGTCGAGTACCAGACCAGTCCCGCCGTTGCCGCGGCCGCGGTCAGTGCGGCAGCGGCGAGAACCGGCCGCGAGGGCATCGACAGCGACGGCAGTCGTTGCTTGAGCGGAACGGGGCGGGTGAAGGAGAGAACCGGCCAGCCTCGGGCGGCCGCCTCGCGGCGCAGCGCCCGGTCCGGGTTGACCGCGTAGGGGTGGCCGACCGCCTCGAGCATCGGGACGTCTGTCGCGGAGTCGCTGTACGCGTAGCAGCGGTCCAGGTCGTACCCCTCGGACGCGGCCAGTTCGCGGACTGCCTGGGCTTTGGTCGGCCCGTAGGCGTAGTACTCCACCTCTCCGGTGAAGCGGCCGTCCCCGCCGACGACCATGCGCGTGGCCACCACCCGGTCCGCGCCGAGGAGTTCACCGATCGGCTCGACGACTTCGGCACCGGAAGTGGAAACGATCACGACATCGCGGCCGGCGGCGTGGTGTTCCTCGATGAGAGCGGCCGCCTCGTCGTAAATGATCGGGTCGATCAGATCATGCAGGGTCTCGGCGACGATTTCCTTGACCTGGGCGACATCCCATCCACGGCAGAGGGCGGACAGATACTCACGCATACGCTCCATCTGGCCGTGATCGGCGCCGCCCACGAGGAACACGAACTGCGTGTATGCGGTACGCAGAGCAGCCCGCCGATTGATCAGGCCGCCTTGGTAGAACGACTTGCTGAAGGTCAGCGTGCTCGACTTTGCAATGACGGTCTTGTCCAAGTCGAAGAACGCGGCAGTACGGGGAGTCGAGTGAGGCACGGAGTGGTTTTCCACGGGGCGAGCATATGCGCCCACCATTCGGCGTAAGGTGCGGCGCGTGGGTTTGCCTGAGAAGGCCCTCGGGTACACCATGGAAGTCACGGATCGTTCGCGACCGTGCTAACCCGGTCCGGCTCCTCCCCCCCCGAGTCGGCCGTGGGGACGACCCCCGCTCTCCCCCCCGGCGGGGGTCGTCGCATGTCCGGACGCATTTTGAGCCTTCGGGCACGGCTCCGCCTCCCCTTCTCCGCCTTGTGGCGCCGGCGCTGACGCCGACCTTCCATCGTCACTCATAGTAGTCATTTCGCTGCTCTGTGGAAGCCTCTCTGCGGTCGAAACTGCCGTTCCCACCGAATAGGTGACGGAGTTATTCACAGGCGCGGAGTTGTCCACAGATTTGGGTCAAGATCCGCGGGATTTTCCCGATCGCTGCACCGTAAAAACCCCGCGGAACTTCGCGGGGATGTGAGTTCTGTAGCGATAGGGGAACGCAGCGTGTCCGGAACCTTGGCGTCCGATCAATCGGTTCACGTCGGCGAAGAGCGGAGGGGGCCGCTCCTCATCACCGAGGACGAACAACTCCTCGACGATCTCCTGCGGCTGTGCGCGGCGGCCGGTGCGCTGCCCGAGGCGGTCCACGGCCCGCCGGACCGCAAAGGCGACTGGGAATCAGCGCCGCTGGTCATCGTCGGCGAAGACTGCGCGCCCCGCCTGCGGGACGCGGGCAGGCGGCCGGGGGTCCTCTTGGTCGGCAGGGACGCGGACGACTCGGCTGTCTGGCGGCTGGCCGTCGCCATCGGTGCGGAACGCGTCCTGACCCTCCCGGACGGCGAGCGCTGGCTGGTGGACCGGATCGCCGACGCGGTCGAGGATGTCGGCGATCCGGCCGTGACGGTCGGAGTGATCGGCGGCCGCGGTGGGGCCGGTGCGAGTTCCGTGGCCTGCGCGCTGGCCGTCACGGCCGCCCGTTCGGGGCGGCGCACCGTGCTCGTGGACGGCGATCCCCTGGGTGGCGGGCTCGATGTCCTGTTGGGGGGTGAGAAGGAGAAGGGCCTGCGCTGGCCGGCCTTCTGCGAATCGCGCGGCCGGGTGGCGTGCGGGGCCCTGGAGGAATCGCTGCCGCGACTGCACTCCCTGCGGGTGCTCAGCTGGGACCGTGGAGCCGAGGTCACGATCCCTCCCGCGGCCATACGAGCGGTCATGGCAGCGGCCCGCCGCCGTGGCGGAGTTGTGGTGGTGGACCTGCCCCGCCGGGTGGACGAAGCGGCGGCGGCGGTGCTCGCCCAGATCGATGTAGGACTTCTGCTCGTCCCCATGGAGTTGCGAGCGGTCGCGGCGGCCAAGCGTGTGATAGCCGGTGCGCAGCGGATGGTGCGTGATCTGCGCGTGGTGGCGTGCGGCGGCCCGGATCCGCACATGGGCCTTGACCCGGAGGAGACCGCCCGGCTCTTGGAGCTGCCGCTTGCGGGCGAAGTGGCTTGGGAGAAGGGCCTGTTGGACGGACTGTCCCGCGGCGTTCCCCCGGGATCGAACGTGCGCGGGCCTCTGGCGCGGTTCTGTGCGGGCTTCTGGGGCCGGGCGCTGGCTGAGGGCGATGGGGCGGGTCCGGCTTCTGCGAGGAAGGCGGCCTGGGGCGGGACGGGGTTCGGCGACGTAAGGGGAGGTGTGCCGGGGTGAGGCTGGGGAGTGGGCCGGGCGTGGCGCGGTGGTGGAGGGGCGCGACGGCTATCGACGCGCCGTCGCCCGGAAGCCGGGCCAGGGCGGCGAGGGCTGGTGCGCGGATCGGGAGTGTCGCTGCCGGGACGGACGCTGCTTGTGGGGCCGGATGTTCGGGCCGTACCGACGGGGTTCGGGGTGGTGGCTTCGAGTGGGCTCCGCGGTGGTGGTGGCGGGACGGCTTCCGTTGCGTCGCCGGGTGGTGGGCCGGTGCGAGGCAGGGGACGGCCCCGTGGCCGCGGACACGCAGCGCAGAACCGAGGTCAGGAGGAAGGCAGGGGCCGGGAACGGGGAGCTTGCCGGGCTGGTGGGGGCAGCTGCCGCCGCGCGGCGGAGGAATGGCCTTCCCAGCGGCCTGGGCTGGTGGTCGTGCGTGAGCCGGGAACTGCTGGACGTCGTGCGCAGCAGGCTGGCTGAGGCCGGGGCGGAGCCCACACCCGCTCGGGTGGCGGTGGCGCTGCGGGCGGAGGGACGACTCCTCGGGGACGCCGAGGTGCTGAGCGTGGTGGCCGCGTTGCGGTCCGAGATGGTGGGCAGCGGTCCGCTGGAACCGCTGCTGGCCGCGCCGGATGTGACGGACGTACTCGTCACCGCGCCGGACGAGGTCTGGGTGGATCGGGGCGGCGGCCTGGAGCGCACGGACGTCCGCTTCCGCGACGCGGCGGAGGTGCGCAGGCTCGCCCAGCGGCTCGCGGCGGTGGCCGGCCGGCGGCTGGACGACGCCCGGCCGTGGGTGGATGCCAGATTGCCGGACGGCACGCGGCTGCACGCCGTACTCCCACCGGTCGCGGTCGCCGGCACCTGTCTGTCCTTACGGGTGCTCAGACCACGCGCCTTCGGGCTCGCGGAACTGGTCGCGGCCGGCACGGTGCCGCCCGGCGGGGACCGGTTGCTCAGGGCGGTCCTGGCTGCCCGGCTGTCATTCCTGATCAGCGGGGGTACGGGCTCAGGGAAGACCACGCTGCTCAGCACCCTGCTGGGGCTGGTCAGCCCCGCCGAACGGATCGTGCTGGCCGAGGACTCGGCGGAACTGCGTCCGGACCACCCCCATGTGGTGCGGCTGGAGACGCGGCCGGCGAATCAGGAGGGTGCCGGCCGCGTGACGCTCCGGGACCTCGTCCGGCAGGCGCTGCGCATGCGACCGGACAGGCTGGTGGTGGGCGAGGTGCGCGGCGCCGAGGTCACGCACCTCCTGGCGGCTCTCAACACGGGCCACGAGGGCGGCTGCGGCACCGTGCATGCCAATGCCGCATGTGACGTCCCCGCCCGCCTGGAGGCGCTCGGCTCGACCGCGGGGCTGGATCGCGCCGCGCTGCACAGCCAGCTCGCGGCCGCCCTCTCGGTCGTACTGCACCTGGTACGCGACCGGCACGGCCGACGGCGTATCGCCCAGGTGCATGTCCTGGAGCGGGATCGCAACGGCTTCGTGGTGACAGTGCCCGCGGCGGTATGGGCCGCGGACGGCTTCCAAGAGGCGCGTGGATGGGGGCGGTTGATGCGGTTGTGTGAGCGAGGAGGAGGCGAGCTCTGAGCTTGGAGGAAGGGA
Source organism: Streptomyces sp. NPDC017993 (assembly GCF_044328065.1). Classification (NCBI taxonomy): domain Bacteria; kingdom Bacillati; phylum Actinomycetota; class Actinomycetes; order Kitasatosporales; family Streptomycetaceae; genus Streptomyces; species Streptomyces sp. NPDC017993. Next base: position 47,290 of record NZ_JBIRGO010000014.1, read on the forward strand.
GCCGGGCACCGGTGGACCGGTGGACCAGTGGGCCCTTGGGACTTCTGCGCTGACGGGTTCGCCGGGCGCTGGGAGGGGTGGACCGGCCGGGCCTTTGGCGCCGGGCGCGGTGAGGGGCGAGTGAGGACGAACGGGGTGGGGGCGTGGTGTTGGGGTCGGTGGCGTCGAGCATCGGGCTGTCGGTGCCGGCCGGGATGGCAGTCATCTGTGCCGGGGCCGCGGGCTGGTTGGCCTGTGGTGGGTGGGACGACACGGGACGACGGGCTCGGGCGTTGCTCGCTGGTGGCTCGGACGGGGTGGTAAGTGAGGCGGGTGGTGCGAGTGGTGCAAGAGGCGGGGCGTCGAGGCTCTCGGCAGTGGTGCGAGAGATGGCCGGGGAACGGGACTGGGGCCTCAGGTCGGGCGCTGCGGTGCGGAGATGGCTCGCAGGGCGTGTGGTGGAGGCGCCGGGCTCAGCGCGGCGGCTGCGACTGGGGCGGAGGGTGGCCGTGGGCCGGGAGGCGTGGTGCCTTCCGGCGGGGATCGGCCTCGGCGTGCTGGGCAAGTCGGTGCTGCCCGCAGTGGCCTCGGTGGTGGCGGCGTTCCTTATCCGCCGTTGGCTGACCGCTCGCGACATGGAGCGCGCACGTGACCGGCGGGCGGCCGAGGTGATCAGCCTGTGCGCGACGGTGGCCGGCGAGTTGCGGACAGGACGCCAGCCTGCTCAGGCGCTGCTCGCGGTCCGGGCTCCCTGCCTGGGCGCAGCGGGCTCGGTGGTTCTGGCGGCAGCGCGTTACGGCGGTGACGTGCCTCAGGCGCTGCGAGACGCTGCGCGGCTGCCCGGAGCCGACGGTCTGACGGGCGTTGCCGCGTGCTGGCAGGTCGCGGTGGAGGGCGGCGCCGGACTGGCTGCAGGGCTGGAACGCATCGCGGACGGGCTCCGATCACAACGCGTGCAACGTGACGAGCTGCGTGCCCAGTTGGCGGGCCCACGCGCAACGGCCTTGATGCTCGCACTGTTGCCGGTCTGCGGACTCCTGATGGGCAGTGCACTCGGCGCGGACCCGTTGCGGGTGCTGCTGCACACCCCTGTCGGCTGGGGGTGCCTGGTGATCGGCGGGCTGCTGGAGTGGGTCGGCGTGGCGTGGACGGCACGCATCGTCGCCGATGCGATGCCGCCGATACCGCGTGCCGCCGAGGTACGCATCAATGCCGGCACCGGAAGTGATCGGCTGCGAGGAGAGGCGAAGGCGGGGTGGAGGCTGTGAGCGAGGAAGTTGTCCACAGGGTGGGGATGGTGATTGCGGCCATCGGAGGCGTGCTGTGCGCGGTGGCCATGGCACGCGGGGTATGCCGGCGACGGGCCGTGCGGAAGCGGGCGTCGGTTGTCTTCGGGGGGCGTCCGGACCGGTGTGACCCCGGGCGGAGCGGCGGCGCCCGGAGGCTGTGGCACCGGATCGCACGGGCCGGGCATCGGGATACGGGGCGTCGTGGCGCGAAGGGCGGCGGTCGTCGAGGTCGTGGGCTGACGGAGTGGGTGGGACCGCTCGGCGCGGGCGGGTTCATGGTCATCCTCGTGGGAGGGGCACCCGGATTGTTGATGGGCATCGCCGTCGGCTTCGGGGCTCGCAGCTGGCTCGCGCGTCAACGTGTCGGGCAGAGTGCGCGGTTGGCGAAGGCCCGCGTGGAAGAGGACCTTGCACCGGTCGGCGATCTTCTGGCCGCGTGTCTCGCGGCGGGCGCAGGACCGCGGGAGGCCGCCGAGGCGGTGGGGCGCTCGCTCGACGGGCCGGTTGCCGTGCGGCTGCGTCACGTGGCGGCGGAGCTGAGGCTCGGCGGCGAACCGGCCACCGTATGGGGACGGTTGGCAGACCTCCCCGGGGCCGAGACGTTGGCGCGCTGCATGGAGCGTGCCGGGATATCCGGGGTGCCGGCCGTCGAGGCGGTGTCGCGCATTGCCGCGGAGCTCCGGGCGGAACGGGGCAGGGCGGCGGCCCAGCGAGCGCGCCGGGCCGGTGTGCTGGTCACTTTGCCGCTCTCGGCGTGTTTCCTGCCGGCGTTTCTGACGCTCGGAGTGGCACCGGTGCTGATCGGTCTGGCCGGCGGGCTCTTGGGACGTAACTGATCTGTTGGTGAGGCCGATTTCAAGGGGGTTGGAGATGTTTCGACGGTGGCGCGCGGAGTTGCGCGCGGCGGGCAAGGACCGGGGAATGGCAACGGCGGAGTACGCCGTGGGAACCCTTGCGGCATGCGCCTTCGCGGCGGTGCTCTACAAGGTCGTGACGAGCGAAGCGGTGCAGGCGATGCTGCGGTCGGTGATCCAGAGGGCCGTCGATGTCCAGTTCTGAGGGCAGGGCGACGGCTGGGGAGCGCAGGACGCGCGGGGAGCAAGGTCAAGGTGAGGGGGCGTGCGGTGTTTTAGGGCCTGCGCGGATGGTTGAGCCGCTGGGGGCACGCGGGTGGCTTGGGGCGCGTGGTCCGGCCGCTACCCGTGAACTCTTGTCGGCCAGTCAGAGGGCCGGGGGAGCGGGTGTGGCCTGTGGAGCGGCGGACACGGGGAGGGCCAAGGCCCTGGGCGTCGCCAGGGCGGCTTCCTCTGGTAGATCCAGTTCCCCGCGCATCGGAGGGCCCGCCGGCACTCCCGTCGGCAAACCGCGGCGACCTGGCACACCCGGAGGAGCAGCGGGCCCGACCGTCGGCTGGGCTTGCGACGGCAGTGCCGGGGCCAACGTCGGCAGCGCCGCCGATATAGGCGCCGGGGCGGCCAGAGACTCGGACGTCGGCGGCGCTGCCGATGCCGAAGGACCTGCCGTACGTCATGCGGCCTTCGCCAGTAGGGCGCCGGGTCCCCGGCGGAAGGGGAGAGCTGCGTCCGCGGGCGGGAGTTGGAGGGGGCCGGGCGGCGTGAGGCGACGTAGGGCCCGATGCAGGCGGGGCTGGGCGGACGCCGCCGCGTCCTGCAGGGGGCGGCCTGCCAGAGGCGCCGGCCATGGCGCCAGGCGGGCGCCTCGTGACGCCGGATTCGTGACAGCGGAAACGGCCCTGGTGATGCCGGTGCTGGTGGCTGTCGCGGGGGCTCTGATCTGGGGCCTCATGGCGGTCTGTGCCCGCATCGAGTGCGTCGACGCGGCGCGGGCCGGGGCGAGAGCGGCTGCGCGTTCCGAAGCCCGGGGGGCCGTGCTCAAGGCGGCACGCGACGCGGCGCCACGCGGAGCGCGGGTCGGCCTGGCCAGGGAGGGCGACCTGGTGCGCGTACGGGTCGTGGCGGATCTGCCGGGGATGGGACGTCTCGCGGTGAAGGTCGAGGGGGAGGCGGTGGCTCTTGCGGAGGAGACGGTGGGGCGATGAGGGCTCGGCGACGGTATGGACGGTCTTCGCTGCGGCGGCGTTGTGTGCGGTTTTCACGGCGTTGATCGGGCTGGGGCAGGCCGTCACGGCCCGGCACCGGGCCGGCGGCGCGGCGGACCTGGCGGCGTTGGCAGCGGCGGATCGCGCCATGGAGGGCCGGGCCGTGGCCTGCGCGGCAGCCCGCCGGGTGGCAGCGGCCCAGCACAGCCGCCTCGTGCGCTGCTCTGTGGCTGCCGCGATCGCCGACGTATCAGCCGAGGCAGGAAGTCACCCCTTCACGTCCCGGGTACGGGCCCGAGCGGGGCCGCCGCTCGCCCCGTCGCCCCGCCCCGGGGCGGAAGGGCGTCCCTGAGGATGTGGCCGGGGCGGAAGCTGGGCCGGTGGGCCGCGGCTCCCAACACCGAGGTCAGGACCCCACCTGGGCCCCAGTTGCGGCCCCAGCTGGGCACCCGGCTCAGCGGCCCTCCCCTCTGGGCCCACACCTCAGCTTCAGCCCGCCCCTCCAGCAGCCCCAGCAGCCCCAGGGCGCACGATCGCCCCCGCCGCGCCCCTACGCCCTAAGCCCCTAAGCTCCTACGCCCCGGGAGCGTCCCCCGGCTCCTTCGGCGCCTCCGCATCGTCCGGCGCCTTGGGTGCCTCCGCAGCTCCTCGAAGCAGTTCGCCGAGGAGCCGGATCGCCCCTCGCTTGTGGAGGGGGTCGTTGCCGTTGCCGCACTTGGGGGACTGGATGCAGGAGGGGCATCCGGCGTCGCATTCGCAGGAGGCGATCGCCTGGCGGGTGGCGGTCAGCCAGTCGGCGGCCGTGTGGAAGGCGCGTTCGGCGAAGCCGGCGCCGCCCGGGTGGCCGTCGTAGACGAAGACGGTCGGAAGGAGAGTGTCCGGGTGCAGGGGGACGGAGACGCCGCCGATGTCCCAGCGGTCACAGGTGGCGAAGAGCGGCAGCATGCCGATGGAGGCGTGCTCGGCGGCGTGCAGGGCGCCGCCCAACTGCTCCGGGTTGACCCGGGCGGCGTCGAGTTGGTCCTCGGTGACCGTCCACCACACCGCCCGGGTGCGCAGCGTCCGCGGGGGCAGGTCCAGCTTGGTCTCGCCCAGGACCTCGCCGGTGATCAGCTTGCGGCGAAGGAAGGAGACGACCTGATTGGTGACCTCGACGGAGCCGAAACACAGCCGGGCGTCTCCCCAGGGGATCTCGGTGTCGGTTTCGAGGATGGAGATGGCGGTGGTGTCGCGCGCGGTCGTCGAATAGGGCGGGTTGGCCTCCTCGACGAGGGCGACATCGTCCTCCAGGTCGAGGTGCTTGACGACGTACGTACGGCCCTGGTGGAGGTGGACGGCGCCGTCGTGGACGGTGGTGTGCGCCGCGCCGGCGTCCACGGTGCCCAGCAGCCGCCCGGTACCGGCTTCGACGATCTGCACCGGCGAGCCGCCCTGACCGCGGATGTCGGCCAGGTCGGCGGCCCGCTCGCGGCGGGTCCAGTGCCAGGCCCTGGCGCGCCGGCGCAGCAGGCCGGCGGCCTCCAGCTGCGGCATCAGCCCGGCGGTCGCGGGCCCGAAGAGCGGGAAGTCGGCTTCGGTGAGCGGGATTTCCGCCGCCGCCGCGCACAGGTGCGGTGCGAGCACGTAGGGGTTGTCCGGGTCCAGGACGGTGGATTCGACGGGCTGGTCGAAGAGCGCCTCGGGGTGGTGAACGAGAAAGGTGTCCAGCGGGTCGTCACGGGCCACCAGGATGGCGAGCGCCCCCTGCCCGGAGCGGCCCGCCCGCCCGGCCTGCTGCCACAGCGAGGCGCGGGTTCCGGGGTAGCCGGCGATGACCACGGCGTCGAGGCCGGAGACGTCCACGCCCAGTTCGAGTGCTGTGGTGGCGGCCAGGCCGAGGAGATCACCGTTGTGCAACGCGCGTTCGAGGGCGCGCCGCTCCTCGGGCAGGTAGCCGCCGCGGTAGGCGGCGACCCGGGCCGGCAGCGAACGGTCCACCTCCGCGAGCCGTTCCTGCGAGATCAGGGCGATCAGTTCCGCACCGCGACGGGAGCGTACGAAGGCGACAGTGCGGACGCCCTGGACGGCGAGGTCGGTGAGAAGGTCCGCGGTCTCCGCGGTGGCGGTGCGGCGGACAGGCGCGCCCTGTTCGCCGTGCAGCTCGGTCAGCGGAGGCTCCCACAGCGCGAAGACCAACTCGCCGCGCGGCGAGGTGTCCTCCGTGATTTCCACCACGGGCAGGCCGGTGAGCCGGGTGGCCGCCTCGGCCGGTTCCGCTGCGGTGGCGGAGGCGAGAAGGAAGACCGGGTCGGAGCCGTAGCGGGCGCAGATTCGGCGCAGCCGGCGGATGACCTGCGCGACGTGGGAGCCGAAGACGCCGCGGTAGGAATGGCATTCGTCGATGACGACGTAGCGCAGCGCCCGCAGGAAGGACGACCAGCGGTGGTGGGCCGGAAGGATGCCGCGGTGCAGCATGTCGGGGTTGGTCAGCACGTAGTTGCCGTACTGGCGGACCCATTCGCGTTCCTCGACGGGGGTGTCGCCGTCGTAGACCGCCGGTCGGATGGCCGAGCCGAGCGGAGCCGCGATATCCCGGACGGCGCGCCTCTGGTCGGCGGCCAGCGCCTTGGTGGGGGCGAGGTACAGGGCGGTGGCGCCGCGCCCGTTCGGCGCTTCGGAGCCGTCCAGGAGCGTCGAGAGGACCGGCGCGAGGTAGGCCAGGGACTTGCCCGAGGCGGTGCCGGTGGCGACGACGACCGACTCGCCGCGCAGTGCGTGTTCGGATGTCCGTGCCTGGTGAGCCCACGGACGCTCGATTCCGGCCGAATGAATGGCGGCGATCACTTCCGGCCGGATCTGTTCGGGCCAGTCGGCATGGCTGCCGATGCGCGGGGGCAAGTGCTCCGTATGAGTGATGCGTTCAGCGCGGGTCGCTCCCCGGGCGAGACGGTCGAGAATCATGCCCGGGGTGGGTCTCGTGCCCGCATCCGGCGGGAGTCGATTGGAGGCCATCGGCACCGAGTGTGTCACCGGAGTGACGGACAATGCTCACAAGGCGTCGTGCGCGCCTGCTGGTAAGTGATTGAATGCCATCGCGGCTGCCGATCCGCCCCCACCATGGTGGGGAGGCCCCAGGGGGGCGACCGCTCGATAGCAAGGTGCTGGAGGATCCGTGGACCTGTCCCTGTCGACCCGGACCGTTGGCGACCGTACGGTCGTCGAGGTCGGTGGCGAGATTGATGTATACACCGCGCCCAAGCTGCGTGAGCAGCTGGTCGAGCTTGTGAACGACGGAAGCTACCACCTCGTGGTGGACATGGAACGTGTCGACTTCCTCGACTCCACTGGGCTCGGCGTTCTGGTCGGTGGACTGAAGCGTGTGCGTGCCCATGAGGGCTCGCTGCGCCTGGTCTGCAACCAGGAGCGCATTCTCAAGATCTTCCGTATTACCGGTCTGACCAAGGTGTTCCCGATTCACACCTCGGTCGACGAAGCCGTCGCAGCCACTGACTGACGACTTCGCGGTACCCCGCGCCGCTCGGCGCGGGGATGGAAGTAGTGGGGGGTTCCGGACGTAGCGGTCCGGCCCCCTGCGTTGCACGCCCGCATATCGAGGGGGATGGCATGGCCACCGTCGAACTACGCTTCAGCGCCCTTCCCGAGCACGTCCGGACCGCTCGTCTGGTCGCGGCTGCCGTGGCGAGGCGGGCCGGTGTGGACGAGGCCGTGCTCGACGAGGTGCGCCTCGCCGTCGGTGAGGCGTGCAGCCGGGCTGTGGGGCTGCACTCCAGCAACGACATCGGCGATCCCGTGTGGGTTCTGTTGATCGAGGACGAGAAGAAGTTCTCGATCGAGGTGGGCGACGGCGTGCCCGGCGGCTCCGGCGCGGCCGGAGCGGGCGGGGACGGCGCCGACTATGAGGGCGCCGGCGAGAGCGATGCCGAAGGCGAGGACGAGATGGGCCTCGCGGTCATCAGCGGCCTGGTCGACGACGTCGAGGTCACCTCCGGTGAAAGCGGCGGAGTGATCCGGATGAGCTGGCCCACGGCGGCGGCCCCCGCGCTGCCCTAGCTCCCGCGGGAGCGGATCCGGTTACGGGCCTCGGCCGGCCGCGGGCCCCGGTTCTTGGGCCGCCGTACGCCACGGCAGGCGGCCCCGCGACGAACGACCATGCCCCGTAAGCCGCGGCCCCGTACCTTCGCCCAGGGGCCCAGCCGGCCCCCTCAGCCCTCCCGTCGGCGATGACAGCAGCCCTTAGATCCGGCAACCCTTAACGCCGGCAACCCGTAATGCCGCAGGCAACCCTCAATGCCGACGCCCCTGTCCTCCCCGCGCTGACCACGCACGCGCCGAGCGGAGACGGGCCGTTCGCCGATTTCATGGGCCGGATGGCTCACCGGCCGCCGTGCCACGACGGCCAGTGAGCCATCCGGCCGAGCCCACGCGCAGTCCTCCCCTCGCCCCAGGCGGCACGCCTCGCAGCCCGGCAGCCCGGCAGCCCGGCAGCCCGGCAGCGCGTCCCCCGGCACCCAGCACCCAGCACCCAGCACCCGGCAGCCGGCACCCAGCACCGGGCACCCGGCACCGGAGCTCCAGGGCGATCCCCACGTTCCGATCAGGACTCGATCTGACGCGTGCTCAGCATCTGCCGGGAGCCCCGCTTGCGAGCCGGTCACCCGTTCGGCGGTAGCGGGCCGGACCAGTTCTCCGGGGCGCCGCGCCGGGCAGCGGAGCGTTCGGTTCCTCGTGTGACGGCTTTGAGCAGCGACGATCAGTAGGACATGGAGATCATCAGTCCGTGGTCAGCGCATTTGCTGCTTTCCGTCGTCCGGGCGAATTCTGCGGCCGTCATCCTTTTGATCTTCCCGGCTGCGGGCGAATTCCCTTTGACGCGTACTGTTTTGATCTCGTGCAGCTCCCTACAATCCGTCCACATCTTGCTCAGGACGCCTGAGCGTGCTTCCGCGCGCCCATGTGCCAAACGTCAAGGAGGACGAATGGCGGGGCCTTATACCCCTCAGTTGCTCGACACCCCCTCTCTTCTGGCCGGACCGTCGCTGACGTCGGGCAACCGCACACTGGTCGTGGTGATCGCCGTCGTCGCCCTGGCGGCACTGGCCGTCGCGGCCGTGCTGTTGCGCCAAGTGCTCGCGTACGGCGAGGGAACCGACAGTATGAAGAAGATCGCTGCGGCGGTGCAGGAAGGCGCAAATGCCTACCTGACGCGGCAGTTGCGGACTCTCGGCGTATTCGCCGTCCTGGTGTTCTTCCTGCTCATGCTGCTGCCCGCGGACGATTGGACGCAGCGCGCGGGTCGCAGTGTCTTTTTCTTGATCGGCGCCGGATTCTCGGCGGGCACCGGCTATATCGGCATGTGGCTCGCCGTGCGCAGCAATGTGCGCGTGGCGGCGGCGGCCCGGGAGGCCACGCCGGCCGAGGGCGATACCGGGAAAAGGGATCTCACCGCCGTCTCGCACACGGCGATGAAGATCGCTTTTCGCACCGGCGGCGTCGTCGGCATGTTCACGGTGGGGCTCGGCCTGCTGGGCGCCTCGTGCGTGGTGCTCGTCTACGCGGTCGACGCGCCCAAGGTGCTGGAGGGCTTCGGTCTCGGCGCCGCGCTGATCGCGATGTTCATGAGGGTCGGCGGCGGCATCTTCACCAAGGCCGCGGACGTCGGCGCCGACCTCGTCGGCAAGGTCGAACAGGGCATCCCCGAGGACGACCCGCGCAATGCCGCGACCATCGCGGACAACGTGGGCGACAACGTCGGCGACTGTGCCGGTATGGCCGCGGACCTCTTCGAGTCGTACGCCGTGACGCTGGTCGCCGCGCTGATTCTGGGCACGGCGGCCTTCGGTGACGCCGGTCTGGCCTTCCCGCTGCTGGTTCCGGCGATCGGCGTGCTCACGGCGATGATCGGCATCTTCGTCGTGGCGCCCCGGCGCTCCGACCGCAGCGGAATGACCGCCATCAACCGCGGCTTCTTCATCTCGGCGGCCATCTCGCTGGTCCTGGTGGCCATCGCGGTGTACGTCTACCTGCCGTCCAGCTACGCGGACCTGTCCGGCGTCACCGACACGGAGATCCTGGACCACAGCGGGGATCCGCGGATCCTCGCCGTGGTGGCGGTCGCCATCGGCATCGTGCTTGCCGCGCTGATCCAGCAGCTGACCGGCTACTTCACCGAGACCAGCCGGCGGCCCGTCCAGGACATCGGAAAGACCTCGCTGACCGGCCCGGCCACCGTCGTCCTGTCCGGCATCTCGATCGGTCTGGAGTCGGCGGTCTACTCGGCTGTGCTGATCGCCCTGGCCGTCTACGGGGCGTTCCTGCTGGGCGGCGCGTCCATCATGCTGGCGCTGTTCGCGGTGGCGCTGGCCGGAACCGGTCTGCTCACCACCGTTGGCGTGATCGTGGCGATGGACACCTTCGGTCCGGTCTCCGACAACGCCCAGGGCATCGCAGAGATGTCCGGCGATGTCACCGGTGACGGCGCCCAGGTCCTCACCGACCTGGACGCGGTCGGCAACACCACCAAGGCCATCACCAAGGGCATCGCCATCGCGACGGCGGTGCTGGCGGCCGCGGCGCTGTTCGGCTCGTACCGCGACGCGATCGCGACGGCCGTGAAGGAGGTGGGCGACGCCGCGACCGGGATGGGGCTGAGCCTGGACATCTCACAGCCCAACAACCTGGTCGGGCTGATCCTCGGCGCCTCGGTCGTCTTCCTCTTCTCGGGGCTGGCGATCAACGCGGTGTCGCGGTCGGCGGGTGCGGTGGTCTTCGAGGTCCGCCGGCAGTTCCGGGAGCGTCCCGGGATCATGGACTACTCCGAGCAGCCGGAGTACGGGCGCGTCGTCGACATCTGCACCAAGGACGCGCTGCGCGAGCTCACGACCCCGGGTCTGCTCGCCGTGCTCACCCCGATCGCGGTCGGCTTCTCGCTCGGTGTCGGGGCGCTCGCCTCGTTCCTGGCGGGCGCGATCGGCGCCGGCACCCTGATGGCGGTCTTCCTCGCCAACTCCGGTGGCGCGTGGGACAACGCCAAGAAGCTGGTCGAGGACGGCCACCACGGCGGCAAGGGCAGCGAGGCGCACGCCGCGACGGTCATCGGCGACACGGTGGGCGACCCGTTCAAGGACACCGCGGGGCCGGCCATCAACCCGCTGCTGAAGGTGATGAACCTGGTGGCGCTGCTGATCGCCCCGGCCGTGGTCAAGTTCAGCTACGGCGAGGACAAGAGCGTCGGCGTACGGGTCGTGGTCTCGGTGCTCGCGATCGGGGTCATCGTCGGTGCGGTGTACGTCTCCAAGCGGCGCGGAATCGCCATGGGTGACGAAGACAACTCCGACGCCGCCGACAAGGCGACCAAGTCGGCGGAGACGGCCGTGGCGTCCTAGTCGAGGAACGCTCACGAACCGCTCAACGGGCGGGTGGACGGCGCATTTTGCGGGCGCCGGCCACCCGCCTTCGTCGTGCTCGGGTGGCCCTGTACTCCTTGGTGCAAATGGCTGCAATGAGGGGCGGGCGGGCTGCCCGACCCATGGCCCAGGCCCTTTCGGCGTGTATGTTCCGGGGCCGAGAGCCATGGAAGGGACCAATCCGGTGAACAAGAAGCTTGTGGCTGCACTGTCCGGCGGTGCGGCACTGGTGCTCGCGCTGACCGGCTGCAGCGACGACAGCAACAAAGAGCTCGACGACTGGGCAAAGTCGTTCTGCGACCCTGCGCAGGCCCAGTTCAAGCAGATCCAGGATGCCAACGGCGCCATGCAGACGGCCGATGACGGCAACACGGACTCCAAGAAGGTCCAGCAGACGGACTCAGCGGCCTTCCAGAAGATCTCCGACGCCTACGCCTCGCTGGCCAAGTCCCTCGAGAAGGCGGGACCCCCGCCCAGCGAGGGGGGCGAACAGGCCCAGAAGAACGCGGTCAACGAACTCAACTCTCTCTCCAAGGGATACGCGGACCTCAAGAAGCAGGTCGACTCCCTGAACACCTCGGACAAGCTCAAGTTCGCGGACGGCCTGCGGAGCCTCTCCAACGGCATCAACAAGCTCAACCAGCAGAGCGAGGAAGCCTTCAAGAACCTCGAAGCCGGCGACGTCGGCAAGTCGATGGCCAACCAGGAGGGCTGCCAGAACCAGGCCGCCACAGGTAACCCGTCCGCCTCGTCGTCCAAGGGGTCGTAACGGAAGGGGCAGTCCCCAGCTGACGCACGGCCCGGCCGCCACGCCCGAGAGGGCCGTGGCACCGGGCCGTCGCGGATTGTCAGCGGTTGGGCTGACAATGGGGGTGTGAGTACGCACCTCCCCACCGCAGATGCCCAGGACCCCGAGAGCAGCGCCCGCACCGCCCGGCTGCGCGAGGCGCTGCTGGCCGCCGCCTTCACGGCCGACGGTCTGCTCGACCTGCTCGGCGCGCCCGCCTACGCCGCGCTGGCCCGCAGTGAGACCGTCCCCGCGCTGCGTCGGACGCGCGGCGACGGGCCACTGGAGACCCTGGTGCGGCTGTTTCTGTTGCAGCGTCCGGTGGAGCTGCGCCGCGCCCGGGCCGCGCTCCCCGTGGACGACTGCCTCGCCGACGGCTGGCTGCTGCAGGACGGCGACGAGGTGCGCGCAGCCGTCGACGTCCGCCCCTACGGCGGCCCCGAGGGCCAGGACTGGTGGATCGTCTCCGACCTCGGCTGTGCGGTCGGCGGTGCGGGCGGCATCCAGGGCGCCGGCGGGGTGGACCGCTCGCAGCTGGTGCTCGGGGTGGGCGGTGCGTCGACGACCCTCGCCGGCATCACGGTGCGCAAGCCCGTCGCCAAGGCGCTCGACCTCGGCACCGGCTCCGGCATCCAGGCGCTGCACGCCGCGCAGCACGCCACCGGCGTCACGGCCACCGACCTCAACCCCCGTGCCCTGCGCATCGCCGCGCTGACGCTTGCGCTCTCCGGGGCGCAACCGGCCGACCTGCGGGAGGGCTCGCTGTTCGAGCCGGTCGACGGGGAGAAGTTCGACCTGATCGTGTCCAACCCGCCCTTCGTCATCTCGCCCGGCGCCCGGCTCACCTACCGGGACGGCGGGATGGGCGGTGACGACCTCTGCCGCACCCTGGTCCAGCAGTCGGCGGCGTATCTGAACGACGGCGGCTACTGCCAGCTGCTCGCCAACTGGCAGCACGTCGAGGGCGAGGACTGGCACGACCGGCTGCGGTCGTGGGTGCCGAGCGGCTGCGACGCGTGGATCGTGCAGCGCGAGGTGCAGGACGTCACCCAGTACGCCGAGCTGTGGCTGCGGGACGGCGGCGACCACCGCGCCGCGGACGACGCCTACGCCGCGCGGTACGGCGCCTGGCTCGACGAATTCGAGGCGCGCAAGACCAAGGCCGTCGGCTTCGGCTGGATCACGCTGCGCAAATCCGGTTCGGACACCCCGTCCGTCACGGTCGAGGAATGGCCGCATCCGGTCGAACAGCCGCTGGGAGAGCGCGTCGTGGGGCATTTCGACCGCCAGGACTTCCTGCGGTCGACGGATGACGCGGCGCTCCTGGCCGGGCACTTCCGGCTCGCCGGCGAAGTGGTGCAGGAGCAGGTCGGCCTGCCCGGGGCGGAGGACCCCGAGCATGTGGTGCTGCGTCAGAACCGCGGTATGCGGCGGGCGACCAAGGTGGACACCGTCGGCGCGGGCTTCGCCGGGGTGTGTGACGGCTCGCTGCCGGCCGGCCGGATCCTGGACGCCATCGCCCAACTCGTCGGCGAGGACCCGGTCCTGCTGCGGGACCGTACGCCGGAGGCGATCCGGATGCTGGTCGAGCAGGGGTTCCTGGAGCCGGTGGACCAGACGGGCTGAGGGGCCGTACGGGGGACGTTCACCCGGCGTTGGCCCGGACGCCGTCCAGGGGTGCCACGCTGCCCGCATGGAGAGTGGACCCGAAGCCTTCGCCGGTGCGGCCTTCGCCCTGTTCGGCGCGGCACTGCTGCTGTGGACGGGCGTCAGCGCACGCATCGGCTCACCGGTCGCCGAGGGCGTCAGCCGGCCGGTGGGCGCCGTGATCGCGGTGCTGTTCGGCGCGCTGTTCACGGCCACGGGATGCTGGCTGCTGCTGTCGCTGTAGGGGCGCAGGGCGGAAGGCGGGCGGCGACGGGCGAGGGGCCCTGGGCGCGTCCGGTCCGAGGCCGTGGCGGTTCACTTCCGGCCAGTTCTCACCCGAGTGGCCTGCATACGAGGGCACGGAGGAACCTTCGTGCGGCATCAGCCGTGTTCCTCACTGAAGGCCACAACATGCCCATCAGTGAGGATCTCCGTATGAACCGTGCACTGCGCTACGTCGCCGTCGGCGCGATCACCCTCTCCCTGCTCGGGGGAGGGGTGGCCGTCGCCTTCGCCGCACCCGCCGACCTCCACTCGCCGACGCCGATCACCGCCACCGCGCCCGCCGCCGCCTCGCTGACGGCCAAGGCGAGCGCGACCACGGTCAACGCCTGGCAGGAGTTCCGGATCTCCGGCATCGCCAAGGGCATCGCCGCCGGCTCGAAGGTCACGGTGCAGCAGAAGCAGGGCGCCAAGTGGGTCGCCCTGCCGGCGCAGACCCCGGTCAACGCCACCGGTGCGTACGCGGTGCGCGTGAAGCTCGGCCTCAAGGGCGTCAACCAGCTGCGTATCGCCGGCGGCAATGCCGTCTCACCGGTGGTTTCGGTCACCGTCCGCTGACGACCGGCCTGGCCGGGCGGCGGGCTGTCCCCTGGGGTGGCCCACCGCCCGGCCGGGACCTGCTCGCCCGGGGCGCCCGGGACCTGCTCGCCCGGGGCGTCGCGATACGAGCGAGCACCCGGGCGGGCAGGGCGCCGCGGCTCCCGGTGCCGTCAGCCGACGAGGTTGCGGGCGACCATCCACACCGCGGCGACGCCCAGCACCGCCGCGTTGCCACGGGCGGTCAGCCGTGGCCGGAACTGCCTCCCGCGGAGCCCGGCGCCGAGCCATCGGACGAGGACATAACCGGCGGCCGGCACGCCGAGGGCGAGCACCACGGCGTTGTCGTGGAAGGCCGCCAGGACATCGCCGTGCATCAGGTCGTAGGCCATGCGGGTGCCGCCGCACGCCGGGCACAGCAGCCCCGTCGCCCATTTGAAGGGGCAGGGGAGCAGCAGCTGCCCGGGTTGGTGCGGATTGGTGTGCCAGAGATAGACGGCGCCCAGCGCGCCGACGCCGAGCGCGACCGACGCGCGGCGCAGGGTGCGCGTCCGGATCGTCGCGGCGCTGGGCCCCACCGGCTCGGCGGGGCCCAGGGGGCCGCCGGGGCTCATGGGATCGCTGGGACTCACACGCTCAATGACCTGGCGTAGTTGACCTGATTGAGCACGAACATGACCTGCTCACGCGACTGCACGGGGATCATCGTGGAGTGGTGACGGCCACCGCTGTTCACCGTCACCTGCACGAACCCGGTCGTGACGCGCTCCTTCATCAGCAGGAAGAGCAGCCCGAGCAGACAGAAGAGGAAGAAGACGATGGCGAGTACGACCGCGTGCGCCGGAATCTTCTCCTCGGTCCGCGACATGTCGGTCGCCGTCCATATGGCGCCCTTGAGCGGCATCGGACCGGCCGGCGTCATGATCGTGTCGCCCGTCACCGCGATGTCGCCGAGGGACAGCGACATCCCCATGGCGCCCCCTGCGGGCTGCTGACCGGAGAAGTCGCCCGGGCCCGGCTGCGGCGCGGCGTTCGGCGGAAAGCCGGGCGCGGGCGGCTGCGGCGCGCCGCCCGGGTAGCCGTAGCCGGGTTGCGGCTGCGGGGCGGCCTGTGGGTAGCCGTATCCGGGCTCTCCGGGGACGCCGCCCTGCGGGTAGCCGTAACCGGCGTCGGCGGGCTGACCACCCGGCGGCTTGGTGTACGGATTCTGGTCGGGCTGTTCCTGCGGCGGGCCGGGGTACTGGTTCGCCATGAGTGATCTGACCCCCGAGAGTGCGTGATGACGGCAGTCCTCGGCTCCAGAGATGAGCCGTGCCGCGACCATCCTGCCAGCCGCCTTCCGGGCGATACCAAGGCAACGGCAGGATCCGGCGCAGCCTTGTGACAGTCGGTGCGCCCGCGGTGACCCCGGCGCCGGCGGCCGGTCGTGGTGGGCACCGTCACTGTGAGAGATCACCGACAGGCCGGGGAAGGGGGCGCACGCGGGCGGGCAGGCGGCCGCCGGTCCGGCGACGGAAGATCGCCAAGGGCCCGCGCCGAGCGCTCAGCGCGGTCCGGGCGGCATGAAGGCATGTAGTCGGGTTACCGTTCGAGTGGCGTTGCGGGGTTTTTCCGTTTGACACGGGGGCGGGAGGTACCGTCACACTCCGCAGCGTCAAGCGTCACCGCAGTGCGCCCCGGGCGTCCGGCCCGGGGGTACCCACAAGCGTCGACCGGAGAGAAGAGCGAAGTTGTCCCCGACCAGCGAGACCGCAAGCGGCGGCCGCCGCCGACTCGTCATCGTCGAGTCGCCTGCCAAGGCGAAGACGATCAAGGGCTATCTCGGCCCGGGCTACGTGGTCGAGGCCAGCGTCGGGCACATCCGCGACCTTCCCAACGGCGCGGCAGAGGTCCCGGCGAAGTACAAGGGCGAGCCGTGGGCCCGCCTCGGGGTGAACGTCGACTCCGAGTTCCAGCCGATCTACGTCGTCAACAGCGATAAGAAGGACCAGGTCAAGAAGCTCAAGGAGCTGCTTGCCGAGTCCGACGAACTCTTCCTCGCCACAGATGAGGACCGCGAGGGCGAAGCCATCGCGTGGCACCTCCAGGAGATCCTCAAGCCCAAGGTCCCGGTCCACCGGATGGTCTTCCACGAGATCACCAAGGACGCGATCCGCGAGGCCGTCGAGAATCCGCGCGAGCTGAACCAGAAGCTGGTCGACGCCCAGGAGACCCGCCGTATCCTCGACCGCCTCTACGGCTACGAGGTCTCGCCGGTCCTGTGGAAGAAGGTCATGCCCCGGCTGTCGGCCGGCCGGGTGCAGTCCGTCGCGACCCGCCTCGTCGTCGAGCGGGAGCGCGAGCGCATCGCCTTCCGCTCCGCCGAGTACTGGGACCTCACCGGTACCTTCGCGACCGGCCGCGCGGGCGACACCAGCGACCCGTCCACGCTCAACGCCCGGCTGAGCACCGTCGACGGCCGCCGTGTCGCGCAGGGCCGCGACTTCGGCTCCAACGGGCAGCTCAAGAACGACGTGCTCCATCTGGACGAGGCGAACGCCCGCGCGCTTGCCACCGCCCTGGAGAACACCGACTTCGCGGTGCGCTCGGTCGAGTCCAAGCCCTACCGCCGCTCGCCGTACGCGCCGTTCCGTACGACGACGCTCCAGCAGGAGGCCAGCCGCAAGCTGGGCTTCGGCGCGAAGTCCACGATGCAGGTGGCGCAGAAGCTGTACGAGAACGGCTTCATCACCTATATGCGTACGGATTCCACCACGCTCTCGGACACCGCGGTCGCCGCGGCGCGGGCGCAGGTCACGCAGCTCTACGGCAGCGACTACCTGCCGGACAAGCCGCGTACGTACGCCGGCAAGGTGAAGAACGCGCAGGAGGCGCACGAGGCGATCCGCCCCTCCGGCGACCGCTTCCGCACCCCGGCCGAGACCGGTCTGAGCGGCGACCAGTTCCGTCTGTACGAGCTGATCTGGAAGCGGACCGTCGCCTCCCAGATGAAGGACGCGACCGGTAACTCCGTCACCGTCAAGATCGCCGGCCGCGCCGAGGGCGGCCAGTGGGCCGGCCGGGACGTCGAATTCAGCGCGTCCGGCAAGACCATCACCTTCCACGGCTTCATGAAGGCCTACGTGGAAGGCGCCGACGACCCGAACGCCGAGCTGGACGACCGCGAGCGGCGGCTGCCGCAGGTCGCCGAGGGCGACGCGCTCTCCGCGCAGGAGATCACCGCCGACGGGCACGCCACCAAGCCCCCGGCCCGTTACACCGAGGCCACGCTCGTCAAGGAGCTGGAAGAGCGCGAGATCGGCCGCCCGTCGACGTACGCGTCGATCATCGGCACGATCCTCGACCGCGGCTATGTCTTCAAGAAGGGCACCGCGCTCGTCCCGTCGTTCCTGTCGTTCGCCGTGGTCAACCTGCTGGAGAAGCACTTCGGCCGGCTCGTCGACTACGACTTCACCGCCAAGATGGAGGACGACCTCGACCGCATCGCGCGGGGCGAGGCGCAGTCCGTGCCGTGGCTGCGGCGCTTCTACTTCGGCACCGGCGGCGAGGACACCGTCGCGGCCGGCGCCGCCGATGCCGGCAACGGCGACGGCGACCACCTCGGCGGGCTGAAGGAACTGGTCACCGACCTGGGCGCGATCGACGCCCGGGAGATCTCCTCCTTCGCGGTCAGCGACGACGTCAAGCTGCGCGTCGGCCGCTACGGCCCGTACGTCGAGCGCGGCGAGAAGGACTCCGAAGGCCACCAGCGCGCCGACGTCCCCGACGACCTCGCGCCGGACGAGCTGACCGCGGAGTACGCGGAGGAGCTGCTGGCGAAGCCGAGCGGCGACTTCGAGCTGGGCATGGACCCGGAGAGCGGCCACCAGATCGTGGCGAAGGACGGCCGCTACGGCCCCTACGTCACCGAGATCCTGCCCGAGGGCACCCCGAAGACCGGGAAGAACGCGGTCAAGCCGCGGACCGCCTCGCTCTTCAAGTCGATGTCCCTGGACACCGTCACCCTGGCGGACGCGCTCAAGCTGATGTCGCTGCCCCGGGTCGTGGGCAAGGACCCCGAGGGCGTGGAGATCACCGCGCAGAACGGCCGCTACGGCCCGTACCTCAAGAAGGGCACCGACTCGCGCTCCCTGGAGACCGAGGAGCAGCTCTTCAACATCACCGTCGACGAGGCGCTGGCGATCTACGCGCAGCCCAAGCAGCGCGGGCGGGCCGCCGCCAAGCCGCCGCTGAAGGAGCTGGGCACCGACCCGGTCAGCGGGAAGCCGGTGGTGGTCAAGGACGGCCGCTTCGGCGCGTACGTCACCGACGGCGAGACCAACGCCACGCTGCGGCGGGACGACGAGGTCGAGACGATCACCGCGGAGCGCGGGTACGAACTGCTCGCGGAGAAGCGCGCCAAGGGGCCGGCGAAGAAGACCGCCAAGAAGGCGCCGGCCAAGAAGGCCGCGGCGAAGAAGACCACGGCCAAGAAGACCACCGCGAAGAAGACGACCGCGGCGAAGAAGACCACGGCCAAGAAGACGACCACCAAGAAGGCCACCGCCAAGACGGCGGCGGCGAAGAAGACGGCGGCCGCCGAGGACTGAGCCGCGCCGCCGTCGCCGGCCTCGTCGGCGGCAACGGTGCGGGACAAGGGCGGGCAAGGCGGACAGTGTTCCGTCGGGCCCGCCCGTTTGTTCGGGTGGGCCCCCGGGGGTGCGCGCCCTCCCGATAGGCTGGCCAGATGACGCGTGCCGAGCAGCCAACGGTCGTGACCCCCACTTCTGGCGCCCTAGCCGCGGATTCCCGCGAGCGCGCCGTGCGAGCCCTGCTCCGCTTCCCCCCACTGAAGCGGCTCTGGAGCGCCCAGTTTGTCGGGGGCATCGGCGATGCCCTGTCCATGCTTGTCCTGGTACTGCTCGCCCTTCAGGCGGCGCTGTACCAACCGCTGGGAGCCGAGGCCGCCTTCGGTGGTGGCTATCGGGGCGCAGCCCTCGCGGTCACGGTGGTCTTCGCGGCCCGGATGCTGGCGACGCTCCTCTTCGGGGCCGTCCTCCTGGGCCCGCTCTCCGCGCTCACGGCGCCGTCCGGGCCGCTGGACCGGCGCTGGACCATGATCGCCGCGGACGGTGTCCGGCTGGCGCTGTTGGTCGTCGCGCCCCTGTGGATCGACTGGACCCCGGGCGACGCGCTGGCCTGGTTGCTGGTCACGGTCTTCGTGGTCGGCGTCGCCGAACGCTTCTGGACGGTCGCACGCGAGAGCGCGGCGCCCGGACTGCTGCCCACGCCGCCCCCTGAGGGCGCCGCCGTGCGACCGCTGCCGGACAACATGGACGCGCTGCGCCGGCTGTCCCTGCGCACCAGCTTCGTGTCCCTGCCCATCGCGGCCGCCGCGCTGGTCGTCGTCACTCTGGTCGGGAAGCTGCTGGGCCTCGGCATCGACTGGTTCGACGCCCACCAGGCCGCCCTCGGGTCGTACGTCTCGGCCGGCCTGTTCGCCGCCTCGGTGTCGATCCTCTACTTCATCGAATTCCCCGGTGTGCAGACACCGCGCCCGCGCTCCCCTCTGGAGGGCCTGCGCCGGCCGAGGATCGACAAGACCGTCGACAAGGGCCGCACGGGCGCGATCCCGCTGCTGGTCCTCGCCTGCGCCGCGGTGGCCGCCGCGATCGCCGCGGCCGTCTCGCTAGCCGTCCTGCACGCCTACGACCTGACCGGCGGGCCTGTCAGCTTCGCGCTGCTGGTGCTCGCCCTGACCGGCGGAACGGTCGCCGGGATCCGTGGCGCCCACAAGGTGCTGCCCGCGCTCTCCCGGCGCCGGCTGCTGGCCATGGCGGTCGCCGTCACCGGCCTCGCGCTGCTGACCATGGGGCTCGTCCCGGACCGGACGACGGTGCTGCTGCTCGCGCTGCTGGCCGGAGTCGGCGCCGGTATCGCGGCCAACACCGGCCACATCCTGCTGGAGCAGGAGGCCGAGGAGGCCCGTGGCGCCCGCATCACCGCCCATCTGCACGCGGTCGTACGGCTCGCCGTCGCGCTGGCCGCTGTCGTCGCGCCGCTGCTCGCCGCCATCATCGGGCCGCACCGCATCGGCAGTGAGACCTTCGGGTTCGTGCACGGAGGCGCCGCCTTCACCCTGATGCTGGTCGGCGCCCTGCTGCTGCCGGTCGCCGCCTGGGTGCTGGGCAAGACCGACGACCGGCAGGGCGTGACGCTGCGTCGCGATCTGCGGGAGGCGCTGCGCGGCGGCGACCCGAACCAGGCGCCCGCCGCCACCGGCTTCTTCATCGCCCTGGAGGGCGGCGACGGCGCCGGGAAGTCCACCCAGGTCGAGGCGCTCGCGGAATGGATCCGCAACAAGGGCCACGAGGTCGTGGTGACCCGCGAGCCGGGCGCCACCGCCATCGGCAAGCGACTGCGCTCGATCATCCTGGACGTCTCGACGTCCGGTCTGTCCGACCGGGCGGAGGCGCTGATGTTCGCCGCCGACCGTGCCGAGCACGTCGACAGCGTCATCCGGCCCGCCCTGGAGCGCGGCGCGATCGTCATCACCGACCGCTACATCGACTCCTCGGTCGCCTACCAGGGCGCCGGGCGCAACCTCGCGCCCACGGAGATCGCCCGGATCTCGCGCTGGGCGACCGACGGCCTCGTCCCGCATCTGACGGTGCTGCTGGACGTCTCGCCGGAGACCGCACGGGAACGCTTCACCGAGGCACCGGACCGGATGGAGTCCGAGCCCGCCGAGTTCCACGAGCGGGTACGGGCCGGCTTCCTGACCCTTGCCGCCGCCGACCCCGCGCGCTATCTGGTCGTGGACGCCGGGCAGGAGCCGGAGGCCGTCACGACCGCCGTACGGCACCGTCTCGACCAGGTGCTGCCGCTGTCCGAGAACGAACTCACGGCACAGGCCGAGGCCCGTAAGGCCGCCGAGGAGGAAGCCCGCCGCAGGGCCGAGGAAGAGGCCGCGCGCAAGGCGGAGGAAGAGCGGCAGGAGCGCGAGCGCCAGGAGCAACTCGCCAGGCTGCGGGCCGAGGACGAGGAGCGCCGGCGCCGCGAGCTGGAGGAGGCCAAGGCACGGGAGGCCGCCCGCCAGGCCGAGGAGGCACGGCTGCGCGCCGAGGAGGCCCGGGAGGCTGCGGAGGCGGAGCGCCGGCGGCGCGAGGCCGAGGAGCAGGCCCGCCAGGCCGAACAGGCGCGGCTGCGGAAGCAGGCCGAGGAAGAGGCGCGCCTGCGCCGGGAGGCCGAGGAACGCCGCCTGGAGAAGCAGCGCAAGGCGGAGGCGGCGCTCCTGCGCGCCGAGCAGGCCCGGGTGGCCGCGGCCGAGGCCGCCGCCGCTGCGGAAGCCGAGGCGGCTGCTGAAGCGGCTGCCGAGGCCGAGGCGGCCGATGCGCCCACCACGGAGACGCCGATCCCGGATCTGCACAAGCGGACGGACCGGACGGACGGCGGCGAGGGGCACTCGGGCGGTACGCCCACCAGCTTCGCCGCGGACTCCGGCAACGACAACGAGCGGACGGAGTCGCTGCCCCGCCCCGAGGCGCCCGGCACGGCGGACGACACCACCGTGCTGCCGCCGGTCCGCGACACCCGCGGCGCCGGCCCGGCCGCCGACGAGACCGCTGTCCTCCCGCAGCCCGGCGCCGCTCCGGACGCCGAGGAGACCAGCGTGCTGCCGCCCGTACGGGGCGGTGGCGAGGAGCACGGCTACGGACGCGGCCACGCACAGGGGACGCACCAGGAGCCGCAGCACGCCGACCCGGCGGACCGGGTGCCGTCGTGGATGTTCCGGGCGGACGACACCCACGACGCAGCGGGGCGGCAGCAGACCGGCGCTGCCGAGTCGGGCGTGGAGCGGACCCGTGAACTCCCGCAGATCGACCCGGCCACGGGCCGCCCTGTGGAGCAGCCGCAGCGCGGCCGCCGCCGCCCCGAGTGGGCGGAGGAGACCCCGTTGGACGACCTGCCCACGCTCGCCGACGAACTCCTCGGCCCGCGGGGCGACGAGGACGCGGACGGCGGTGCGGGCGGCGACGACCCGCGGCGCGGTCGCGGCGGGCGACGCGGCTAGCGAACGCCCCGTGACACCACCGGCCGTGGCCGCAGCGGAAATGCTGCGGCCACGGCCTTTCGGGTTGTCGGCAGGGCACGGCGGGGCCGCGGACCGGCGCCCGGGATTCGTTTGTCAGTGGGTTGCACCAGAATGGGTCGCACGCGGAGCACCGCGAGGCGTTCGGGCAGGCCGGCGGGCACGGCCGGCCCTCGTGGGCAGCGGCGTGACGCGGCGCACGACGTACAGCACGCACCACGCGCAGGACATGCCGTACGCCATACGGGCGGCATGGAGCGACACGGACAGGACGGCGGCAGCGATGGCGGTATGGGACGACGTGGTCGGGCAGGACCAGGTGACCGATCGGCTTGCCGCGGCCGCGCGCGACGCCGACGCCATCGTGTCCACCGACAGCGCGGCGGCCGCCGCACCGCGCGGTACCCAGGCGCCGGACGAGCCATCGGGCGCGTCGCAGATGACCCACGCCTGGCTGTTCACGGGGCCACCCGGATCCGGCAGGTCCACCGCCGCCCGCGCCTTCGCCGCCGCGCTGCAGTGCGTCAGCCCGGACCGCGCGCTCGGCGGGGCCCCCGGCTGCGGCTTCTGCGACGGCTGCCACACCGCCCTGGTCGGCACCCATGCCGATGTCGAGATCGTCCGGACGGACCTGCTGTCCATCGGCGTCAAGGAAACCCGTGATCTGGTCCGCCGCTCCTCCCTCTCCCCGGCCGGCGGCCGCTGGCAGGTGATCGTCCTGGAGGACGCCGACCGCCTCACCGAGGGCGCGGGCAACGTCCTCCTCAAGGCCATCGAGGAGCCCGCTCCCCGTACGGTCTGGCTGCTGTGCGCTCCCTCCATCGAGGACGTCCTGCCCACCATCCGCTCCCGCTGCCGCCTGCTGACCCTGCGCACCCCGCCGGTCAGCGCGGTCGCCGACGTCCTGGTCCGCCGGGACGGCATCCCGCCGGAGGCCGCCGCCCTCGCCGCGCGCGCCACCCAGGGGCACATCGGCCGGGCCCGCCGGCTCGCCACGGACGAACGTGCCCGTAGCCGCCGCGCTGCGGTGCTCAAGCTGCCCCTCCGCATCGACGACATCGGCGGCTGCCTCAAGGCCGCCCAGGAGCTGATCGACGCCGCGGGGGAGGACGCCAAGCAGGTCGCCGAGGAGGTCGACACCAAGGAGACCGAGGAGCTGCGCGCCGCGCTCGGCGCCGCCTCCGGGACGGGCGGCCGGATGCCGCGCGGCACGGCAGGTGTCATGAAGGAGCTCCAGGACAAGCAGAAGCGCCGCTCCACCCGCACCCAGCGCGACAGCCTCGACCTGGCCCTGATCGACCTCACCGGCTTCTACCGCGATGTGCTCGCTCTCCAGATGGGCGCCTCCGTGCCGCTCGCCAACGGCGAGGTCCGCGACAGCATCCAGCGCGTCGCCGGCAGCTCGACCCCGGAGTGCACGCTGCGCCGGATAGAAGCCGTGATCGCCTGCCGCGGTGCCCTGGATCGCAACGTGGCGCCGCTGCTCGCGGTCGAAGCGATGACCGCCGCCCTTCGCGCCGGCTGACCGTCCTTCCCGGCCGGCCCGCTCCGCCGCATATCCTCCAACGCCTCTCCATCGCCTCCCTGTCGCCATCTCCGATGCCATCGCCGCCGAAGCCGAACCAGGTACCGAGACCGAGGGACCGCCCATGGCCACCAGCCGCCCGCTCTGCACCATCGCCGCCGTCCTCGCGGCGACCGCCCTGCTGATCTCCGGCTGCTCGTCGGGGAGTTCCTCCGACACGGAAGCGTCGCCCGGCCGCGGGTCGGAGGCCGGTGCGGGCCGATCCGGCGGCGCGTCCGGCACTCTCGCGCCCCTCCCCACCGCCACCCCGGCCGGCCTCCGCCCGTACTACGACCAGAAGCTGAGCTGGCACGAATGCGGCGTCTCCGGCTTCGAGTGCGCCACGATGAAGGTGCCCTTGGACTACGGCGCGCCCAGCGCGGACACCGACCTCAAGGTCGCGGTGGCCCGTAAGAAGGCCACCGGCCCGGGGAAGCGCATCGGCTCACTGATGGTGAACCCCGGCGGCCCCGGCGGCTCGGCGATCGACTACCTCCAGCAGTACGCACCCCAGCCCGCGGCGGTCCGCGCGCGCTACGACATGGTGGCGATGGACCCGCGCGGCGTGGCCCGCAGCGAACCCGTCGAGTGCCTGTCCGACAAGCAGATGGACAGCTACACCCAGACCGACCAGACCCCCGATTCGCAGGCCGAGGTCGGCAAGCTCACCCGCGCCTACCGCGACTTCGCCAAGGGCTGCCAATCCCGCTCCGGCAAGGTGCTCGGGCATGTCTCCACCGTCGAGGTGGCCCGCGACACGGACGTGCTGCGCGCGATCCTCGGCGACAAGAAGCTCAACTACGTCGGCGCCTCCTACGGCACCTTCCTCGGGGCGACGTACGCCGGTCTCTTCCCCTCCCGGTCCGGCCGCCTCGTCCTCGACGGCGCGATGAACCCTGCGCTGGACGCCCGCACCAACAACGCCGACCAGACCGCCGGCTTCAACACGGCCTTCACCGCGTTCGCCAAGGACTGCGTGAAACGGAGCGACTGCCCGCTCGGCACCAAGAGCGCCGAGGACGCCGGCAAGCAGCTCTCCGCCCTCTTCAAGGAGCTGGACGCGCATCCGGTCGAAACCGGCGAGGCCCGCCCGCTCACCGAGTCCCTCGCCACGACCGGCGTGATCGCCGCGATGTACGACGAAGGGGCCTGGCCCGTCCTGCGCGAATACCTCGCCCAGGCCAAGGGCGGCGACGGCCGCGGCCTGCTCATGCTGTCCGACAGCTACTACGAGCGCGATCAGGACGGCACCTACGCCAACCAGATGTACGCCAACGCCGCCGTGAACTGCCTCGACCTGCCGCCGGCCTTCACCACGACCCAGCAGGCCCGTGCGGCCATCCCCACCTTCCGCAAGACCTCCCCGGTCTTCGGAGACAACTTCGCCTGGGCCGCCCTGAACTGCACCTACTGGCCGGTCAAGGCCACCGGCAAGCCCCACCGCATCGAGGCCAAGGGCGCCGACCCGATCGTCGTCGTCGGCACCACCCGCGACCCGGCCACCCCGTACGCCTGGGCCGAGGGCCTGGCCGACCAGCTGGCCAGCGCCACCCTCCTGACCTACGACGGCGACGGCCATACCGCCTACGGCCGCGGCAGCGACTGCATCGACACCGCGATCAACACCTACCTCCTCGAAGGCACCGCCCCACCCAAGAACAAGCACTGCAAGTGACCCGCACCACACCCACCCGCCGCAGGCCCCGCCCACCCCTGACCAGCCCTTAAACCGGTGTCAAAGCACCCCCTGCCGATGTGTAGACTAGGCCGCGCACCACGCCGCCTTAGCTCAGTTGGCCAGAGCAACGCACTCGTAATGCGTAGGTCTCGGGTTCGAATCCCGAAGGCGGCTCTGTGGAAGCCTCAGGACTCACTCGCCGTGACCTGGGGCTTTTGCTTTTACCGGATGCGGCGACGTAGCCGGGTCCGGGCCGCGCGGCGGTCTTCAGTCTCAGTTCTAGTCTCAGTTTCGGGTGTGGGCTCGGGGCGAGGCAGGAACGCGTCCCCCATCCGACGCATCGCATCCTTCGAGAGGTGCGATCGCCCCTTCACGTAGCGACGCGTCTGGCTGATCTGCGTGTGCCGAAGAATCTCCATGATGGTCGGCATGTCCACGCCCAGCTCGTTCAGGATCGTGCCCGCCGTGTGGCGGCTCCCGTCGTAGAGGCGGCGGTCGTCGATCCCGGCTTCAGTGAGCAGCCCCTTGAACTCCTCGTAGTCGGCGCGAGGGTCGAGGGGGCGTCCGTCCGGCCGCGAGAACAGCACGTGGTGTTCCTCCCACAGCTCCCCGGCGGTGGCACGCATCTCCCCCTGTTGCGCCTTGTGGGCGCGCAGGAACGGGATAAAGACGGGCGGGACCGGGACGGCGTTCCGGCTCTTCTTGGTCTTGGGCCGGGTGAAGGTGAGGGTGAGTCCGCCCTCCTTGCGCTGCGAGCATGTGCTCGCGTGCTTGCGCACGTCTTGGGACAGGGCTTCGGGCAGCCCCGCTTGTAGTTCCGATGCGTGGTGCAGTCGGGAGGGCACGGCTCGAAGCGGTGGAGGCGGGCGCCGCAGGAGTTGCCAATCCGGGCGGAACAATTCCGCGTCCGGGTCGACGTACGGCCACCGCAGCCCGAGCGCCTCTCGCCGCGGAGCCAGACTCATGCCGGACGGCTCGCTTCAGCACAACACGCTCGGCGACCCCGAAGCTGGCCTGCTCGCCCGAGGCGACCTGAATGCCTCTTGGACAACCACTCACCCACCCCAGGTTCACCCCGCGACGCTCTGCGTCGAGAAGGACTGATCGCGGAAGCAGGCGGATGGATGGCCCTCGCCGCGTCCGAGGGCACCGCCCTCCTGATGGCCCTCGATGTAATGGCTAACGGCTGGTTCATCGGTGAGACCGGTCTCCAGTACCGCAAACACCAGGGACAGACGACCGCACACCCTGACCATCGCTCGGGTGCGGAGTGGGAAGCCCGGATGGCAGCGATCCGCAAGCATGCGGAAGTCCTTGCACGGCGGCACCTCATCACCTGAGAGCCAGGCCCCCTGCTCAGGAACCTGACTCCAGTGGCCGAAGAGGGGGTCTGGACGCCCGAAGAAACTCGGTGAGCCTTGGGATGCCTCTGAGACGCACGGACTCAGAAACCCCGGCTGGCCCGAGGCTTCTGATGCAGACCAATCTCCTGGCAGAGGTAGAGCAGATCGCTCGGGGCAAATAGCACGCCCCGACGGCTTCGAGGTGCGTCGTCACTGCGCGGCTCGCACGCTGGATGCCTGACACCAACCCGACGGAACTCCTTACCGCGCGGTGTCTGCGGTCCTGTGCTTCTCTGGGAGGGCCGAAGCCAGTGCCACGGCCGCATGCCTTTATCGATAGGCCCATGACCTGCCAGCCGGTACTCCGTCGGGCACTCCGTTGCTATGCCGCAGTCAACTCGGTCATTGCATAACCGAGTTGACGCCCGCACATGAACAGGAGCCTCGTGATGACCCAACCGACCCAAGCGTGCAACTTCACCGTCAGCCGCCCGACGCTCAAACGTGGTTCGTCGGGGGAGGCGGTCAAGCAGGCGCAGTGCTACCTCAATCTGTCGATGCGGGGGGACCGGCTGCTCGAGGACGGATCATTCGGTCCGGCCACCGATGCCGCGACCAAGAGATTCCAGAAGTGCGCCGCGATCACGGTCGACGGCGTTATCGGCGCGCAGACCTGGTCTTTCCTTACCTTCTGGGCCAACTCGCCTGACTGTGTCTGCTGAAGCGTCTACGCGCCCTGAAAGCGTGAGCAGACGGCGGCGGTTGAGCTGCGACCGCCGCCGAGGCTCACGTCAGGCCGCCATCGGTGCCGATTTGGCGACGATCAGTCGGCGCTCGATCTGGTTTCGTCCGCCAGGGTTTCGACGATCAGTTCCTGCCCGACTTCGATGTGGTTCCTGTCGGGAATGCCGTTCCACTCAACGAGCTGGTCGACCGTCGTCGTAAAACTGGCAGCTATGGCGGTGAGTGTGTCACCGGACTTGACCGTGTAGTACGTGTGTGCCGTGTTTGTCGTCATATCTCCACGCTAGTCCGGATGGATGGACTTCGCTCGGGAGCGCGTCGTTCAGGCAATCCAGGGCCCGCCACACCAGGAGCATTGAGGGCCCGGTAGCCGGGCTCCGAATGGTTACGCGCCAATGCTGAGGCACTGTCACCGCGACACGAATCGTGTAGAGCAATGGCGATGCCGGCGATGCCCCCTGACGGCGCTGGAGGTTCTGGGCCGTGGTCACGGTGACCCTACGCGCGCACGATCTTCGGCCGTTTCGTGCGTGGCCGGCGGGCAGGACCCGCCCCCTTCGTCCGGCTCGCCCTCCTGGCGGTCATCTCACGCTCTGGGCCATAGACAGCGTGCGCGTGACCTGGGGCCTTTGCTTTTACCGGATGCGGCGCCGGGAGCGCGCCGCCTTGCTGCCCATGGTGCGCCGCGGGGATCTCCGTGATCGTGGGCATGTCCACGATGGCACCATCCAAGGTCCCGGTTTCCGTCACGATGCCCTCGCCCTGGCCCTCGTCGCGCGCGTCGATGCCGTACTCCTCCGCCCACGGATCCTGGCGGCAGGCGACCCCCGGCCAGCCGGAAATGGTGGCACCGCGCGCGGACCCTCCGCTACGGTATTGGGCATCCGTAATCGACACAGAGGAAGTGACGAGTAGCAAAGACGAACCACGAAGGACCGTGATCAGCACATGTGCTGGCGTCTGATCAACGGTTGAGAGGGCCGGAAAGGCCGGAGTCGGACGAGATCCGACCACCCCATCTCCGCTGCTGATGACAGGCAGCGTTCTTCATCGACTTCGTTTGCGTACTCCCACTTCGAGCGGTGCCCCTCTCACGGCATTGCTCCGCGATTACGAGGATTCTCATGGCTTCCCCTTCAGCCGAGCCTGCCATCGGCGCCCCCACCACATCGGCTTCGTCGGCCAGGACCAATGCGCTGGTCCTCACCCTCATGGTGGCGGTCTTTCTCTCCCTGCTCGACTCCCAGATCGTCGCCACCGCACTGCCCCGCGTCGTCGGTGACCTGGGTGGACTCGACGAGTTCGGCTGGGTCACCACGGGCTATCTCATCGGAGGCAGTGCAGCCGTCCCGGTCTACGGCAAGCTCGGTGATCTGTTCGGACGCAAGCGCGTCTTCGTGGCCTCGATCGCCGTCTTCCTCGTCGGATCGGTGCTCTGCGGCCTCGCCCGGACGATGAGTCAGCTCATCGCCTTTCGTGTGATCCAGGGAGTGGGCAGCGGCGGCCTGTTCATCTGTGTCCTCGTCCTCATCGGTGAGATGTTCTCCCCACGTGAGGGCGCGCGCTATTACGGCTGGTTCTCCCTCACGTTCGGCGCCGCCGCGCTCGCCGGTCCCACCCTCGGCGGTGTGCTGACCGAACTCGCCGGCTGGCGCTGGGTGTTCTTCGTCAACCTGCCCCTCGGCGCCGTGGTGCTGGTCATCGTCGCCTCGATGCTGCGCCTTCCCGCCCAGGCCAGGAAGAAGGCCGACATCGACTACGCCGGCGTCTTCCTCCTCGTCGTCGCGATCGTCGGCCTGAACCTCCTCACCGGCTGGGCAGGCGTCAAGTACCCCTGGAACTCGCCGGTCATCCTCGGCCTTGCCGTCGGATCGGTCCTCGCGGTGGCGCTGTTCGTCCTGTCGCAGCGCCGCGCGGTGGACCCCGTCATCCCGCTGCGGCTCTTCGCCGACCAGACCTTCACCCTCGTCGTCATCCTCGGCTTCATCGCCGGCTTCGTCGGCCTGGGCCTGATCAACTACCTCGTCCTGTGGCTGCAGAACGTCCTCGGCCTCGATGCGCAGAAGTCCGGCTACATCCTCACCGCCATGATGCTCGGCGTCGTGGTGACCTCGTGGGTCAGCGCCAAGGTCATCGGGCGCACCGCCTCCTACCGCTGGTTCCCGGTGCTCAGCATGGTGGTGTTCGCCGTCGCCGCCGCGCTGTTCTCCACGGCCGGACCCGAGACGGGCGTCGCCCTCGCGATCGTCTACGTCCTGCTCTTCGGGATCGCCGGCGGTCTCAACTCCCAGGCACTGAGCCTCGCCGCCCGCAACACCGCGAGCATGCAGGACATCGGATCCGTGCAGGGCACCGCCACCCTCATGCGGCAACTGGGCACCGGGCTCGGTGTCTCGTTCTTCGCCGCTTTGATGAACGCGCGTCTGGGCAACGGACTCAAGGGGCGCCTCGGCGGCGAATCCGGCGTCCACCTCGACAAGGACGGCTCGCTCGCGCCCGAGGTGCTCGGCCGCCTCTCCGAGCCCGTCCGCCGCGAAGTCGCGGAGATCTACGCGGACTCGCTCCGTCCCGTCTTCCACGCGGTGATCCCGATCGTCCTCGCCGGATTGGTGGCGGCGCTCTTCCTCAAGGACGTCAAGCTCTCCGGCGGTCACGGTCACGGTCATGGCGATGCCGAGCCGGAGCAGCTCGGGGACGACGCCCTCGGCGAGGCGTCCTCCGCCGCTCGTAGCGAATCCTGACGCATCCCTTTCACCCAGCGGACTTCCCGGCACGACGTCCGCCGTGCCGCCCATCCCAAGGAGATCCACGCATGATTCTGGTAACCGGCGCCACCGGCAATGTCGGCAGCGAACTCGTCGCCCGGCTCGCCGCCGACGGCGTACCCGTGCGGGCCATGACCCGTTCGCCCGAGAAGGCCGAGTTCCCCGCCGGCGCCGAGGCGATCGCCGGCGACTTCGACAAGCCCGAGACGTTGCCCGCGGCCCTGGCCGGCGTCGACCGCGTCTTCGTCGTCCCGCCGGGCTACGGCCCCGAGGGCCCGGTCCAGGAACGCACCCTCGTCGCCGCTGCCCGCGAGGCCGGCGTCAAGCACCTGGTCAAGCTCTCCACCAGCGGCGTCGGCTTCGGCGCCACCGACCCGCTGACCTCCGGCCACCGCCAGGGCGAGCAGGTCGTCCAGGAGTCCGGTCTGGAGTGGACCATCCTGCGCCCCGGCACGTTCATGGTCTACCTCTACGGCTACGCCGGCACGATCGGCAAGGAGCGGACCATGTACGTGACCGAGGGCGACCCGGTCTCCGCCATGATCCATCCGCGTGACATCGCCTCCGTCGCCGCCAAGGTCCTCACCACCTCCGGTCACGGGGGCCGGGCCTACACCCTCACCGGTGGCGAGGCTCTCAGCCCGCAGCGCCAGGGCGAGATCGTCGGCGAGGCCCTGGGCCAAGCGGTCGAGGTCGTCGAGCGCAGCAAGGCAGCGACGCAGGCGGAGTTCGACCGGCTGGGTTGGGGCGGGCCCCGCCTGGAGGCCCTGCTGGAGCTCAAGCGCCAGTCGGTCGCGTGGGATGGGGAGATCTCCGATGCCGTCGAGAAGATCACTGGAAGGCCGCCGCTGACCCTGCGCAATTGGGTCGAGGAGAACATTCACATCTTCGGCTGAGCCGACCCGCACACCGCGTGGGTCGGCTCGGGGCCCGGAGCCGTTGGCTGCCGCTTGCGTTCGCCGCGCCCAAGCGTCCCGAGGGCTCCGGGCGGCCCCCATCGCCACTCCACGCGCGGAGACCGTGGAGTGGAACGCGAAATTCTTACTGAGGGGTAGGCCCGCCCGGGGCGCTTGTTATACGGTCCGTCTAACAAGAGGGGGCGGGTGGTTGGCCTCTCAGTGATCCACCGGAGGTGTCGATCATGGCGGTCACGAAGACGCCTGCGCTGACCTGCAGGGTTACTGCGGATGAGGATGTTCCGCCACGTCTGTACGCGTCACCCGTGAGTCCCTGTACGCCCTGACCGTGGCCTGACGTCGCCCTGCGTCGTGGTGCTCGGCCGGCGTCGATCCGGTCGGGCGGGCACGAAAACCTGACGGCCGCGGCCACGGGCCGAGCACCTCCCGGGCAGTGGCCGCCGGGCGCCCCAACGCACCCCACCTAACACACCCCCACGCAACAGCGCGCTGCATCAGAGCACCAGCAAGAGCACACCGCAACAGCGAACAGGATCACCCCACTCGATTCGAGGAGCCGCATCATGGCAAGCAGCCCCGTTCGGCCGGAGACGCAGGACCGGCTTCACGAGCACGTCGTAGCCCAGCGGTTGCTCGACTCGGCCGCGACGCTGTCGTACGACCCGGCCACGGAGGTGGACTGGGAGACGCCGCTGGACAAGAATTTCCACGGTGCGAGCCCGGAGTGGAGCACGCTCTACGGCACGGCGTACTGGGGTGAGCTGACCGAGGCGCAGCGCAAGGAGTTGACGCGGCACGAGGCCGCGTCGGTGGCCAGCACCGGCATCTGGTTCGAGATGATCCTGCAGCAGATGGTGCTGCGTGACATCTACGCG
The DNA here is from genome assembly GCF_044328065.1 of Streptomyces sp. NPDC017993. Taxonomy (NCBI): domain Bacteria; kingdom Bacillati; phylum Actinomycetota; class Actinomycetes; order Kitasatosporales; family Streptomycetaceae; genus Streptomyces; species Streptomyces sp. NPDC017993. The sequence continues at coordinate 79,230 of NZ_JBIRGO010000014.1, forward strand.
AAGGATCCGACCGACGCCGAGTTCCAGTGGGCGCTCACGGAGGTCGCCGAGGAGTGCCGGCACTCGATCATGTTCGCCCGGGGTGCCCAGAAGCTCGGCGCGCCGGCCTACCGGCCGCACCGGTTCGCGATCGAACTCGGCCGTGCGTTCAAGACAGTTGCGTTCGGCGAGGCCGCGTACGCGGCGATCCTGGTCGCCGAGGAAGTCCTCGACGTCATGCAGCGCGACTGGATGCGTGACGACCGGGTGGTGCCCTTCGTCCGCACCATCAACAACATTCATGTCGTCGAGGAGTCCCGGCACATGAAGTTCGCCCGGGACGAGACGCTCAAGCGGCTCAAGAAGGTGGGCTGGGTACGCCGCCAGATCCACGCCTTCGTGATCGCGATCGCGTCCTACGTCATCGTCACCAGCATGGTGAACAGGGGCGTCTACGCCAACGCCGGGCTCGACAGGAAGCGCGCCCTCGGCGAGGCGCGGGCCAACGAGCACCACAAGTCGATGATGCGGTCGAGCTGTTCGGGCCTGATGGACTTCCTGGCCTCGGCCCGCCTGCTGACCAAGCCCGCGCTGATCTTCTACAAGCGCGCGAACCTGATCTGAGCCGAGGCCATGACCTACGCCATCACCCAGACCTGCTGCAGCGACGCCACCTGCGTCGCCGTATGCCCGGTGAACTGCATCCACCCGACGCCGCAGGAGCGGGCGTTCGGCAGTACGGAGATGCTGTACATCGACCCGAAGACCTGCATCGACTGCGGTGCCTGCGCGGACGCCTGCCCGGTGGACGCGATCTTCCCGGTCGACAGTCTGTTCGGCGCGCAGAAGGAGTACGCCGGGATCAACGCGGCGTATTTCGACGACGAGGATCCCGAGCCGGTCGACGACAGCCCGAACTTCCACGCCTGGGGCGAGCCGGCTTTCGAGCGCAGCCTGCCGTCCGACTTCGCGCCGATCAGGGTCGCGGTGGTCGGTACCGGCCCGGCCGGCATGTACGCGGCCGAGGACCTGCTGCTGCACACCAACGCCGAGGTCACGCTGGTCGACCGGCTGCCGGTGGCGGGCGGTCTCGTACGGTACGGCGTGGCGCCGGATCACCCGGCGACCAAGAAGGTCGGCGACACCTTCGCGCGGTTCCACACACATCCCCGGGTGCGTATGCACCTGGGGCTCGAAGTGGGCCGGGACATCACCACGGAGGAGCTTTCCGCGCATCACGACGCGGTCATCTACGCCGTGGGTGCCTCCGCCGACCGCCGCCTCGGCATACCGGGCGAGGACCGGTCCGGCAGCATCTCGGCGACCACGTTCGTCTCCTGGTACAACGCCCACCCGGAGGTCGCGCCGGACACGATCGACCTGTCCGCGGAGCGGGTGGTCGTGGTCGGCAACGGCAATGTCGCCCTCGATGTCGCCCGCATCCTGGTCTCGGACCCGGAGGCCCTGGCCGGCACCGACATCGCCGACCACGCGCTGGCGGCCCTGCGCGCGAGCAAGGTGCGCGAGGTGGTGTTGCTCGGCAGGCGCGGTCCCGAGGACGCGGCGTACACCAGGTCCGAGCTGCTCGCACTCAAGCACCTGGCCGGCGTGCAGCTGGTCGTGGACGACCACGACCCGCGGATCGGCGTCACCATCGACGCGGCCGGGCCGAAGGACAAAGCCGCGGTCCTGCAGGGTGTGACGCGCGCCGAGGCGGACTGTTCGGTCGCGCCGGCGCCGGGTCGACGCATCGTGCTCCGCTTCCATTCCACGCCTGTGGAGGTGCTCGGCGGGGGATCCGTGAGTGCCGTACGCATCACGGGGGCCTCGGGGGAGGTGGAGGTGCCGGCCGGGCTGCTGCTGCGGGCGATCGGATATCGCGGCGCGCCGGTCGCCGGGCTGCCGTTCGACGAGGCCACGGGCACCGTTCCGCACGAGCGGGGCCGCGTGTCGGGCCGCCCGGGGACGTACGTCGTGGGCTGGATCAAACGCGGCCCCTCGGGCGGCATCGGTGCCAACCGCACCTGCGCCGCGGAGACGGTCGGCACGTTGCTCGACGACGCCGTCGCGGGCTCGCTGCCCGCGCCGACGGGCGCGGCGAACGCGTTCCGCCGGCTCGCGCGGCGCCGCAACCGCCATGTCGTCGACGCCCGTGGCCTGGCCGCGATCAACCGGGCCGAGGTGGCCCGAGGACGCAGCGACGGCCGCCCCCGGGTCAAACTGGCCACGGTCCGTCAGCTGGTGTCGACGGCGAGAGGCAACCGCTGGCGGGTGCCGCGCTGAGCCGAAAGGGTGGGCGGTCCCGGCCGGACGTTCACTTGAGGCCGCTGAGCATGACCCCGCGGATGTAGTGCTTCTGCAGCAGCAGGAAGAGCATCAGGATCGGCAGGATGCTCAGTACGAGCCCGGCCATCATGACCGGCACCATGCGATCGGGGTCGAGGTAGCTCTGCAGCATCTGGATGCCGACGGGCAGCGTCATCAGCTGTGGGTTCGCGGTGGAGACCAGGAGCGCCCAGATGTATTCGTTCCAGGCGTTGACGAAGGTGAGCAGGGCGAGGGTGACCGCGACCGGTTTGGTCTGCGGGGCGACGATCCGCCACCACACGGCGAATTCCCCGGCGCCGTCGATCCGTGCCGCCTCCAGCATCTCGTCCGGAATGGAGATCATGAACTGCCGCATCAGGAAGATCCCGAATCCGGAGACCAGAAAGGGCATGACGAGTGCGGCGAGGCTGACGGTGAGGCCCGCGCCACCGCGGCCGAGGACATCGTTCCCGCCGGCTCCCGGCCAGTGCACCAGGATCAGGAAGTGCGGGATGAAGAAGATGAACGGCGGGAACATCATCGTCGACAGGACCAGCCGGAAGATCAGCTCACGACCCGGAAAGCGCAGCTTGGCCAGGGCGTATCCGGCGAGTGAGGAGGTCATGAGGATGGAGCCGGTGATCAGCGCGGTGGCGATGACGCTGTTGCGGAACAGCAGCGGCAGGTTCAATTGCCGCATGGCGGCCTGATAGTTCGAGAATTCGAAGGCTTCGGGGAGGAATCGGTAGGGCAGTCTGCCGTATTCTCCCGGGCCTTTGAACGAGGTCAGCAGCATGTCCAGGAACGGCACGATGGTCAGGACGGCGCCGACGGCCACCAGCGTGTAGGACGCCCAGGGGAAGCGCACGCGGCTCGTGGCCCGCGCCGTTCGCGGGCTCACGCGTCCGCCCCTTTCCGGCGGAACAGCCACAGTTGCGCCACGGTGCTGACCGCGATCACCAGGAACAGGACGAAGGCCGCGGCCCCGGCCAGTCCCCAGTCGCCGTACTGGAATGCCTGCTGGTACATCTCCAGGGCCGCGACGTTGGTGGCGTCCCCCGGCCCGCCGTCGCCGGTCATGACGTTGATCAGGGCGAACGACTGCAATCCGGTGATGAATTGGGTGATGCACACGAACAGCAGGGAGGGACGGAGCAGCGGCAGCGTGATCCGCCGGAAGAGCGTGAACTTGTCCGCGCCGTCCAGCTCCGCGGCCTCGTAATAGACCTCGGGAATCGACTTCAGGCCCGCGGTGAGAATGAGGATCGCGGTGCCGATGGACGCCCATGCCTGGACCACGACGACGGACGGCAGCGCCGTGTCGGGGTCCTGGAGAAAGGCGAAGGACGGCATGCCGAGGCCGTTGAGTACGCCGTTGATCAGTCCGCCGGGTTCGTACATGTACTTCCAGACGTTTCCGACGGCGACCACGGTCGTCACGATCGGCAGGAAATACAGGGTGCGCCACAGCCCTTGGAAGCGCAGGTTGTTGATGCAGTTGGCGACCACGAGTGAGCCGGAGAGGGCGATCGTCACGGTGCCGATCGCGTACAGCAGGGTGTTGGTCAGGATGGGCGTCAGGAAGGTCGAGCCGCGGGCGAAGAGGTCGGTGAAGTTGTCCAGGCCGACGGGGTCGATGTCGGTGAGGTCGAACCCGGCCCACCGCGACTGCGAGAGCAGGACGGCGAACAGCAGCGGCAGGGCGAGGAAGACCATGAAGAACAGCAGGGTGGGGGTCAGGAAAAGGTAGGCGACGACGGTCTGCCGCCGCCGTGCCGCCTGGACCGGACCGCCTTCGGCGGAAGCCATACGGCATCACCTCTCTGGAGCATCGGTGTTCGCGGGTGGTGTGGTGGTCGGTTCCGGGCGGCGGTGACGGTCCCCTCAGCCGGGCCGGGAAAGCTCCTGGTCGACCTGCCGGGAGGTGATCCGCAGGGCCTCGTCGACGGACCGGTGGCCCGTCCAGACCGCCTCGATGTTCTTCCGCAGCAGCGATTTCGCCTTCTGCGCGCGGGGGCCGTTCGGCTCCGGGACGGCGTAGTGCAGCGCGTCCAGGAACGGCCCGAGGTTCGGGTCGCTGCCGCTGCCCTTCCCCAGCAGGGCCTGCATGTCGTCGGCACGGCCGGTCATCGAGCCCACCGACACCTGGAGCGCGCTCATCCGGGTCACCGCGACCCGCTTGGTCGTGCCGCTGCCGGCCCGGGTGGGCACCGTGCCGGTGTTGAGCCAGCGCAGGAATTCCCAGGCTTCGTCCGGGTGCCTGCTCCGGGCGTTCACGCCGAGCAGGAAGCCGGTGGCGAGGGTGCCGCGGGCGGCCGGGGTGAGGCCCGGTACCGGGGCCGTCCCGATGTCGCGGTAGCCCTCGCCCATCACGCTGCGCAGGCTGCCCGTCCACCAGCCCCCGTTGATCGCCATCGCCACCTGCCCGGAGGGGAACGCCTTGAAGAGCGCGATGGCGGAGTCGCTTGCCCGGCGGGCGATCAGCCGCCGCTCCAGGTCGAGCACGTCCCGCCCGACCGCGGAGCCGATGGCGGCCCGTCGGCCGTCCGGGGTGAGGAAGGTGCCCCCGCGGGCGGCCAGCAGCGCCAGCGTCTGCCCCACGACCGTCGAATCGTCGGCCCGGGACAGCCCGTAGCCCTGCACCAGGGTGTTGCCGTGGCGGTCCCGCCGGGCCGTGCGGTACGCCATCTCCTCAAGCTCCCGCACGGTGCGCGGCGGCCCGTGCAGACCGGCCTTCCGCAGCAGGCGCTTGTTGTAGTAGAGCGCGTACGTCTGCACCTCTGTGGGGTAGCCGTAGACCGTGCCGTTCACGGAGGACGCCGTGACGGCCGCGGGGGAGAACTCCTGGCGGATCTGCCGCGCGGCGTCCGCAGGCGCCGGCCGCAGTACCCGTGCCTGCGCCAACTGCCCCGTCCACAGGCAGTACGGATGGAGGATGTCGGCTCCCTGGCCCGCGGCCTGACGGACCATGTACGTGGTCAGCAGGTCGGTGAATTTGACCGCGGTGGTCCGTACCTTCACCCGGTCGTGCGTGGCGTTCCACGCGTCGACGGCGCCTTGCAGGGCCGACTTCAGCGGATCGCTCGCGTAGTGCGACAGGACGGTCAGCACGATCGGATCGCCGGATCGGCCGCGCGCGGCACGCCCGAATCCGCCGCCGGCGCCGGACGCGTCGTCGTCCGACGCACCGCAACCGGCCGCGGCCAGCAGCCCGCCCGCGGCGCCCACGGCGAACGCCCGGCGCCTCATCGCGCCGCCCGCCGTGCCCCGCCGGTCGTCCGGGGCCCCGTCCTGGTCGCGGGGTGCCTCATGGGTCTCATGTGGTCTCACGCCTCATCACCTCGAACGTGCGCGTCGTGCGGAATCCGGCCGCGCGGTAGAGGTGGCCCGCGGGAGTCTGCTCGCCGGTCCACAGAAACCACGCCCCGTGGGCGCCGTGCGCCCGCATCCGCTCCAGCGTCCGGTGCAGCAGTACCTTGCCCAGTCCCGTACCGCGCTGCTCCGGCCGTACGCCGAACGGCCCGAACCGCTCGGCCAGCGCGTCGTACGCGCCGTGCATGGCCCAGCCCGCCACCTGGCCGCCGGGCTCGCGCGCGATGACCACGTGATCCAGCGGCGTGCCGGTGGACAGGCACCGGCGGATCGTGCGCGCCCAGTCCGGGTTGAACTCGGTGGCCGCCAGACGGACCAGGTCCACCAGGTCGTCGTCGGACGGCGTGCCGAAGCGGTAGCCCTGCGCCACCAGACCCTCCTCGTGCCGCCGCACCTCCTCCGGGACGGAGTAGCCGACCAGGGTGCGGTCCATGGCGGCCGCCTCGTAGCGGACCCGGAAGCCGAGGCTCTCCAGGAGGCCGGCGGCCTGCGGGTACGTCTCGCGGTCCAGGCCGGGCAGCACGTAATGGGGGGCGTACGCGGCGAAGTCGACGCGGCGGCGGCCGTGTCCGTGCAGCCAGTCGAGGGCGTCGGTGAGCAGCCGGCGGCCGACGCCGTGGCGTCGCACGGACGGGTCCACGAAGAAGAAGGGGAGCCAGCCCTGGTCCGGCTCCAGGTCGGTGCCCGCCATCGGGACGAGGCGGCGGACGGCGTAGGCCGCGCCCACCACCCGCCCGTCAAGGACGGCGACCCGCAGCCCCTCCGGGTCGAAATTGGGGTCGAGCAGCACCTGGGCGCGGAAGCGGGCCGCGGTGATCGGATCGCCCGGGGCGCTGCGGCACCAGGCGGCCAGCAGCGAGGGTCCGTCACCGGGGCGGAAGGGGCGTACGGAAGGACGGACCATCGGCTCTCCTGGCATGGCCGTGCGTCACCGGCGAAGGGGCGACCGGTCCTCGCCGGTGACGCAGCGATAGCGACAATTTACCGACAGTGTCCGCCCGTGCGCGGTCGCGACGCCCGGACACGGCGCACTCGGATGGGCGGCACTCACCGCCGTCGCCGTCCGGCCTCGCTGACCTGCGAAGACGCGGCAAACGAGGCGCGCGGTGCGGAGTTGGGCGGGGCGTGTCCGCGTGGCGGGGGCGGCTGGATGGAGGCATCGTGAGCGGACAAGCGCATTCCTGGACGGGAAGGGCCTGAGGGGACGTACGGGACGCAGGCCCTCGCGTCTGCGGAGGAGCGACCAGGAGGCCGCCGCATGGTTCGAGGGTCGATGCGGTTCGCCGCCGCGGGGGTCGCGTTCCTCGTCGCCGCCGCGGTGCCCTCCTCGGCCGTCGCGGCGGCCGAGGACGGCGCGTTCGCCGGCGTGATGAGCGGTGAGGGATACCGTCCGGCGGTGGGGGCGCCCCGAATGATCGCGCACCGCGGCGCGTCCCGGTACGCGCCGGAGAACACCCTCGCCGCGGTCGACGCGGCGCATGAACGCAAACTCCTCTGGGTCGAGAACGACGTGCAGCGCACCAAGGACGGCGAACTGGTCGTGATGCACGACGCCACGCTGGCGCGGACCACGAACGCCGAAAAGGTGTTCCCCCGCCGGGCACCCTGGCGGGTGGCGGACTTCACGGCCGCGGAGGTCGCCCGGCTGGACGCGGGAAGCTGGTTCGGGAAGCGGTTCACGGGGGAGCGGGTGCCGACGCTTACGGCTTTTTTGCGCCGGATGGATCACAACCGGCAGCGGTTGTTGCTGGAACTGAAAGCGCCCCGCCGGTACCCGGGAATGGAGGCCCAGGTCGTCCGTGAACTGCGGCGGGCCGGGTGGCTCGATCGGGCGCATGTGAGAAACCGGCTGGTCGTCCAGAGCTTCTGCGTGCGCTGCGTGGAAACCGTGCACAGGCTGGCGCCGCAGGTCCGTACCGGGATTCTGGGCGCGCCCGCAGTGGACCGCCTGCGTCGCTACGCGCGGTTCGCCGACCAGATCAACCCCCCGCTGTCCCAGGTGAGTTCGCGCTGGATCGCGGCCGTGCACCGGCTGCGGGGACCACACGGCAGGCCGTTGGAGGTCTACGCCTGGGCCGTCGGGAACGGCGCCGGCACGCGGTTGGCGTTGGGGCGCGGTATCGAAGGACTTATTGTCTAGATCTCGCGGGTCACCTGTTTCGGACAGGCATATTGACCCGTACTTCGTTTCCGGGACGCGCTGCGTGAAGGATGTGTGTGCGCCACACGGGTGGCGTGTGGGCTCCGCCGGGCGGGGATTTACGGGATTCCCGTGGCGGGGCTAAGGTGCCTGAGATGTTCGACGCCGCCACACTCCCCGTAGAAGAACTAAGACGCAGGATTTGGCTTTTGGGTTCCGTTTTGAGGCCCGGTGCGGGCCCGCGTTCAGCTCCTCCCCTGGGTTCGTTCCGGGAGGGCCCTTGAAGAACGACTTTCCGGCGTACGGCGAGCGGCGGGTGCCCCTTCCCCCGCCGCGGCAAGTACCGCATGACGCATTGAATCCTTCGGGCGCGATGCCTGGCGCGCAGCAGTCGGCAGCACCGTCCGGAGCGACCGCGACGGCCACGATGACCGCGGTGCCCGCAGGCGTCACCACGACCAACCGGCCGCCGGCGCAGGCGAACCGGGGCGCCGCGTCCCATGCCAAGCCCAAGGGCCACGGCCGGGGACGCGCCAAGGCGCCCGCGGGGACCGATGCCAAGGCGAAGCCGCGCGACGCGTTCTTCGACAACGCGAAGTACCTGGCCATCGTGCTGGTGGCGATGGGGCACAGCTGGGAGCCGCTGCGCGACGGCAGCCGGTCGGCGGCGGCGCTCTACATCACCGTCTACGCCTTCCATATGCCGGCGTTCATCATCATCTCCGGTTATTTCTCGCGCAGTTTCGATATGCGCAAGGACCGGTTGCAGCGTCTGGTCACCGGCGTCGCCGTCCCGTACGTCCTCTTCGAGGTGGCCTACACGCTCTTCAAGAGGTGGGCGGACGACGATCCGGGCTATCCCATCAGTCTCACCGACCCCTGGTATCTCACGTGGTTCCTGCTGGCGCTGTTCGTCTGGCGGCTGACCACCCCGCTGTGGAAGATCGTGCGCTGGCCGGTTCCGCTGGCCCTGGCCATCGCGGTACTCGCCTCGGTGTCACCCGACATCGGTGACGACATGGATCTCCAGCGCACCCTGCAGTTCCTGCCGTTCTTCGTGATCGGCCTGTGCCTGCGGCCGGAGCACTTCAAGCTGGTCCGCCGCCGGAAGGCGCGGATCGTGGCGGTGCCGGTCTTCGCCCTCGCCCTGCTCTTCGCGTACTGGGCTGCGCCGCGCATGAACGCCGCGTGGTTCTACCACCGCGACAGCGCGCAGGAGCTGGCGGCTCCGTGGTGGAGCGGCGCGGTGATGACCCTCGCCATGTTCGGCTGCTCCCTGGTGCTGGTGGCCTGCTTCTTCGCCTGGATCCCGGGCCGCACGATGTGGTGCACGGCGCTCGGCGCGGGCACCCTCTACGGCTATCTGCTGCACGGCTTCCTCGCCAAGGGCTCCCGCTTCTGGGACTGGTACGACAACCCATGGATGCACACGCCCTGGGGCGCGGTCCTGCTGACGCTGATCGCCGGCACCGTGATCACCGTGTTGTGCACACCACCGGTACAGCGCGCCTTCCGGTTCGCGATGGAACCCAAGATGACCTGGGCGTTCAAGAAGGACCCGGTCGGGGCGGCACGCGGCCGGAACTGAGTGTCACGGGCGTGTGAGCGAGCGTTCGAGCGGTGCCAGGGGCACTCGCGCCACCGGGAAGCCGGTGGGCGGGTGCCCTTGGTCTTTCGTGCGTCGTGCGTCGGCGTCTTCGTCCGTCGCGCGGCCTCAGCGGACGACGGCGATGCCTTCGAGTTCGACCAGTGCCGTCTCGTCCCACAGCCGCGTCGCACCGATGACGGCCATGGCCGGATACTCACCGCCGACCAGGCGCTTCCACACCCGGCCGATGTCCGCCGCGTGCCGGCGGTAGTCGGCGATGTCCACGGCGAAGACGGTGAGTTTGGCGAGGTCGGAGGGGCCGGCGCCGGAGGCGGCCGCCACCTCCAGGAGGTTGCTCAGCGCCCGCTCGAACTGCTCGACGATGCCGGCGCCGACGATCCGGCCGGATCCGTCGAGGGCCGTCTGACCGGCGAGGAAGACCATGGTGCCGGAGGCGGCACGCACGGCGTGGCTGAACCCCGTCGGGGGCGCCAGGTGCGGCGGGTTGACACGCTCCAGCCCGGAGCGCGAGCCCGGGGGAGCGCTGGGGATGGTGCCGGGCCGGGAGCCCTCGGGGTCGGCGTGGGTCTCGGGCCCGTTCTGACCGGCAGGATTGCCGCCGGTACCGCCCGCACTGCCCGCACCGTTCTGCGTGCTCATGGCCGATGAGTCCCCTCTGCCGCCAACTCGTATCGCACTCCGAGGGATTCAAGCGCGTTCTGATCCTTCCGGGGAAGCAGTTCGCCGGAGATGACGCGATCGAAGTCCGCCGACGGCGCCGGTTCCGGGAGCGACGGGCGGCCCGACGCGGAGCGACCGGCGGCCGAGCGTGGCTGGTCCGCGAACAGCGCCGCGTGCCGGGCAGCGGCCCTGGAAGCCCGTTTGACCAGCACCTTTTCCTGGGACAGGGGAGAGCAGCGGGCGTCGCCGGCCACGGAGACGGCCGCCGCGCCGCCGCGCACGACCCGCTCCCGGCTCTCACGCCCCCGGCTCTGACACCCCCGGCTCTGACGCACCCAGCCTTCGCGCTCCCGGACTGTCCCGATCGCGGTCACCTTCGCTGACGCCCTGCCGTGCTCCACACCCAGCCCTCCGTCCCGCTTCCGCTACTCCACGTCCTGCTCAGCCGCTGCCGGGTACAGCGCCGTACGCAACTGCCCCGTCCAGTGCGCCGTCATCTCCTTCGCCACCCGGGTGTCGGGGGCGTACAGCTCGAAGCCGTGCCAGGCGCCCGGCACATTGCGGACCGTGACGGCGACGCCCGCGTCCATCAGGCGCCGGGCGTAGGCCAGCCCGGCATCGCGCAGTGGATCGAGGTCGCAGACCAGGACGTAGGCCGGCGGCAGGCCCGACAGATCGGCGGCCCGGGACGGCGCGGCGTACGCGTCCGCCTTGACGCCCTCGGGAAGGTAGTGCTCCCACACCGCCTGAACGCTCCTCGGGTTCGCCACCCGAGGGTCGGGCCGGGGGCCCGCAGCCGATTCCTGCGCGGATTCCGCCCCCGGCTGCTCCGTCACCGCCTCCGCGCCCACGCGGTCGTCCAGGTCGGGGACGCACAGCGACTGATAGGCGAGGGCAGGGCCGCCGCGGTCGCGGGACATCAGGGCGACGGCCGCGCTGAGGCCGCCGCCCGCGGACTTCCCGGTGAGGGCGATCCGTGCGGGGTCGATACCGAGTGCGTCCGCCCGCCGCGCGGTCCATTCGAGGGCGAGGTAGCAGTCCTCCACGCCGGCCGGGTAGCGGTGCTCGGGCGCGAGCCGGTACTCCACCGCGATGGTGACGGCGGGAAGTTGACGACAGAGCGCGATGGCCGCACGGTCCTGACCCGGCAGGGAACGCCCGATCGCGTACCCACCGCCGTGGAGGTGCAGCACGGCGGGCAGGGCCTCCCCCGGGGAGGGAGCCGCCTTCGGCCGGTACACCTCGACCGTCAGCGCGCTGCCGTCCGCCCGCGGAATGTCGAACCGCTCGCTGCGCACTCCGGTGCGGTCGGCCGGATGCGCGGAGAGCATCGCTCTGAACGCCTCGCGGGTCCCTTCGATGTCCTCGTACGGGTCGGCGGACGGTGGCAACGCCTCGAAAGTCTCGGCGAGTTCGGGATGCACCTGCCGTGCGGGCCGGTTGGTCATGCGAGTCCCCTCCTGGTCGTCAGGGGTGTCGGCGTGGCGCCGGCGTGGTGCCGGTCGCGCGTGAAGTGCCGCTTCCACAGCATCACCGCCACCGTCCCCGTCGGTGTGCACCTACCCCCGCCTCGCACGCACACCGCCCCCTCACCGGGCATCTCCTGTGTCGCGCGCCACGCGGGCCCCTTTGCGAGCTGCCACCCGACGCACCTCCCCGGCACCGGACGCCCGGCATCGGTGCCGCATGCTCGGCATCGGACGCCCCAGCAGTTGCTGCGGAAAGCACCGGTGCGCCCCACCCGCCCTCACTTCGCCTCCGCATAGCAGCCCACCACCGCCGTCGTGAACGGGAACCGGACCGGTGTTTCCCCGAAGGCGATCCGGCCCGCCGCCGCGGCCGCCGCCGCGATCGCCTCGGACACCGTCTGCGCCTCCTCCTCGGGGCAGTGCACGATCACCTCGTCGTGCTGGAAGAAGACCAGCTCGGCACGGAGACCGGACTCGGACAGCGAGCGCCGCAGCGCCGCCAGCACCAGCAGTGCCCAGTCCGCCGCGCTGCCCTGGACGACGAAGTTACGGGTGAAGCGCCCCCTGGCCCGGGCCGCCGAACTGCTGCCGTAGCCGGCCGGCGGGTCCTCCTCCTGCGGCAGCCCCGCCTCGTCGGGCGCCGCCACGGACGCCGGCGGGCAGGTGCGCCCCAGCCAGGTGCGCACCAGCCGGCCCTCTTCCCCCGCCCGCGCCGCGTCGTCGACGTAGGCCACCGCGGCCGGATAGCGGCGGCGCAGGTCGGCCATGTGCTTGAGGGCGTCGCCCGAGGTCTGGCCGTAGATGGCGCCGAGCAGGGCGAGCTTGGCCTGGGCGCGGTCGCCGCCGAAGGCACGGGCCGCCAGATCCGCGTAGAGATCCTCGCCGCTGCCCGCGACGTCCATCAGGCCGCGGTCACGGGAGACGGCCGCCAGCACCCGCGGCTCCATCTGGTCGGCGTCCGCGACCACCAGACGCCACCCCGGGTCGGCGAGCACGGCCTGCCGGATCACCTTCGGGATCTGCAGCGCGCCGCCCCCGTTCGTCGTCCAGCGGCCGGAGACCGTGCCGCCGGGGAGGTACTCGGGGCGGAACCGGCCGTCGTGCACCCACTGCTGGAGCCACGCCCACCCATGGGCGGTGTGCAGGCGGTAGAGCGTCTTGTACTCCAGCAGCGGTGCCACCGCAGGGTGGTCGATCTGCTGCAGTGCCCATTTACGGGTCGAGGTGAGGGGAATACCGGCGCCGGCGAAGGCCCTGATGATGTCGTTCGGCAGATCGGGACGCACCCGCGCGCCCGGCCCGAAGGCGCTGGACACCTTCTCCGCGAGTTCCGCCATCCGCCGTGGCTCCAGCCCGCCCGGATAGCGCTCACCCAGCAGCCCGTCCAGCAGCTTGCGGTGCACATCCGCCCGCCACGGCACCCCGGCCCGGTTCATCTCCGCGGCGACCAGCATGCCCGCGGACTCCGAGGCCAGGAGCAGCCGCATCCGCTCGGGGTGCTCCGTCCCGTCCGTGCGGGCCTGCTGCCCGGCGTACACCTCCAGGAGCGCCGTGAGTTCGTCCGTGCCCGGCGGCAGCGGCACCGGACCGGGCGCGAACAACGACGGCTGGGTCTCGGCGGCCCGCGCGGGAGCGTCCTGCGGTACGGGCAGACGGTGCAGCCGCGCCCAGGCGGCGGCCAGCGACCGCGGCTGGCCCGACTGTCCTTCCTCGTGTCCGATCAGCAGCGCCTCGGCGGCCTCGACGTCGTAGCAGCGCTCGACGCGCACCCCCGAAGCCAGCAGCCGCCGGTAGACCTCAGCCGTGGACCGCCACACCCACCGCTCGACCTCGGGGCGCGCCCGGACGGCCTCGGCGAGCGAGGGCTCCTCCACCACCGGCCCGGCGGGCCGGCCGTCCGGGGCGAGTGGGCAGAGACGCGCACCCCCGTCGCCCGTCTCCGCCACCGCCCATCTCATGTCCCTGAGTCTTCCACCGGGGTCTGACAATGCCGCTGACCAGCACATTCGACACGCCTCGCGGCTGCTTGCGCCCGACCGGACGTCCAACCAACGTCCAACCAACGTCCAACCGACGTCACTCCGACGTCACTCCGTGCGTACGGCGAGCGACCGCTCGCGCCCCGTACAGCGGGCCAGATGCGCGGCCTCCGTCTCCAGCCCGGCCCGCGGCACCTCGCCGTGCTCGGCGAACAACGTCACCGCGACACTCTCCTCGGTGAACTCCCACACGCCGGCCACCCGGCCCTCGTGCACCACCACCGGCGAGATCCAGCCCGCCGTCCGGCTCACCGCCGTGCGGCGCCCGGCCGCGATCAGCCGGGTGTCGGCCGTGCCGGGCCCCAGGACGTACTGATCGAAGCCGGCCAACAGCCGTACCTCCCGTGACGGCTTCGCCCGCGCCAGCGCCGCGGCGTCCTCGCTCCGCACGAACGCACCACCCACGCCGTCGACCTCGACCTGCGTCAGCCGGTCCCCGAGCGACGCGAACCATCCGCGCAGCGCGGCCTTACGGGTCGCGCCGCGCAGCAACCAGGCGTCGAACGTCAACGGATCGGCCGGGCCGTGTGCCCCGAGATAGGAGCTGATCACTGCTGCCGCCGCCTCCTCCACGTCCGGCACGCCACGCCACCCCGGGACCCACGACGATGGCGACGTGAAGGTCACCTTCTGTCCCTGGGGCGGCCCTTGACACAGCCTCCCGGTCCACGCCAGCGGCTTCAGGACGGCGCTCCACCCGGAGGTCAGCTGCTCTCCGAGCTCCTCCAGGCCACGACGGGCCGCCACCGCGTCGGTCAGCTCCTGACGGGTCAGCACCCGGCCGTCCAGGATGTCGTCCACGGCCTCGCCGAGCGCCTCCATCGTCCGGGGGCTCACCCCGAATGCCTTCTGCCAGGACGCCTTCTCCCAGGTCCGCGCGGCCCCCAACAGCGCGAGATACGCCGCCACCTCGTCGGCCGGCAGCACATGCAGGGTGCCGCGCATGGCCCAGGTCTTGACGACGGAACGCGCGTCCAGAGCACGCCGCACCGCGTCGGCGGACGGACTCTTCCGCCGTGTCCCTACGGCCAGTTCGGCCGCCGAGGCGATCTGCGCCTGCACACCGGCCAGCTGTCCCACGAGCCGCTCGGCCGAGGCGGACGTACGCGGCGCCAGGCTCTGCTGCCGCAGCCGCCAGGCCAGCACCTGTGCATGAGTCACCTTCAGGACATCCTTCATGGCGTCATTGCACAGCACCCCGCTGACACACGAGGCGAGCTCTCCGCGCGTACTCATGAGAGCGGCGTGGGACGGGTGGACCCCGGGGTCATGGCGAAGGCCCCATTTGCCCCTTCCAGCACTTGAGGAGCATGTTCACCCGAATGCGCCCGCTACCTCCTCCTGGTTCGAGCGTTGGGCAGCTCGTCGCTCCAAGCGGCACGTACAGACCCTGAAGCTGCTCAGTGAAGAGGTTCGCCGTGAAGTTTGTCTCCAAGGCCGTCGTCATGTCCGCCGTCGCGGGCATCGCTGTCGTGGGCGGGGCGGGCATCGCCGGCGCCACCACCGGCAAAAGCGGTGCCAGCGCGGTGGGCGGTGCTTCGCACTCCCCTGGTGTGATCTCCGGCAACGTCGTCCAGGTCCCGATCTCGGTGCCGGTCAACGTCTGCGGCAACACCGCCAACCTCGTCGGGGCCCTCAACCCGGCGTTCGGCAACAAGTGCACCAACCGCTGATCCTCCTTCAGCGATCGGGGCTGTCCGCTGTCCGGTAGCCCCCGAGGCCGGTACGGGTTCTCCGTACCGGCCTTTGCTGTGCCCGCGACCGGTCGTGGGCACAGCTGCCACGGCCCCTCGGTACAGGGCTCGCTGAATCAGAGACGTCCCGCGGCTCTCGGCCCCCGGCGTCCGCAACCGCTGATCCAGCCGTGAGCAGTCGGCCATCGGCGACCGGGCCCGGAACATGGGTTCTCTCCTCCCGACCGCTCCGGACGTCGTGGCGCCCGCCAGGAACCCCACCGACGAAATTCCGCGTTTCCCCATTCGGGGTGAATTCGTATTCGGCAGAGCCGCCGTCCGTTCGAGCAGAAGCGGCTATCCCGCGTCGGATGCGCGCGAGAAATCTCCCGGAGATGGCCTTGCGTCATTCGGGTGATCCTTCAGAAAGTCCGCCCCGCAATAGTTTCGCGAGCGAGGGGGCATCGTTACCAATCATGGCAGCGGAGTTACGGGCGGGGCAGTCTCGACGCCCGTGCGACACGACGGTCGTGCTCGCTACAGACCCGCTGACAGGAAGGGCTGAAAGTGAAGTACGCAAAGGTTGCTGCGGTCGCTGCCGGTACGCTCATGGCGGTTGGTGCCGCTGCTCCGGCGATGGCCGACTCGGGCGCCAAGGCGACTGCGAAGAAGTCGCCCGGCGTCATCTCCGGCAACGTCGTCCAGGTGCCGGTCCACGTGCCCGTCAACGTCTGCGGCAACACCGTTAACGTCCTCGCGCTGCTGAACCCCGCGTTCGGCAACAAGTGCGTCAACGACTGACTCACCACCAGCTGAGTCAAGTCCTTCTGATCGGCCGCGGTGCACAGGTTGTGCGCCGCGGCCGGTCGGCGTTCCGGCGGTACCGCGGGGGCGCGAATTCCGGAAGCTGGTGGGTGGCGCGGCCAGGAACCGGGCGCGGCGGAGTTTCCCTGCGGGGCCGTCCTCGTTAGTCAGAGGGAATGCGGTGATCCGAGCAGCGATGTGAATGCTCATGCGGATCTGGTGTCGCGGATCCCTCAAGCACCGCCTGGGAAGGGACAGTTGAAGTGAAGTACGCGAAGTCTGCCGCGATTGTTGTCGGTTCGGTCATGGCGCTGGGAGCGGCCGCACCCTCCTTCGCCGCGGGCCCGGCCCGCCCCGCCGGCGCGACCGGCTCGAAGATGAGCCTCAACGGCGGGCTGACGGACGCGCTGAACAGCAAGGAGCTCGACGGCCACCAGATCGTGCCGCTGGTCGAGACCGTCAAGGGGGCCGCCGACAAGAGCAAGTCCGACCCCAAGCGGCTTCTTGGTGGCGCCACGGGGGCCACCAAGAAGTCTCCGCTGCTCGGCGGAGTGCAGATCGGGAAGTAATTCCTGGCGCGTGCTCTCCTGCCGGACGGCGGATCTCGAAGCCGTCCGGCAGTGAGGCGACCGACTTCGTGTCAACTTCGCCTTCTCTGCGTGCGGTTGCTCGACGCGGTCACGGCGCCTCGTCCGTCGACGGCAACAGCACAGGCAACCGCTGAGCGGTTGTTCAAGGCCCGGGGCGCCCAGCCCTCCTTCTTCTGGGCGGTCCGGGTCTTTGTCGTTCGCATATGCAGGGAATCGGCGTGCCGCCCTGAGTGAACGGGGGCCGCCCGCTCGCACGCGGCATTGTTATTCGGTCGTGACTCTTGTACGCGGAATCGGTCGTTATCAGTGTGTGTGGAGGGATGCATGCCAATGCCCCAGCGAAATCGATGGGGCGCCGGGGCGTTGGCATGCAGGCCATGAGCGAGAGTAGGGGCCCGCGACGCTGTCGACCGAAATCGCGGGCCCCTGCGGCGTGCCGGTCGGCAACTGGCCGGGTGTTCGGTATGGCGCTCCGGCATTTGCCAACCAAATATGCGGATTCACAATTATTGCCTGAAGTCTTCCGTTGCCTTCGACTGTCTCCGCGCCTTTCGTGCTGCTCCTCTCTATTACGGGAAGAGAGCGCAAGAGGGGCGTCCTTGATATGAGTGCCGTCCGCTCGTCCCAGTCGTGTTGCCATCTGTCCGGTGACGAGGAAAGGCGTGGCGACGGTTGGCGTTGTGCGAATAGGGCTCCCGGGTCGGGAGGTATTCCGGGGCGGGAGGCATTCCTTGAAGAGCTGTGCGTGACGGTGGCTTTGGCGGGCGCGGCTGTAAGCGGCGTCGCTGCTCGGGATTGCTCGCCGGCGGCCGCTCAGCGGCGATGGCCACCGGCGGCGACCGCGGCACCGAGTCGGTCAGCGGGAACGGCGCGAAGTCCGTCCACGGCAACTCGTCGCAGGCCAGGGCGAGGAGGGCTTGGCGGCCGGCCGAGCGGGTCCGGCGGGCCGCTCGGCCTGGGCCACCCGGTCGGAGGCGCCCGTCGGCATCGCCGGACGACTCGACCGCGTACCGCCGCGCCCCTGCCGCCGGGGGGCTGCGGCTGGAAGCCGACCGGCGGGGCGTCTGGCGGATCGTGTGGATCAACGCGCGAAATCCGTGTGCGGCACGGGAAGGATCGTTCTTTCGCTCATTGGTGGTACCTGTCTCTCCGGGGGTTTGAATTCGGCCGGAATGTATCGCCCGGACGATGCGAGCCCCGGCGCTCCCGGCGGACCGCGGACCGGCGCCTTTGGCGCGCCGATCCGACGCACCGAGCGGTGCGGGGCGCGAGCGCTGGGGCCGGCGGTACCCATGGGGGGTCTCCCGAAGGGCCGGCCGCGGCCGCCGGCGCTCGGTGGCACCTCCTGAGGCTGAAGCTCGCAGTGGCGTCGAGCGGCGCCCCGGGAGCAGGGGAGGGCTGTCGCCCGGGGCCCCGACGCGTGGGCTCTGGCAGACTTGATAAAGCCGCAAAGGTGATGAATCGGGGAGGTGTGGGCGATGCGCGTAGCGCTGGCGCAGACGGACTGTGTGCTGGGCGAAGTGGCGGAGAACCTCGACGTGGCCCGCGACCAGATCGAGCAGGCCGCGGCGCAGGGTGCCGACCTCGTCGTCTTCCCCGAACTCAGCCTGCACGGCTACCACTTGGGCGTGCTCGAACGGGACATCTCGATCGAGGTCCGCGATCCGCGGCTGCTGGAACTGGGCATTCTCGGCCCCGACGTGGTGGTCGGCTTCCACGAGTACACCAGTCTCCGCGCGTACAACACCGCGGGGCACTACTCGGACGGGGCGCTGCTGCACGCGCACCGCAAGCTCTACCTCCCCAACTACCTGGCGTGGGAGGAGCGCAAGCACGTCAGTCCCGGGCAGTCGTTGCGGGCGTACGACCTCAGCAAGTCGGCGAGCGGGGGCCGGGGTGCGACGCTGGTGTGCAATGACGCGTGGCAGCCGGTGCTGCCGTGGCTGGCGGTGCAGGACGGCGCCGAGGTGCTGTTCGTGCCGACGAACAGTGCGGCGAGTCTGGACCCGGAGGCGATGGATACCGGGCTCTACTGGGACACGCTGCTGTCCTACACGGCGCGGATGCTGCAGTGCTGGGTGGTCTTCGTGAACCGGGTCGGCAACGAGCACGGCGCGGCCTTCTGGGGCGGCTCGCGGGTGGTGGATCCGCGGGGCGCGGTGGTGGCGCAGGCGCCGAAGTGGGAGCCTGCCCTGGTCACCGTCGACATCGATCTCGCGGAGGCGCGGCGGCAGCGCCGGGCCGTGCCGCTGGTGGCCGAGGCGCGGCTGGGGCTGATCGACCGGGAGGTACGCCGGCTGATCGACGAGGGCGGCGACCACTAGGGCGTGTCCGCGAGGGCTCGTCGCCCGCCCGTAGGGCGCGGGCGAGGCGGGAGATCGGGCGTGCCCCAGCGGCTGTCGCGGGCCGGAGGTCCGGCGTCAGTGCCGGGCGGAAGTCTCCGGGCGCGGTTCCGTGGCCGGCTTGGCGGTGGCTTCCCGGTCGGCGGGTGCGTCCGCAGGTCCGTCGTCCTGGAGGGCCTTGGCCTCGGACTTGAGGATGCGCATCGAGCGGCCGAGGCCGCGTGCCATGTCGGGCAGTTTCTTCGAGCCGAAGAGCAGCACGAAGGCCAGGATGATCAGGACCAGGTGCCAGGGTTCGAAGGCGTTCCGGAGCATCGCGGGCTCGCTTTCGTCGGGGGCCTCAGGGCGTTCTGTCCAGTATCACCCGAACGGTCCCGCCGCCTGAGCCGGGGGGTGGGCCGGCTCAGGCGGTTGCTGGGCGGCCCTACCAGCTGGACTTTCGTACGCCGGGCAGGTAGCCCGCGTGGGCCTGCTCGCGCAGGCGTACGCGGGAGAGGCCGAAGGCGCGGAAGTAGCCGCGCGGACGGCCGTCGACGCTGTCGCGGTTGCGGACCCGGGTGGGGCTGGCGTCCCGGGGCTGTCGAGCCAGCTCGCGCCCGGCGGCGTCGCGCTCCTCCTGCGGGGTCTGCGGATCGCGGATGACGGCCTTCAGGAGGGCGCGCCGGGCCGCGTAGCGCGCGACGGTCGCCCGCCGCTTCTCGTTCTTGGCGATCTTGCTCTGCTTGGCCATCAGACCTTCTCCCCTCGTGCCCGGATGCGGGCGACGGCCGCCTCGATCCCGATCGTGTCCACGGTCTTGATGCCCTTGGCGCTCAGCGTCAGCCGGATGCGCCGGCCTTCGCTCTCCAGCCAGTAGCGCTTGCGCTGGATGTTCGGGTCGAACCGGCGCGAGGTGCGGCGGTGCGAGTGGGAAACGGTGTTGCCGAAGCCGGGCTTGCGTCCGGTCAGCTGGCAGTGGGCGGACAAGGTGCGGTCCCTTCGGTCGTGGCCCTCGACGGAGCGCTATTGAAAATGGAAACCATTTCCGTATACTAACCACATGGCCCGCAACGAACTACGCCCGGTCGTCAAGCTCCGGTCCACCGCCGGCACCGGCCACACGTACGTCACCCGCAAGAACCGCCGTAACGACCCCGACCGCCTCGTGCTGCGCAAGTACGACCCCGTCGTCGGTCGGCACGTGACCTTCCGAGAGGAGCGCTGAGCACCGTGAAGCCTGGAATCCACCCCGCGTACGAGCCCGTCGTCTTCCGCGACCGGGCCGCCGACTTCGCCTTTCTGACCCGCTCGACCGCCACCAGTGACAAGTCGATCGAATGGGAGGACGGCCTGACCTACCCCGTCATCGACGTCGAGATCTCCTCGGCGAGCCACCCCTTCTACACCGGCACCGCCCGGGTGCTGGACACCGCGGGACGCGTCGAGCGGTTCGAGCGCCGCTACGGCAATCGCGAGGCCCGCTGATGGACCGGCTCAACGTCGTGCTGGTGGGCGGCCTGCACGCGGAGGCGCGGCAGGCCGTCGTCGAGCGGCTGCTGCGTACCGTCCCCGGCAGTGTCGCCCTCCACCACGACCTCGCCTCGGCCGCCGCCGGCACCGTCCGGCGCACGGTCCGCGACGGCGGCGGCGCCCTCGACACCGGCGAGGCGCCGCTGGTCAACGACTGTGCCTGCTGCGCGCTGCGCGAGGACCTGGTGCCCGAGTTGGAGCGGCTGGCCGCCGGCCGCACCTGTCGGCTGGCGATCGTGGAGCTGTGGGACTCCGTCGAGCCCAAGGCGATGGCGGAGGTGGTCACGGCCTGCGGCAGCGAGAACCTGGCCCTGACCGGAGTGATCACCGCCGTCGACCCCGCGCTGCTGCTGCCCTACCTCGGCTGCGGCGACGACCTCGCGGAGGCGGGACTCGCCGCCGCGGCCTCCGATCAGCGCACCGTCGCGGACACCTGGGCCCGCCAGCTGGAGTACGCGCCGGTGCTGGCGCTCGCCCCGGGGGAGGAGGAGGCCGAACCCGCCGATCTGGCGCTGCTCGCGCAACTGCACCCCATGGCACACCAGGTCCCCGTGGAATCGGGCGAGTTGGCGGCCGCCGCGATGGCCGGCTTCGATGTCGAGGCGGCCGCGGCGCGTCAGCACCCCGCCTGCGCGCTGCTGCCGCAGGATGCCGATGCGGAGGGCGTCGCCACGCTCGTCTGGCACCACACCCGGCCCTTCCACCCCGAGCGGCTCTACGGGGCGCTGGAGGACCTCGCCTGTGCGGCCGCGCGCAGCCGGGGCCGCTTCTGGCTGGCCGACCGCCCGGACACGCTGCTGTCCTGGGACGCCGCCGGCGGTGCGCTGTGCGTGGAGAACGCCGGGCCCTGGCTGGCTGCGCTGCCGGACGCCGCCTGGGAGATGGTCCCACCGATGCGGCGGGCCGCCGCCGCGCTGGACTGGCACCCCGAGCACGGCGACCGCGCCCAGCATCTGGTCTTCACCTCGCCCGGACTGGACCGTGAGGGGCTCGCGTCCCTCCTGCGGTCCTGTGTGCTCACCGACGCCGAGTACGCGGGCGGACCGCAGGCGTGGAAGAGCCTGCCACCCGTCTTCGACGCGCTCCTCGATCCCGTTTCGTAGGCCGGCCGCGTCCCGCAGGGGGCGGCCCGCCGAGGCGCGCCCCGTCAGCAACGACCGGCCTCGCCCGTACCCATCTCGCCCGTACCCCTAAGGAAGACCCCGTCATGACCCGTCGGCACGATCCCCGCCGGACGCCCGCGCCCCGCCCCAATCCGCTCGATGCGGCAGGGATCACCTACATCGATTACAAGGACACCACGCTGCTGCGGAAGTTCCTCTCCGACCGGGGCAAGATCCGCAGTCGCCGGATCACCCGCGTCACGGCCCAGCAGCAGCGGCAGTTGGCCCGTGCCATCAAGAACGCGAGGGAGATGGCGCTGCTGCCGTATGCCTCCCGGTGAGGGGCGGGGATGTCGAACAGGGCCGGGCCCGATGTGGAACCCGAAGGCCGCGGCGGCCGTCTCATGGTCGTCGGTGCGGCCGCGGTCCTGAGGGCCCGGCCCGCCCCTTTGGCGTCAGGGGTGGACGGCGGCCGAGCGAGGGGCCGGTATGCGACGAGCTGTGATCGTTTCGGCACCGCCTGTCGTGCACGTGCATCTGCGCATGCATCTGCATATGAACGCAGCTATGATCCCGGGCAGTTGCCATCTGTTATCCCCGGGAGACCTCTGTGCCTCACGCACACAACGGCATGGCCGCAACGGATCTCCGTGACGTGGCCTGGCAGAAGAGCCGGCACAGCAACTCGCAGGGCTCGTGCGTGGAGTTCGCGAAGCTGCCCGGGGGCGAGATAGCGGTGCGCAACTCCCGCTTCCCGGACGGACCTGCGCTGGTCTACACGCCGGCCGAGATCGAGTCGATGCTCCTCGGCGTCAAGGACGGGGAGTTCGACCACCTCGTGGCCGACTAGGGCGCGAAGGGCGGCCGGGGCGCCTTCGCCGCACCCGCGTGCGCGCATGCGGACGGCCGGGCCCGCCGCCCTGTGGGCGGGCGAAACCCGGTGGGGCAGAAGCCGGCTAAGGCAGCCGGAAGAGGGCCCACACGATCTTGCCGGGCGCGGGGCCGGCAAGTGGCTGCCAGCCCCAGCTGTCGCTGAAGGCCTCCACGAGATACAGCCCGCGCCCCGACTCGGCGGCCTCGTCGGCCTCGCCGGTGACCGGGGAGCAGTCGCTGGGGTCCCGGACCGCGCAGATCAGCCTGGAGGACCAGCGCATCAGGTGGAGGCGGGCCGGCGGGGTGTCGTCGGCGCGTTCCGGAGCGGCGAGAATCGCGTGCCGCAAGGCGTTGGTGACGAGTTCGGAGACCACCAGGGCGACTCCGTCGAAGAGTTCGTCCAGCT
Organism: Streptomyces sp. NPDC017993; assembly: GCF_044328065.1. NCBI lineage: Bacteria > Bacillati > Actinomycetota > Actinomycetes > Kitasatosporales > Streptomycetaceae > Streptomyces > Streptomyces sp. NPDC017993. The sequence goes on from NZ_JBIRGO010000014.1 coordinate 102,105, forward strand.
CCCAGCCCTGCAGGGTGTCGCGGGTGAACTTCCGTGCACCGCCGACCGATTCGTACCGCGGCGGGAGCGTGCAGGACGCGGATCCGGAGACGGCCAAGGGGTCGACGGGAGGAAGGCCCTGCCATAACGGCTCGAGCATGGTCAAAACCTTGGTCCCCATGCGAGGCACTCCTGGCGTTCGCGGACGTCATGACCCTGGCCGGTCAGCCGGATCTGGCGGATCTTTCACGAGCGTGCATGCGTGCGACGCCCATGGTTCCCAATGGGCACGACAGATGCAAGGGCAGATGCACGTGCACGTGCCGTGATTGCGCCAGGACGGGCGGATTCGCGGCCAATTCTTCTTGCGGCTTTCTGTGGAGAGCTTGCGGGGGCCTCACATATCAGTAACCGGATGAGCACTCAACGAAGCGTGAACGTGGCAGACTGCGGCGCGTTGTTGGACGGGTGTGGTCACAGGAGGGTCCGAGAGGTGTCCGCTAACGAGTCGAGCGGGTCGGTGGTACGGCGCATCCTGCTCGGATCACAGCTTCGGCGGCTGCGTGAATCCCGTGGCATAACCAGGGAAGCGGCCGGCTACTCGATCCGCGCGTCGGAGTCGAAGATCAGCCGCATGGAGCTGGGCAGGGTGAGCTTCAAGGCGCGGGACGTCGAGGATCTGCTCACACTGTACGGAGTCGGTGACCAGCAGGAACGGGAGGCGCTCCTCTCCCTCGCGCGCGAGGCCAACGTCACGGGCTGGTGGCACAGTTACACCGATGTCCTCCCCGGCTGGTTCCAGACCTATGTCGGCCTGGAAGGCGCCACTTCCGCCATCCGCAACTATGAAGTGCAGTTCGTGCACGGCCTGTTGCAGACCGAGGGCTACGCCCACGCCGTGGTCAGACGCGGCATGCCGGACGCCACGAACGCCGACGTGGAGCGCCGGGTCGCGCTGCGTCTGGAGCGTCAGAAGCTGCTGCTGGCGGAGCGCCCGCCGCAGTTCCACTGTGTGCTGGACGAGGCCGCACTGCGCCGTCCGTACGGGGAACGCGAGGTCATGCGCGACCAGCTGCGGCATCTGATCGAGGTGTCCGAGCGGCCGAATGTGCGCCTTCAGGTCATGCCGTTCAGCTACGGCGGGCACGCGGCCGAGAGTGGCGCCTTCACCATGCTGGGCTTCCCGGAGACGGGCCTGCCGGACGTCGTCTATCTGGAGCAGCTGACCAGCGCGCTGTATGTGGACAAGCCCGAAGAGGTGGCGTTGTACGCGCGGGCGATGGACCGCCTCCAGGAGGAGGGGCCGAATCCGGCCGAGACCCGGGACCTCTTGCGTGGTCTACTCCAACTGATGTGACGCGCGAGTAGGATGACAAGCCATCAGGAGTCAGCACCCCCCAATGCGGCGCCCTGCGCGCCCTGTTCTCCAGATCGGGATGGCATGTCCTACTTCGACGAGTTGGCGTATCAGTTCATCGACGGCGAGTGGCGATCCGGCAGCGGCTCGTGGGACATCGTCGACTTCAACCCGTACAACGGCGAGAAGCTGACGTCGATACCCGTCGCCACCGTCGAGGAGATAGACCAGGCCTACCGCGCCGCCGAGCGCGCGCAGCGCGAGTGGGGTGCGGTCAACCCCTACAGCCGGCGGCTCGTCTTCGAGCGTGCACTGCGGATCATCGACGACCGCGAGGCGGAACTGGGTGAGGCGATCGCCGCGGAGGTCGGCGGGACGCGCGCCAAGGTGGGCTTCGAACTGCATCTCGCCAGGGAGTTCCTGCGGGAGGCGATCCAGCTGGCGCTGCGCGCCGAGGGTCGCATCCTGCCGTCGCCGGTGGATGGCAAGGAGAACCGCCTCTACCGTCTGCCGGTCGGGGTCGTCGGTGTCATCAGCCCCTTCAACTTCCCGTTCCTGCTGTCGTTGAAGTCCGTCGCGCCCGCCATCGCGCTCGGTAACGCCGTGGTCCTCAAGCCGCATCAGAACACCCCGATCTGCGGCGGTGGGCTGGTCGCCAAGATCTTCGAGGAGGCCGGGCTGCCGCCGGGCGTCCTCAATGTCGTGGTCACCGACATCGCCGAGATCGGCGACGCGCTGATCGAGCACCCGGTGCCCAAGACGATCTCCTTCACCGGGTCGGAGAAGGTCGGCCGGCATGTCGCGACCGTCGCCGCCTCGCACTTCAAGCACACGGTGCTGGAGCTGGGCGGGAACAGCGCGCTCGTCGTGCTGGACGATGCCGACATCGACTACGCCGTGGACGCCGCCGTCTTCAGCCGCTTCGTGCACCAGGGGCAGGTCTGCATGGCCGCGAACCGGGTGCTCGTGGACCGCGCGGTGGAGCGGGAGTTCACCGAAAAGTTCGTCGCCAAGGTCGCGTCCTTGAAGGTCGGCGACCCGGCCGACCCGCAGACCCACATCGGCCCGCTGATCAACGAAGGCCAGGCCGAGGCCATCTCCTCGCTCGTGGACAGGGCGCTCGCCGAGGGGGCCAGCGCGCTCCTTCACGGCGAGACCCGGGGCACGCTCGTCGCGCCGAGCGTGTTGAGCGGGCTGGCGGAGGACTCCTCGATCCTCACGCAGGAGATCTTCGGCCCGGTGGTGCTGCTGATTCCCTTCGACGGTGACGACGAGGCGGTACGGATCACCAACGCCACGCCGTACGGACTCAGCGGCGCGGTGCACACCGGTGACATCGAGCGCGGGGTGCGGTTCGCCAAGCGCATCGAGACCGGGATGATCCATATCAACGACGGCACGGTGCACGACGAGCCGATCGTGCCGTTCGGCGGCGAGAAGAGCTCCGGGGTCGGGCGGCTGAACGGCGACGCCATGGTGGAGGCCTTCACCACCACCAAGTGGATCTCGATTCAGCACGGGCGGTCGACCTTCCCGTTCTGAGATTCTCAGGATCAGCCTGCCGCGCGGCCCTTGAGGACAGGATCTGACCGCAAGGGCTCGTACGTTGAGTGGTGTCGGAAGGCGGGGGCGCAGAGCCGGTCCGCCCGGGGATGTCACGAAAGGTGGATCTCAATGCCCACTCACGTTCTTGCAGAGGCCCATGGCGACGAGCGCGGCGCGCTCCTGGCTTTCCTGGAGGCGCAGCGCGGCGGCCTGCGGCGCGCGGTGCTCGGTCTGACCGACGAGCAGGCGAGGCAGCGGCCCAGCGCCAGTGAGCTGACGCTCGCGGGTCTCCTCAAGCACGTCGCGGAGACCGAGCAGGGCTGGGTGGAGACCGCGCAGGAGCTGCCGCACTCCATCGCGCGGACCGAGGAGACCTGGCACCTGAGCTTCGCGCTGGAGGACGGCGAGACGCTGCAGAGCGTGCTGGAGTTCTGGGAGGCGGTCGCGCGGCGGACCGAGAAGTTCGTCCGCTCCGTGCCGAGCCTGAACGACACCTTCCCGCTCCCGTCGGCGCCCTGGTACCCGCCGGAGGCGCAGCAGTCGATGCGCTGGCTCGTCCTGCACCTGATCGAGGAGACGGCCCGGCACGCCGGGCACGCTGACATCCTCCGCGAGTCCCTGGACGGCGAGACCGCTTTCGTCCTGGTCGCTGAGGAGCAGAAGGCGCGGCAGGGCGGGCAGGGATAGCGCGCTTCCCCGGCGCCGCGGGGCCGCCTTCCGCGTGACCCCGCGGGGCTTCCGCCGGCCGAAGGCCCGGATGCCGGCGAAGTTAGTCAAAATTGAATAGCCTCACCCGTCTAGGCTGACGGCACCGGCCGCACACGGGTGCGGCAGCGCGTGTGAGGGGTTGAGGGGACGATGTCGGCGATCCGGCTGTTGGTACTCGGTGCCGTGCGGCAGCACGGGCGGGCGCACGGCTACCAGGTGCGCAACGACCTGGAGTACTGGGGCGCCGACGAATGGTCCAACGCCAAGCCGGGCTCGATCTACCACGCGCTCAAGCAGCTGGCGAAGCACGGGCTGCTGCTCGCGCACGACACCGCGCCGAGCACCGCGGGAGGCCCGCCGCGCACCGAGTACGAGGTGACCGCGGCGGGCGAGACCGAGTTCTTCACGCTGCTGCGCGCGGCGCTCTCCCAGCACGATCAGAAGGTCGATGTGCTCAGCGCGGGCATCGGCTTCCTCGTCGACCTGCCGCGGGCCGAGGCGGTGGCGCTGCTCGGGGAGCGGGTGCGGGCGCTGGAGGAGTGGCGGGGCACGGTCACCGAGTACTACACGCCCGAGGAGGGGCCGGGACAGCTCGGCCACATCGGCGAGATCATGGACATGTGGGTGCACTCCGCGGACAGCGGAGCCGCGTGGACGCGTGGCCTGATCGAGCGGATCGAGGGCGGGGCGTATGTCTTCGCGGGCGAGGGGGAGCCGTTCGTCGGCGTGCTCCCGGACGGCGTGGCGAACCCGTACGCGACGAAGGCGCCCGGCCGGTCGGGCGGCGAGCGGACCTGCGAGGAGCAGACCGGCGGCGAGGAGCGGGGCGCCGAGCCCGGTGAGCGGGCGCGGTGAGCGCCGGCGGGGCGCAGGGCCGGTTGGCCGGGCGCTGAGAGCCGGGCTGCGCGGGCTCGCTTGCGAGGGAGTCCGTATTGCTCCGCGCACCGGTACGGGTGGGGGCGGCGGCCGTCAGTGGTGGAAGGCGGTGGCCACGTTCGCCGGACGCTCCAACGGCCCGGTCTGGCGCCGGAGTTCGGTCAGCAGTTCCTCCAGGTCCTTGAGGAACATGTCGGCGAGGTCGTGGGAGAAGCCGTTGCGGCAGACGACCCGCAGCACGGACAGGTCCTCGCGGTGCGGCGGGAAGGTGTAGGCGGGAATCAGCCAGCCCCGCTCCTTCATCCGCCGGGACACGTCGAAGACGTCGTAGGCGGTGACGTCGTCGGCGGTGGTGAAGGCGAAGACCGGCAGCTGGTCGCCGTGGGTGAGCAGCCGGAAGTCCCCCAGGGCGCCGATCCGCTCCGCCATGGACCGGGCCACGTCCCGGGTCACCTGCTGTACGGCACGGAAGCCGGCCCGGCCCAGCCGCAGGAACGTGTAGTACTGGGCGGCGACCTGGGCGCCCGGGCGGGAGAAGTTGAGCGCGAAGGTCGGCATGTCGCCGCCCAGGTAGTTGACGCGGAAGACCAGTTCCTCGGGCAGCGACTCCTGGTCGCGCCACAGGGCCCAGCCGACGCCCGGGTAGACCAGGCCGTACTTGTGGCCCGAGGTGTTGATGGAGGCGACCCGCGGCAGCCGGAAGTCCCACTCCAGATCCGGGTCGAGGAACGGCGCGATCATGGCGCCGGACGCGCCGTCCACATGGACCGGGATGTCCCAGCCGCGGTGTTCCTGGATCTCGTCCAGGGCGGCGCAGATCTCGGCCACCGGCTCGTAGGATCCGTCGAAGGTCGAGCCGAGGATCGCCACCACGCCGATGGTGTTCTCGTCGCACAGCTCGGCGGCGGATGCCGCGTCGAGGTGGAAGCGATCGCCGTCCATCGGGACCAGGCGTGCCTCGACCTCCCAGAAGTTGCAGAACTTCTCCCAGCAGACCTGGACGTTGGTGCCCATCACGAGGTTCGGCCGGGCGGTGGGATAGCGGTCCTGGTTGCGTCGCATCCAGCGTCGTTTGAGCGCCATCCCCGCGAGCATGCACGCCTCGCTCGAGCCGGTCGTCGAGCAGCCGACGGCCTTCGCCGGGTCGGGTGCGTGCCACAGGTCGGCGAGCATCGCCACGCACCGGTTCTCCAGCTCCGCGGTGCGTGGGTACTCGTCCTTGTCGATCATGTTCTTGTCCCGGCACTCGGCCATCAGGACGCCCGCCTGCGGCTCCATCCAGGTGGTGACGAACGTCGCCAGGTTGAGCCGGGAGTTGCCGTCGAGCATCAGCTCGTCGTGCACGAACTGATAGGCGGTGTGCGGGGAGACCGGTCCGTCGGGCAGCTTGTGCCACGGGGGTGCCTCGGTCATGCCGGAGACCGGATCGGCCTCGCCGTAGAAGGGATTGACCGGGCGTCCGGTGGCCGGCCGGCCGGTGCCGGAACCGCCTTTGTGGAGCGTCATCTGGCCGCCTGTTCCTCAGCCGGCCTGCGCGAGGCCGGATTTGATGGCTTTGGTGAACTTCACCACGCGGGCCGCCTGGATCCGGGCAGCGGTGCGCGCGTCGTCGTCGACCGGGGTGTCGGGGCCGCCGGTGTGCGAGGTGCCGTACGGATTGCCGTCGGTGTACTTCGCCGGGTCGGTGTAGCCGGGCGTGACGAGGATGCCGCCGAAGTGGTGGATGGTCTGGTAGAGCGCCAGCAGTGTGGACTCCTGGCCGCCGTGCGGGGTGGCGCTCGCGGTGAAGCCGCTGTAGACCTTGTCGGCCAGTTGGCCGTGTCGCCAGAGGCCGCCCAGGGTGTCGAGGAACTGCTTGAGCTGAGCGGTCACATTGCCGAAGCGGGTCGGCGATCCGAAGATCACGGCGTCCGCCCAGAGCATGTCCTCCGGGGTGGCCTCCATGATGTCGGCGGTCGCGGTGGCGTTCGCCGCCCAGGCCGGATAGGCGTCGATGACGGTCTGGGGAGCGAGTTCCGCGGTCCTGCGCAGCCGTACGTCGGCGCCCGCGTGCTCGGCGGCGTCGGCGATGAGCCGGGCGAGCTCGGCCACGGTGCCCGTCGACGAGTAGTAGATGACGGCGACGTTCACGTCATGCACGGGCATCGGCACACCTCCTGAATCCCGACGATAAGGGGACAAAGAGGGTGGAGCCTCCAGAGGGCGGCCGGGGGAAGGCAAACGGGCGGGGAGGGCCCGTGGGGGCCACTTCCCCGCCCGTAGGCGACCGCCGGGGCCGGGCTCAGCCCGGTCCGGCCATCGACAGCTTCGCCGCGAAGCCGAGGAACGCCGCCCCGGCGCCCGCCGACAGGCCGGCCGACAGACGCCGGCGGCGCCGGAAGGTCGCGGCCAGGAACGTCCCGCTGAAGATCAGGATCGACAGGTACGTGAGGCTGAACAGCTGCGCCCAGGCGCCCAGCGCCAGGAACGACAGCACCGGGTGCGCGTAGGACGGGTCCACGAACTGCACGAAGAAGGAGATGAAGAAGAGGATCGCCTTCGGGTTGAGCAGCGAGACCACCAGCGCCCTGCGGTAGGGCCGCTCGACTGCCTCCTTCGCCCCCGCGGGCCGCTCGGCGCCCTCGTCGCCACGGGCCGCCCGGCGAGCCTCGCGGCCGCGCCACAGGGACCAGGCGCCGCGCAGCATGCCGACCGCCAGCCAGGTCAGATAACCCGCACCGGCAAACTTCACGATCGCGAAGAGCACCGGGCTGGTCTGCAGCAGCGACGCCACCCCGCCCGCGGAGAGCGTCATGAGCACGGTGTCACCGCACAGCACCCCCGCCGCCGCCCGGTACGCCACGCGCGGACCGCGCCGCGCCGCCACCGAGACGACGTACAGCGAGTTCGGCCCCGGCAGCAGAATGATCAGCGCGAGCCCCACCAGATAGGTGGACAGATCCGTTATTCCCAGCATGCGCGGCAGGATGTCATCCCGGGCCCGCCCCCTTCACCCGGCTTTCAGCATCCGGACTTGCACCTCACGTGACGTGAGGACACATCGTGGCGTGCGTACCGGAAAAGGAGCGGAAGTGAGCTATTCGGTAGGGCAGGTCGCCGGGTTCTCCGGCGTCACGGTGCGCACCCTGCACCATTACGACGAGATCGGGCTACTGGTGCCGGGCGCGCGCAACCACGCAGGTCACCGGCGCTACGCCGACGCCGATCTGGACCGGCTGCAGCAGATCCTGTTCTACCGGGAGCTGGGCTTTCCGCTCGACGAGGTCGCGGCACTTGTGGACGACCCCGATGCGGATCCGCAGGAGCACCTGCGGCGTCAGCACGAGCTGCTGAGCGCCCGGATCGGCAGACTCCAGGAGATGGCCGCCGCCGTCGAACGCGCGATGGAGGCACGAAGGATGAAGGTTCGGCTCACACCCGAGGAGAAGTTCGAGGTCTTCGGTGACTTCGACCCCGACCAGTACGCGGAGGAGGCCGAGCGCCGCTGGGGCGAAACCGACGCCTACAAGGAGTCGCGGCGCCGGACGGCCGCCTACACCAAGGAGGACTGGCAGCGGCTGACGGCGGAACTCGACGCCGTCCACCGCCGCATGGCGGACCTGCTCGACCAGGGCGTGGCGGCGGATTCCGAGGCGGCGACGGACGTCGCGGAGGAGCACCGGCAGGTCATCTGCGGCGCCTATTACGACTGCACGTACGAGATCCACACCGGGCTCGGCGAGATGTATGTCGCGGACGAGCGGTTCACGGCCACCTACGAGGCGATCAGGACGGGCCTGGCCCGCTACCTGCGCGACGCGATTCTGGCCAACGCCGTGCGCCGGGTGTGATCCGGTACGGGCCGGGTGCGCCCCGGCCCGTACCGCGGCGCCGCGGCTCAGCTCTTGGGGGCGATCACCACGGCCGTGCCGTAGGCGCACACTTCCGTGCCGACGTCGGCCGCCTCGGTGACGTCGAAGCGGAACATCAGCACCGCGTTCGCACCACGCGAGCGGGCCTGCTCGATGAGCCGGTCCATCGCCTGGTTGCGGGTCTCCACCAGCGTCTTGGTCAGGCCCTTCAACTCTCCGCCGATCATCGACTTCAGGCCCGCGCCGATCTGGCTGCCGACGTGCCGGGAGCGCACCGTCAGGCCGAAGACCTCACCGATCACCCGCTGGACCGCGTAGCCGGGGACATCGTTCGTGGTGACCACCAGGACGTCGGACTGTGACTGTCCGCCGCCGTAGTCCTCGATGCTCATGGCGCGCACCTCCTTGGCGCCAGGATCACCCGGACCGGCGGGCCCGGCCAGCGGCCGGCGGCGAGCGGGTGGCGGCGCGTGGGCGGCGGGCCGCCCGAGTGGCGTACGACACCCCGGCGTGCCACGGAGCGCGGGAGGCCGACTGGAACCAAGGGGCGTCGCCCGGCGTTGATAGCTTTGGGCCGCACCCTGCGCCTGCACCCGTCGCACCGCACGATCCGGCGCCCTCGACCCAGGAGCCTTCACCCCGTGAATACTCTCGCGCTCGGCCCCCAGTGGCTGGACCCGGACTACCTGATCGCGACGTTCGGCCTGATCGGCGTCCTGGTCATCGTCTTCGCGGAGTCCGGCCTGCTGATCGGTTTCTTCCTGCCGGGCGACTCGCTGCTGTTCACCACCGGCCTGCTGGTGACGACGAACAAGCTGGACAAGCCGCTGTGGCTGGTGTGCGCCCTGATCGTGCTGGCCGCGGTCCTGGGCGACCAGGCGGGCTATCTCTTCGGCCGCAAGGTGGGCCCGTCGCTCTTCACCCGCCCGGACTCCAAGCTCTTCAAGCAGGAGAACGTCGAGAAGGCGCACGAGTTCTTCGAGAAGCACGGCCCGAAGTCGCTGATCCTGGCCCGCTTCGTACCGATCGTGCGGACGTTCACGCCGATCATCGCGGGCGTGAGCCGGATGAACTACCGCTCCTTCATCACCTTCAACGTCATCGGCGGCACCCTGTGGGGTGCCGGTGTGACGCTGCTCGGCGCGTCCCTGGGCAACATCGAGTTCGTCCACAAGAACATCGAAGCCATCCTGATCCTGATCGTGCTGGTCTCCGTGGTGCCGATCGCCATCGAGTACCTCCGGGCGCGCGGCAAGTCCAAGAAGGACGCCGCGGCGGGCGAGGCCGGCCCGGCGGACCCGGTTGCCGACCGGCCGCAGGGCGGCGCCGACGGCCGGCGCGGGCGGCACGCCAAGCGCTGACGCCCTCGCGGGGGCCGCACGGCGTGTGTGCGGTAGGGCGCGGCAGGCGGTGGGCCCCTGAGGCCCCGCTCCCGGGGATCGCCTCCCGACTCCGACGCCTCTACCGACCACCCACGCCCCCACCGACTAACGGCTCCCTGCCTGCCGGCCCCTGCACACCGGCTTCCTGCCGCACCGGCTCGGTGCCCGTTCCCTGGGGACAGCCTGTCCCGCCTGCCCCGGGTTCCCCCGCTTCCCGCCTGCCCGGGGCCTGCGTCTCACCCCCACACCCCCGTTTCCTTCGCCCCGGCTCCCGCCGTGTGTCACGCACTCCTCTCCCGGGCACACGACGGACCGTGTCATCGGCGTTCCGTGCCCGCCTCGGGCGGCGGAACGCCGCACCGGAAACGCACGCCCCGAACAAGCGCGGCATTCGGTCATCAGGCATCGTGTCCTTGACGGTCGGCAGGAGGCGTACGAGGAGCGAGGAGACGTGGCGTCGGATCCACAGCGCGGCAAGCGCGGCACCAACGGCACGAACGACCAGACATCCCCCAGCAACGGCTCTAAGAGCGCGAAGAACGGCAGCAGCGCCATCAGCAACACCGGTAAGCCCGGCGAGGGTTCCTCGGACCCGGCCGGCACCCCTGAGGAACACAAGCCCTCGTCGGACGAGGCGCACAGCGCCTTCACCCCGCCGCTGGGCGTGCCGTATCCCCCCGTGCCCGAGGAAGAGCACCCCACCTCCGAATTCGCGCTGCCCGAGGGGCTGCGCCCGGAGACGCCGACCGAGCAGGAGGGTTCGGCGTTCACGCCCCCCGCGGGCACCACGGGCCAGACCCCGGTGCCCAGCCCTTCCGGCTCGACCACCGCGGGCTTCGCCTTCACCCCGCCGCACGGCATCCCGATCGTCAGCCTCACCAAGGAAGTCCCCTGGCAGGATCGGATGCGCACGATGCTCCGGATGCCGATCGGTGAGCGGCCGGTCCCCGAGCGGGTCGAGCGCACCGACGAGTCGGGGCCCGCCGTACCGCGCGTGCTCGACCTCACCCTGCGTATCGGCGAGATCCTGCTGGCCGGCGGTGAGGGCGCCGAGGACGTCGAGGCCGCGATGTTCGGTGTCGCGCACGCCTACGGGCTGGAGCGGGTGGAGCCGACCGTCACCTTCACGCTGCTCTCGATCTCCTACCAGCCGTCGCTGGTCGACGACCCGGTCACGGCCAGCAGGACCGTCCGGCGCCGCGGCGTCGACTACAACCGGCTGTCCGCGGTGTTCCGGCTCGTCGACGACATCACCTCCGAGGGCATCACCCTCGAAGAGGCCTACCGCGGTCTCGCCGAGATCCGCCGTAACCGCCACCCCTACCCGAGCTGGGGGCTGACGCTCGCCTCCGGACTGCTCTCCGGCGGCGCGAGCATGCTGGTCGGCGGCGGGCTGCTGGTCTTCATCGCGGCGGCGGTGGGCTCGATGCTGGGCGACCGCCTCGCCTGGCTCGCGTCCGGCCGCGGGCTGCCGGAGTTCTACCAGTTCGTCGTCGCGGCGATGCCGCCGGCCGCGATGGGCGTCGCCTTCGGCCTGCTGCACGCCAATGTGCAGGCGTCCGCGGTGATCACCGGTGGGCTGTTCGCGCTGATTCCGGGGCGGGCGCTGGTCGCCGGCGTCCAGGACGGCCTGACCGGCTACTACATCACCGCGGCCGCCCGTCTGCTGGAGGTCGGCTACCTCATCGTCGGCATCGTCGTCGGCGTGCTCAGCGTGCTCTACATCGGACTCCAGCTGAATCCCGGCCTGCAGCGGCTCAACCCGGAGCAGGCGCTGGCGGAGTACAACGAGCCGCTGGTGCAGATCGGTGCCTCGATGCTGCTGGCGCTGGCGTTCTGCGTGCTGCTCCAGCAGGAACGTCACACCGTGGCCTTCGCGACCTTGAACGGCGGGGTCGCCTGGGTCGTCTACGGCGCCCTCGACAACGTCGCCGGGCTCAACGCGGTGCCCGCCACCGCCATCGCGGCCGGTCTTGTCGGCCTCTTCGGCCAGCTGCTCTCCCGCTACCGCTACGCCTCGGCGCTGCCCTACGTCACCGCGGCCATCGGCCCGCTGCTGCCCGGTAGTTCCACGTACTTCGGCCTGCTCAACTTCGCCCAGGGCAACCTGCTCGACGGCATCTCGTCGCTGATCAAGGCGGTCTCGCTGGCGCTCGCCATCGCCGTCGGGGTCAACCTCGGAAGCGAGGTCGCACGGCTGTTCCTGCGGGCTCCCGGTGTCGAACTGGTGGCGGGCGGCCGACGCGCCGCGAAGCGCACCCGAGGGTTCTAGAGGCCGCTCTCCGCACCGGGCACCCGCCCGGCCCAGCGGGCGCGACACGCGAACGGGCGGCACCCCCAAGTGGGTGCCGCCCGTTCGCGTACGAAAATCGTAGTGCGCCTGCGCGGGGAACTCAGCGCGCGGCGATCACTGCGGAGCGCCGCGGAACCGCTGGGTCAGTGCGCGCCGCCCTGCGCCTCGAGGCGCTTGTACGAGGCCTCGATCTCGGCCTCGGCCTCGGTGCGGCCGACCCAGTTCGCGCCCTCGACGGACTTGCCGGGCTCCAGGTCCTTGTAGACCTCGAAGAAGTGCTGGATCTCCAGGCGGTCGAACTCCGACACGTGGTGGATGTCCCGAAGGTGCTCCACACGCGGGTCGGACGCCGGCACGCACAGCAGCTTGTCGTCGCCGCCGGCCTCGTCCGTCATCCGGAACATGCCGATGGCGCGGCACTTGATGAGGCAGCCGGGGAAAGTCGGCTCGTCCAGGATGACCAGGGCGTCCAGCGGGTCGCCGTCCTCGCCCAGGGTGTTCTCGACAAAGCCGTAGTCGGCCGGGTAACTGGTCGAGGTGAAGAGTCGACGGTCCAGGCGGATCCGACCGGTCTCGTGGTCCACCTCGTACTTGTTCCGCGAACCCTTCGGGATCTCGATGGTGACGTCGAACTCCACGGGTGGCTCCTCCATGATCAACACATACGTCTGGTGATTAAGTGTCCCCCACGCAGGTGTGTGGTGGCGAAAGGGGCTGGTCCGAGGTGCCGGAGACCAGAACATGGCAGGTCAGATGGCAATCGGCGCAGCAATCCGCGCGGGCGGCGGGGCGGTCGGCGCGGGCGGCGTCGGACGCCGCGCTGCATGCGTGGCGGTCCGCACCGGGCACTACGAGGCAGACCTGGCGGCTGACAGCGGTGTCCGCCGCCACCGGGCTGACGGTCGCGGTCGTCGCGGTGGCGACGACCGGTCCGTGGGACTCGGGTCAGCGTACGGCCGAGCGGGCCCGAGCGGCCGCGGAAGCGGGCACAGGTGGTGAGCATCACGGCAGCCCAGGCAGCCCAGGCAGCCCGGGCAGCCCGGGGAACGCCGGGCCCGCGCCCAGCGCACCGCCCGTGCTGCCCGCGCTCGGCGGGCCGGGGCACGGTGCCTCCGGCCGCGGCGCCGCCCCCGTCCCCACCGGACCCGGCCTCGCCGACGCCCTCGCGCCGCTGCTCAAGGACCCCGCGCTCGGCCCCCTGCGCACCGCCTCCGTCGTGGACGTCGCGGCGGGGCGCGAGGTCTTCGGCGCCAAGCAGAACGAGGCCACCACCCCCGCCTCGACGGTCAAGCTCGCCACCGCCGTCGCCGCCCTGTCCGTCCTCGGCGCGGACCACCGCATCGACACCGAGGTCGTACGCGACGGCGAGGACCGCGTCGTCCTGGTCGGTGGTGGCGACCCGACCCTCACCGCCCGCGCGACGGAGCCGGGAGCCGGGGAGCGGCCCGCGAGCCTGCGTGTCCTGGCTGACAAGGCCGCCCGCGCCCTGAAGAAGAGCCGGACCACCAAGATCACGCTCGGGTACGACGCCTCGGCGTACTCGGGACCGTCCCAGCACCCCATCGGCGCGAACGAGAACATCGCTCCGGTCACCGCCCTGATGGCCGACGAGGCCCGGCTCGACGACAGCGAGCACGGCACCGCACCGCGCGACGCGGACCCGGCGGGGGCGGCCGCCCGCGCCTTCGCCGGACTGCTGCGCGAGCGCGGGATCGATGTCGACGGGGAGCCCGACGGGGCCAAGGCCCCCAAGAAGGCCGACCGGATCGCCAGGGTCCGCTCCTTGCCGCTCTCCGCCCTCGTCGAGCGGATGCTCACCTACAGCGACAACGACATCGCCGAGGGACTGGCCCGGCAGACAGCCCTCGCCACCAAAAAGCCCGCCAGCTTCGCCGGCGCCGGCGAAGCCGTCCACAAGGCCCTCGCGGCGCAGCGGCTGCCGCTGGACGGCGCCGTCTTCGACGACGGCAGCGGTCTGGACCGCGACGACCGGGTCTCCGCGGCCCTGCTCTCGCAACTCCTGCTGCGCGCCTCCGCACCGGAGCACCCCAGCCTGCGCCCGGTCGTCACCGGCCTGCCGGTGGCCGCCTTCACGGGCACGCTCAGGGGCCGTTACGCCGACGAGACGGCGGGCGCGGGCGCGGTGCGTGCCAAGACGGGCACGCTCACCGGCGTGAACACGCTGGCCGGCAGTGTCGTCGACGCCGATGGCAGGCTGCTGGTCTTCGCCTTCATGACGAGCGGCACCACCGACGCCCAGGGCGCCCAACGGGCCCTCGACAGACTCGCCTCGGCGGTGGCGAACTGCGGGTGCCGCTAGGGCGTGTCCGCGACGCCGGTTTGTACGCGGACCGTGCGCGATCCGCCTGGTCGGCTACCCCCGAGCGGAGCGCCCACGTACCGTGAACTCATGACGAGCATCGGTGGTGCGGAGATGGTCGACTGGAATCTCGCGGTTGCGACCGCGACCCGGTTTGTACGGCCGGGTCCAGAGGTGAGCCGGGACGAGGCGCGGGCGATCGTCGCCGAGCTGCGCAAGCACGCCAAGTCCTCCGAGGAACACGTCCGCGCGTTCACGCGGATGGCGCAGCCCGGCACGGAGGGCGAGGCGCCGCATGACACACCGGTCCTCGTCGTGGACCGGCCCGGCTGGATCAAGGCCAATGTCGCCGGCTTCCGGGCCGTCCTCAAGCCGTTGCTGGCCAAGATGGAGGACCGTCGCTCGTCGACCCCCGGCGGCGCCGTGCTCGGCGCGGTCGGCGGCAAGGTGACCGGCGTCGAACTGGGCATGCTGCTGTCGTTCCTGTCCTCCCGGGTCCTGGGCCAGTACGAGACGTTCGCCCCCGCCTCGCGGGACCTGCCCGCCGCGGCCCAGGGCGGCCGCCTGCTCCTCGTCGCGCCGAACGTCGTGCACGTCGAGCGTGAACTGGAGGTCGACCCGCACGACTTCCGGCTGTGGGTGTGCCTCCACGAGGAGACCCACCGCACCCAGTTCACCGCCGTCCCGTGGCTGCGTGACCACATCGAGGGCGAGATCCAGTCGTTCCTCGGCGAGACCGACATCGACCCCGGCACCCTCCTGGAGCGGCTGCGCGAAGCCGCCCAGTCGCTGGCCGGTGCGAAGCCGGAGGGGGAGGAGGGCGAAGAGGGCGGCCGCTCGCTCGTCGACATCGTCCAGACGCCCGCCCAGCGCGAGATCCTCGGCCGTCTCACCGCCGTGATGTCGCTGCTCGAAGGCCATGCCGACTTCGTGATGGACGGCGTCGGCCCCGATGTCGTGCCGTCCGTCGCCGAGATCCGCGAGAAGTTCCAGAAGCGCCGTGCCAGCGGCGCGGGCCGGCTTGACCAGGCCCTGCGCAAGCTGCTCGGTCTGGACGCCAAGCTGCGCCAGTACCGCGACGGCGAGCGGTTCGTCAGCGCCGTCGTCGACGAGGTCGGCATGGACGGCTTCAACCGTGTCTGGACGTCGCCGAACACCCTCCCCACCAAACAGGAGATCGCCAAACCGGCGGACTGGGTCGCGCGGGTGCACCGCAAGGCGGACTAGGCACCGTAGGCGAGCGGCGTGTGCTGGGCACGCCGCTCGGCAGAAGCGCGCCCCTTCTATCACCCGTCTGAGGGACCGTGACCCATGGATAGGCGTGCAATGCTCGGGGAACTGCTCGCCTCTGTCACCATCTAGGCACTCTGTGTGACGATTTCCCGTCCACGGCCCGAGGCTCCCCAGCTGAACGATTGGAAACGGACATGGGTCCCCATCCAGCGGTCGCCGCGATACGCCTGGCGGTCCGCCGCGTACTCCACGACGTACTGAACCATCACTGCGCGCAGGACCGGCACGACTCCCCGCTCGTGCTCGTCGCCTGTTCCGGCGGCGCCGACTCCATGGCGCTCGCCTCCGCCCTCGCCTTCGAGGCCCCGAAGCTGGGCGTACGCGCCGGGGGCGTCACCATCGACCACGGCCTCCAGGAAGGCTCCGAACTCCGTGCGGCCGAGGTCGCGCTGCGACTGCGGGCGCTGCGGCTGGACCCGGTCGAGACCGTCGCCGTGCGGGTGGGCCGGGAAGGCGGACCGGAAGCCGCGGCCCGCGACGCCCGCTACGCCGCCCTCGACGCCGCGGCCGAACGGCTCGGCGCCGCCGCGGTCCTGCTCGGCCACACCCGCGACGACCAGGCGGAGACCGTGCTGCTCGGTCTCGCTCGCGGGTCCGGCACCCGCTCGCTCTCCGGTATGGCCGCGACCGCCGGACGGGACGGCCGCTACCGCCGCCCCTTCCTGGACGTGGACCGCCAGACCGCCCGTAAGGCATGTCTCATCCAGGCCCTGCCCGTCTGGGACGACCCGCACAACACCGACCCCGCCTACACCCGCTCGCGCCTGCGCCACGAAGGGCTGCCCGCGCTGGAGAAAGCGCTCGGCAAAGGGGTCGTCGAGGCGCTCGCCCGGACCGCCCAGCTCTCTCGTGACGACGCCGACGCCCTGGACGCCTGGGCCGCCGACGCCGAGGGCAACGTGCTCGACGACAGCGGCTCCCTGGATGTCGCCGCCCTCTTCGCGCTGCCCCCCGCGGTACGCCGTCGAGTGCTGCGAAGGGCCGCCATCAGCGCGGGCGCACCAGCAGGTTCACTCTTCGCCCGCCACATCGAAGAAGTCGACCGGCTGATCACCGCCTGGCGGGGACAGGGAGCCATCAACCTCCCCGGGCGAGTAGGTGTGCGACGGCAGGGTGGCAGACTGGTCATTCGGCAGGGCTGAGTCGCGGGACACCGAGGCGCCGCCCCGCTTCATGAGTCTCACGACTGACATGAACACCGAACTGAGCGAGAGTGGCACGGGTGGACGACAAGGACATGGGCTCCGACCTTCAGTCGGTACTCATCACCAAAGAAGAGATCGACGCGAAGCTGGGCGAGCTGGCCGCGAAGATCGACGCGGAGTACGCGGGCAAGGACCTGCTCATCGTCGGCGTCCTGAAGGGCGCCGTGATGGTGATGGCGGATCTGGCGCGCGCGCTGTCCACCCCCGTCACGATGGACTGGATGGCCGTGTCCTCCTACGGCGCGGGCACCCAGTCCTCCGGCGTGGTCCGCATCCTCAAGGACCTCGACACCGACATCAAGGGCAAGCACGTCCTGATCGTCGAGGACATCATCGACTCGGGCCTGACCCTGTCGTGGCTGCTGTCCAACCTCGGCTCGCGCGAGCCGGCCTCCCTGGAGGTCTGCACCCTGCTGCGCAAGCCGGAAGCGGCCAAGGTCGCCATCGACGTGAAGTGGATCGGCTTCGACATCCCCAACGAGTTCGTCGTCGGCTACGGCCTGGACTTCGCGGAGAAGTACCGCAATCTGCCGTTCGTCGGCACCCTCGCGCCGCACGTCTACGGCGGCTGAGGAAGCACCACCCGCTCGCCGGCCGCCGTGGCCGGACGAGGGCCCGGACCGACCACTGA
This sequence comes from Streptomyces sp. NPDC017993, assembly GCF_044328065.1. Classification (NCBI taxonomy): domain Bacteria; kingdom Bacillati; phylum Actinomycetota; class Actinomycetes; order Kitasatosporales; family Streptomycetaceae; genus Streptomyces; species Streptomyces sp. NPDC017993. The sequence goes on from NZ_JBIRGO010000014.1 coordinate 119,545, forward strand.
CGCCGGGCGGGAACCCCCTGGGGTTTCCCGCCGTTGGAGCAGGGGAAGGCGGGATTGTTAACCGTGGGCGGCGTCGTCGGGTGACAATGCTGGGGTACCGTCCGAAGGCAGTCCTTTTTCGGGCCAGTAATACACCGTACGCACGACCAGCTCTCCACAGGGCTGTTGTGCCTCACTGTGGCAGGAGGGACGGGGCCTCAGCGGCTCCGTATGGATGGACGTGAAGCGATACTTCCGTGGGCCGGTCATGTGGATCGTGCTGGCCGTCCTCGCCGTGGTCGTGTTGATGCAGGTCGTCGGCTCGTCCGGCGGCTACAAGACGGTGGACACCGGTCAGGTCGTCAAGGCGATCGCTGACAACAAGGTGAAATCCGCCGAGCTGACGACCGGTGACGAGAACAAGATCAAGGTCGAGTTGTCGGGCGACAACAAGATCGATGGTTCCAACAAGATCCAGGCGAGCTACATCGGCGACCAAGGCGTCGATCTGGCGAAGAACCTGCAAGCCAAATACCAGACCGACGAGATCAAGGACGGGTACACCGTCTCCCCGTCGAAGCAGAACCCGTTCGTCGGTGTGCTGCTGTCGCTGCTCCCCTTCGTGCTCATCGTGGTCGTCTTCCTGTTCCTGATGAATCAGATGCAGGGCGGCGGCTCCCGGGTGATGCAGTTCGGGAAGTCGAAGGCGAAGCTGATCACCAAGGACACCCCCAAGACGACGTTCACCGACGTCGCGGGGGCCGACGAAGCGGTCGAGGAACTCCACGAGATCAAGGAGTTCCTCCAGGAGCCGGCGAAGTTCCAGGCCGTCGGCGCCAAGATCCCCAAGGGCGTGCTGCTGTACGGCCCGCCCGGAACGGGTAAGACGCTGCTCGCCCGCGCCGTCGCCGGTGAGGCCGGCGTCCCGTTCTACTCGATCTCCGGTTCCGACTTCGTCGAGATGTTCGTCGGTGTCGGTGCCTCCCGCGTGCGTGACCTCTTCGAGCAGGCCAAGGCGAACGCCCCGGCCATCGTCTTCGTCGACGAGATCGACGCCGTCGGCCGGCACCGCGGTGCCGGTCTCGGTGGTGGCCACGACGAGCGTGAGCAGACCCTCAACCAGCTCCTGGTCGAGATGGACGGCTTCGACGTGAAGGGCGGCGTGATCCTCATCGCCGCCACGAACCGTCCGGACATTCTCGACCCGGCGCTGCTGCGCCCCGGCCGTTTCGACCGGCAGATCGCCGTCGACCGCCCGGACATGCAGGGCCGTCTGGAGATCCTCAAGGTTCACCAGAAGGGCAAGCCGGTCGCGCAGGACGTCGACCTCACGGCCGTCGCCAAGCGCACCCCCGGCTTCACCGGTGCCGACCTGTCCAACGTCCTCAACGAAGCCGCTCTGCTGACGGCTCGTAGCGACGCGAAGCTGATCAACAATCACTTCCTGGACGAGGCGATCGACCGTGTCGTGGCCGGACCGCAGAAGCGGACCCGGATCATGTCCGAGAAGGAGAAGAAGATCACCGCGTACCACGAGGGCGGACACGCCCTGGTCGCGGCGGCTTCACCGAACTCCGACCCGGTGCACAAGATCACGATCTTGTCCCGTGGCCGGGCCCTGGGCTACACCATGGTCCTGCCCGACGAGGACAAGTACTCCACCACCCGCAACGAGATGCTCGACCAGCTGGCATACATGCTGGGCGGGCGCGCCGCGGAGGAGCTGGTCTTCCACGACCCGACCACGGGCGCTGCGAACGACATCGAGAAGGCCACCGCAACGGCCCGCGCGATGGTCACGCAGTACGGCATGACGGAGCGGCTCGGCGCGATCAAGTTCGGCACCGACAACTCCGAGCCCTTCCTGGGCCGCGAGATGGGTCACCAGCGCGACTACTCGGAAGAGGTCGCCGCGCTGGTCGATGAGGAGGTCAAGGCCCTCATCGAGACCGCGCACAACGAGGCGTGGGAGATCCTGGTCGAGAACCGCGATGTCCTCGACAACCTCGTGCTGACGCTCCTGGAGAAGGAGACCCTGGGCAAGGAAGAGATCGCCGAGGTCTTCAAGCACATCGTGAAGCGCCCGGCCCGCCCGGCGTGGACCGGCTCCTCGCGTCGTACGCCGTCGACCCGGCCGCCGGTGCTGTCGCCCAAGGAGCTGGCGCCTGCCAATGGCTCCGTGACGACCGCCACCGTCTCCACGGAGAAGAAGACGGAAGCCCCCGAGGAACCTCGCTCGGAGAGCTGATCCCGGGGTTCTTACCGGCCCCGGAATGAATGCCGCGCCCCCCAGGTTTTAGCCTGGGGGGCGCGGCATTCCGCGATTCGTGCGGGCGCAGAAGGAACGAGGCACCACATGACGGACCCTGTGACGCTGGCCGGCGACGGCACCATCGGCGTATTCGACGAGAAGCGCGCCGAGAACGCCGTGCGCGAGCTGCTCCTCGCCGTCGGTGAGGACCCGGACCGAGAAGGGCTGCAGGAGACGCCGGCCCGTGTGGCGAGGGCGTACAAGGAGATCTTCGCGGGCCTCTGGCAGGAGCCGAAGGACGTCCTGACCACGACGTTCGACATAGGCCACGACGAAATGGTGCTGGTCAGGGACATCGAGGTGTACTCCACCTGCGAGCACCACCTGGTCCCCTTCCACGGCGTCGCGCACGTCGGCTACATCCCGTCCACCGACGGAAAGATCACCGGCCTGTCCAAGCTCGCCCGCCTGGTGGATGTCTACGCGCGCCGCCCGCAGGTCCAGGAGCGGCTCACCACACAGATCGCCGACTCCCTGATGCAGATCCTGGAGCCGCGCGGCGTGATCGTCGTCATCGAGTGCGAGCACATGTGCATGTCGATGCGCGGTATCCGCAAGCCCGGCGCCAAGACCCTGACCTCGGCCGTCCGCGGGCAGCTGCGGGACGCCGCGACCCGCTCCGAGGCGATGAGCCTGATCATCGGCCGCTGAGCGACGGCGCCGCACCGGCCCAGGGGGCGGTGCGGCGGAGTGCGGCGAGGGCCGGATACGGCGTGCGGGGCTTCCGCGCGCCGTTTTTGCTGTGAGAGGGCGCGCTGCATCGCTGTGACACGCTGCGCGGCCCCGGGCGCACTGACGCCCTTCGGGGCTGCCGCGTACGCCCTCGGGAGGCGCCGCGTCAGACCTTGAGGTGGTCGCCGAGCCAGTCCATGGCGGCGGGGATCTCACGGCGCCAGGTGTTGAAGTTGTGGCCGCCGCTGTCCAGGATGATCGACGCGACGCGCGAGGGCGTCTTCGTCTGCTCGATGAACCTCAGCGTGTGGCGGTAGTTCGGCTCGCCCTGCTTGCTGCTCGTGACCAGGAGGTTCACCGGCGGAGCAGGCAGGTGCTGCTGGCGCCACAGGAGGTTGTTCTCGCGCTCCAGCTGCCGGTCCCCGCCGAAGAGGTCGCCGGTGGTCGCGTCGAGCGGCGCGCGGTAGTTGGCGGAGAGGCCGACGGCCGTGGAGTACGCGTCGGGGTGGCGCATGGTCATCTTCAGCGCGCAGTAGCCGCCGGTGGAGTCACCGATGATGCCCCAGCTCTTGGCCTCGGCACCTATGCGGTAGTGCGTGGAGATGTCCTTGCGCAGGTCCTGGGTGAAGAACGTCTCGGTCTGCGGGCCACGGGGTATGTCCATGCACTCCGTGTCGCGGGGCGGTGCGACGGTCGGGCGCATCATCACCAGCACGGTCGGCTGCGTCTTGCGCTGCTTGACGAGGTCGTGCTGCGCCTGTGGGAAGTGCAGCTTCTTGTAGAGGGCCTCGGCGGTGCCCGGGTAGCCGGTGAGGACCACGGCCGCGGGGAACTTCCGGTGCGCGTACTTCGCCTGGAAGTACTGCGGCGGAAGGTAGACATACGCGGGGCTGTTGATCTTTGACGTCTCGCCGCGGACCAGGACCTTGTCGATCCGCCCGCCGACCGAGGGCTTGGAGCCGCCGGCGACGCTGACGCGCTGGGAGCCCAGCATCTTCAGCTTGGTGCCGTTCGGACCGGTCTCATAGTTGTGGACCACGCCGGGCGCCTGCTCCTGGCCGAAGAGGTCGGCCCAGGAGGCGTAGAAGCCGAAGGAATGGTTGGCGAAAAGACCGATCGAGGCGAAAAGGGAGATCTGGGTGGCCAGCAGCAGACCGATTCGGCCCAGAACGGCGCGCCAGTTTCCCTTGGACAGGCGTGGCCAGAGCCAAATGGTGAGGATGAACAGTGCCACTGCGATGACGACGGCAAGAAGCAGCACTTTCTTGCTGGTGAGACCCATGTGGTGCTTTCTTCCGGGCGGCCGGTCCATCCGTGCCGCTAAGGGAACCCCGAGCCCTGAAACGCCGTCATACAGGGCGCAAAAAGTCCAGATGTTGCGACAAGGCTCGCATGTTCTCTCGACCGGGGCGACGGGAAAGTGATGTCTGACAGGCAAGATGACGAAAAGCCGGAGCGGGTTGCGTGGCGAACGCCACGCCGGCTCCGTGGTCCGCGCCCCGAATCGGTGCCGCGGTGCGTCGGGACGGCCGGCGTGGTCGTCGGCCTGCTGAACCTCGCGGCCGGGGTCTTCCCACGATTCCGGCACAGTCGCATGCATGCGATGGCCGAGGTGCTGCCGGGCGCCGTGAGCCCGCTGGCGGCTGCCGCGTCGATCGTCGTCGGCATTCTGCTGCTCCTGCTGGCCCATGGGCTGAAGCGGCGCAAGCGGCGCGCGTGGGTGGCTGCGGTGGCGCTGCTGCCCGTGGGTATCGCCGCTCAACTCGTCTATCGCCACTCCGTTCTCGGGGCGGCGCTCTCGCTTGCCCTGCTGGTGTTCCTGGTGTGGCACCGGCGCGAATTCGCCGCGCTCCCGGACCCCCGCAGCCGCTGGAAGGCGGCGGCCAATCTCGTCGTCCTCGGCGGTGTGAGCTTCGCCATCGGCATGGTCGTCGTCAGCTCCCACCCCCACAAGACCATCGGCTCGCCGTCCTTCTGGGACCGGGCGCAGCACGTGCTGTGGGGCCTGTTCGGCTTCGAGGGCCCGGTCGCCTACACCCAACGGGTCGACTACACCGTCGGCTACTCCCTCGGCGCGCTCGGCCTGCTGACCGTCGCCACCACCGCGTACCTCGCCTTCCGGCCCGAGCACCCGGCGGCGCGGCTGACCGATGACGACGAGCGGCGGCTGCGGGAGCTGCTCGACAAGCACGGCGGCCGGGATTCGCTCGGCTATTTCGCGCTCCGCCGCGACAAGGGCGTGGTCTTCTCGCCGACCGGCAAGGCCGCCGTCTGCTACCGGGTGATCTCCGGTGTGATGCTGGCCAGCGGAGATCCGATCGGTGACGTCGAGGCCTGGCCGGGCGCCATCGAGCGGTTCATGGAGGAGGCCCGGGCGCACTCCTGGACGCCGGCGGTGACCGGTTGCAGCGAGACCGGCGGCCAGGTGTGGACCCGGGAGACCGGTATGGACGCGCTGGAGCTCGGCGACGAGGCGATCGTGGATGTCGCCGATTTCACACTGTCCGGCCGGGCGATGCGCAACGTACGGCAGATGGTCAAGCGCATCGAACGCAACGGGTACGTGACCCGGGTGCGGCGGGTGCGCGATCTGGAGCCGGCGGAGCTGGAGCGGATCCAGGCGGCGGCGAACGCCTGGCGGGACACCGACACCGAACGCGGCTTCTCCATGGCGCTGGGCCGGATCGACGCCGTGGACGACGGCGACGCGGTGATCGCGACGGCGCATCGTGCGCCCGCCGAGGGCGAGGACGCCGGGCCCTACGGGGACTTGAAGGCGATGCAGCACTTCGTGCCGTGGGGGGACACCGGCATCTCCCTGGAGCTGATGCGCCGCGACCGCAGTGCCGATCCAGGCATGAACGAACTGCTGATCGTGGCCGCTCTGCAGGCGGCCCCGGACCTGAGCGTCAAACAGGTGTCGCTGAACTTCGCGGTGTTCCGCTCCTCGCTGGAGCGCGGTGAGAAGCTCGGCGCGGGACCGGTCCTCCGGGTCTGGCGCGGCATGTTGATCTTTCTGTCCCGCTGGTACCAGATCGAGTCGCTGTACAAGTTCAACGACAAGTTCCGGCCACGCTGGGAGCCCCGCTTCGTGGTCTTCCGCAACAGCCGCGACATCCCGCGGATCGGCCTGGCCGCGCTGCAGGCCGAGGGCTATCTGGAGCTGAGCCTGCCGCGCGTCCTGCGCCGCAGGCGCCCCGCCGAACTCCGGCCGTGCGCGCACGCCCCGGCACCCGTCGCGCCCAGTGCGACAGTGATCGAGAAGGCCGCCTGAGGGCCGGGGGAGGGGCGTCGTACGGGCGCCGGAAGTCCGGGGCGGCGCCTGCCGGCCAAGGGCCCGTCCGGCCCCCGGGGCGGACTGCCGTGGCCCGGACCACCCCCTCGGCCGTCGTCCGGCGTGGAGGCGCCTCGCCGCTGCAGGTGGCCGCAATCCGGCCAGTCGGAACACGGCCTAGGCTGGTGCCATGAGTACCTTGCGTGGCCGGGTGGCCGGACTGCCGGACTGGGACCGCTGCGCGGTGATGGGCGTTGTGAACGTCACGCCTGATTCGTTCTCGGACGGCGGTCAGTGGTTCGACACCGAGTTGGCCGTCAAGCACGGGCTCGACCTCGTGGCCCAGGGGGCCGACGTGGTGGACGTGGGCGGTGAGTCGACCCGCCCGGGGGCCGCACGCGTGGACGAGGCCGAGGAGCTGCGCCGGGTCGTCCCGGTCGTACGTGAGCTGGCCGCGGCCGGTGTCGTGGTCTCCGTCGACACGATGCGCGCGTCGGTCGCCGAGCGGGCCGTGGAGGCCGGGGCGCGGCTGGTCAACGACGTGAGCGCGGGCAACGCGGACCCGGCGATGGTGCCGATGGTGGCCGCGTCCCACGTGCCGTTCGTCGTGATGCACTGGCGCGGGCAGTCCGTCGACATGAACGACCGCGCCGTCTACGCCGACGTGGTCGCGGAGGTCGTCGACGAGCTCGGGCAGAGCATGGAGCGGGCCGTGTCCGGCGGCGTCGACCCGGCGCGGATCGTCATCGACCCGGGACTCGGTTTCGCCAAGGGCGCCGCGCACGACCTGGCGCTGGTCGCGCAGCTGGCGCGGCTGCGGGCGCTGGGCAGGCCGTTGCTGGTGGCCGCATCGAGGAAACGCTTCCTGGGCAGGGTGCTGGCAGGGCACGAGGGAGCCGCCCCGCCGCCGGCCCGCGAGCGGGACGCCGCGACGGCTGCGGTGTCGGCGATGGTGGCACGAGAGGGGGCCTGGGCGGTGCGGGTGCACGAGGTCAGGGCGAGCGCGGATGCGGTGCGGGTGGCGCGCGCCGTGGAAGAGGCGGCCGGTACGGCCGATATGAGTGATTCACGCGCAACAGGCGATATGAGCAGTACGGCAGAAACGAACGATATGACGGCGAACCCGACGGGAACGGTGTGAGCGGCTTGGGCCCACGGACGGACATCGAGCTGGTCGAGCAGGCGAACACGACCCTGTACGAGACCATCGAGCAAGGCGATCACGAGGCGCTGTCCGGGCTGTGGCTGGATGGTGAGGTGAGCGTCGTCCACCCGGGGTGGCCGGTGTTGCGCGGGCGCGGTGAGGTGCTCCGCTCGTACGCCCTGATCATGGCGAACACCGAGTACATCCAGTTCTTCCTCACGGATGTGGAGATCGATGTCGTCGGCGACACGGCGCTGGTGACCTGCACTGAGAACATCCTCAGTGGCGGACCCGCCGAGGACGACGGCTCGGTGGGGCCGCTCATCGGCCAGCTGGTCGTGGCGACCAATGTCTTCCGGCGTACGGAGGACGGCTGGCGGGTGTGGTCGCACCACGGCTCGCCGGTGCTGGCGGACCGCGATGACGAGGAAGACGGCGACGACGACGAGGACGGCGACGACGACGGCCCGGTAGGCGGAGGGGCGCCCGGCGGGGTCTGAGCGTGGGCGGGCCGCGCGAGCGCGCGTGGCCCGCCGGTCCCGCGCGGGCGGCCCGAGGCGTGCTCCCGTGGGCGGAGCCGCCGGGCGCGAAGCCGGCGCGGGACGTCACCGGCGGACGTCCCGGTAGCCGTCCCGGCGGACGTCAGCGGCGGGCGTCAGCGGGGTGGCCGAGGCGCACCCGTTCGAGCCAAGTGCGGCAGGGGTAGGGGTGGGGAGCGGGGGCAGGGGTAAGAGGCCGCGCGGATGACTTCCCCGGTCGGCTAGCAGTAGTACGGGGGCTTGTCCATAGCCCCCGTGGGGGAGCACTGTCGGTGCTCGCAGGTAGATTCGACGACAGGGCGGTGTTGCCGGAGCAGTCCGGCGCGCGCGCCGGAATCCGATCAGCAGTGGCGCCAGGGGTGCCAGTGAACCAGTGGGAGTGATTCGCGTGGATCGTGTCGCGCTGCGCGGGCTTAAGGCCCGAGGGCACCACGGGGTTTTTCCCCGGGAGCGCGAGGAAGGCCAGACCTTCATCGTGGACCTCGTGCTGAGCCTGGACACCCGGCCGGCAGCGGCGACCGATGATCTCGCGAAGACCGTGCACTACGGCGTTGTGGCCGAGGAGGTGGTGGCCGTCGTCGAGGGGGAGCCGGTCGACCTCATCGAGACCCTCGCCGAGCGGATCGCCGCGCAGTGCCTGAAGAACGAGGGCGTGCAGGAGGTGGAGGTGGTGGTGCACAAGCCGGATGCCCCGATCACCGTGCCCTTCGACGACGTGACCATCACCATCACCCGGAGCCGAGTATGAACACCAGCAGTGACCCGACCGTACAGCCGGTGCCCGCCTCCGTGGTGGAGCGAGTGGACGCCGCGGATGTGACGCTCTCCAATCCCAAACGCGCCGTGATCTCGCTCGGCAGCAATCTCGGCAACCGCCTGGAGACGCTGCAGGGTGCCGTCGACGCCCTGGAGGACACCCCCGGTCTGCGGGTCAAGGCGGTCTCCCCGGTCTACGAGACCGAGCCGTGGGGCGTCGAGGCTGGCTCGCAGCCCTCCTATTTCAACGCCGTGGTGCTGATCAAGACGACGCTGCCGCCGTCCTCGCTCCTGGAGCGCGGGCACGCGATCGAGGAAGCCTTCGAGCGGGTGCGCGACGAGCGGTGGGGGCCGCGCACGATCGACGTCGACATCCTGGCCTATCAGGACGTGGTGTCCGACGACCCGCAGCTGACGCTGCCGCACCCGCGGGCCCATGAGCGCGCGTTCGTGCTCGTGCCCTGGTACGACATCGACCCGGAGGCCGAGGTTCCCGGGCGCGGCGTGGTCGCCGAGCTGCTGTCGGCGGTCGGTCGTGAGGGTGTGACGCCGCGCGCCGACCTGGAACTGCGGCTGCCGGAGTAGTCGTTAGGGTGGCGGGCCGTTCGCCTGCGGTGTGATGCGTAGGGATAGGTCCCGTATGGCATGGATGCCTACGAACCGGGCCGGTGCGGCATGGATACGTACGGAACGGACAGGGCAGCCATGAGAACAGTGGCCCAGGACGGCAGGACAGCCATGACGGTGCGAGGGGCGATCGCTCGGTGAAGCAGCTACACATCAAGGTGCTGGTCGGGCTGTTTCTGGTGGCCGGGGTGCTCGCCTGGGCGGGCGCCCGGCTGTGGGACTCCCTGGGCACCCTGCCGGGCGTGCCGGTGGCGGCCCCGATCGTGCTGGCGTTGATCGCCGCCGTGCTGGCCGCCACCGCCTTCTCCATGCGGTCGAGGCTGCGCGCGCAGCGCGAGCGCAGGCCGGGGGCGAAGGGCGTGGATCCGCTGGTGGCGGCCCGCGCGGTGGTCTTCGGGCAGGCGAGCGCCCTGGTGGCGTCGCTGGTGGCCGGGCTGTACGGCGGCGTCGGCGTCTTTCTGCTGACTTCGGGCATCGAGGTCGAGCCCCGTCGTGACCAGGCGATCTATGCCGGTCTCTCGGTGCTCGCCGGAGCCGCGGTGGTCGCCGCCGCGATCTTCCTGGAGCGGGTCTGCAAGCTGCCGGACGACGAGGACGACGCGGGCGCGACGGCGGCGTAGCCGGGCGGCCGGCGCGGGGGCAGGGCGGTGGGCCGGCGCCCCTTCCGTGCCCTTCCGCGCCCTGCGGTGCTGTCGTCGCGCGGCCGGCTCTCCGTCAGCGTCCGGGGACCGTGTCGAGCGACACTTCCCCGCGCGGGATGTTCGCCGCGTCCGCGGTGGTGGAGCGGCGTAGTGCGGCGTGCAGCCGGGCCGGGGTGAGGACGCCGAGGAAGCCCTCACTGTCGTCGAGTACGGCCACCCAGCCGGCGTCATGCTGCAGCAGCGTGCTGAATGCCTGCTTGAGCGGGGCACCGAGCGGCAGCCAGGCGTCCATCCGCCGGGCGAACTCGCGGACGGTGGCGGCCTGCGGAGCATGCTTCGTGACGATGTGTGCCGCATCGGGTCTACTTTCACCGGTATCGGGGTCGGTGTCGCCGCCCGTCCCTTGCAGTGTGGCCGCGGAGACCCAGCCGTGGAGTGACTCGTCCGCGTCGAGGACGACGGCCCAGGGCGCGCCGTCGGAGGACAGCCGGGCGGCCGCGTCGCCCGCGGGGTCGTCGAGGTGGACGACCGGGGGCAGTTCGAGGTCGCCGCGTTCGACGGGGGTGACCGAGAGCCGTTTCAGGCCGCGGTCCGCGCCGACGAAGGCCGCGGTGTACGGGGTCGCGGGGGCACCCAGCACCGCCGCGGGCGTGTCGAACTGCTCGATGCGGCCGGCGCCGTAGACGGCGATGCGGTCGCCCAGGCGGACCGCTTCCTCGATGTCGTGGGTGACGAAGAGGACCGTCTTGTGCAGCGTGGACTGGAGCCGCAGGAACTCGTTCTGGAGGTGCTCGCGCACGACGGGGTCGACCGCGCCGAACGGTTCGTCCATCAGCAGCACGGGCGGGTCGGCGGCCAGCGCGCGGGCGACACCGACGCGCTGGCGCTGCCCGCCGGAGAGCTGGTCGGGGTAGCGATCGCCGTACCTCGAGGGGTCGAGGCCGACCAGGTCGAGGAGTTCGGCGGCGCGGGCGCGGGCCTTGTCGCGGCGCCGGCCCAGGAGGTGCGGAACCGTGGCGGTGTTGTCCAGCACGGTCTTGTGGGGGAACAGCCCGACCTGCTGGATGACGTATCCGATGCGGCGGCGCAGGGCGACGGGGTCGAGGGTGGATATGTCCTCGCCGTCGAGGTGGATGCTGCCGCTAGTGGGCTCGATGAGCCGGTTCACCATTTTCATGGTCGTGGTCTTGCCACAGCCCGAAGGACCGACGAGCGTGACCAGTTCACCCTTCGCGACCTCGAAGGAGAGGTCGTCGACGGCTGTGGTGCCGTCGGCGTAGCTCTTGGTGACGTGCTCGAAGCGGATCATGGTTCCCCATTGTGGACGGGCCGTCGTGAACGCGGTGTTGCGCGTGGATTGCGGGCTGGGTCGATTGTCAGTGGTGGGGGTTAGGGTCGCAGAGAGTTACCGAAATTGGTGAGCGACCGGGGCGGGGGAGGTGAGGGCGGTGAGCGCACGGACGGGCGTGCCGGAAGCGGCGCAGGCGGTGACGGACGGGGCGGCTGCGGCGCAGGCGCAGGCCGGCGGGCCGGTGTCGGGGCCCGGCTGTCTGCAGGCCAATGACTGGATCTGCGCCGAGTATGTCCGCACCCGCGGGACGGAGTTGGTCGACGCGACCGTCCAGCACATCGGCATCATGGCGGTGTCCGTCGTGATCGGGCTGCTGATCGCCTTTCCGCTGGCGCTGATCGCCCGGCGGTGGCGGGGCGCGGCGGGGGCGGTCCTCGGGCTGACGACGGTGCTCTACACCGTGCCGTCGCTGGCGATGTTCGCGCTGCTGACGCCGCTCTTCGGGGTCTCGGCCTCGGTGGTGGTCACGGGCCTGGTGATGTATTCGCTGACCATCCTGGTGCGCAACATCCTCGCCGGCCTGGAGGCGGTGCCCACGGACGTGCGGGAGGCGGCCCGGGGGATGGGGTACGGCACCGCGCGGCTGCTGTTCGAGGTGGAACTCCCGCTCGCACTGCCCGCGTTGGTGGCGGGTCTGCGGATCGCGACGGTCTCGACGGTGGCGATGACGACCATCGGTTCGGTGGTCGGCTACGGCGGCCTGGGAAATCTGATAGCCAGCGGCATGGAGGGCTTCTTCAAGGCCGAGGTGCTCACGGCGTCCGTGCTGTGTGTGCTGCTGGCTCTGACGGCCGACCTGCTGCTGATGGGACTTCAGCGGTTGCTGACGCCCTGGACGCGGGTCAGGTCGCGGCCAGGGGCCCGGGCGCGACGCGGGGGACGCACGGCGAAGGTGGTGGCCTGAGCGATGGACGCGATCACGGGTGCGTGGCAGTGGTTGACGACCGCCGCCAACTGGGCCGGTGAGAAGGGGGTGTGGCACCGCCTCGGCGAACATGTCCAGCTGAGCGCGTTGTGCCTGATCATCTCCTGCCTGATAGCCCTGCCCCTGGCGCTCTGGCTGGGGCACCTGGGCAAGGGCGGAGCGCTGGCCGTCAACATCTCCAACGTGGGCCGCGCGGTTCCCACCTTCGCGGTGCTGGTGCTCCTGACGCTCAGCCCGCTGGGGACGCAGGGGGACTTGCCGACGATCATCGCCCTGGTGCTGTTCGCGGTGCCGCCGCTGCTGACCAACGCCTATCTGGGCATGCGGGAAGCGGACCGCGATGTGGTCGAGGCGGCGCGTGGGATGGGCATGTCGGGGCCTCAACTCCTGCTGCGCGTCGAGATACCTCTCGCCTATCCACTGATCATGACCGGGGTGCGGTCGGCGACGGTCCAGGTCGTGGCGACCGCGACGCTGGCCGCGCTGGCCGGCGGCGGCGGGCTGGGACGGATCATCACCGCGGGCTTCGGTAACTACGACACCGCGCAGGTGGTTGCCGGCGCGTTGCTGGTGGCCGTTCTCGCGCTCGCTGTGGAGGGTCTCCTCGTCCTGGTGGACCGGCTGTTCGACCCGATGCGGGGGCGGCGCCGGCGCCGCCGTACGGCGAAGGGCGAGTCACCGGGGGAGGGCCGGGCAAACGCGCCCGTGGCGCGGGCGGAGGCCGCGAATGGAACCGGAGTGGGTGCCTCCGGGGCCGGTGCCTCCGGGGCGGAGGAATCCGGGGCGGAAGTTTCCGGGGCCGGCGGGTCAGGGCGCGATGACAAGGCGGTCGCGTTAAGGAAACAGACCTGACGCGGCGCCGTCGCTCTTGCCAAGCTTCCTGGCGGGCCACGGGCCGGGACCACGGCTCCCGGACTGACGTAGCCCGCGCGTCACCACGGCCGAGCCCCTCACGCACGAGCGCCACGTACAGAGCCCCTCACGTACCGAGATTCACGCGCGCCTGGCCCCCGGGCACATGGCACCTGCACTTGCACCGGCATCCATATCCATATCGGGACCGGGATCGGGATCGGCAACGAGTCGGTGCTCGGGCCTCGGGCGGCGCGGCGGCACTTCCGCCCACACCAGCACGTGACCCATCCGAACGAACTGATTGGTGAATTCCATGAGCAGCAAGACGCGCGCGGTGCGCACCGCGCTTGTCGCCGGGACAGTCATCGCGCTGGCGGCCGGGCTGGCCGCGTGCGGTGGCCAGAGCCTGGAGGCCAAGGGCGGCGGCGAGAACAAGGGAGGCGGGAAGGGCGAGATCGTCATCGGCTCGGCCGGTTTCACCGAGTCGAAGGTGCTCGCGGAGATCTATTCCAGGGTCCTCGACAACGCCGGTTACGAAGCGCGCGTGCAGACGCTCGCCAATCGGGAGCTGTATGAACCGGCCCTGGAGAAGGGGCAGATCGATGTCGTCCCGGAATATGCCTCCACTCTCGCCGAATTTCTCAATGCCAAGAAGAACGGCGCCAAGGCGAAGCCCGTGGCCTCCAGCGACATCGACAAGACGGTGACGGCGCTCAAGAAGCTGGCGGAACCGCGCGGTCTGAAGGTGCTCGCGGTGGGGGAGGCGACGGACCAGAACGCCTTCGCGGTCACCAAGGAATTCGCCGCCGAGCACAAGCTGAAGACGCTCACCGATCTGGGCAGGTCGAAGCAGAAGATCAGGCTCGCGTCCGGTGAGGAGTGCGAGACGCGGGTGTTCTGCAAGCCGGGCCTGGAGAAGACGTACGGCATCGACATCACGGCCATCGATCCCAAGGGCGTCGGCACCCCGCCGGCGAAGCAGGCGGTCAAGGACGGTACCGACCAACTGGTGCTCACCACCACCACGGACGCCACGCTCGACAGCTTCGGCCTGGTGCTTCTGGAGGACGACAAGAACCTGCAGAACGCCGACAACGTGCTGCCGGTGGTGAATGCCAAGAGCGCCGGGGACAAGGAGATCGAGGCGGCCCTCGCCAAGCTCACGAGTACGCTCACAACCCAGGACTTGATCAACTTGAACCGCAAGGTCGATGCCGAGCGCCTCAAGCCGGCGGATGTCGCGCGGACATATCTGGAGTCCAAGGGGCTGCTGAAGAAGTAACCACCGAGAAACGGATTGGCGGGCGGGGCCCCATAGGTCCCGCACGCACGGTAAGTTTCTGGCCATGCCACGAGGACGCCACCGCCATTCACCACCCCTCCACCGGCTGCTTCCTCCGTCGACGGTCGCCGGTGCGTCGATCGCCTGCGCCGCGAGCACGTGGCTCGTCGGCGACGACCTGGTGCAACGGGTGCTCGCCGCCGGTGCCGCGGGCGCCGCGATCACCGGTGCGGTTCTTCTGCGCGCCTGGGACCGTAAGGCCGGTAAGCGGGTCGCCGAACTCACCCGCGCGCGGGTGCGCGACGAGTGGCGGACCGAGGAACGGATAGCCGAGCTCGAAACGGATATCGAGGAGTCCCGCGAGATCCGTACCGCGCTGGATACCAAACTGCGAGCCAAGCGCGCCGAATTGGCCCGGCTGCGCAGTGAGCACGCCGAACTGCTGCGCCGCTACGCCACCGCGGAGACCGAGCGGGCCACCGCGCTGGAAGGCCGCCGGCTCCTGGCGATCGAGGCCGCCACCCCGGCCAGGGCGGCGCTGCCGGCCGCCGGAGGTCACCGCCTGGCGCTGCACGAGCCCGCCGCGAACTCGACCGCGAATTCGACCGCGACCGCTGACCGCCGCCCGGCGAAGGGCAGCTCGGCCGGGGATGCGTCGGCGGGTGGCGCACCGGCTGATGGGACTTCGGCTGACGGGGTTTCGGGCGGACGGGCCTCGGCGGGCACGGCCTCTCAGCGGGGCGCACGCCCGACGACCGGCGGTCCGGCTTCGGCCACCGCCACGTACGCGCAGGCGGCTCAGGCCCTGCGGCAGCTGGCGCGTAACGCCGCGAAGCAGCGCGAGACCGCGCGGAACGCGGTACGCGCGCCGCGGGACGGTTCCCAGGGGAGCCAGGCCGCGCGCGAAGAGCAGGGCAGCCAGGACGGGGACAAGCACCGGGGGAATGCCGAGGCGGCCGCCGCACCGAGTGAGGGCGGTGCGCGCCACGCCCGCAGGGCCGCCTTTGACGCCGCACCCGCGCTGCATCCGGTCCCGGCCGCCGCCGCAGCCATCGCGCCTTACCGCCCCACCGCGTCCCGTGCGCTGGGCGGCTTCGACTTCTTCGGCACGGTGGCCGCTGGGGAGCCACGGCAGCTGACGTCCCCGCTGGAGGACGATCTGGCGGACGTCGTCGGCGACGAGGCCCTCGCCGAGCATTCGGCGCGTGTTGCTCAGGCCCGCGCCCACGCGGCGGCGGAAACCGCCGCCCAGGAGCGTACGGAGACGCGCCCCGCAGCGCCCCGCCGGGAAGCCACGGCGAGCGGCGCCGTAGCGAATGGCGCCGTCGAGCAGGGCGCTGTTGCTGGTGGTGCTGCTGCGAACGGTGCTGCGGCTGCCGGTGGGGCAGGCGACAGCGAGGCAGGCGACGGTGAGTTGGGCGACAACAGGCGGGTCGATGGCGTCGGAGCTGTCATCGACCTGACTGCGCACGACGAGACCGAGCAGTTCGACGTCGCCGAGCTGCGCAGCGCGATCTCCTAGACGCCGGGGGCGGCGGCCGGGGTCGGGCCGGGGGCGGGTGAGCGGCGCGGTTGTTGCGCTTCTGCGGCCGCCGGAAGGCCGTTGGCCCCGGGGCCGCGCTGCCGTCGACGTTCCGGGCGGCCGTCCACGTACACGGTCGCTGTCGACGTACGGGGTAGCCGTACGCCCTGCCGTAGACGTGCGGGACGGGGCGGCGACCGGCGGTGCTGACCGCCTGCCGGTGGACTTGCGGCGCTGACCGCCTGCCGGTTGACCAAAGGCATACGGCGAAGACCCTTCTCGGGTCGCACGGAAGGCTGCCGTTCCGCGGCAAGGATTTAAGGCACGTTTTCGCTTGGACAGGGACCCCGTGCCTCAGATTCCGTTCGCCCGTGCCGTTTTCCGCCCCGCCGCCGTGGCCGCTGTGGCGATAGCCGCCGGTGTCGCGCTCACCGGCTGTTCAGGTTCGCTGAACCCCCTCGACGACCACGAGGAGCGCTCGGAGTACGGCTCCGGCGCGGCGGCGAAGAAGGACCGTGCGTCCATGCCGAGCTGGCTGCCGGACGACGCCAAGGACATCAGATACGTGCTCTCCACGACCGGTGACGACCGGCTGATCGCGGCCACTTTCAAGGACGGCAGGCTGCCCGACGGCTGCACCACAGGCAAGGGCGAGGGCCCCGGTCAGGGCAAGGGTGAGGGTAAGGCTGGGGCTGAGGACGATCCGGCGAAGCCGCAGGGCAAGCCGAAGTTGAAGGCGGATTGGTTCCCCAAGGACCTTCGCGCGAAGGCCGACACCCGCTGCGGCACCTGGTCCGGGGCCATGGCCGAGGGCACGTTCTACGCCTGGCAGGACGACGATGTCGTGCAGGGCTGGTTGAAGGAGTGATGCTGCTGCGCCGGCGGCAGGCCCTGTGCGCCGATCGCCCTGGCTCGGCTGCCCTGCGGGTGGCAGTCATCGGTCGCTTGTCGCGGGCGAGAGTCGTGTCGTGGGGTGTGGCCATCCCGTTAGTGGCTCCGGTGGCTCCGGTGGCTCCGGTGGCTCCGGTGGCGCGTGCCGCTCTTCGTCCGGGGCGGCGGGAAGCGTGCCGGTGACGAGGTTCTTCGTGGGCCGGCGCGGGCGCGCCTATGGAGCTGTCGGTAGGGCGAAAAGTTATCCACAGGGTGTGGATGGAGAAACCCCGCGACCCCACCCACGTCCTCGGCCGCGCACCCGTGTGAGGGGAATCCCGTCGCCAGGCCCTCGACCTGGACTGGAGCTGGGCCTCGACCTGGAGCTGGAACTGGAGACGCTACGGCTTTCGGCTGTCCTGGACGGCCTCACACGCCCCACGCAGCCGCCGCAGTCCCCTCCACCTCCGGAGCGGCTCGCACCGGAGCTGCGGAGCGCCCACACGCGTCCCGGCGCAGCGAGGGGCAGCGAGGGGCAGCGCAGGCAGGCGCTGAGACGCCGGCGCTCGTCCGCCGCCCTTGCGGCCTGCTGCGGCCTACTTGTCGATGTCGCCGACGACGAAGAACAGCGAGCCGAGGATGGCGACCATGTCGGCGACGAGCGTGCCCGGCAGCAGTTCCGTCAGCGCCTGAATGTTGTTGAAGGACGCCGAGCGCAGCTTGAGGCGGTACGGGGTCTTCTCGCCCTTGGAGACGAGGTAGTAGCCGTTGATGCCGAGGGGGTTCTCGGTCCACGCGTACGTCGCGCCCTCCGGCGCCTTCAGGACCTTCGGCAGCCGCTGGTTGATCGGCCCCGGGGGCAGGTCCGCGATGCGGTCCAGGCAGGCGTCGGCGAGATCGAGGGCGTTGTGGCTCTGGTCCAGCAGGCACTCGAACCGCGCCAGGCAGTCGCCTTCCTCGCGGGTGACGACCTTGAGCGTGGAGGCCAGCTCGCCGTACGCGAGGTACGGCTCGTCGCGCCGCAGGTCGAAGTCGACGCCGGACGCGCGGGCGATGGGCCCGGAGACGCCGTAGGCGTGCACCGCCTCGCGCGAGAGCACACCGATGCCTCGGGTGCGGCCGCGGAAGATCTCGTTGCCGAGGACCAGGTTGTCGAAGACGTCCATGCGGGAGCGGACATCGGCGATGGCGTGCCGGGCGCGGCCCAGCCAGCCGGCCGGCAGGTCCTCCTTGAGGCCGCCGACCCGGTTGAACATGTAGTGCATGCGGCCGCCGGAGATCTCCTCCATGACGGTCTGCAGCTCCTCCCGTTCGCGGAAGGCGTGGAAGACGGGGGTGATACCGCCCAGTTCGAGCGGGTACGAGCCGAGGAACATGAGGTGGTTGAGGACGCGGTTCAGCTCGGCGAGGAGCGTCCGGGTCCACACGGCACGCTCGGGGACCTCCATGCCCAGCATCCGCTCGACGCCCATCACCACGCCCAGCTCGTTGGAGAAGGCCGAGAGCCAGTCGTGACGGTTGGCGAGCATGATGATCTGCCGGTAGTCGCGCGCCTCGAAGAGTTTCTCGGCGCCGCGGTGCATATAGCCGATCACCGGCTCCGCATGCTCGATGCGCTCGCCGTCCAGGACGAGGCGCAGCCGCAGCACACCGTGCGTGGAGGGGTGCTGCGGGCCGATGTTCAGCACCATGTCGGTGCTCTCCGCCGCGCCGCCGATGCCGACCGTCGTCTCCGTCATGGGGACAGTCTCGCAGTTCGCTGCGGGCGAGTGGATAAGGGCCGGGTGGAGAGGGCTGAGGGGAAGGCACCGTCTCACGGCAGGCGTCTGGACTCCGCTCACGGCTGTACGCCCCCTGAGGGCTGATCCCTGGCAGGCGCGCGGTGGCCCTTCGCTCGTTCAGCGCCCGCAGCCCGCAGCCCGCAGCCCGCAGCCCGCAGCCCGCAGCCCGCAGCCCGCAGCCCGCAGCCCGGCGGGCCGGCTGGGGCCAGGCCGCCCGGCGGTCGCCGCGTTACGCCGTGAGCAGTCCCGCACACGTCCCGCCCACCGGTTCCAGGAGCCAGCCGAAGGCGCCCAGACCTGCCGGATCGGTCAGTTCCGCCGCCGCGCCGGCCGCGCCGAGGGCCCGTACGTACGCGGCCGGGTCCGTGGAGGCGAGGGTGAGGGGCGGGCGTCGGCCGTCCACGCCGAGGGCGTGCAGTGCCTCGCGCTGGGTCAGCAGCTCGGCTGCCGGCCCGGCGCAGGCGTCCAGTGCGACATGCGCCGTGATGTCGCAGCTGCCGTCCGGGACCGGCGTCACCTCGCGGCCTTCCCGGAAGCCGGTCAGTGTGCCGAAGAGCGGACGGTCGGACCGTTCGTGTGCGTAATCGACGGCGACGGCCAGTCCGGAGCGCAGGGTGCGAACTGCCCGCGCCCATGCCGCGTCGCGAGGCCGGCCGATCTCGGCCCGCAGCCCGGGGGAGCGGGCAGGGTCGGACGCGGCGCCCGGGATCAGGGGCGGTGTCCACCAGCGGCTCAGCCACTGCGCGTCCGGGCCGTCGACGGGCTCGCCCAGCCGCTCCGTGCCGTCGGCGCGGACCAGCACCCGCCGCGGCACACCGTCGGCGTCCGTCTCAACGACGTCCACCGGCACGTTGTCCAGCCACTCGTTCGCGAACAGCAGGCCCGTGAGTGAGCCGGGGGCGGGCAACTCGGCCCGCCATTCGATACGTACGTCCAGGTCGGCGGGGCGCGCGGCGCGCTCGACGGCGCAGGGGCGGACCCGAGCGCTCACCGCGTCGGGCAGCGCGCCGAGCACACCCGTCAGCAGCTCCCCACGGCCCGCGCCGACGTCGACCAGGGCCAGCTCGTCCGGGCGGCCCAAGGCGTCGTCGACGCGGCAGAGGAGCTGGGCTACGGCGTCGGCGTAACGAGGGGAGGCGTGCACGGAGGTGCGGAAGTGATCGGCGGGGCCGCGGCCGCCAGGGCGGGTATAGAAACCGTCCGGGCCGTACAGCGCCCGCTCCGTCGCACCCAGCCAGCCGCACCACTCGTTCGTCACGGGCCCCACGGTACGGGCGAGCGGACCGCGTATCCGGAACCGGCCCCCGGGCCCTCCCCGGAGAGGAAGGCACGGGCACCGATCGACGGTGAGTCCCCTGGGCCGGGCCCGCGCCTGCTCCCTCCGGACAGGCCCCGATACGCAGATTCGGCGTATCCCGTCTCCACCTTGGGGAGTAGTCCCGGCGTGCAGGATCGCTCCAGCGGTTGACCCGTACACCTATCCGGCCTGCCTACGCTGGGTTACGTGCAGCGCCTCTACGCTTTTCTTCGCAGGCACCCGACAGGAGTGGACTCCTTCTGGGCTGTCCTCCTCCTCGGGTTCAACTGCCTGTGGATCTTCTCCGACCTCGGCGGTGCGGAACAGATCTACGGCGCGGTCTGCACCGTCGGCCTGTGCCTGGTCATCGCGCTGCGCCGCAGGGCACCGGAGAAGATGCTGCTGCTGACGACCGCCATCGGCATCGGGCAGTTGATCTTCGGCATCGATACGAACCCCGCCGATTTCGCGATGCTCGTGATCATCTACACCGTCGCCTCCGGCACCTCCGCCACCCGTTGGGCCTCCCGCTTCGCCCTCGCCGGTGCGCTCACCGGGCCCGCGCTGTCCCTCTGGCGCTTCGGGAACGCCCCCGTGGACAGGTCCCTCTGGGAAGCCGGGGCCTTCACCGCGCTGCTGACCGTGCCGTTCGTCCTCGCGTGGGTGCTGGGCGACTCCATCCGCACCCGCCGCGCCTACTGGGCGCAACTGGAGGAGAAGGCGGCCCGGTTGGAGAAGGAGCGGGAGGCACAGTCGCGGATCGCGGTCGCGGCGGAGCGGGCCCGGATCGCCCGCGAGCTGCACGACGTCGTCGCGCACAACGTGTCGGTGATGGTGGTGCAGGCGGACGGTGCCGCCTATGTCCTCGACGCCGCACCCGACCAGGCCCGGCAGGCGCTGGAGACGATTTCCGGTACGGGGCGGCAGGCACTGGCCGAGATGCGCCGGCTGCTCGGGGTGCTGCGCACCGGGGAGCAGTCCGAGGGCGGCGAATACGTGCCGCAGCCGGGCGTCGAGCAGCTCTCCGATCTCATCGAGCAGGTGCGGGGCGCCGGCCTGCCGGTCGATTTCCGGGTGGAGGGCGAGCCGCAGCCGTTGCCAAGCAGCGTCGAACTGACCGCGTACCGCATCGTGCAGGAAGCGCTCACCAACACCCGCAAGCACGGCGGCCCGGACGTCGGCGCGACGGTCCGCCTCGCCTACAAGGACGACGATCTCGATCTACTGGTCGAGGACGACGGGCGGGGCGCGCAGCACGAGCTCTACGAAGAGGGCGGCGCCGACGGCCTGGGCCACGGCCTGATCGGAATGCGCGAGCGCGTCGGCATGGTCGGCGGCAGCCTGAACGCGGGGCCCCGGCCGGGTGGCGGCTTCCGGATCAGCGCTGTACTGCCGCTGAAGCCGACGCGGTGAAGCCGACGCGGGGAGGGCGGAGGCAGTGAGGGTGCAGCGGGGAGAGGGGACGCGGTGAGCGTGGTCGCTTGAGTGCCCGCCGCCCGCCGCCCGCCGCCCGCCGCCCGCCGCCCGCCGCCCGCCGCCCGCCGCCCGCCGCCCGCCGCCTCCGCCCCTCGCCCGTTCCGCCCGCTCCGTACGCTGTAGCCACACTCCGAAGGGACCCCCGCCATGACCATCCGTGTGATGCTCGTCGACGATCAGGCGCTGCTGCGCACCGGCTTCCGGATGGTGCTGGCCGCGCAGCCCGACATGGAGGTCGTCGCCGAGGCGGGCGACGGGGTGCAGGCTCTGGAGGTGCTGCGCTCCGCCGAGGTCGACGTGATCCTCATGGACGTGCGGATGCCGCATCTGGACGGAGTGGAGACGACCCGTCGGATCTGCGAGGCCGGGCGCAAGGAGGACGCGCCGAAGGTCCTGATCCTGACCACCTTCGACCTGGACGAGTACGCCTTCTCCGCGCTGAAGGCCGGGGCCAGCGGTTTCATGCTCAAGGATGTGCCGCCGAGTGAACTGCTCGCCGCGATCCGGGCGGTGCACAGCGGCGATGCCGTGGTCGCGCCGTCCACCACGCGCCGCCTGCTGGACCGCTTCACGCCGATGCTGCCCGCGACGTCCGCCGAGCCGGTGCGCCCCGAACTCGGCCGGCTGACCGACCGTGAGCGGGAGGTGCTGCTGCTGGTCGCGCAGGGGCTGTCGAACGGTGAGATCGCGGCGAAGCTGGTGCTGTCCGAGGCCACGGTCAAGACCCATGTGGGCCGCATCCTCACCAAGTTGAGCCTGCGGGACCGCGTCCAGGCCGTGGTGCTCGCCTACGAGACGGGCCTGGTGCGGGCCGGGAGCGCGGGCGGGTAAGGGCAGCAGAGGGGGCACGGGCGGGCCGGGAGCCGCCCCACCTCAGCGCAGCACGCCCTCCAGGAAGTCGCTGCCCAGCCGGGCCACCACCTGGAGGTCCAGCTGGTGGAGCACATACCGTCCCCGTCGCCGGGTCTGGATGAGGCCCGACTTCTTCAGGATCGCGATGTGCCGGGAGACCTCCGGGGCGGTGATCCCGAAGGCCGTCGCCAGCTCCCCCGTCGTGTGCGGCCCCCGCGACAGCGACCGGCACAGTTGCATCCGCATGGGATGCCCCAGCGCCTCCAGCCGCTGCTGTACGAGTTCCAGCGCGGCCGGGGCCGGCAACTCAGGGCTGGCGACCGGGTATTGCAGTACCGGGCGCCACCCGGGTGCGTGGCTGACGATCAGGTGTGGCCAGCCGAACGAGGTCGGCAGGAAGGTGATTCCGGGGTCCGCGGGGTTCGCGAAGGCCGTGGTGCGTCCTCCCGCGAGCTTGTCGACCAGAATGTGGACCCCGCCGCTCCCGTCCTGGGCCTCCTCCAGGGCCAGCGCCGCCGACGCCGCGGACAGCGTCTCGGCCAGGCCCTTGTGGCGCAGCAGTTCGGTCTTGTGTCGTGCGTCGGCAGCCAGTTGGATGCCCACCCGCCGCCAGATGTCCCCGAAAAACGCCTCCTCGCAGTCCTCCAGCAGCCTGCGGAGCCACACCCGCATGCCGTCCGGGTCGGTGAGCATCCGGTCGGTGAACGCCGCCTGTCGCGGCCCCCGTGCGGCGGCCATCTCCCGTACCTTCGCCCGCTCGCCCGCGTCGACCAGGGGAGAAGGCGTGGCGCGGGTGTAACTCGCGGAGCAGGTGATCTCGAACGCGGCGGCCACGAAGCGTTCGTCGTCGATCGTGTCCATCGCGTCGAGTTCCTGGGCCAGGGTCGCTCCGGGGCGGGCCGGGACCAGCAGGTCGGAGCGGGTGGACCGCCACAGGAAGTCCGCCTCGCACAGCCGGTCGGCGAGGTCGGTCTTCAGCGACGCGGTGGTCGCGGTGACCCAGCCGTGCAGCCCGGGGTGGTGCCCCGGCTCGGACAGCGCGTGCAGCGCGGCGCCCAGCTCCCCCAAGGGAGAAGGGGCGAAGACGATGCGCTCAGGCGGCAGCCCGGTGATGTCGATGACGTTGGCCATGTGCTCATCATGCGCGAGGCCGCGACCTGCACGGTTATCGATTGACGGCTCTCGTCAATCGACGCGCCCCGGATCGCGCGGCCGCCCCAGAGTGAGGGACATGAACGCCAGCCAGCAGCACATGCTCGATGCCTACCGCGCCGCCCGACGAGGCGAGGAGGCGCCGATCCTCCCCGGAGCCGGAACCGTCCACGCTGTCCGTGACATCCGCGAGTGGCGCCGCTTCCGAAACGTGGTCACCGACCCTGCGGACCGGCTTCCGGCCCGCACCCGCCGCGCGCTCCGCGCCGCGGCTGCGGCTGCGGCCCGCCTGCTGACCGGCCGGGCCGCCGACCTGCCCCACGGCGGCCCGGTCACCTCGGGAGCACCGGCCGTGGCCGGTTCACCGTTGTCCGCCCACGCGCAGGAGGAAGTCGGAGAGAGCGGTGCGCACGTCTTGGGCCGTCCAGTGCGCTGCGGATGACGCGACCGTCACCTCCGTCATCGCCACACCGGGCGGACCCGCCTCGAACCACTTCCGGAACAGCGTCGTCCGTGTCTCCTCCGCCTGCCGGAGCCCGGCCTCGTTGAGTATCCCGGCCGGATGCGGCAGCCATATCTGGAACTGGTGGGTGTGCGGGACTTCGGGGTACACCCGGAACCACGGCACACCGGCCTCGCCCAGACCGTCGCGCAGGGCCCCTGCCACGACTTTCGCGTGCGCGACGTACTCCGGCAGCCGGGGCAGTTCGCGCTCCAGCCCGGCGAGCGCGGCCAGCGCTGCCGGCCACTGCTGGAACAGCTGCCCGCCGTACCGGTGCCGCCAGGCCCGGGCCTCCTCGACGAAGTCCTCCGAGCCGGCCAGGGCGGCACCGGAGATGCCGTCCAGCGACTTGTAGTAGGAGACATAGACGCTGTCCGCCTGCGCGGCGATCTCCGGGAGGGCGCGACCGAAGTGCGCTGTGCACTCCCACAGGCGGGCGCCGTCGAAGTGCACCACCGCGTCACGGTCGCGAGCCGCCTGCACCACCCCGGTCAGCTCCGCCCACTCCGGAAGCACGAATCCCGCGTCGCGCAGCGGCAGTTCGAGGGCCAGGGTGCCGAACGGCTCCTGGAGGTCGTACACCTCCGCAGCGGTCGGCAGTCGTGGCTCGCTCGTCGGATGCACCATGCGCAACCCGCCTACCACCGCGTATGCGTCGCGTTCGTGGACCTCCATGTGGGACATGGAGTGTCCGGCGACGGTGGTGCTGCCCGTCCGCCCCGCCCAGCAGCGCAGCGCCACCTGCTGAGCCATCGTGCCGGTCGGGAAGAAGGCGGCGTCCTCGGTGCCCAGGGCTTCGGCGGTCCTGCGCTCCAGCTCACCGACCACGCCGTCGTCGTTGCCGTAGACATCGGTCCAGTCGTCCAGGTCGTATGCGGCGGGAGCCTCGGCCACCAGGCGGCTGAGCCGCTCGCGGACCGTCTCGCCCGTCGGGCCGTCCGCCAGCACCCGCTCCGAGCCGTGCCAGGCCGCAAGGAGCCGCCCCCGCTCGGTTGAGCCGCCGCTCCGGCCCGCGGTTCCCGAACGGCCCGCGACTCCCGTCCCCGCGCCGTCGACCCGCCCGTCCACCTCCGCGCCGTGCGCGTCCGGCTGACGGATCCCGGCTCCGCCCCCGGATCCTGCCCCGGCCCCTCCGCCGTGCCCTTGCTGCCGCGTCCCACCGCTCTCGTCCATGGCCCCCACCTGCTGTTCCGTTCGCGCCGTCGCATCGAGCATGGCGCACCCCCGCACGCCTCCGCGACCCCTGTGGACAACTGCCGGACGAGACCCCCGTCTCACCCTCCGTACAGCTCTGAAGTACGCCGGAAACACTCGCGTAGCATGGCCACGAATCGTCCGGTACCCCCCGCGGACTGGAACGGAAGGCCATCGCCGCGTGAATGCAATCCCACCCACCGAGGCCCAGGACCGCCCCGCCCGGCTCTCCGTCGGAGTCGTCGGCGCCGGCCGCGTCGGTCCCGCCCTCGCCGCGTCGCTGCAGCTCGCAGGGCACCACCCGGTCGCCGTGTCCGGGGTCTCCGACGCCTCCGTACGGCGCGCCGCGGCCCTGCTGCCCGACGTCCCCCTGGTCAGCCCCGCCGAGGTCCTCGCCCGCGCGGACCTCGTGCTGCTGACCGTCCCCGACGACGCCCTTCCCGGCCTGGTGAGCGGCCTCGCCGAGACCGGCGCGGTCCGGCCGGGCCAGCTGCTGGTGCACACATCGGGCCGGTTCGGCACCGCGGTCCTCGACCCGGCCACCCGCGCCGGTGCGCTGCCGCTCGCCCTGCACCCGGCCATGACGTTCACCGGCAGCACGGTCGACGTCCAGCGGCTGGCCGGCTGCTCGTTCGGCGTGACCTCGCCCGTCGAGCTGCGGATGGCTGCCGAGGCCCTGGTCATCGAGATGGGCGGCGAGCCCGAGTGGATCGCGGAATCGGCCCGTCCGCTCTACCACGCGGCCCTCGCCATCGGCGCGAACCACCTGGTCACGCTGGTCGCCCAGTCCATGGAGCTGCTGAGCCTGGCGGGTGTGGCGGCCCCGGACCGGATGCTCGGCCCGCTGCTCGGCGCGGCCCTGGACAACGCCCTGCGCTCCGGTGACGCCGCCCTGACCGGGCCGGTCGCGCGCGGTGACGCCGGCACCGTCGCCGCGCACGTCGCGGAGCTGCGCGTGCATGCGCCGCAGAGCGTCGCCGGATACCTCGCCATGGCCCGTATGACGGCCGACCGTGCGATGGACCATGGTCTGCTCAAGCCGGAGCTGGCCCAGGATCTGCTGGAGGTGCTCGCCGAGGGCGGCCGGGGCTCCGGCGCCCAGGAGCCCAGCCCCGACACGTCCGCGTCCGGCGAGAGCCCGGGCACGACCGAGCCGCCCGGCGCCGGCGAGGACCCGGGTGCCCCTGGCACCTCCGGTTCGGACGAAGGCCCCGGGTCCCCGGGCCACGACCCCGAGGGAGACGACCGATGACCGCCGCCCGCCAGGGCACCGGCGCCCCCGCAGGCTCGGCTCCGGAGCAGCGTCCCCAGCTCGTGCACACCGCCGCCGCACTCCGCGAGCTGCCGCGCCGCAGCGGCCGGCGCGGCGTCGTGATGACGATGGGTGCCCTGCACGAGGGACACGCCACCTTGATCCGCGCCGCCCGCGACCGCGTCGGGGCGGACGGCCAGGTCGTCGTGACGGTCTTCGTCAACCCGCTGCAGTTCGGCGCGGGCGAGGACCTCGACCGCTACCCGCGCACCCTGGACGCCGATGTCGTACTGGCCGGTCGGGCGGGCGCCGACGTGGTCTTCGCGCCGTCCGTCGACGAGGTCTATCCGGGCGGCGAACCGCAGATCCGGATCACCGCAGGCCCCATGGGCACCCCGCTGGAGGGCGCCAGCCGCCCCGGGCACTTCGACGGCGTGCTGACGGTCGTCGCCAAGCTGCTGCACCTCTCCGCCCCGGACGTCGCCTTCTACGGGCAGAAGGACGCTCAGCAGCTCGCGGTGATCACGCGCATGGCTGCCGACCTCAACTTCCCCGTCGAGATCGTCGGCGTCCCCACGGTCCGCGAGGACGACGGCCTGGCCCTGTCCAGCCGCAACCGCTACCTCTCCGCCCCTGAAAGGTGCACCGCGCTCGCGCTGTCCGCCGCGCTCTTCGCGGCCCGCGACCGGCTCGCCGCCGAGGAGGCGCTGCGCGCCCGCGCCGCCCTCGCAGGTCATCCCGCACCGGACCGGTCCGCGGCGCTGGCGGCGCTCGGTGAGGACCGGGCCGCCGCCGACGCGCACGCCGTCGCGTACGCCGCGTCCGGCCCGCCGCACGGCCCGTCCGTCGCGCTGGCCGCGGCCCGCGCGGTCCTGGAGGACGCGGCCCACCTCGACCCGCCGCTGGTTGCGGACTACGTGGCCCTGGTCGACCCGTCCGACTTCACCGACGTCGCGGAGGGCTACGAGGGCGAGGCGGTGCTCGCGATCGCCGCCAAGGTCGGCACCACCCGCCTCATCGACAACATCCGCCTCACCTTCGGCACCGCCACCCCGGAGAAAGACCCGGAGCAGGCCCTGGAGCAGGCCCCGGGCACGGACCCGGCGCACCGCCGCACACCCGGGACCGGCGCACCCGCCGCGTCCCCGACCACCTCACCAGGCCCCCTCGGAGCGACCCGATGACCGCCACCGGAACAGGCACCGGCCCCGGCACCCCCGGCATACGCCTCAATGCCCCCGCCCCCGGGTGGTCCATCGCCGCGGATGTCGTCGTCGTGGGCTCCGGAGTGGCGGGTCTGACCGCCGCGCTGCGCTGTGCCGCCGCCGGCCGGCGGACCGTCGTCGTCACCAAGGCCCGCCTGGACGACGGCTCCACCCGCTGGGCCCAGGGCGGCATCGCCGCGGCGCTCGGCGACGGCGACACCCCCGAGCAGCACCTTGCCGACACCCTCGTCGCCGGCGCCGGCCTGTGCGACGAGGAAGCCGTCCGTGCCCTGGTCACCGAGGGGCCCGACGCCGTCCACCGGCTGATCACCACCGGCGCCCGCTTCGACACCTCGCCCGGCACCGATGAGATAGCGCTGACCCGTGAGGGCGGCCACCACCGCCGCCGTATCGCGCACGCCGGCGGCGACGCCACCGGCGCCGAGATCTCCCGCGCGCTCGTCGAGGCCGTCCGCGCCGCCGGGCTGCGCACCATCGAGAACGCGCTCGTGCTGGACCTGCTCACCGACGCCGAGGGCCGCACGTCCGGCGTGACCCTGCACGTCATGGGGGAGGGGCAGCACGACGGCGTGGGCGCGGTGCACGCCCCGGCGGTCGTCCTGGCCACCGGCGGCATGGGGCAGGTGTTCTCCGCGACCACCAACCCGGCCGTCTCCACCGGCGACGGGGTGGCGCTGGCGCTCCGGGCCGGCGCCGAGGTGTCCGACCTCGAATTCGTCCAATTCCACCCCACGGTCCTGTATTTGGGGCCGGACGCCGAGGGCCAGCAGCCGCTCATCTCCGAGGCGGTGCGCGGCGAGGGCGCCCACCTCGTCGACGCCGACGGCACCCGCTTCATGGTCGGTCAGCACGAACTCGCCGAGCTGGCGCCGCGCGACATCGTCGCCAAGGCCATCATGCGCCGGGCGCACGAACAGGGCGCCGAGCACATGTACTTGGACGCCCGCCACTTCGGCGCCGCGATGTGGGAGAGCCGCTTCCCGACCATCCTCGCCGCCTGCCGCAGCCACGGCATCGACCCCGTCACCGAGCCCATACCGGTCGCCCCCGCCGCCCACTACGCCTCCGGCGGCGTCCGCACCGACCTGTACGGCCGTACGACGGTGCCCGGCCTCTACGCCTGCGGCGAGGTGGCCTGCACCGGCGTGCACGGCGCCAACCGCCTCGCCTCCAACTCCCTTCTGGAGGGCCTGGTCTTCGCCGAGCGGATCGCCGCGGACATCGCCGCGGGCCCGGCCGTGCCCGCGCCGGCGTCCGCCCCCGCCCCGGAGCCCGCCACGCTGCGGCTCCTCGCGCCGGAGACCCGTACGGCAGTGCAGCGGATCATGACGGCGGGCGCCGGCGTGCTGCGCAGCGCCGAGAGCCTCGCGCGGGCCGCGGAAGCGCTCGACCGCGTCCACCGTGCGGCGGCCGGGGCGGCGCGGGGGGCGGACGGCGACTCCGGTAAGCCGCCCACGCCCGGCGTCGAGGCATGGGAGGCCACCAACCTGCTGTGCGTGGCCCGGGTACTGGTCGCCGCCGCGCAGCGCCGGGAGGAGACCCGCGGCTGCCATTGGCGCGAGGACCACCCCGACCGGGACGATGTCTCCTGGCGCCGCCACTTCCGCATCACCCTCGACGCGGAACGCGCGCTGACGATCCGTACGACGGACACCGCGGGCTTCCCGGCGACCCTCGCCCGGCAACCGCTCCTCACCACCCCTCAGCCCACCACCTCCCCCGATACGGAGCCCACCCCGTGAGCAGCACCCCCGACGACCTCCCCCTCCTCCAGATCGGCGGGCCGGCGAACAGCGCTCCCACCGGCGGCGGCTGCGGCGACGCCTGCGGCTGCGGCGGCGGCGCCGACGACGGCGCCTACGAGCTGGACCCGCTCACCTGCGGCCTCGACCCGGACCTGGCCGCCCTCCTGGTGGACGCCGGTCTCGACCCCGTCCAGGTCGAGGACATCGCCCATCTCGCCGTCGAGGAGGACCTCGACCAGGGAGTGGACGTCACGACCGTGGCGACCGTCCCCGAGGACGCGGTGGCCACCGGCGACTTCACCGCCCGTGAGGCCGGTACGGTCGCCGGGCTGCGGATCGCCGAGGCGGTCCTGTCCATCGTCTGCACCGCCGAGTTCGCGGTGGAGCGGCACGTCGAGGACGGCGACCGGGTGCAGGCCGGCACCCGCCTGCTGAGCGTCACCACCCGCACCCGCGATCTGCTCACCGCCGAGCGCAGTGCGCTGAACCTCCTGTGCCGGCTGTCGGGCATCGCGACCGCCACCCGGGCCTGGGCGGACACCCTCGAAGGCACCGGGGCCAAGGTCCGTGACACCCGCAAGACCACCCCGGGGCTGCGTGCCCTGGAGAAGTTCGCGGTGCGCTGCGGCGGCGGCGTCAACCACCGGATGTCGCTGTCGGACGCGGCGCTGATCAAGGACAACCACGTTGTCGCGGCGGGCGGCGTCGCCGCTGCGTTCACGGCCGTACGGTCGGAATTCCCCGGTCTGCCCATCGAGGTGGAGGTCGACCGCCTCGACCAGATCCCGACCATCCTCGCCGCGGGCGCCGACTTGATCCTGCTGGACAACTTCACCCCCGAGGAGACCCGGGAGGCGGTGGCCCTCGTCGAGGGCCGCGCGATCCTGGAGTCGTCGGGCCGGCTGAACCTGGACAACGCCCGGGCGTACGCCGAGACCGGTGTCGACTACCTCGCGGTGGGCGCGCTCACCCACTCCGCCCGGATCCTCGACATCGGCCTCGACCTGCGCGAGGGCGAAGACGACCTGCTCGAGGATGCCTGACCGCCATGCTGCTGACCATTGACGTGGGTAACACCCACACCGTTCTGGGCCTCTTCGACGGTGAGGAGATCGTCGAGCACTGGCGGATCTCCACCGACGCCCGGCGCACCGCCGACGAACTCGCGGTGCTGCTCCAGGGCTTGATGGGCATGCACCCGCTGCTCGGCGAGGAGCTGGGCGACGGCATCGAGGGCATCGCCATCTGCTCCACGGTGCCCTCCGTGCTGCACGAGCTGCGCGAGGTCACCCGCCGTTACTACGGCGACGTCCCCGCGGTCCTGGTGGAGCCGGGCGTCAAGACGGGCGTGCCGATCCTCATGGACAACCCCAAGGAGGTCGGCGCCGACCGGATCATCAACGCGCTGGCGGCGGTCGAGCTGTTCGGCGGGCCCGCGGTGGTCGTCGACTTCGGTACGGCCACCACGTTCGACGCGGTCAGTGCCCGCGGCGAGTACGTCGGCGGGGTGATCGCGCCGGGCATCGAGATCTCGGTGGACGCCCTGGGGGTCAAGGGCGCGCAGCTGCGCAAGATCGAACTGGCCCGGCCTCGCAGCGTCATCGGCAAGAACACCGTCGAGGCGATGCAGTCCGGCATCCTCTACGGCTTCGCCGGCCAGGTCGACGGCGTGGTGCAGCGGATGGCCCGGGAGCTGGCCGAGGACCCCGACGAGGTGACGGTCATCGCCACCGGCGGTCTGGCGCCGATGGTGCTGGGCGAGTCCTCGGTGATCGACGAGCACGAGCCGTGGCTCACCCTCATCGGCCTGCGACTGGTCTACGAACGGAACATCGCCCGGTCGTGACCGGCAGGTCCGGCACGTCCGGCACGTCCCTCACGGGCGCTGCGGCGCGGCTCGCGGCCGCGCCACAGCGCACGAATTAAGCGGCATTTGTCCGAAACGGTCGTAAAGTCGCGGCATGCCTATGCCCTACGGATCCCGCGGCGGCATGGCGTTCGGTGCCGATGAGTTGCGTGTGCTCCGTCGCGCCCTCGCCCATGTCCTGCAGTCGACGTCCCCCTCCGCCCCGCTCGGCGCGTTCGCCCCGGACCGGACGGAGGACATCCAGGAATACCTCCGGCTGGCCGAGGCGGTGGACGAGGCGGTCCGCGAAGGCGGCCGGCTGCGCGCCTTCCTGCTCGCCGATCTCGCCCGCTACCGCGAAGCCCTGCCGGGCTCCGTCGCCGGCTATCTCGCTCAGCTCAAGGAGGTCCTGGCGACCGGCTATGTCCCCGGCCCCGACGACCTCGCCGCCCTGCGCGCCCTGAGCGCCCGGCGCACCGGCGCGGTGGAGGGTGAGCGCCGCACCGCGCTGCTGCGCCACTGCGAGCGGCTGGCCGAGCACTCGGTACGCGTCCGGCTGCGTGCGCTGCCCGGCGGCCGGTCCGCCGACGAGCCGGAGAAGCGCCCCGACGACGAGCCCGAGCCGCGCCCCGCGCCGAAGCCGCAGTCGCAGCCCCCGAAGCCGGAGCGCCCCATCCCCACTCCGGGAGAGGTCTTCCCGCCCCGCCGCAAGCCCGCCCCGCCCCCCGAGACCCGCACCGCCTGAGCGCTGCGTACCCTGGAAACCTCACGTCTCAAGGAGGCCCACGCCATGGATTACGTCGCAGCGCTGCTTCCGCCCGTGGTGATGGCGGTGGCCTTCACCGGGCTGATCGTCACGATCGTCAAGAGCCAGGGTGGCGCGAACAAGTCCAAGGAAGACGCCGCAGTGGACGCCGCGCTCAACCGCTCCGACGCCGCCCACCAGGGCCCCACGGCGCACGGCGCCTGACGCCCCGCCGGTTTTCCGGCGGCCTGCGCGCACTGTACGGCCCGGGATTGATCGTCCCGGGTCGTACATCCTTTTTCCTGCACAACGCAGCGAGATCAACCGTCATTCGCGACATTTCCCACTATTCTTCTTGTGTGCCGAGACGCTTGGGTGATCTGGAAGACGCGGTGATGACGCGGGTCTGGGAGTGGAACCGCCCGGTCACCGTTCGAGAAGTCCTGGAAGATCTCCAGAAGGAACGGTCGATCGCGTACACGACGGTCATGACCGTATTGGACAACCTCCATCAGAAGGGCTGGGTGCGCCGCGAAGCGGAAGGCCGCGCCTATCGCTATGAGGCGGTCTCGACCCGCGCCGCCTACTCCGCCGCACTCATGAACGAAGCATGGTCCGCAAGTGACAACCCGGCGGCCGCTCTCGTGGCCTTCTTCGGCATGATGTCGCCGGAACAACGACATGCCCTGCGTGATGCCGTACGCATGGTGCAGGTCGATGAACCACCCGAAGCGGCAGAAGTGGTGGCACCCGTTCAAGCCGCGGCGCCGGAAGCCGCGGAAGAGCCGGAAGAAGACCCGCCGGTTGAAGGCGATGAACCCGAAGCGGGCGACGCGAGCAAGGGGCGATAGCGTCCCCGCATGCCTCCGCATTCAAAAGGCCTCACCGTCCGCCGCGCCAGGACCAGCGATGTACCCGCCGTACGCGGCCTCATCGACTCCTACTCCCGGGGCGGGATCCTGCTCGACAAAGCCACCGTCACCCTTTACGAGGACATCCAGGAGTTCTGGGTCGCCGAGCGGGACGAAGATGCCGCCGTGGTCGGCTGCGGAGCACTCCATGTGATGTGGGAAGACCTGGCAGAGGTGCGCACTCTTGCCGTGGACCCGCAGCTGAAGGGTTCCGGCGTGGGGCACCAAGTCCTCGACAAGCTGCTGAGCACCGCGCGATGGCTCGGAGTACGCAGAATTTTCTGTCTCACCTTCGAAGTCGACTTCTTCGTCAAGCACGGCTTCGTGGAGATCGGCGAGACTCCCGTTGACGGCGATGTCTACAGCGAGCTGCTGCGTTCCTATGACGAGGGCGTTGCCGAGTTCCTCGGTCTCGAACGAGTGAAGCCGAACACCCTGGGTAACAGTCGGATGCTTCTGCACCTGTGATCAGTGTTCTATGTCCGAATCGCTCCCCTATCTCATGGCTACGGAAGGATGCGTTCCCCGGTCTGCGGGCAACTGAACCCTACCCAAGGGTTTGTGTTTTTCCAGGAAAAGCGGTTTGCTTTCCGTCGTAATCCACATTCGATGAAAGGGAAACCCGGTGGCACAGAAGGTTCAGGTTCTTCTTGTCGACGACCTCGACGGCGGCGAAGCCGACGAGACCGTCACGTTCTCTCTCGACGGCAAGTCCTACGAGATCGACCTCACCACCGCCAACGCTGCCAAGCTGCGCGAGTCGCTCGCCGACTTCGTCAAGGCCGGTCGCCGTACCGGTGGTCGTGCTTCCTCGGGACGTGGCAAGGCGCGTGCTGCCTCCGGGACTCAGGACACCGCCAAGGTGCGCGCCTGGGCGAAGGAGAACGGCTACAACGTCAATGACCGTGGCCGTGTCCCCGCCGACATTCGCGAGGCATACGAGAAGGCCAACGGCTGATCGCCACACGCGCGATCCGATTGGGCTTTACGAGCACGCAGCAACCGGGCCCGGTGGCATTCCGTCGCCGCCGCGCTCACGAGTCGTACGAGGTCGGGGGCGCCCCCAACGTCCCCGATTCCTGCCCCGAACCCCGTGGTGGGCAGGGAATTGCCGGCCTCGCAGCCTGGCTCGGGAGGTCGCAGCCATCCCGCGGCCTCCCGCGTGCCGAATCCGCACGATGACGGACCGGCCGTCCGTAACGCAGGTGTGGGGAGCGAAGGAGCGGGGATCCGGTCTCCGGCCCCTCGTGCCGTGAGATCCGGCACGAGGTCGCCCCACTCCAGCCATTCCAGGATTCCCGGGAGTTCCTCCGCGCCACCCGCCGCGATGAGGATGAGCAATTTCGGCCGATCAGCATGGCGTTTCCCGTCGTGTCCGCAGTGCGCGCACCAACCGCCGCATTCCGCGCGGCGGGCGCCGTGCGGGCCGCGGGCGCCGCGCGGATCCCGAAGGAGCGCCACCGGGCCCGTGTGCGGCAGCCTGCGCAGCACGGCGGTGCCCGCCTCGGCCGGCAGCTCCAGGACGTCGAAGCGCAGCCCCGTGAGCAGCTCCACCGGCTCGGTGCCGGTGGTCGGCCAGCCCAGCTCCTCCTCGTACCACCGGCGTACGGCGGAGAGAGGGCTGCGGGGTCGCGGAAGCGCGCGGGCCATGCTCGGTGCAACTGCCGAATACCGGGGAAGTTACGCTGGGTTGACAGTTGAATACGTACCGTGCTGATGGAGAGGGGTGTGGCGGCGCATTCAGTGGCGCGCGGTTGTTCGCCCGTAGCGGATGGAACGGCCCCGCGCCGCATGGAGTGTCAGTGGCGGCGGGTAAGACATTCCCAGTGGGAAGAAACGGTGTGACCGCGTGCAATGCGCCGGGCCCGCGCTGATGGCGGGCGGTCGACGGGCGTGTCGACAAAGGGCGCGTTCGCCACGGGCGTAGTGGCGGAGGGCGTATATGCCTGGCCTGCGGGAACATCGTCTCGCACCATCGGGTTGGAGCAGATGTCGGCTGTTCGGGGCAGGAGGCCAAGGACGGGTGTCGGCAGTTGGAATGAGCTGTCCCGCCCTGCGGGACTAGCATGCGGAAGGACAGGGAGGGGACCGACCCCTAACTGCCTGACCGCTCTGAGGAGCGATTAACGATGTTCGAGAGGTTCACCGACCGCGCGCGGCGGGTTGTCGTCCTGGCTCAGGAAGAAGCCCGGATGCTCAACCACAACTACATCGGCACCGAGCACATTCTCCTGGGCCTGATCCATGAGGGTGAGGGTGTCGCCGCTAAGGCCCTGGAGAGCCTCGGGATTTCGCTCGAGGCGGTCCGCCAGCAGGTGGAGGAGATCATCGGGCAGGGCCAGCAGGCTCCGTCCGGGCACATCCCCTTCACCCCCCGTGCCAAGAAGGTCCTGGAGCTTTCGCTCCGCGAGGCCCTCCAGCTCGGCCACAACTACATCGGTACGGAGCACATCCTGCTCGGCCTGATCCGCGAGGGCGAGGGCGTCGCCGCCCAGGTCCTCGTGAAGCTGGGCGCCGATCTCAACCGGGTGCGGCAGCAGGTCATCCAGCTGCTCTCCGGCTACCAGGGCAAGGAAGCCGCCACCGCAGGCGGCCCGGCCGAGGGCACGCCCTCGACCTCGCTCGTCCTGGACCAGTTCGGCCGCAACCTCACCCAGGCCGCTCGTGAAACCAAGCTCGACCCGGTCATCGGGCGCGAGAAGGAGATCGAGCGGGTCATGCAGGTGCTGTCCCGCCGTACCAAGAACAACCCGGTCCTCATCGGCGAGCCCGGCGTCGGCAAGACGGCGGTCGTCGAGGGCCTGGCGCAGGCCATCGTCAAGGGCGAGGTGCCCGAGACCCTCAAGGACAAGCACCTCTACACCCTCGACCTCGGTGCGCTGGTCGCCGGCTCCCGCTACCGCGGTGACTTCGAGGAGCGCCTGAAGAAGGTGCTCAAGGAGATCCGCACCCGCGGCGACATCATCCTGTTCATCGACGAGCTCCACACCCTGGTGGGTGCGGGTGCCGCCGAGGGCGCGATCGACGCCGCGAGCATCCTCAAGCCCATGCTGGCGCGAGGCGAGCTGCAGACCATCGGTGCCACCACGCTCGACGAGTACCGCAAGCACCTGGAGAAGGACGCGGCCCTCGAGCGCCGCTTCCAGCCGATCCAGGTCGCGGAGCCGTCGCTGCCGCACACCATCGAGATCCTCAAGGGCCTGCGGGACCGCTACGAGGCGCACCACCGCGTCTCCATCACGGACTCCGCCCTGGTCGCCGCCGCCACCCTGGCCGACCGCTACATCTCCGACCGCTTCCTGCCGGACAAGGCGATCGACCTGATCGACGAGGCCGGCTCCCGGATGCGGATCCGCCGGATGACCGCGCCGCCGGACCTGCGCGAGTTCGACGAGAAGATCGCCGACGTGCGCCGGGAGAAGGAGTCCGCGATCGATTCGCAGGACTTCGAGATGGCCGCGGGCCTGCGCGACAAGGAGAAGCAGCTCCTGGCCGCGAAGGCGAAGCGGGAGAAGGAGTGGAAGGCCGGCGACATGGATGTCGTCGCCGAGGTGGACGAGGAGCTGATCGCCGAGGTTCTGGCGACGGCCACCGGCATCCCGGTCTTCAAGCTCACCGAGGAGGAGTCCTCGCGTCTGCTGCGGATGGAAGACGAGCTGCACAAGCGCGTCATCGGCCAGAAGGACGCCATCAAGGCGCTCTCCCAGGCCATCCGCCGTACGCGTGCCGGCCTGAAGGACCCCAAGCGTCCCGGTGGCTCGTTCATCTTCGCCGGCCCGTCCGGTGTCGGTAAGACCGAGCTGTCCAAGACGCTGGCGGAGTTCCTCTTCGGCGACGAGGACGCGCTGATCTCCCTCGACATGTCGGAGTTCAGCGAGAAGCACACGGTCTCCCGGCTGTTCGGTTCGCCTCCCGGCTACGTCGGCTACGAAGAGGGCGGCCAGCTCACCGAGAAGGTGCGCCGCAAGCCGTTCTCCGTCGTGCTCTTCGACGAGGTCGAGAAGGCCCACCCGGACATCTTCAACTCGCTGCTGCAGATCCTGGAGGACGGTCGCCTGACCGACTCCCAGGGCCGGGTCGTGGACTTCAAGAACACGGTCATCATCATGACGACCAACCTCGGCACCCGGGACATCTCCAAGGGCTTCAACCTGGGCTTCGCGGCGCAGGGCGACAGCAAGTCCTCCTACGAGCGGATGAAGAACAAGGTCAACGAAGAGCTCAAGCAGCACTTCCGCCCCGAGTTCCTCAACCGTGTCGACGACACCGTCGTCTTCCACCAGCTGACCGAGGAAGACATCATCCAGATCGTCGACCTCATGATCGCCAAGGTGGACGAGCGGCTCAAGGACCGGGACATGGGTCTGGAGCTCAGCTCCGAGGCCAAGTCGCTGCTGGCCAAGCGCGGGTACGACCCGGTGCTCGGCGCCCGGCCGCTGCGCCGGACGATCCAGCGCGAGATCGAGGACGCCCTCTCGGAGAAGATCCTCTTCAGCGAGCTGCGTCCGGGCCACATCGTGGTCGTCGATGTCGAGGGTGAGGGTGAGACCGCCAAGTTCACCTTCCGCGGCGAGGAGAAGTCGGCTCTGCCGGACGCCCCGCCGATCGAGTCCGCGGCCGGCGGCTCGGGCCCGAACCTGAGCAAGGACGCATAACCCGCGTCCGCACCGCACGACAGAAGCTGCCCCGGAACCGTTCCGTACGGTTCCGGGGCAGTTCTGTGTGGCGGGAGGGGTGACGGGGCTGCCGGGCAGGCGAATGCCGCGGTGCGCTACAGCTGGATGACGCGGATGCCGTCGGGGACGCCGGTCACCGGGCGGATCCGGTTGCCGATCATGAGGATGTCCAGCTGGGGGAAGGCGGACAGCCATTCCATGGACACACCGAGGTCGTAGCCGAGCCACAGCCGGGTCAGCCCGTCGGCCGGTGCGATGGCCTCGATGAGCTGGTCGGGGGTGAAGGCCCCGGCGATCCGCAGGTGCGGACGGCCGCCCAGACGGCGCAGCGCGTGCAGTTCCTCCAGGTCGGAGACCGGGAAGTACAACTCGGCCGGCTCCAGGTGGGCGATGATCTCGCGGGCGTAGCGGGCGGTGTCGTAGCGCCGCCAGGCCCCCGCGAGCTGCGCCCGGATGTCGTGGTGGGCCCGGTCGCGCAGCCCGGTCAGGTAGTCGATGGCCATGTCGTCGGCGATGGAGGTCGCGGTGATGGCGAGGAGGTGGGCCTCGTCGTCCGGGACGCCGGTGGGGTCGGGGAGCATTTCCAGCACGATCGGCCCGATCCAGCCGAGGGCGCGGGCGGCGGACGGTGTGCTGGGGCGCACCATGTCGCGGGTGAAGCGCTGGACACGGGCGCGTACCGCGGGGTCCAGCTCGGTGGCGTGCTCCAGGCAGGCGGCGGCCAGCAGCTTGCGGTGCCGGGCCTCGGCGGCGCGTACCCCGGGGTGCGGGGCGAGCAGGCCGTCCAGGAGGGCCGCGCACTCGTCCGGGCGGGAGAGCGCCACGGCCATCCGGATGACGTCCTCCCAGTCGTCGTGGTGGGCGTGCTTCAGGAGCAGCCCGAAGTCGTGCCGCTGCACCGTGGCGCGGGCGGAGAGATAGTCCTGGAAGGTGCGGTGCACGAAATCGACGGTGCCGGGGGTGGGCTCGCGCAGCAGCCCGGTGCGGTTGAGGAGGTGGCGGAAGACGTCTTCGGGGCCGCCCTGGCGGGCCGCGTCCGGGATGGCGGGCAGGTGCTCCGCGAGTGTCTCGATCGCGACGTCCTTGTCCATCTCGGAGCGGCCGTTGAGCAGCATCCACTGGGCCAGCTTCTGCAGCAGCTGGATCTTGGGCTGGCGGGTCAGGTCGACGCCGTCCGTGGCGACCATGGCGCGCTCCCGGTCCCGGCGCTCCAGCAGCATCGACAGTGCGGCGTCGTAGAGCTCCTTGCGGCCGTTGGGGAGGTAGCCGCGTCGGTCGCGGTGAAGGGCGCACAGCAGACCGCACATCAGCGGGTTGGTGGCCAGCCGGCCGAGGTCGCGGGTGATGCGGACGGCGTTGAGCAGGGTGTGCTCGTACTGGCCGAGGCGGTCGAGGTCGGCGGGGTTCTCCTGGGCGGCGGCGCGGTGCCAGCGCTGGATGAACGCGGCGATGTCCTCGCG
The DNA here is from genome assembly GCF_044328065.1 of Streptomyces sp. NPDC017993. Classification (NCBI taxonomy): domain Bacteria; kingdom Bacillati; phylum Actinomycetota; class Actinomycetes; order Kitasatosporales; family Streptomycetaceae; genus Streptomyces; species Streptomyces sp. NPDC017993. The sequence continues at coordinate 158,408 of NZ_JBIRGO010000014.1, forward strand.
GCTCATCGGCGCCAGGGCCAGTTCGGTGAAGCCCTCGGCGGCGAGCCAGTTGTCCCGTACGGCGGAGGGTCGGGAGGTGACGATCCAGACGTTGCCGGGGTAGCGCGTGGTCCAGTCGCGCAGCTTGCGGCGCACCTCCTCGCGGCCGCTCTCCGGGGCCTCGTCGATGCCGTCGATCAGCAGCAGGGCGCGGCCCGCGGACAGTACGCGCTCGGCCCAGCCGGGGGGCTGGGAAGCGGCGTGCCGGTAGCCGACGGCGGTCAGGAACGACGCGGGGGAGGGGAAGCCGTCGCGGGCGAAGCGGCGTACCGGCAGCAGGAACGGGATCCGGCCGCGGAGGGCGGACAGCGCCTCGGGCAGCTCGTCGCGGGCGGTGGCGACCGTCAGCCACTGGAGCAGGGTCGTCTTACCGGAGCCGGCGACGCCGCGGACCATGACCTGGCTGCGGCCGGAGAGCGCCTGCTCGGCGGGGACCGGTGGCTCGTCCTGGCCGGCGGCGTCCCCGGGGGTGCCGCCGGCGGGTGGCGGGCCCCCGCCGGCGTCGTCGAGGGCGCCGGGCTCGCACTGAAGCCCCAGGTAGGCGGTGTCCAGGGGCCAGCTGTCGGGGGAGTGGGCGAGGTCGATGCCGAAGATCGTGAGGTGGTTGTGGAGGACGGCGGTGTCGTGGGCGTAGCGCTCCTCGAAGGCGGCGTCCTCGGTGGAGCGGGACGGCGGCGGCAGGGTGGCGAGGGCCCCGTGGCCGTGGAGCAGCTCGGTGAGGGTGCGGCTCTGCTCGGTGAGGGTGCGGGCGACGAACGCCGAGCGCCGGGTGAAGAAGTGCAGGATGTGCAGGGCCGCGGTGTCCAGGAGCAGCCCGTGGAGCCGGACGCCGCGCTCGGTGAGCCGCTCGGTGACGCCTGGAACCGTCTCGCGCAGCTGGCGGGCGAACGCTGCGGGCAGCAGCCGGGCGGCCTGGAGGTCGTCCATGTCGATCTCATCCAGTGCCCGCAGGGTGCGGGCGAGGGCGTGGGTGACGGGACGGTCCTCTTCGGGGCCGATGAGGCGCTCGCCGGGCCCGTCCCCCTCCAGTGCCCGCTCGACGAGGACCGCGGCGATGTGATCCAGGTCCCGCTCGGTCAGGGTGCGCTTCTCACCGGAGAAGGAGACCAGGCGGGAGATGCGTACGGGGCGGTCGACGAGGTCGGCTGCGGGGCCGTCGTCTGCGAAGAGCTTGCGGATCAGCGGATCGATGACATGCGGCGTGAGGCGGGCGGCGACGGTCGTGGGATCCATGCGTTCCCCGTAACTGCTTTTCAGGACACGGTCGTTGAGGGTTCAGCCTAGGCGAGGGCGCGGCCGGCGGGCAGGTGCGGAAGGTGCCGGGCAGGCGCCCGGGGGCGGTGTGTGCGGCGGCCAGGGGCCCGGGGTCGGTCGGGCGGGCGGCCCTTGCCCTTGCCGGGGTGGGCGTCGGTGCGGGCGTGGAGGCGCATGCGAGCGCCGGGGGGCGTGAGGGGCGGGGCCGTCAGGAGGGCCGGCCGCGCACAGCGGACCGTCCGGCGGCGAGCCCGGGCTCCGATGGCCCCATTTCCGACCAATTTGGACATTTCTCGGCCTTTTGAGTTACCCGCATCACAAAGGATTCCGCCTTTCGGTAACCCACGTCACAAAGGCCCCCGACCTTCCGGTTACCCACGTCACAAAGGCCTTAGGTCCCGAAACGGACCCCCGAAAGGCCCGCGAAAAGGCATTGGATCTTAGGTATTCGTGACTTGCCGCACAGCCGATTTAGGCCCTACTAAAGGAATTAGCAGAATGCGGCGTCGGGCGGAAGGGGGTTCTGTGCCCCTGGCGCGCAAGGGCGGAGTGCGGGTTGCGTCCGAGCGGGGAGGGCCCCTGGGGCGTATGGGTAAATGCCCAGTTCAATAGGGGTATGGGGGGTGGCCGCGAGGCTTCGGTATGCCCGATTTTGGGTGTTTGGTACCGGGTTCGCGGTGGTGTCGGCGTGGGCCTATTTCCCGGCCCTTCGGTACGGCATTGCTTAGTAGAAAGGCCCCTTGGCGGGGCGGCGCCGACGGGTTACCAAGGAATGGCTATCCCGGTCCGCAGCCGGAAGTTCATTTCTCATCGGAGGTAAACCCGCATGTCGAAGTTCGCCACGCTCTTTAACGCCAAGAAGTCCGCTCTGCGCAATCGCAGCGTCGTTGTGGCCGCCGGTGTCGGCGTCACGGTCGCGCTCGGCGCCGGTGTGGCCACCGCGGCCGACGGGGGCCTGATGAACCTCACCTCGGGTGTCGGTTCGGCCGTCACCGCGCAGGCCGACGCACAGGCGAAGGCGGCCGTCGAGGCCAAGCAGGCCGCGGCGAAGGCCAAGGCCGCCGCCGCGAAGAAGGCCAACGGCTGGGTCAAGCCGGTCGACAAGTACACGCTGGGCTCGACCTTCGGTCTGGCCGGCAACATGTGGTCGAGCAAGCACAGCGGCCAGGACTTCGTCGTGCCCAGCGGCACCGCGGTCAAGGCCGTTCACAAGGGCACCGTCGTCAAGGCCGGCCCCAACGGTGGCGGCGACGGTCCCGCGTACGGCAACGCCATTGTGATCAAGCACGACGGCGGTACGTACACCCAGTACGCCCACCTGTCATCGATCAAGGTCCAGGTGGGGCAGCAGGTCGGTACCGGTCAGGAGATCGGTCTGTCCGGCAGCACCGGTAACTCTTCCGGCCCCCACCTGCACTTCGAGGTCCGCACCGGTCCTGACTACGGGACGGGCGTTGAGCCGACCGGATTCCTGCGGGCTCACGGCGACTCTGTCTGAGCTGAGTCCGGCCGGGCTGGCCGGCGGCTCGGCGGGTTGGCCGCCGTGACCAGTTCTGTGGCGACCTCGAGGAGTGCATTGCGCTTCTCCTCGGGGTCGCCTTCCACGTTCTGCATCGCGAACATGCCCGCGTGCAGGGAGAACAGTGCCGTGATGCAGCGCACCTGATCCGTGAGCTCCGACTCCGGCTCCTTGAGCAGGTCGAAGAGCGAGAGCATCCGCTGCTTGAAGGTCTCGCCGATGCTGAGGTCGCGGACGGCGGCCTGGTTCTCCTGCATGAAGCGGAAGAGGGGCTCGCCCGCCCGCAGCGACTCGCTGTAGCGGCGGATCACTTCCTGCTTCGTCTCCAGGGTGCGCGGCTGCCCCTCGGCCCAGGTGATCAGCTCGTCGATCGGCCTGACCAGGTCCTGGAACAGGCTGATGATGATGTCTTCCTTGGTCTTGAAGTGGTAGTAGAGCGCCGCCTTGGTGACGTCGAGCTGCTCGGCGATCTCCCGCAGCGAGGTCTTGTCGTAGCCGTGTTCGGAGAACAGCTCCAGAGCGACGTCCTGGATGCGCTGGCGGGTGTTGCCCCTGCGCGCCTGCGGTGTGCCCATGGTGCTCTCCTGCGTTCTCGTTGCCGGTCCGGCGCGGCCGCACATTAACTTACTTGACGACCGGCTAGTTGAGGCTTACCTTCATCACTGTACTGAACTAGCCGGGCGGCAAGTAAGTGGGAGTGATGGGGGATGTCGCAAAGAGAAGCGACGCCAGCGGGGGAAGAGCAGAAACAGGCACCGAGTTCGGGGAAGCAGCCTGCCAGCGTGCGGGTGGTGCTCTTCGCGCTGATGATCGCGATGCTGCTCGCCATGTTGGACAACATGATCGTCGGCACCGCGATGCCGACCATCGTCGGTGAGCTGGGCGGTCTGGAGCACCTGTCGTGGGTGGTCACCGCATATACGCTCGCCACCGCCGCGTCGACCCCGATCTGGGGCAAGCTCGGCGACATGTACGGCCGCAAGGGCGTCTTCCTGACATCCATCGTGCTCTTCCTGATCGGCTCGGTGCTGTCCGGAATGGCCCAGGACATGGGTCAGCTGATCGGTTTCCGCGCGGTCCAGGGCCTGGGCGCGGGCGGTCTGATGGTCGGCGTGATGGCGATCATCGGCGATCTGATTCCGCCGCGGGAGCGCGGTAAGTACCAGGGCATGATGGCCGGTGTGATGGCCGTCGCGATGATCGGCGGGCCGCTGGTCGGCGGCACCATCACCGACCACCTGGGCTGGCGCTGGAGCTTCTACATCAATCTCCCGCTCGGGGCGATCGCGCTGGTCATGGTGACCGCGGTGCTGCATCTGCCGAAGAAGCGGGCGCAGGCCCGGATCGACTACGTCGGCGCCGCACTGCTCACCGTCGGGATCACCTCCCTGGTGCTGATCACCACCTGGGGCGGCACCGAGTACGACTGGCTCTCGACCCAGATCGTCGGGCTCGGCATCCTCGGCGTGGTCGCGCTGCTCCTCTTCGTCCTGGTGGAGCGCAAGGTCAGCGAGCCGGTGCTGCCGCTGCACATCTTCCGCAACGGCAACTTCTCGCTCGTCACCCTCATCGGTTTCCTCGTCGGCTTCGTGATGTTCGGGTCGATGACGTTCCTGCCGCTGTTCCAGCAGACCGTGCAGGGCGCCTCGGCCACCAACTCCGGCCTGCTGCTGCTCCCGATGCTGCTCGCGATGATGGTCGTGTCGCTGTTCGCCGGCCGGGTCACCACCCAGTCCGGCAAGTACAAGATCTTCGTCGTGGTCGGCGGCGGCCTGATCACCGTCGGCCTGGCGCTGCTGTCGCTGATGGACACCGACACCACGCGCTTCACCTCGGGCGCCTACATGGCGGTGCTCGGCGCCGGTATGGGCTTCCTGATGCAGACCACGATGCTGATCGCGCAGAACAGCGTCGAGATGAAGGACATGGGCGTCGGATCCTCCTCCGCGACCCTCTTCCGTACGATCGGCGGCTCCTTCGGCGTCGCGATCTTCGGCGCGATCTTCACCAACCAGGTGCAGTCCGCGATGACCGAGCGGATCGGCCGGGCCGGCGAGAAGGCGACCGGCGGCGGGGCCCAGATGGACCCCAAGGGCCTGGCCCAGCTGCCGCCCATGGTCAAGGACGCCTACCTGCACGCGGTCGCCACCGGCACCCACCATGTCTTCCTGTGGGGCGCGGCCGTCAGCGTCATCGGCTTCGCCGCGGCCTGGTTCCTCAAGGAGGTGCCGCTGCGCGGCGGCCCGGCCACTCCGGCCGAGAGTTCGGAGGACGGCACCGCTGAGGTGGACCGTCCGGCGGTGGCGGAGTCCGTCTGATCCCGGATCCCCAGTGATGGTCGAGCGGCCCCCGGCGTACGCGCCGGGGGCCGCTCGCGTTGCGGCGCAAGGGGTGCGCGGTGCCGTGCACACGTGTCCCGCCGAGGAAGCGCGGTGGTCGCAGTCCTGCCTACGGTGAACGGGCACAAGTGCACATGGCAGAAGTCCGCACGCAGCCCGGGACCGCACGGGCGGGACACCGTGAGGAGCAGACCATGATCAAGGGAATCGCCATCAGCACCATCTGGGTGCTCGACCAGCACCGGGCCAAGGAGTTCTACACCGAGAAGCTCGGCATGGAGGTCCGTACGGACCTGCGGATGGGCGGTGCGGGCGGCCTGCGCCGGCTCACGGTCGGTGCCAAGAGCCAGCCGGAGGTCGAACTGACGCTGATGGTGCCGGGGCCGCCCGGCATGGACCCGGAGTCCGCCGCGGCCCTCAAGCAGCTGGTCGGCAAGGGAATGCTGGGCGCGGGCGTGCTGGCCACCGACGACGTGTACGGCGAGTACACCGCGCTCAAGGCCAAGGGCGTGGAGTTCTTCCAGGAGCCGCAGGAGCGGCCGTACGGCACCGAGGCGCTCTTCCGTGACGACTCCGGCAACCGGATCTCGTTGGTGCAGCGGCGCGAGCAGCTCGACCTGGACCGGGGCTGGGTCGACTGCGTCGACGAGCAGTGGACCGAGACCGAGGGCTGACGCGCCGGGCCGGCCCCGCGCTCAGCGGTCGGGGAGGTGGAGGACGGGGAAGCTGCCGGTGTCCGTCGGCGCGTTCTCCGGCAGCCACAGCACGGAGACGGCGCCCGTCGAGCCGTCGGTGACCGCGTCGGCGTTGCGGAAGGTCAGCCGCGCGCCGAGCACCCGCGCCTGGCCGGCCGCGATCGTCAGGCCCAGGCCGTGGCCCCGCCCGGCCCGGTCGCTGCTGCCGGTCCGAAAGCGGCTCGGCCCTTCCCGCAACAGCGCCTCGGGGAAGCCAGGCCCGTGGTCGCGGACCCGCAGCACCCGGCCCTCGACGGTGACCTCGATCGGTGGTTTGCCGTGCCGGGCGGCGTTGGCGATGAGGTTGCCCAGGATGCGCTCCAGGCGGCGCGGGTCGGTGGTGACCTCCGCGTCCCGTACGACATCGATCTGGATGTCCGGGTCGAGGGCGCGGACCCGGCGGGTGACGAACTCGCCGAGCGCGACTCCCTGGAGCTCCGCACGCTCGGCGTAACCGTCCAGCCGGGCCACTTCCAGCACGTCCTCGACGAGCGTGCGCAGTGCCTGCGCCCGGTCGCGCACCAGCTCGGAGGGGCGGCCGGGGGGCAGCAGTTCGGCGGCGGTCAGCAGGCCGGTGACCGGGGTGCGCAGTTCGTGGGCGATGTCCGCGGTGACCCGGCGCTCCGCCTCGATGCGCTGCTGGAGGGCGTCGGACATGGCGTCCACCGCCCACGCCAGGTCGTCGGTCTCGTCCCGTACCCGGCCGCCGACCTCGTCGCGGATGCGGACCGAGGTGTCGCCGTCGGCGAGCTTCCCGGCCGCGGCGGCCGCCTTGCGCAGCCGCTGGGAGAGCCGGCCGCCGACCAGCACACCCAGCGCGCAGCCGCCGACCACGACCGCGGTGGAGCCGACGAGCAGCGCGCTGTCGAGGTCGTCCAGTACGGCGAACCGGTCGGGGAAGCTGTCGTGCATCGAGAGCACCCGGCCGTTGCTGAGCGGTGCCGCGGCCCAAACCTCGGGGGCGGTCAGCCCGGTGTCCTGGAGGTAGGTGGCGCGGGTGTCCTTGGCGACCTCGTCGCGCAGCTCCTGGGGCAGGGCCGGGTCGTCGATCTTCGCGCCGAACTGCAGCCGGTTGGTCGATTCGAAGATCTTCTCAGTGAAGTTGAGCCGCTCGACCTGCACATCGCGGCTGTTGTTGAGCATGGAGACCCGGGCGGCGTTGTGCACGACAAGGCTCAGCGCGATCGCGACCAGCGCTCCGACGAGCGCGATCGCGGCGCTGAGCTTCCATCTCAGACCCGTCCGCAGGGCCAGCCTGACCACCGCGGGGCTCAGCCTCTCAGCTTGTATCCGAAGCCGCGGACCGTCTCGATCCGGTCCTGGCCGATCTTTCCGCGCAGCCGCTGGACATGGACGTCCACGACCCGGGTGTCCCCGCCCCAGCCGTAGTCCCACACCCGCTCCAGCAGCCGGTCGCGCGAGAGGACCGTACCGGGCGCGTCGGAGAATTCCAGCAGGAGGCGCATCTCGGTGGGCGTCAGCGCGACGTTCTCGCCGCCTTTGCGGACCTCCATGCCCTCGGTGTCCACCTCCAGGTCGCCGAAGCGCAGGACGGCCTCGGCGGGCGCCGCGCCCGCGGAGGCCGCGCGGTCCGCGCCGCCGGCGTGCCCGAAGCGGCGCAGTACCGCGCGGATCCGGGCGACCAGCACCGCGCCGTCGAACGGCTTGGTGACGTAGTCGTCGGCGCCGGCCTCCAGGCCGAGCACCACGTCGATGGAGTCGGCGCGGGCCGACAGCATGATCACGGGAACCGTGGACTCGTCACGGATGCGCCGGCACAGGCTGACGCCGTCGAGCCCCGGCACCATCACGTCGAGCAGCGCGATGTCGGGGCGGTCGGCGCGGAACGCCTCCAGGCCGGCGAGGCCGTCGGGCATCGCCGTGACGACGAAGCCGTCCCGCTCCAGCGCGAGTTGGGTGGCTTCGCGGATGACGTCGTCGTCCTCGACGAAGAGCACATGGGTGTCGGCCATGCGGTTGTCTCAACCCTCCCGTTCGGTGCCGTCCGCCGGCTCGCTGCCGTCGCCGGTGGTCTTGCTGTAGTCGGTGTGGTGCTCGGTGTTCTCGGTGAAGCGGCCACCCGCCCACCGGTAGGTCATCACATCCTCACCGGAAGGACAGCACACCTTGTCATCCGTGTCATAGGTCTGCAGCGAGACCTCCAGGTAGCCGTTGTTGGCCCCGGCGGACACCGACGGCTGCTCGTTGGCGTACACATTGTCGAAGCCGCTGCGCGCGCCGCTGTCCCTGCGGTAGACGTACGCGCCGATGCCGACCGAGTCCGCGCAGGTCATGACGTTGACGATGATGTCCTGTGACCTGCTGCCGGTCAGTGACGCGTGGGACACCTCGACCGGGTACTCGTCGGCCGCGCAGGGCTCGGCGAGGGACTTCTTCACATCGGCGCCGACCTTCGGGTCGGCCTTCACCAGCGCGACCGCGTCGACCTTCTTGTACTGGGCGCTGGTGGTCGGCGCGGGCGATGCGGACACCGCTCCTTTGGGCGCGGGCGTGCTGCTCGCCGTCCCCTCGGCACGGACGCCCTCGCCTCCCGGATTGCATCCGGCCAGCAAAAGGCCGACGGCGGCCACCCCCGCCGTGGCCGCGCCGCCCTTGGTCAACCCGCTTCTGGTCAACCTGTTCCTGGTCAATCCGCTCCTGCTCACCGTGCTGCTCGCACAGCTGCCGATTTCCGCCGCTGTTCCTCTGGTGATTGTCGCGCGCCGGGCTGTGAGCCGGGAGGCGCCCGGTAGCCGGTGCCGTAAGCCGCCGCTCAGGCCGCGCACCGATCCCTCTCCTGCTCGCCGCGCTCCAGCATCCGCGCGTCGATGTCGCGGTTCTCCAGCTCCTGACGCAGCCGCGCCAGCGCGCGGTGCAGGGTGCTCTTGACCGTGCCCGTGGACATGCCGAGCGCCGCCGCGGTCTCCTCGGTGCTCATCTGCTCCCAGTGTCGCAGGACGACCACACTGCGCTGCTTGGGAGCCAGCACGCCGAGGATGTCCATCAGCAGGGCGCGGTCGGCACGCTGCTCGGTGCCGTCGTCGACGCTGGCGTCCGGAAGCTGCTCGGTGGGTACTTCCTCCAGCTTACGGGCCCGCCACCACTCGGTCCGGGTGTTGATCATGACGCGGCGGAGGTAGGCGTCCGCCAGTGACTTGTCCGCTATACCGTCCCAGCGCCCGTACGTGCGGACCAGGGCCGTCTGCAGCAGGTCCTGGGCGTCGACCGGGTCGGGTACCAGTCGTCGCGCGCTGCGCAGCAGGGCCTCCTGCCGCGTACGTACGTATTCCTCGAAGTCCAGTACCTTGCCGCCGCTGGTCGCCATTCCGACGCCTCCGATCCGCTTGCGTTCCCCACGTTGACCGCGCTGGTGGTCATCTCCAGCACGAGGAAGACGCTACGGAGGGGGTGTTGCGGCGTAATGTGCGTCGGCCCCACAGCGAGTGCACGGAAAACACTCGGTTGTGTAACAGCCCGCCGGGGGTCATACCTCGGACGGACACCGGGCCTTGGCGGGTCATACTCCGGAGGGACAAGGCGCCCCGCCGGAAGGGCTACGGGCCTGGTGGCGGCCGCAATCGGGGCCGGCCGGGGTCTCGCCGGAGCTCTCCGCCCGGCGGCTGATCCGGCATCAGCGCGCCCGAGCCCCGCGACCGGCCCGGAGCGGAGGGGCGGACGGCCGGAGGGCGGCGTGCCTGATGTGGCGCGCCGCCCCGGCGGTCGCGTCAGGTCAGCGGCAGTCGGTAACGGCCGCCGGCCAGCGGCTCCACGAGGCCGTCCGAGACCAGCCCGTCCAGCGCACGGGCCCGCTGCACCGGCTCGTCCCACACCGAGTCCAGCACGACCTGCGGCACCGGAGTGACGGCCTCGCGCAGGACGGCCAGCAGCTTGCCGCGGACCTGCCGGTCGGTGCCGGCGTATGTCTGCACGCGGCGCGGCGGGCCCTCGTGCACCGGGGACCCGGCCAGCTTCCAGGCGCACTGCGAGGCGATCGGGCAGCGAACGCACTCCGGTCCGCGGGCCGTGCACACCAGCGCGCCCAGCTCCATCGTGGCCGCCGCCCAGCGCGCCGCGAGGGTCTCGTCCTCGGGCAGCAGCGCGCGGGCGAGCTTGCGTTCGGCGGCGGTGGTGGCGTTCGGCGGGTACTGGCGGCCGACGACGGCGCGGGCGAAGACCCGGCGCACGTTGGTGTCCAGCACCGCGTGCCGCTGCCCGTAGGCGAACGACGCGACGGCCGCGGCGGTGTACTCGCCGACGCCGGGCAGTGCCAGCAACTGGCCGTGCTCGCGCGGTACGTCACCGCCGTGGCGCTCCTGTATGGCGGACGCGGCGGCGTGCAGGCGCAGCGCGCGGCGCGGGTAGCCGAGCCGGCCCCAGGCGCGCACGGCCTCGCCCGGCGCCTCGGCGGCCAGGTCGGCGGGGCGCGGCCAGCGGGCCAGCCACTGCTCGTACACCGGCAGCACTCTGCTGACCGGCGTCTGCTGGAGCATGAACTCGCTGACCATCACGCCCCAGGCGCCGGCCTCGGGGCGGCGCCAGGGCAGATCGCGGGCATGGTCGTCGAACCAGTCGGTGACCGGGCCGTGCAGTCCGGTCCCGTCGGCGGCCTCCGCGGCGGATGTGGCGGAGGAGGCGATCTCGGCGGCGGCGGTCGTGGCAGTGGGGAGGGCAGGCGTCGAAGTCATGGCACCACCGATCCTGGCACGAGGAAGAGCGACCGGGAAACGTACCGGGCCCGCACCGCCGTACGCCCACCCGCTCGCAGCACGGCCGGGTACGTACGGGTGGCTGCTACCGGCGGTACGCGGCGGCCCCGGGCGGCCTACGGCGTCGTGCCCCTGACCTGCGGGCGGGCCGCGGCGGGCGGCCGCCGCGGCCGGGCGCGGCGGCGGAACACCGGAAAGAGCGGGTGTTCGCCACGCGCCCACGGCGTGGCGCGGCCCGCGGCGCGCCGGATGCGGCCCGTTCGGAGGCCGGTCGGCACGCCGGGAGAGGCGTGTCGACACCCGGACACTCGCGCCCGGGGCGGGCCGGTGCGTGTGCGGCGACGGTGACGGGTGAGGATGCCTGGATGACTGGGATGAACTGCCCGGACGGGATCCGGCGGGCGCTGGCCGCGCACTCGACGATGACGCTCGCTTACACGGACGGTGACGGGCCGCAGGCGTGCGCGGTGCTGTACGCGAGCGATGCGGAGGCGCCGGGCGCGGCGGACGGGCCCGCGCTGTACTTCGTCACGGCGACCACGACCCGGCACGGCCGGGCGCTCGCGCGGCCCGGTGCGCGGGCGGCGTTCACCGCGCAGCGCGACGGCCAGGAGTGGAGCGGGCTGACCGGGCTGCAGGGCCGCGGCGACTGCCGGCCGCTGACCGAGGCGGAGCGGGCGGCCGGCTGGCGGCTCTACATCGAGCGCTTCCCGTTCGTCGCGACGGACGAGCGGCTCCGCGGAGCGCTGGAGCGCACCACGCTGTGGGAGCTGCGGCCCGACTGGCTGCGGTTGATCGACAACGGCCGGGGCTTCGGTCACAAGGAGGAGTGGCACCGGGGGGCCGTTTCGTAGGCCACTTTGCCCGGCGCCGCCCGGCGGCCGGGAGCCGCGAACGTACGAATGTGTTCCGGCCGCCTCGGTCCTGAGCCGTCGCGAAGCGGTCGGAACGGGTCCGACCAGGGCGGATCGGACCGGAGAGAGCGTCAGATGTGCGCCACTGAGGAGGGTCCGGAGGGGCCGGGACCGCTCTCCGGGCTGATCATGGGAAAAGTTGCCGCTTCGTACGGCGGGTACTGGACGGTGTGGCGGCGGATCTCTCGTACAGTTTCCGCGTGGGATCACTGCGCAATCCGATCGGGCCGCTTCCCTCCTCCATCTACTGGCGGCGGAGGGCCGTTGCGCTGGCCATCGTCGTCCTGCTCGCCCTCCTGGTGGTGTGGGTCGTCAGCTGGGGCGGCGACAGCGCGAGTGACAACCAGGGCAAGGGATCGCAGCGCCCGGGGCCCGCGACCTCCATCACCCCTGGCCCCTCCTCCACCGGCCCGGCGATCAGTCAGAAGCCCGGCGGGCGCGACGAGTCGGGTCACGGCGGCGGGGAGTCCGGTTCCGGTTCCGGCTCCGCCGGTGCGGGTGGCGGTTCGGTTTCGGGCGGCGGCAGCGGTGGCAGTGGCGGCTCGGGTGGCTCGGGCGCGGGCGGCTCCGGTGGTGCCGGCGCTCATCTGCCGATCGGCGAGGGATCGGGCGGCGTCGCCGTACCGGCCGGCTCGTCCGTCCCCAACTGCACCAACGGCAAGGTCACTTTGGCCCTGCGCAGCGTGAAGAACTCCTACGCGCCGGGCGAGAAGCCGAAGTTCGAGGTGACGGTCAAGAACTCCGCCGGCTCGGCCTGCAAGGTGGATCTCGGCCGGAAGGCCGCGGTGCTCACCATCACCGACACCGCGGACGACGACCGGGTGTGGGTGTCCGCGGACTGCCCCGAGGGCAGTGGTTCCGCGCTGCTGAAGGTGCCGGCCAAGGGCTCCACGAAGCGCGTCGTCGAATGGGACCGCCGGGCGAGCGCCCCGCAGTGCGCGACGCCGAGCGCCGCCGCCGTGCCGGCCGGCACGTATCTGATCGAGGCCAAGGTCCCCGGGCTGTCCACCGCCCGTACCTCCTTCGTTCTCGCCAAGGACTGACCCGGGCGCGTCGCTGAGGGCCGCGGCACTCCGTCGCCAACGACCCCGCCACGCCGCGGAGTTGCTCTGACCGCCCCCACCTCCGAGCCTCTGACCTGCGCGGACGGCCCTGTCCGCTGTAGGCGATTCCGCTGACAGCGTGGAGGCGTGGTCCGGGGTGCGGCGGTGGGGCAGTGTCACCGGCATGAAGCTACTGATGCTGGGTGGTACCGAGTTCGTGGGCAGGGCGATCGCCGAGGCGGCGTTGGCGCGCGGGTGGCAGGTGAGCGTGTTCCACCGCGGTCATCACGCACCGCCTGCGGGCGTGACGGCCCTGCACGGCGACCGTGCGGACGCCGAGGGCCTCAAGGCCCTGCGGGAAGGCGAGTGGGACGCCGTCGTCGACACCTGGAGCGGCGCCCCGGCGGCCGTACGGGACGCGGCGCGGCTGCTGGCAGGCCGGGTCCGGACCTACGCCTACGTCTCCAGCCGGTCGGTGTACGCCTACCCCGCACCGGCCGGGCTCGACGAGGAGGGCCCGGTGGTGGTGGCGTCACCCGACGCCACCGACGCCGACGACTACGCGCAGGCCAAGCGAGGCGGCGAGCTGGCCGCGGTCGACGTGTTCGGGGACCGGGCGCTGCTGGTCAGGGCGGGCCTGATCCTCGGCCCCTACGAGAACATCGGACGGCTGCCGTGGTGGCTGGACCGGATGGCCCGCGGCGGCACCGTCCTCGCGCCGGGGCCGCGCGAGCTGCCCCTGCAGTACATCGACGCCCGCGACCTGGCGCAGTGGACGCTGGACGCGGTGCAGGGCGGCCTCGGTGGCGCGTACAACCTGGTGAGCGAGCCGGGGCACGCCACCATGGGGGAGCTGCTGGAGAGCTGCGTGCGGGCCACCGGCTCGGATGCCGCGCTGCGCTGGACGGCGCCGCAGGACGTGCTCGCCGCCGGCATCGAGCCCTGGTCGGAGCTGCCCGCCTGGCTGCCGCCGGGCGAGCTCCACGACACCATGTACGGCGCCGATGTCTCCAAGGCCGTTGCCGACGGCCTGCGTTGCCGTCCCGTCGGCGAGACGGTCGCCGATACCTGGACCTGGCTGCGGAGCATCGGCGGAGTGGCGCCGCAGCGCCCGGACCGCCCGGTGGTCGGCCTCGCACCGGAGAAGGAGGCGGCGGCGCTGCGTGGCATGACGAGCTGACGTGAGCGGCCCGCGCGGTGTGCACCGCGCGGGCCGCAGAAACGTTCGTGGCGAAGGCGCCGCCGCTAGACGTACCGCTCCAGGATCGACGACTCCGCGAGCCGGGACAGACCCTCGCGGACCGAACGGGCGCGGGCCTCGCCGACGCCGTCCACCGCCTGCAGGTCGTCGACACTCGCGGCGAGCAGCTTCTGCAGGCCGCCGAAGTGGTCGACGAGGCGGTCGATGACCGTGCCGGGCAGCCGCGGGACCTTCGCCAGCAGGCGGAAGCCGCGCGGCGAGACCGCGGAGTCCAGCGTCTCGGGAGAGCCGCTGTAGCCCAACGCGCGGGCCACGGTGGGGAGTTCGAGCAGCTCGGTGTGGCTGAGCGCGTCCAGCTCGGCGAGCGCCTCGACGACCGTGCGCGAGCGCTTGGCGGTCGGCTCGGGGACGTAGTCGCGGACGACCAGTTCGCGCTCGGGCTCCACCCCGGCGATCAGCTCGTCGAGCTGGAGGGTGAGCAGTCGGCCGTCCGTGCCGAGTTCGACGACGTATTCGGCGATCTCGGTGGCGATCCGGCGGACCATCTCCAGGCGCTGGGCGACCGCGGAGACATCGCGGACCGTCACCAGGTCCTCGATCTCCAGGGCGGAGAGGGTGCCGGCGACCTCGTCCAGGCGCAGCTTGTAGCGCTCCAGGGTCGCCAGCGCCTGGTTCGCCCGGGAGAGGATCGCGGCCGACTCCTCCAGGACGCGGCGCTCGCCGTCGACGTACAGCGCGATCAGCCGCATGGACTGGCTGACCGAGACGACGGGGAAGCCGGCCTGGATCGAGACGCGCTGGGCCGTGCGGTGGCGGGTGCCGGTCTCCTCGGTGGGGATGGAGGCGTCCGGGACCAGCTGCACCCCGGCCCGCATGATCTTGGTGATGTCCTTGTCGATCACCAGCGCGCCGTCGAGCTTGCACAGCTCGCGCAGCCGGGTCGCGGTGAACTCCACATCCAGCACGAAGCCGCCGGTACACATGGACTCGACGGTCTTGTCGAAGCCCAGCACGATCAGGCCGCCCGTGTTGCCGCGGAGGATGCGCTCCAGGCCGTCACGCAGGGGCGTACCGGGCGCGACGGCGCTCAGCGAGGCACGCATCAGGCCCTCGGTGTCCCCCGACCTTCGGTAGGGCGGAACCCAACCAGACCTGCCACCAGGGGACGATGCCCGGTCGTTGGCTGCCACTGCACTCCTCCGTCGCACGGTCTGTCGGTCCGCAGGCCGCCCGGCCGGTGCCGCGGTGACGTACGTACCAGCGGAGCGTACGTGGCCGACGGCAAGACTGCGGTGGCGGGCGAGACCAGGGCAAAGTCTACCGGCGCTGCTCCTCTTCCTGTGGGGCCTCCCGTCGCACCCGCTTGGGGAGCACGCTCAGCGCCTGCCCGACGTCGGCCACCTCCAGCACCCGCATGCCGTCGGGGATCTTGCCGGGGTCGGACGGGACCAGGGCGTGCGTGAAGCCGAGCCGGGCCGCCTCGGACAGTCTGCGCTGTACGCCGGTGACCCGCCTGACCTCGCCGGCGAGCCCCACCTCGCCGATGGCGACCAGGTTCTTCGGCAGTGGGGTGTCGCTCGCCGCGCTGGCCAGCGCCAGTGCCACGGCGAGGTCCGCGGCCGGCTCCGTCAGCTTCACGCCGCCGACCGTCGCGCTGTAGATGTCGCGCTTGCCCAGCGCGCTGATCCGGCCGCGCTGCTCCAGGACGGCCAGCATCATCGAGACCCGGGAGGTCTCCAGCCCGGAGGTGGTGCGCCGCGGGGAGGGGATCTGGGAGTCGACGGTCAGTGCCTGGACCTCGGCGACCAGCGGGCGGCGGCCTTCGAGAGTGACCGTCAGACACGTGCCGGGCACCGGCTCGGCACGGCGGGTCAGGAAGAGACCCGAGGGGTCGGCGAGGCCGGTGATGCCCTCGTCGTGCAGCTCGAAGCAGCCGACCTCGTCGGTGGTGCCGTAGCGGTTCTTGACGCCGCGCACCAGGCGCAGCCGGGCATGCCGGTCGCCCTCGAAGCTCAGGACCACATCGACGAGATGCTCCAGCAGGCGGGGTCCTGCGATGGCGCCGTCCTTGGTGACGTGGCCGACCAGGAGGGTGGACATCGCGCGGTCCTTGGACGCGCGGATCAGCGCGCCGGCGACCTCGCGGACCTGGGCCATACCGCCCGGAGCCCCCTCGATCTCGGGGGAGGCGACGGTCTGCACCGAGTCCAGGATCAGCAGCGACGGCTTGACGGTGTCCAGGTGGCCCAGCACGGCGGACAGATCGGTCTCGGCCGCCAGATAGAGGTGGTCGTCGATGGCGCCGATGCGGTCGGCGCGCAGCCGCACCTGGCTCGCGGACTCCTCCCCGGTGACGTACAGCGTGCGGTGGTCGCCGGAGGCGGCCTTGGCGGCGACGTCGAGCAGGAGGGTGGACTTGCCGACGCCCGGCTCCCCGGCGACCAGCGCCACCGCGCCGGGCACCAGACCGCCGCCCAGCACCCGGTCCAGCTCCGGCACACCGGTCGAGCGGGCGGTGGCCTGCCGACCGTCGACCTGGCCGATCGGCAGCGCGGCGGTGGTGACCCGGCCGGGCGCGGTGGTGCGCACCGCGGGGGCGCCGCCAAACTCCTCGACCGTGCCCCACGCCTGGCATTCTGGGCAGCGGCCGAGCCACTTCGCGGTGGTCCAGCCGCACTCGGTGCAGCGGTAGGAGGGGCGCTCCTTGGCCGACGTTTTACGGGTTGCCATGGAGTCACCGTAGTCGCGGGGTAGGACAACGCCCGCACCCGAGCTGTCGCGGAGGAGCGCGGGCACCTGAGCCGTCCCTCCGCCGTCCTCCGTCGCGGGTTGCGCCGACCGAGCGGCGCACGCCGAGCGCATTCAGCGGCGGATGGGGCGCTTCGTGTCCCCTTTTGAGGGAGATGGTCACCCGTAAGGGTTAATAGCGTCCAAGAGAAGAGTGAGCGGCTGCATCATCCGCCTACCGTCGCCGGGTGATGAGCAGCAGGCCCGAGCACCCCAGGCACACCACCGGCGCACACCGGTCGCGCAGCGGCGCGCCCCGCCGGAGCCGGCCGCAGCACTCCGAGCGGCCCGGCCCGCCCGATCCGGCGCAGCACTCCGAGCGGCGCGAGCGGTCCGCCCACCAGGACCGCGCCGACCGCCACGACAGCCAGGGCGGCCCCGAGGGGCAGGAACGCTCGGGGCATTCGGAGCGCTACGACCCGCATCTGGACGGGCTGTTCACGTACTGCCTGTCGGTCCTGTGCCAGCACGACGCGGCCACCGCCGTGCTCGGCGAGGTGCTGGCGCTCGCCGAGCGGCACCACGGCAAGCGGCCCTCCGAGGCAGCCCTCTACCGACCCTGGCTCTACGCCCTGGCCCGCTGGGGCTGTTTGCGCCGGCTCGCCGAGCACACCGGACCGGGCGCCGTCCCCGACGCTGCCTCCGACACCGACCGTCAGCGTGAACTCGCGGTCCTGGCCTGGCCGGAGGCGGCCGGGACCACCCCGGAGCAGCGGGAGGCGCTGGAGCTCTCGGTGCGCCACCGCCTGTCGGCCGAAGAGGTCGCGGCGGTGCTCGGCGCCGAGCCGGTCGCCACCCGCGCCCTGCTCGCCGCCGCGTCCTGCGAGGTCGAGCGGACCCGCGCCGCGCTGGCCGTCGTCGAGTTCGGCCGGTGCCCCGACGTCGCGCGGCTGGCCGGTGACACCCAGATGTTGCTGGGTGCGGCACTCCGCCGTGAGCTGGTGCGCCATGTCGACGACTGCGCCGAGTGCCGGCGGATGGCCGAGCGGACGACCGCGGCCGGGCCCTGGCCGGGCACCGCGCCCGCGGTTCAGGGCGCGTTGCCGCTGGTCACCGCCCCGCGGGAGGCGGTGCTCGGCGCGCTGACGGCGGCGCTGGGCTCCCGCTCCGGCCGTGCCGAGGGCGTGGCGGGTGCGGGCGCCTCGGCAGGCGCGGGCCGCGCGGGCCGCGGTGGCGGAGCAAACGGTTCTCCTAGGTATGACCGCAGCGGTTTCCCGGTCCTTCCCACGGACCGGGCCGCCCGCCGCCGACGGCTGCGCAGCCGGGCGCTGACCACCACCGTCGTCGCGACGGTGCTCGCGGCGCCGGTGCTGGCGCTGTGGGCGGCCTATCGCAGCGCCCCCATGACGGGCGAGACGGACGGCTCGCCCGCCGTGACGGCCAACGAATCGGACAGCGCCGCGCTGGACGGCCGTCCGTACGAGAACGCGGGCAACGCCCGGACGACCCCAGAGCCCGGCTTCTCGGCCGGTGCGGGCACCCCCGATGTGTCGGTCGAGGTGATCAGCGTGGACGGCACGCCGTTGCGGCCCGGCGAGCCGACGGGCGCGCGGACGGGCCCGGGGCGGCTGACCGTCAGTGCGCAGCCGAGCGGCCACACCACCGTCATCACGCTGAGCGCCTCGGGAGGCGAGCCGGTGCGCTGGCGGGCGACGTCCGGTGCCGCCTGGCTGCAGATGAGCCATACGGCGGGGGAGCTGCTGCCGGGGGAGTCCACCACGATCACGGTCTATGTCGACCACGACCGGGAGCCCGCGGGCCACTGGCGGGCCAAGATCACCATCGGTCCCGGCGCCAGCGCCGTCACGCTGGAGGGCTACGGCGCGACCGGTCCTGCCCCCGGCCCGAGCCACCCTCGGCCCACGGACCCGACGCCGCCGACCTCGGACCCGACGCCGACGCCGACCGACCCCACGCCGACCCCGACGGACCCGACATCCCCGCCCACCGAACCGACCCCGACCGGGACGACCCCGACGTCGTCACCGTCCGACACGACCGGTTCCCCGACGAGCTGATACGCAGCGGGGCCGCCGGGAGATACCCGACGGCCCCGGTGCGGGCACGCTGCCGCCCGCTGCGGCGTGAGCGCTACTTCCGCGGCGGATCAGCCGGATGCGGCGCCATCGGCAGCGTCGCCGCCAGCCGCTCCTCGCAGAGCTGCGCGAGTTTGGCGTACCCCTTCTTGCCCATCAGCTCGGTGAGCTCCGGCTTGTACGACACGTACACCGGGTCGCCCGCGCCGTGCGCGGAGGTCGCCGAGGTGCACCACCAGTGCAGGTCATGGCCGCCGGCGCCCCAGCCGCGGCGGTCGTACTCGCCGATCGTGACCTGGAGGATCTGGGTGTCGTCCGGCCGGTCGATCCAGTCGTAGGTACGTCGGACCGGCAGCTGCCAGCAGACGTCCGGCTTGGTCTCCAGGGGCTCCTTGCCCTCGCGCAGCGCGAGGATGTGCAGCGAGCAGCCGGCGCCGGCCGGGAAACCGGGGCGGTTCTGGAAGATGCACGAGCCCTCCCAGCGCCGGGTCTGCCGTTCGCCGTCCTCGTCCTCCTGCACCCAGCCGGACGCGGTGCCGACATCGTGGAACTCCCACAGGTCCGGCGTGAGACGGGCCACGTTCTCGGCCACCCGCTTCTCGTCGTCCTCGTCGGAGAAGTGCGCGCCGAGCGTGCAGCAGCCGTCGTCCGCGCGACCGGCCTGGATGCCCTGGCAGCCGCTGCCGAAGATGCACGTCCAGCGGGAGGTCAGCCAGGTCAGGTCGCAGCGGAAGAGCTGCTCGTCGTCGGCCGGGTCGGGGAAGGTGACCCAGGCGCGGGCGAAGTCGAGGCCGACCTCGTCGGCCGGAGCCCCGTGCGCGGGCTGCGCTCCCTTGTCCCCGGGAGTGCGCCGCTTCGCGTCCTTCTTCAGGGATTTCTCCTGCTTCGCCTTTTTCGTCTTAGCCACCACTCCAGCCTACGACCTGGGTGCCGGTGGCTCGTCCACGTCATCCCCGGGGAGCGCCGGCGACCGAGGGTGGAGGGGTGGCCGACCACCGGTCACCGCCCCGGCAGTAGGTTTCCCGTATGAGACTCGGTGTCCTCGATGTGGGTTCGAATACGGTCCATCTCCTGGTGGTGGACGCGCACCCGGGCGCGCGCCCGCTGCCCGCCTATTCGCACAAGGTGGAGCTGCGCCTCGCCGAACTCCTCGACGAGGGCGGCGCGATCAGCGACGGCGGGGTGGAGCGGCTGGTGCACACCCTCCGCGACGCGATGCAGGTGGCCGAGGACAAGGGCGTCGAGGACGTCCTGCCGTTCGCCACCTCCGCGGTGCGTGAGGCGCCCAACAGCGAGGAGGTGCTGCGCCGCCTCGCGCTGGAGACCGGCGTCGAGCTGCGGGTGCTCTCCGGCGAGGACGAGGCGCGGCTCACCTTCCTCGCGGCCCGCCGCTGGCTCGGCTGGTCCGCCGGCCGGCTGCTGGTGCTGGACATCGGCGGCGGCTCACTGGAGATCGCCTACGGCCTCGACGAGGAGCCCGACGCGGCGGCCTCACTGCCGCTCGGCGCGGGCCGGCTGACCGGCAGCGACCTGCCGGGCGATCCCCCCGGCAGCGACGACGTACGGGCGCTGCGCCGCCGCATCCGGGCCGAGATCGCCCGCGTCGTGAGTGATTTCACCCGCTACGGAACGCCCGATCATGTCGTCGGGACCTCCAAGACCTTCAAGCAGCTCGCCCGGATCGCGGGCGCGGCGCGCTCGGCCGAGGGGCTGTACGTCCAGCGCGAGCTGTCCCGCAAGACGCTGGAGGAGTGGGTGCCGAAGCTGGCCGGGATGTCCGCGCTGGAGCGGTCCGAGCTGCCCGGGGTGTCCGAGGGCCGCTCCCGCCAGTTGCTCGCCGGGGCGCTGGTCGCCGAGGCGGCGATGGACCTGTTCGGGGTCGAGACGCTGGACATCTGCCCGTGGGCGCTGCGCGAGGGCGTCATCCTGCGGCGGCTCGACCACCTGCCCACGACATGAGCCGCGGACTGCCGGCATGAGCCGGCACCAGGGCGTGTCCCGCTGACGTAAGACACGTCACACTCCGCACGCCCCAGGAGGGCGCGTCACACCCGTAAGTCCCCGTCTCACCGCCCTCCGGGCTCACATGGAGCGGTGGGGATGCCGCCAGGCGCGGAAGCCGGTCGTCCGGACCTCCCTCCATGGGCCCGGTCTCGGCCCGTACGCTGTCCCTCGTGACAGAGCCAGTGGTGCGCATCCCCGATGCGAAGGTCGCCCTGTCCACGGCCTCGGTCTATCCGGAGTCGACGGCGACGGCCTTCGAGATCGCCGCGCGCCTGGGCTACGACGGCGTCGAGGTCATGGTGTGGACCGATCCGGTCAGCCAGGACATCGACGCGCTGCGCCGGCTCTCGGACTACCACGGTGTGCCGGTGCTGGCCGTGCACGCACCGTGCCTGCTGATCACCCAGCGGGTGTGGTCCTCCGACCCGTGGGTCAAGCTCCAGCGGGCGCGCAACGCCGCGGAGAAGCTGGGCGCCTCGACGGTCGTGGTGCACCCGCCGTTTCGTTGGCAGCGCGGTTACGCACGGGAATTCGTGCGCGGCGTGTGGCGGATGGAACACGAGACGGACGTGAAGTTCGCCGTCGAGAACATGTACCCGTGGCGCTACCGGGACCGCGAGATGCTGGCGTACGCGCCGGACTGGGACCCGACCAACGACGACTACCGGCACTTCACCGTCGACCTGTCGCACACCGCCACGGCCCGCAACGACGCCCTGGACATGGTGGCGCGGATGGGCGACCGGCTGGCGCACGTCCACCTCGCCGACGGCAACGGCTCCGCCAAGGACGAGCACCTGGTGCCCGGACGCGGCAGCCAGCCCTGCGCCGATCTGCTGGAGCGGCTGGCAGCCACCGGCTTCGCCGGGCATGTGGTCGTCGAGGTCAACACCCGCCGGGCGATGTCCGCCGCCGAACGCGAGGCCGACCTCGCCGAGGCACTCGCCTTCACCCGCCTCCATCTCGCCTCGCCGACCTGGGTTCCGGGCTCGTGAGAGGTGGGCGGGGCGCGGACGCGTCGGACGCCGCCTCGCCCGGTGAGGAGCCGGCTGCCGCACCGGCCGCCCGCAGGCGGGGCCGCCCGGCCCGCGCCGGGGCCGACGCCGGTCCGGGGGCGCGTGAGCGGATCCTCGCCGCGGCCCGCACCGAGTTCGCCGCGCGGGGCTACGACAAGACCTCGGTGCGCGGCATCGCCAAGGCGGCCGGGGTGGACGCGGCGCTGGTGCACCACTACTTCGGCACCAAGGAGCAGGTCTTCGAGGCGGCCATCGAGCTGACCTTCGCCCCGGCGCTGACCATGCCGGAGGCCATCGCCGGCGGCGGCGCCGACGTGGGCGAGCGGATGGCCCGCTTCATGTTCGCCGTCTGGGAGAACCCCGTCAGCCGGCAGCCGCTGCTGGCGATCATGCGCTCGGCGCTCACCAACGACACCGCCGCCACGGTCCTGCGGGGGCTCATCGAGCGCCGGCTGCTGCAGCGGGTGGCCGGTGAGCTCCAGGTGGCCGACCCGAAGTTCCGCGTGCAGATGGCCGCCGGGCACCTCATCGGGATCGCCATGCTGCGCTACGTGATCAAGATGGAGCCGGTCGCCTCCGCGGAGGTGGAGGAGATCATCGCGATGGTCGCGCCGACGCTGCAGAGGTATCTGACCCAGCCGTGAACCGGGCCCGCCGCGGCCGGGGCCCCGCCCGTGGTGTCCGCACTGCGGGCAGTTGTCTCACATGGCGGAGGGGGCGTCCGGATCTTGGATCAGGGGCGTAATCTCGAAGCCCAGCTGATATGTGCGCCGCACGTATCGCGACCGGCGACGTACGAACCCCGAGGGAGTGACCATCGTGCCCGAGCTGAGGTCCCGCACTGTTACCCATGGCCGCAACATGGCCGGCGCCCGAGCCCTTATGCAGGCTTCCGGCGTAGCGCGCGAGGACTTCGGTAAGCCGATCATCGCCGTCGCCAACAGCTTCACCGAGTTCGTGCCTGGCCACACCCACCTCCAGCCGGTGGGACGGATCGTCTCGGAGGCGATCCACGCCGCGGGCGGCATCGCACGCGAGTTCAACACCATCGCGGTCGACGACGGCATCGCCATGGGCCACGGCGGCATGCTCTACAGCCTGCCCTCGCGCGACCTGATCGCCGACTCCGTCGAGTACATGGTCGAGGCGCACTGCGCCGACGCGCTGATCTGC
Source organism: Streptomyces sp. NPDC017993 (assembly GCF_044328065.1). Taxonomy (NCBI): domain Bacteria; kingdom Bacillati; phylum Actinomycetota; class Actinomycetes; order Kitasatosporales; family Streptomycetaceae; genus Streptomyces; species Streptomyces sp. NPDC017993. The sequence continues at coordinate 181,173 of NZ_JBIRGO010000014.1, forward strand.
ATCTCCAACTGCGACAAGATCACGCCGGGCATGCTGATGGCCGCGATGCGGCTCAACATCCCCACGGTCTTCGTCTCCGGCGGCCCGATGGAGTCCGGCAAGGCGACGCTGGTGGACGGCACCGTCCGCACCCTCGACCTGGTCGACGCGATCTCGGACGCGGTCAACGACAAGATCTCGGACGAGGACATCCTCCGCATCGAGGAGAACGCCTGCCCGACCTGCGGTTCCTGCTCGGGCATGTTCACCGCGAACTCGATGAACTGCCTGGCCGAGGCCATCGGCCTCGCCCTCCCCGGTAACGGCTCCGTGCTGGCCACCCACACCGCCCGCAAGGCGCTGTACGAGAACGCCGGCCGCACGGTCGTCGAGATCACCAAGCGGCACTACGACCAGGACGACCACACCGTCCTGCCGCGCAACGTCGGCAGCCGCGCCGCTTTCGAGAACGCCATGGCCCTGGACATCGCCATGGGCGGCTCGACCAACACGATCCTGCACCTGCTCGCCGCGGCGCAGGAGGCCGGCCTCAGCTTCGACCTGGACGACATCAACGCCGTCTCCCGCCGGGTGCCCTGCCTGGCGAAGGTCGCGCCGAACGTCGCGCCCGGCGGCACGTACTACATGGAGGACATCCACCGGGCGGGCGGCATCCCCGCCATCCTCGGCGAGCTCTACCGCGGCGGCCTGCTGAACGAGGACGTGCACACGGTCCACAGCGCCTCGATGGAGGAATGGCTCAAGACCTGGGACGTGCGGGGCGGCTCCCCGTCCGACGAGGCCGTCGAGCTGTGGCACGCGGCCCCCGGCTGCAAGCGCTCCGCGACCGCCTTCTCGCAGTCCGAGCGCTGGGCGAGCCTGGACACCGACGCCGAGGGCGGCTGCATCCGCGACATGGCGAACGCCTACTCCGTCGACGGCGGCCTGGCGGTCCTCAAGGGCAACATCGCCGAGGACGGCTGCGTCGTGAAGACCGCGGGCGTGGACGAGTCCATCTGGACGTTCGAGGGCCCGGCCGTGGTCTGCGAGTCGCAGGAGGAGGCCGTCGACAAGATCCTCAAGAAGCAGGTCAAGGAGGGCGACGTCGTCGTCATCCGCTACGAGGGCCCCAAGGGCGGCCCCGGCATGCAGGAGATGCTCTACCCGACGTCCTTCCTCAAGGGCCGCGGCCTGGGCAAGGCCTGCGCGCTGGTCACCGACGGGCGCTTCTCCGGCGGCACGTCCGGCCTGTCCATCGGCCACGCATCCCCCGAGGCGGCGGCCGGCGGCACCATCGCCCTCGTCGAGGACGGCGACCGCATCCGCATCGACATCCCCAACCGCGGCATCGAACTCCTCGTGGACGACGCGACGCTGGCGGCCCGCCGCGAGGCCCTCGGCGGCGTCTACGCCCCCAAGCAGCGCGAGCGCAAGGTCTCGCAGGCGCTGCGCGCGTACGCGGCGATGGCCACCAGCGCCGACAAGGGCGCGGTGCGCGACGTGAGCAAGCTCGGCTGAGTGCCCCTCGGGGCATGACGGAACGTCCCGGCCCCGTCCCGCTGTTGTCAGCGGGGCGGGGCCGACGTCGTTCGAGGCCCGGTTATTCGTCCCTGTGCGCGACCGGACAGGAATGAACAACCGCAACGTTGCGGAATGTCGGTCAGCCCATGTCGCCGCTGAGCCAGGCGAGCAGTCCGGCCGTTGCGGGAGTGCCCAGCACGAGGAGGGCGCAGGCGGCGTAGGACTGCCCCATGCGCATCGTGTGTTTGGCGCGCAGGGCGAGCCAGGCGGCCACCCACGGGAGGAGCACGGGCGCGAGAGCGGCGAGGTGCCACTCCTGGTGGTGGACGGCGAGGGCGATCAGCAGCGGCGGGAGGAGCAGGGCGCCCAGGGTGAGGTAGAGGATCTTGTTGAGGATCCGCTCGCTCGTGGCTGCGCCCGCGTCATAGAGCGGCCCCATGGCCCTCTCCTCCCTGTCGTGACCCGATGCCTGCCGTGAACCCGGCAGGTCACACCGCGCGATGGTGGTAGCCGCCGCCGATCACCGGGGCGATTCGGCCGGGCTGCCTGCGAGGGCGTCAGGCGTCGGCCAGTGCCTTGTGCTTCACGGCGGTGATGAAGGAGGTCCAGGAGGCCGCCTCGAAGATGAGGGCGGGGCCGTGGGGATCTTTGGAGTCCCGGACGGGGATGAGGGCGGGGTGGTTGTCGGCTACCTCGATGCAGGCGCCGCCGTCGGGGTTGCTGTAGCTGGACTTGCGCCATGCGGCGGCGGTTAGGAAGTCGTCGGAGACCTCGATGCACTGGCCGCCGTCCGGGTTGCTGTACGTGCTCTTGCGCCAGGTGACGGTGCTCAAGTCGATGGATCGCACGGCACTTCCTCCAACATCCGCATGACGAACTTCCGCGACTCGGCCGGGCTCAATGCCAGGTCACGCACCGCATCGTACGCGCGTTGCAGACGCTCAACGGGGCTTGTTTCCTCGATGAGTTCGCCACGGTGGGCATTTTCGGTATAGGCGACGGTGCGACCATCCGGCAGGCGCAGGAACATCACATCGGTACTTACCAGCGCGTGTGGTCCAGAGTCATGAGGGAGCACATGGAGCGTGAGATTCGTACGTTCAGCTGTCTCGACCAGGCTCTCAAGTTGCCTTCGCCACTGCTCGCCGTCCGTCAGTGAAGTCCGCAGCACGGCCTCGGACAGGATGGTGCGGAACGGCGGCGCGTCGTCGCCCGCCAGCAGTTCGCGTCGACCTATGCGCGCCTCAACCTGTCGTGTCAGCTCTTCGCCTTTGGCGCCGCCTGCGGCGAGCACGGCGTGTGCGTACCCCTCCGTCTGAAGCATCCCGGGAAGAATGCTCACCCCGTAGTGCCACAGGCTCAACGCTTCCGCTTCCAGCGTCATATAGCGGCGATACCGCTCCTTGAACTGCGTAGGATCCCCCGCCGCCAACTCCCAAAGGGCCAGCAGCAATCCCGGTGTCCCGTAGTGCTGGTCGAGCGCCTGGACGACCTCCGGGCTGCCCAGTGTCTGGCCGCTCTCCATCTTGCCGAACAGGGAGGAGTCCCAGCCCAGTACCTCGCCGAGCTGCCGCAGGCTGTCCCCTCTCTGCGCCCGCAGTAATCGCAGCTCCTCCGCGAACCGTTGGCGTGGCTCCTGACTGCGACCGGTGACCGCTCGCCTCGGCGGCATGGTGCCCTCCTCCGTGGAAGGTGTGGAACTAACGGGCCGGGGCGTGGAATTACGGCCCGTCACGGGCGATTTCACCCGCCGTCGGCTGCATCCTCGTAATGCCCGGACCACTCAGCGTAGTCGTGGCCCGGTGCCTCGGACAGAGAAACGAAATGACGGGAGCGGCAGCATGACGAGGGAACACGCAGAGGCCGAGGCGGCACGCGACGAGTTGGCGGCCGCGCTCCAGCGGGTGGACGTGGTGCTGCCGTCACTGTGCGTCGATCCGATGTCCTACAGCTACGAGCAGCCCAGCCCCCTCATCGAGTTGGGGCGCTGCAACCTCGCGACGGCCCACCAGCTCATCGCCGCGCTCAAGAAGGCGGCGTCCCGGTGATCGCGCGCCTGGTGCGGCTCCTCGCGCACCTCTTACCGGCGTACGGAAAGCACCGTGCCGCCGCCGCGCCGGAGCCGTCGCCCGCACCGGCTCTCCGCCGCCCTCGCGCCCCGTTGCCGCGCCACAAGAGCCCCTACGCCCGTGACGCCGTCGAAGACCGCCCCCTCATGGACACGTCCAGCCCCGTACGCCCCTACCTGCTCAGCCGTCATCGCAGGTGGCGGGAGAGCCAGGACAGCCCGGAGCGAGCGGCGCAGGCGGAACGCCGGTGGATGCTCGACATGGCGCTGCGCGGTATCGACGTGGGGCCGGTCGTGATCCACGGCGTGCGTCTCCGTGGTGCGGGCACCGGCGGCCGCGTGTCCCGCCCGGCGGCGGCCTGAGATGGCCGTCCGGGAATCCACGTACCTCTCCCCGGCCTGCCACGTCGGCACGCATGCGAAGTGCGACAAAGGCATCGCAGTGGCCGACACGGTCCCGGGTGTCCGGCGCGAGCCCTGCGTCTGCCGCTGCCACCAGGGCGGTGGGCCCGGCCTTCACCAGCCCGCCGGGTCCTTGGTCGCCGTCGCGAAGACCGTGCCGTCGGGCGAGGCCGCGTAGATCCGGCCGCGCGGCGCGTCGACCAGCGGCACGGGCAGTGTCTCCAGGAACCCGTGGTGCCGGCCGGTCGACAGCCGGGGCGGGGTCTGGCCGAGCATGGCGCCCTTGGTGGTGTCGACGGCCATCAGCCGCCCGTCCGCGGCGGAGAAGTACAGCCGGTCGCCGTTCACCACCGGCGCGGAGCCCCGGCTGACCGACGTCTCCACATCCCACCTGCGTTCCCCGACGGCCTGGAGTGCCCCGCCCTCGGCCAGCAGATAAGCCGTCTCGCCGTGCACCACGGCGCTCACGCCGTCGAGCGGCGCGTTGAGCTTGAGGCGCCGGGTGTGCCCGGTCTTCGGGTCGTAGCGGACGACGGCGGTGGTGCTGAAGGTGAACGTCGGGTCGGTGGCGGTCAGATAGAGGTCCCCGGAGGCGCCGACCCCGGCCGGCATGAGGGAGCCGGGCAGCCGCTTCTGCCAGCGGAGCCTGCCGTCGGCCGGATCGATGGCGGTGAGCTGGGTGCTCCCGCCGTCGGGGCCGGGCTCGGCGGCGAAGGCGGTGTGCGGGTCGCCGAACGTGGCGAAGGCCGCCAGCCCGTGGTCGGGGAACTTCTTGCGCCACCGCTGCCGGTGCGTGGCGCTGTCGAGCGCGGTGACCGTGCCGTCCCCGGCGGTCAGCAGCACCCGGTCCCCGATGACCAGTGCCCCGCCCTCGTACCCCGAGACGTCCTTGCTCCAGCGCGTCGCGCCCCTGCCCTCGGCCGACGGGTCGAGGGCCTCCAGCCGCTTGCCGTCGGGGGTGAAGACGTACAGCAGCCCGCCGGACAGCACCGGGGCGCTCGGCGGCATATCGGTCTTGGCGTGGGAGTCCGCCGTACGGCGCCACGCCAGGCGGCCGGTGTCCGGGGTGAGCCGGGTGGCCCGTACGCCGGACTGCGCGCAGAAGACCGCGCCGGTGTCGGCGGAGGAGCGGCCGGAGCCGCCCGCCGGGGGCATCGTGCAGAACGGCATCTCGGCGCGGTAGCCCTCGGGGCGTTCGATGAGGGCGGTGCGCCACGGGTGGAAGGCGGCGCGGTCGGCGCGTGGCGGGTGGGTCTGGAGCGCGGGGTCCTGGCCGGGCGCGTCGTCGGACAGGGCTTGGAAGCCCGCGAAGGCGGCGGCCCCGGCCACGACGAGTGCCACCGCGGCGCGGACCGCTCGGCGGCGGAGCGGGTGGGGGCGGCCGGGACGTCCGGCATCGGGGTGGCCTGCGGTGCCCGCGGGCCCGGTGGGAGCGACGGGCCCGGCGGGAGGGGCGCCCTCGGGCCCGAGGGCTTCCGGGCGGCGGGCGTCCGGCGGGGCCGTGCCGGCTCCCGCGTCGTCGACCGCGTCATCGGCCGGGCGCGCGGCGCCGGGGACCGGCCCGGCGAGCGGCGTTCCGGCAGTCCCGGAAGGCGGTGCCGGGACGCCGTCCACGGGGCCCGCCACCGGCATACGGGCACGGACGTGTGTGGCATCGGCCCGTTGCGGCGCGGACTCGGCGCGTACCGGCCGTCGTTGACCCGGTATCCGGGCGGCCCCCTCGACCGCTCCGTCCGTGCCCGCGGGCTCCCCGCCCGCCGCTGGTCCGCCCGACTCGCCCTCGCCAGGACCGCTCGCCGCGCCGCCCCGCGCACGCGCGTGCAGCTCGTCAAGCAACTCCGCGTGCAGCCGGTCGTGCACCTCGGTGGGCGTATCGGAGTGCAGCCGTGCCATCAGGGCGTCCGGCGTGGGCCGGTCCTCGGGATGCTTCGCCAGACAGCCCTCGATGAGCGGCGCCAGCTCCGGCGGCACGCCCGTCAGGTCCGCCTCGTCGTGCACCACCTGATACGCGACGATGTACGGGCTCTCGGAGTCGAACGGCCCGCTTCCGGTGGCGGCGTGCACCAGCACCGAACCCAGCGCGAAGACGTCGGCCGCAGGACCCACCTCGCGCGGGCGCTGGAACTGCTCGGGGGCCATGAACGGCGGCGTCCCGATCAACTTGCCGGTCTCGGTCCGCATCTCGCTGTCGGACGGCCGCGAGATGCCGAAGTCGATGACTTTCGGCCCATCGGCGGCCAGCAGTACGTTTCCCGGCTTCAGATCGCGGTGTACGACCCCGGCGCGGTGGATGTCGCGCAGCGCCTCCGCCAGCCCCGAGGCCAGCCGGCGTACCTCGGCGGGCGCCAGGGGACCATTCCGTTTCACATGATCCGAGAGCGTCGGGCCGGGAATGTGCAGGGTCGCCATCCAGGGCCGCGCGGCGTCCGGATCGGCGTCCACCACCGGCGCGGTGAAGGCCCCGCTGACCCGCCGGGCAGCCGCCACCTCCTGCCGGAACCGGCCCCGGAACTCCGGGTCCTGGGCGAATTCGGCGTGGATGACCTTGACCGCGAGCAGCAGTCCGGAGGACGAGCGCGCCAAATGGACCACGCCCATGCCGCCGGAGCCCAGGCGCGCCTCCAGGCGGTACTGCCCGGCGTATTCCGGACGCTCCGCTTCCGGGCCGCCCCCGGAATCGCGCAGCGACGGCATCCTTCCACCCCCGTGTCAGTCCCCATGCCATTCGGTCGCAGGTGCGACGCGCGGAGCCTAGTCGATGGTGCGTACGACATGAATGAGGCTTGCTAGCGTGCGAGTTGCGGGGCCTTGGACGCCGCGCGCCGAGCGCCTGGCGACAACAGGGGCGCCGGCATCACGCAACGGGGGAGCAGGACATGAGCACACAGGACGTTCAGGGCTACCTGGAACCGGCCGCCACCGGGGTGGCCGACGACGACATCGCGCCGGCCACCCTGGCGACGGCCGCCCGCCGTACCTACGCCACCGCGCCGGGCTACCGCGTCAACATCCGCAAGGAACCCAGCACCGACTCCCTGGTCGTCGGACACCTCGATGGCGGATCCCGCGTCGAGATCCGCTGCCAGCGGCACGGCGAGCGGGTCAGTGGCCCGTACGGCACCTCCGACATCTGGGACAACATCGGCCCCGGCCGGTACCTCTCCGACACCTACGTCGACACCGGTAGTGACGGCTTCGTCGCGGGGCCCTGCACCGGCTGAGCCACCGGGCCGCCGGGGATAATCGATGCCATGAGCGACGAGCAGACCATCACCGGCGGCCCCGAGCGGCCCGGTCCCGAGCCGGAGGAGATCCGGTTCTTCGGCACCACCTGGGTCGAGCACGACGGCGGCTACGGCCTGCGCCGGGCCGGCGTCGCGGCCGGTTCGCTGGCGCTCGCCGCGGCCGGCGCGGTCGTGCTGCGCTTCGCCTTCCAGGGCCTGGCGATCGCCGACGTCGGTGGCTTCGTCGGCATCCTGGTCGTCGCCGGCTTCGCCGTCTGCAGCGCTCTCGCCTTCCGGCGCACCTGGGACGGCTTCACCCGCCGCCCCGACCCGTCCGCCGCGAGCACGGCCGACAAGTCGTCGCAGGGCCTGCAGCTGATCGGCTTCATCGGCTCGCTCCTCGCCTACTTCTGCCGCAGCCTCGTCGAGGCACCCGGCGAGAAGCTGCACCGCGCCGAATACGCCGCGGCCCGGGAGCGCCATGAGCGCCGCCGAGGTGCCCGCACCGGCAACCCGGCGGCACGGAAGGCCAAGGCCACGGGGAAGAAGCGCCGGTAGCCGGCGGCGGGGGCATACCCGCTCAGTACGGCCCGATGAAGCCCGCTGTGACGTCGGCCAGCTTGGGGATCACCCGGCGCTCCGCGCCCACCAGGTCCAGGCAGGCCGCCGCGATGCGGTCCGCGTTGGGGTGGAACGCCTCCTCCAGAGGGTGGGACACCGGGGCCGGGCAGTCCGGCGGCGTCACCCGGCGGACCGGCTGCCGCAGGTCGCCCAGGGCCCGCTCGGCCACGACCGCGGCCACCTCCGCCGCGAAGCCGTAGCTGCTCCAGCTGGTGTCGGCGACCACCAGGCGTCCCGTCCGGGCCACCGAGGCGCAGATCAGGTCGGTGTCCAGCGGCCGGATGCTGCGGACGTCGACCACCTCCACGCTGACGCCCTGACCGGCGAGCAGGTCCGCCGCGCGCTGAGCCTCGTGCACCATCAGCGAGGCGGCCACGACCGTGACGTCGGTGCCGTGGCGGGCGATCCTGCCCCGGCCGAAGGGGACCGGCACGGCCTCCTCGGGGACCTCGCCGGTGACCTGGTACAGGCCGCGGTTCTCCATCAGCACCACCGGGGTCTGCGACCGCAGCGCCTGGACGAGCAGGCCCTTGGCGTCCGCCGGTGAGGCGGGCGCGGCCACATACAGGCCGGGGAAGTGTCCGAAGACCGCGTGCAGGCTCTGTGAGTGGGTCGCGCCCTGGCCCCAGCCCCGGCCGACGACGCCCCGGGTGACGACCGGCACACCGCCCTGATTGCCGTACATGTAGCGCCACTTGGCCGCCAGGTTGATGAGTGCGTCCATCGCCAGGAACATGAAATCGGCGCGGGAGTGGACCATCAGCGGCCGGCGCCCCATCGCGGCGGCGCCGACGGCGATACCGGCACAGGCGTTCTCGGAGTTCGGCAGGTCCCACACCCGGGACGGCCCGAAGCGCTCGAACGCGGCGCGGGTGGTCCCGTAGATGCCCGTGGGGTCGTCCACGCCCTCGCCCGCGACGAAGACCCGGGGGTCGTCGGCCATGCACTGGACGGTGGCCTCGCTGATCGCCTGCCAGTAGGTGAGTGTGCGTGTGGTCACTGGTTCCTCCCGCTGTGCGCGGCGGTCGGCCGCGGTTCGTAGGCGCCGTCGAGCAGATCCGCGACGTCGGGGAAGGCGGCGGCCCGTGCGCGGTCGACGGCCTGCCGCGTCTCGGTGCGGAACTCCGCCGTCCACCGGTCGATCCGGTCGTCGATGGCCGGATCGGACTCCCGCAGGGCGTCGGCCGCGCCACGGATGGGGCAGCGGCCGATCCAGGAGTCCACCTCGGCCCGGGGGCGGTAGCCGCCCGCCTCGTCGTGGTCCCACCCCGGCCCGACGTGCTCACGCCAGCGATAGGTGACCAGCTCCAGAAAGTACGGGCCGTGCCCGGAGCGGCAGTGGGCCAGCGCCTCCTCGGCCGCCCGGTGGACGGCCAGGACGTCATTGCCGTCCACGAGCCGGGCAGGCATGCCGTAGCCGCGTGCCCGTTCCCGGATGGCGTGGCCCGCGGGCTGCCGGGCGGCGAGCGGTGAGGCGATGGAGTAGCCGTTGTTCTCGCAGACGAACACCACCGGCAGCCGGTGCAGTTGGGCGAAGTTCAGCGCCTCGTGGAAGGTGCCCTCCTCCGACGCGCCGTCCCCGAAGAACGTCAGCGCCACCCGCGGTGACCGCTCCATCGCGAACGCCCAGGCCGCGCCGACGGCGACCGGGATCATCTCGCCGAGGATGGCCGCCGAACCGCCGAAGCCGGCCGCGGTGTCCACCAGGTGCACCGAGCCGCCCCGGCCGGCGGCGCAGCCGGTGCGTTTGCCGTACAGCTCGGCGACCATCGCGTCCAGGTCGCCTCCCTTGGCCAGGTAGGGCGCGTGCGAGCGGTGGCCGGCGTAGACGACATCGGTGCGGTGGGCCGCCGCGCACACGCCGACCGAGGTGGCCTCCTGGCCTATGGAGAAGTGGACGGGGGTGCGCATCTCCTGCTCGTCGCGGTACAGGTCCGCCAGCGTCTCTTCGACACCGCGGATGCGCACCATGTCGCGTACCAGCCGGTGCTGGAGCGGGGGCGTCATCGGGATTCCTTTCGGGTAGCGGAGCGGGGCGCGGTGGGGCGCGGGGTCACGGCGTCCGCCAACCGGGACGGGGCCGGGCGGCCCAGGCGTCGGCGGCGGGCGCCGCTTCGCCGGCCCGGGGCCACATCGGGTGCGGGGGGCGTGCCGGGTCCGGTTCCTCGACGGACGCCCGGGTCAGCGACATCAGGGCGACGGTGAGCACCGCCACCTCCTCCGGCGTCGGATTGCCCCGCACCACGCGCAGGGCCGGGGTCTGCGGTCCGCTCACTGGGGCTGGTTCCCGTGCTTGCGGCTGGGCAGCGCGGTGTACTTCGAGCGCAGCATGCGCAGCGCGCCGATGAGCCGGGAGCGGGTCTCGGCCGGGTGGATGACGTCGTCGACCAGCCCGTGCTCGGCGGCGTAGTACGGGTGCATCAGCTTGTCCTGGTACTCGTCGATGAGCTGGGACCGGGTGCGCTCGGGGTCGTCGGATGCGGCGATCTCCCGCCGGAAGATGACGTTCGCCGCGCCTTCCGCGCCCATCACGGCGATCTCGTTGGTCGGCCAGGCCAGGGTCAGATCCGCGCCGATGGACTGCGAGTCCATGACGATGTACGCGCCGCCGTACGCCTTGCGCAGCACCACCGAGATCCGGGGCACGGTGGCGTTGCAGTACGCGTACAGCAGCTTGGCGCCGTGCCGGATGACGCCGCCGTGCTCCTGGTCCACCCCGGGGAGGAACCCGGGGACGTCCACGAGGGTCACCAGCGGGATGTTGAAGGCGTCGCAGAACTGGACGAAGCGGGCGGCCTTCTCGGAGGAGGGGATGTCCAGCACACCGGCCAGGGCGCTCGGCTGGTTCGCGACGACCCCGACGACCTGTCCGCCCATCCGGGTCAGCGCGCAGATCACATTGCCCGCCCACTGCTGATGGACCTCGAAGTACTCGCCGTCGTCGGCGATCTCGGTGAGGACGGCGCGCATGTCGTAGGCGCGGCCGCGCTCGGCCGGCACGAGGTCCACCAGCGACTCGGTGCGCCGGTCCACGGGATCGTCCACGGCGGCGGCGGGCGGCAGTTCGCGGTTGTTGGCGGGCAGCAGCGACAGCAGGTACCGCACCTCCGCGAGGCAGGTCTCCTCGTCGTCGTAGGCGAACTGCGCGACACCGGAGACGCTGGTGTGCACATCCGCGCCGCCCAGTTCGTTGTGGCTGACCGCCTCGCCGGTGACGGCCTGCACCACGTCCGGGCCCGTGATGAACATCTGCGAGGTGTCGCGCACCATGAACACGAAGTCGGTGAGCGCAGGTGAGTAGGCGGCGCCGCCCGCGCAGGGGCCGGTGATCACGCTGATCTGCGGGATGACACCGGAGTTGCGGACGTTGCGCTGGAAGATGCCGCCGTAGCCCGCCAGCGCCGTGACGCCTTCCTGGATGCGGGCGCCCGCGCCGTCGCACAGGCCGACGATCGGGGCGCCGGCCGCGGCGGCCATGTCCATGATCTTGTGGATCTTGGTGGCGTGCGCCTCGCCGAGGGCCCCGCCGAAGATGCGGAAGTCGTGGGCGTAGACGAAGACCTCCCGGCCGTCGACCAGGCCCCAGCCGGTGATGACACCGTCCGAGTGCGGGCGCCTGGCCTCCATGCCGAATCCCGTCGCCCGGTGCCGGCGCAACCCCTCGACCTCGGTGAAGGAGTCCTTGTCGAAGAGCAGTTCCACGCGTTCGCGGGCGGTCAGCTTGCCCTTGGCGTGCTGTGCCTCGGTGGCCTTCGCGCCGGGACCGGCGAGCACCTGCTCCTGGAGGCGCACCAGATCGGCGATGCGGTCGGCGGTGGAGCGTACCGGCTTCTCGCCGGTGGGATAGGGGGCGTGGGAGGCGGGCGCGGGCGGACGCGGTGCGGGAGTCGGGTGGCCGGCCGCTCCGTCGCCGTCGGCATCTCGCCCGGGCGCCGGGCGCCCTCCCAGGTGTGTCCCGGGGGTGTCGTTGATGACGGTCATGTGCGTCCTTCCACTGCGTGGGTGGTGAGTGGCGTCAGGCGCCGCCGGTCCGCTCGGCGGATCCCGTCGAGCAGTTCCGCCCGCCGGAGCACGGCGTCGGCGGCAGGGGTGCCGGTGCGGCAGGCCGCGACGAAGTCCGTCACGGCGAGGATGACTTGGTCGGCAGGCGCGAGGCGGATCTCCTCGCTTCGCCCGTCGCGCTCCAGCCGGACCGCGGGGTGGTGATCTGCCGGAAGGGTGAAGGCCCGTTCCACCCGTATCCGCCCTCGGGATCCCCACAGTTCGTAGGCCGAGCGGTAGCTGTGGTCCATGCCGAAGGTCAGCTGCGCGCTCAGCCCGTCGTCGGTGTGCAGCAGGGCGGCGCCGGAGGTCTCCACGGCGCCACGGTGCGGGTCGTCACCGTGGCGCAGGACCGCGCCGGTCACGGTCAGGCGGTCGCCGAGGAAGTGAACGGCGGCTCCGACCGGGTAGATCCCGATGTCCAGCAGGGCGCCGCCGCCCAGCTCGGGGGCGTAGCGGATGTCGTCGGCCGGCAGCGGGGGAACGGCGAACGAGGCGCTGAACGCCCGCAGTTCACCGATCGCCCCGTCCCTGACCAGCTGACGCACCGCGGCGTGCTGGGGATGGTGGACGAACATGACGTTCTCCCGCAGCACCAGGCCGCGGCTCTCGGCCAGGGCGAGCAGCCGCCGGGTGGTGGCCGGGTCCTCGCTGAGCGGTTTCTCCGCCAGGACGTGCTTGCCGGCCAGCAGCGCCGCTTCGACCCACGGCGCGTGCAGGGAGACCGGCAGCGGTACGTACACCGCGTCGACGTCCGGCCTGGCCAGCAGCGCCGCGTAGCCGGTGACGGGGTGACAGCCGTGACGGGCGGCCAGTTCGGCGGCCCGTCCGGCGTTGCGGGCGGCGACCGCCGTGACCACCGCCCCGGGCACGGCGTCGAAGGCCGGCAGCATCCGGCGCCTGGCGATCTCGGCGCACCCCAGTACGCCGATGCGCAGCGGGGGGTTCGGCGCTTTCGCCCGCTCAGCCATGGCTTCCGGACTCCCGCGCGTCCAGGCAGGCCATCAGGGTGCGTGCCTGGACGTTGACGCAGTGGCCCTGCTGGTTGAGCTGGGCGAGCTGGCCCGGTGTCATCCAGCGGTAGCCGTCCGGCGGGGTGAGCACGGCGGCTTCGGGGGAGTCGTCGACGTCGATGACCAGATAGCGGCTCACCGCGTCGAGGAAGCGTCCGCCCTCCTCGGAGTGCAGTGCCTCGTACCGGATGTGCGACGCCGGTGCGTGCAGTGCCAGGTCCAGGAACGGGGGCCGTTGCGCGGTGGGCAGTTCGGCGTAGTTCCGCGGGGTGTACATCACCGTCGGGGCGATCTCCACCGACTCGCGCAGCCCGCCTTCCAGCCGGGCGGGCGCCAGCAGATGCGGCACCCCCTCGATCCGGCGGGTCAAGAAGGCCACCAGACCTCGCCCGCGCGGCCGGATCAGCGGCTGGGTCCAGCTGGTGACCTCGCGGCTGCGTGCCTGGACGGACGTGGCGACAACGTCGAAGTAGTGGCCCTCCGCGTGGTGGATGGCCGCCTCCTTGCGGACCCAGTCCGGGAGCCCGGCCAGCGGTACCGGGTCGGCCCGCACATGGTGGCGGGCGCGGGCGGCGGTGAGCCAGGTGCGCAGTTCGGCGTCGGTGTGCAGGGCTGCCGCGCCATCGTCGTCCGCGCGCGGCAGGCAGGAGAGCACCGTGCGCGAGTCCATGTTGACGAGCAGGTCCTGGCGCAGCAGTGCGGTGAGCTGGCCGAGGGTGAGCCAGCAGAAGTCGTCGTGCGGCGGGACGTCCTCATGCGTCTCCACGATCATGTTGCGGTTGTGCTTGCGCCAGAACCACGAGCCGTGTTCGGACTGGAGCACATCGGCCAGCACCCGCCCGCGCCCACCGGTGAAGAACTCCAGGTAGCGCACGTCCGCGCCCCGGTGCACCTTCGTGTAGTTGCTGCGGGTGGCCTGCACCGTGGGGGAGAGCTGGAGGAGATTGGGGTTGCCCGGCTCCATCTTGGCCTGCATCAGGAAGTGCAGCACCCCGTCGAACTCCTTGACGAGGATGCCGAGAATGCCGATCTCCGGCTGTCGGATGACGGGCTGGTGCCACAGCCGCGCGCCGTCGTCCACGTTGACCCGCAGCCCCTCCACGCTGAAGAACCGGCCCGTGTGGTGCACCAGGTTGCCGGTGCCCGGGTCGGTGGACCAGCCCTCCAAGTCGTCGAAGGCGATGGGGGTGACGCGGAAGGGATGCGCCAGCCGGCGCCCGGCGAACCAGTCGTCGAACTGCCCGAGCCCGAGATGGACGCCCTCGGTCGTGGCCGCGGAACGGGCGATGCGCGCGGCCTGGCGGGCGTCCCTGCGCGGCCGCAGCACGGCGGGCGCCGAGAGCGTGGATGACATGCGGGAGACTCCTTGGGTGCGTACGGAACGGTGGCCCCGTGGCCGGCGGAGTGGGACGACGGGGCGGGCGGGGGTGGCGGGGAGCGGCCGTGACGGTGGTCAGCGGCCGCCGGCCACCGTCAAGGACTCGCCGGTGATGTTCCGGTTGGCCCCTGAGCACAGGAAGGCGACCGCCTGGGCGATCTCCTCGGGTTCGCTGAGGCGCCCGGTCGGGGTCGCCGCGATCTCGCGGGCGCGGACCGGCTCCGGCAGGCCCCTGAGCATCCGTTCGGTGGCGGTCAGTCCGGGACAGACCACATTGACCAGCAGTCCGTCGCCCCCCAGGTCCCACATCAGACTGCGGGCGAGGCCGTGCAGCCCGGCCTTGGCCGCCCCGTAGAACTCCTGCCCACGGTTGCCGCCGAGCGCGTTGTGGGAGGAGATCAGCGCGATCCGGCCCCAGCCGCGGCGGCGCATGCCCGGTACGGCGTGCTGCACGGTGCGGATCACGGGAGCGAGGTTGCCGTCCACGACGGGCAGCCACTCGTCCTCCGGCACGCTCTCGAACGGAGTGCCCGGCTTCCGGCGCACCCCCCACCGCACCGCGTTGGCGACCAGCACGTCCAGCGCGCCCCAGCGCTCCTCCACCGCCGCCACCACGCGGGCGGGCGAGGCAGGGTCGTCGAGGGCGTAGGGGACGGGGAAGGCGCGGTCGCCGTTCTCGCCGCCCAGTTCCCGGGCCAGTTCCTCCGCGGCGGCCCGGTCGGTGCGGTAGGAGACCGCGACCTTCGCGCCCTCGGCGGAGAACGCGCGGGCCACGGCCCGTCCGATACCGCTGGTGGCGCCGGTGACCAGGACGGTACGCCCGTTCAGGCCGAGATCCATGTCCGCTCCTTTTGCTGGCTGCGGGTGAGAGGGGAGAAGGGGGGTGGAGAGGCGGGAGGCGGGCCGGGACAGCGCGGCCGGCGGGGCGGGAGGTGCCTCATCCGCGCGCCCCCACGAACTCCTTCACCGAGGAGATGACGTAGTCGAGCATCTCGTCGGTCAGTGCCGGATAGACCCCGATCCAGAAGGTGTGCTCAGTGATCAGGTCGCTGTTGGTGAGGTCGCCGACGACCCGGTGCGGCTGGTGGACGTAGGCCGGCTGGCGGGTGAGGTTGCCGGCGAACAGCCGCCGGGTGCCGATCTTGCGACCCTCCAGGAAGTCGACCAACTCGGCACGGGTGAACGGGCTGCCGGGGCGCACGGTGAGCACGAACCCGAACCAGCTCGGGTCACTGTCCCGGGTCGGCTCCGGCAGGATCAGGTGCGGCAGGCCGGCCAGGCCCTCGCGCAGCCGGCGCCAGTTGCGACGGCGGGCGGCGGTGAACTCGTCCAGCTTGCCCAGCTGGGTCAGTCCCAGAGCGGCCTGGAGGTCGGTCGCCTTCAGGTTGTAGCCGATATGGGAGAAAATGTACTTGTGGTCGTACCCGTGGGGCAGGTCGCCCAGCTGATAGTCGAAGCGCTTGAAGCAGGTGTTGTTCTTGCCCGGCTCGCACCAGCAGTCCCGCCCCCAGTCGCGCAGCGACTCCACCACACGGGCGAGCTTGAGGTTCGAGGTCAGCACACAGCCGCCCTCGCCCATCGTCAGGTGGTGGGCGGGATAGAAGCTGACGGTGCTCAGATCGCCGAAGGTGCCGGTGTTGCGGCCCCGGTAGGTGGTGCCGACCGCGTCGCAATTGTCCTCGACGAAGAACAGGTCGTGATCCTGGGCGAGTTGGGCCACCTCCTCGACCTCGAAGGGGTTGCCCAGCGCGTGCGCGATCATGATGGCCCGGGTCTTGGGGCCGATGGCCGCGGCGACCCGTTCCGCGGTGGTGTTGTAGGTGCCCAGTTCGACATCGATGAAGACCGGCACCAGTCCGTTCTGCACGATGGGATTGACGGTCGTGGGGAAGCCGGCCGCCACCGTGATCACTTCGTCGCCCGGCGCGAGCCGGCGCTCGCCGAGGGTGGGGGAGGTCAGTGCGGTCAGCGCCAGCAGATTCGCGGAGGAACCGGAATTCGTCAGGTGCGCCTTGCGCAGCCCCAGCCGGCGGGCGAACCGCGACTCGAACATCCGTGAGCTGGGCCCTGCCGCGATCCGCATGTCCAGCGCCGCCTCCACCAGCGCGGCCCGGTCGTCCGCGTCGAGGGTCGCGCCGGACGGCCAGATCTCCGTCACGCCCGGCACGAAGGGCATCTCGTCCGCCACCTGCTTGTGGTACCTGCGGACCTCGTCCAGGATGAACGCCTTCTCGTCGGGCATCCCCGGTTCTCCTTCACGGTCGACTCGGCCCCTCGGGGCACCCGTTCCGTACGGCTGGCGGGCGTATGTCTACGTACGGCTCACACCCTGCGGGAGCGGCCTAGAAGGGAACTTGACGCCGGATGGACCGTGGCGCCGTGGGCGGTGCCACCGGCCCCGTACCGGCACTCCGTACCGGCACCCCGGGGCGCTGCCTCTCGCGCGTCCAGCGCGCCTTGAGCGGACCGCCCTACCGTGCGCGCGGTGGACATCCAACAGACGGCGGTAGCCGACGCCTACCGGATCACGCCTCGGCTGCTGTCCGACTCCCGGGGCACCTTCCACGAGTCGTTCCGCCACGACCAACTGGCCCGCGAGACGGGGCACTTCTTCGTTCCCCGGCAGGTCAACTACTCCTCGTCCCGGCGCGGTACCCTGCGCGGCCTGCACGGGGTGCTGCTGCCGCCGGGCCAGGCCAAGTTCGTCTCCTGCGTCCGGGGCTCGGTGCTGGACGTCGTCGCCGACGTGCGGCCGGGCTCGCCGACCTACGGCGCGCACACCGCGTCGGTGCTGGACGCGGACGGCGGCGCGGGCGTCTTTGTCGCCGAGGGGCTGGTGCACGGCTTCGTGGCCCTCACCGACGATGCGTGTGTGAGCTATCTGTGCTCCACGGAATTCGTCCCCGGCACCCAGATCGACATCTGCCCGTTCGACCCTGACCTCGCCCTGCCCTGGCATCTGGGCCTCACCGGCGAGCCGCTGCTCTCCGACAAGGACGCCCGCGCCCCCGCCCTGTCCGCCGTAGCCGACCAGGGTCTCCTGGCCACGTACGAGGAATGCCGGTCCCGGTACGCCGAGAACCGGCGGGAGGGAGTCCGGCGGGAGCGCAGCTAGGGCAGCCGCGCGGGGGCGATGGCACCCGTATCACCGCCCGGCGCCGTCCCTGCCGGTGACCGCTACGAGTTGGTCGGGAGTGCCTGGAGGGCGGGGACGGACGCGGCGGGGGTGGGCAGGGTGTGGATCTCGTCCTGGAGGCGGCGGGCCGCCGCGCGGAAGGTGCCGGCCGGGGCGTCGAGCATGGCGCGGGCGGTGTCGGTGAGAGGGGTGTGGCCGTGGGCGTTCAGGGATGCCGCTGCCTGGGAGAGGTGGCGGGCGGCGCCGACGGCGGCGAGGCGGGAGGCGGTCAGCAGCTGCTCGGGGCGGGGCGGGACGATCAGCTGGGGCACGCCCGAGGCTGCGGCCGACATGCCGGTGGCGCCGTTCCCCTGATGAATGATCAGGGAGCAGGCGGGCAGCCACAGGTGGAGCTCCGAGAAGGGGATGAGCTGGACACCCGGGGGCGGGTCGGGCAGTGCCGCCCGCTGCCCGGCGGTGAGCGCCAGGACGGTGGCCACGCCGTCAGCGGCCAGGGCGCGGGTGGTGGCCAGCAGCGGGCCGGCCGGCGGGGCGTCGGGCTCCCAGGCCACCAGGGCGCGGGGCGTGCCGGACCCGTTGCCGGCGCCGGGCGCGGGAGCGGTGAATGCCGTGAGGTCCGGCTCCCCCGCACCGTGGTACGGAAGGTGGCGGACGGACAGCCGGCGCACTGTGGAGGGCATCCGCAGGCTGGGCGGGCAGGGGTCGATCCACACGTCAGGGGTACGTGTGGGGTCGGCGCCGTACCGGTCGCACAGGCGGCGGTAGTCGGGCAGGGGAGCGCCGTGCGGGCCGCCGTGTTCGAGCTGGAGGACCGCCGGCCCGCCCCACTGGTGGTGGGCCAGTGGGACGCCCAGGACGTCCGCCGTGACGCCGCCGGCGTAGGTCGAGGCGTCACTGACGACGAGCTCGGGGCGCCACCGGCGGGCGAACGGCAGCAGGCCGGGCAGCATGCCTTCGGCGATGCCCACCTGACGCGCCACCAGCTTGGCCAGGACGCGGCGCTGCCCGGAGCCGAGGGCGGCAGTTCGCAGGGGCCAGTTGATCGGCCAACCGGGCTCACTGCCGGGGGAGTTCGGGCCGTTCGTTACGGACGGGGCGGGTAGCGGGGGCACCTCGCCCACCGGGACGGGGGTCAGCCCCGCCGCGGCGACCGCGCCGGCTCCGGCGGGCGGCACGGCGACCAGCACCTCGTGCCCGGCGGCCCGGCAGGCCCAGGCCAGCGGCACCATCGGGTGGAGATGGGAAGGCGCGGACCAGGTCGAGAAGAGGATGCGCACGGTTCTCCTTGAGGGGACGGCCGGGCGTGCGGTGCACGGACACCTGGAGGGCGGAGGGCGCGAGGGGGAGTCGTCAGACCCGGTGACCGGTGCCGGTGGCGAGGTCGTCCGCCGCCCGGGCGTCCAGCCACTCCAGGAGCCGGTGGCGTGCGCCATCGGGAGCGGCGGGGTCGTCGCCGAGAGTGTCCGGCCGGACCACCGCCAGTTGTTCGGCCGTCACCCGGACCCCGTCGGCCGCCGAACGCAGCCGCCACACGCGGCGGTGCAGCGCGAACTCCGGTGCCGGATCGAGGTGTTTGAGGACGAGGGTGTGCGGGGCGCGGGTGATGCGCACCGAGCGTGCCGGGGAGCTGGAGCCATCCGGGCGGGCGGTCTCGGCGGTGGTGAACTCGGCGCTCTCAGCCGCGTCCGGGGCGGTGTCTCCCAGGGCCCGCGCCAGTCGCGCGTAGACCTCCGGCAGGGTTCCGGGGACCACGGCGCTGCGCTCGGCACGCAGGACCGAACGGGCCTTCGCCGCCCGCTCCTCGACCGCTTCCTTCAGCGTCCGCATCTGCAGGGCGCCGTGCCGGTCCAGCTCCTCGCGGGTGTCGGCGGGGTCCCCGTCGCAGGTGAACCAGTGGTGGGACTCGACCCGGCAGCGGCCGTCCCCCTCGGGGAGGAAGAGCCATTCGCCGCCCAGGCGCCGGATTGCGCCCACCGTGCCCTCCTGCTCGAACTCCATGCGCAGCTCGGCGTCGTGCACCCGGCGCCGGGACTGCCAGATGCGCAGCCCGCCCTCGGGGCCCGGGCGCACCGCCCAGAACCTCGACAGGTCTTCGATGCCGTGGCGTTCGACGACCTCGGTGTGGGTGATCCACGGGTAGAGCAGGGGCCAGTTCAGCACGTCGGTGAGCGTGCGGTGGACGACGTCGGCGGGGGCGTCGACCGTGATGGCGGCTCGGGTGCGGTGGACCTCGGAGGGTGCCGTCGTGGCGGTGTCCGCGGTGGTCGCTGTGGTCACTGCTGCTCCTCACAAGGGGGCGGTCGGTGGCGGATGGTGCGGTGGTGCGTGGGTCAGGCCGCTGCCCGGCTCTCCAGGTAGCCGACCAGCTCGGCGGGGGCGGGCATGGCCTGAATCTCGGCCTGGATGGCGCGGGCCCGTTCGGTGTGGCCCGGGTCTTCGAGCACCGCGGTGACGGCGGCGGCCAGCGCGCCCGGCTCGGCCTGGCGGCTCCGGTCGAGGTTGATGCCCGCCCCGGAGTCCGCCATCAGATCGCCCCACAGCCACTGGGTGTTGTCGTCGGTCTCGGGCACCACGATCTGCGGTATCCCGTGGGCCAGGCCGGTCATGCCGCTGCCCGCGCCGCCGTGGTGGACCAGTGCCCGGCACCCCTGGAGCAGGACGCCCAGTGGCACCCAGCCGGTGGGCCGGACATTGTCCGGGAGCGGGCGACCGCCGGTGTCGAGATCCTTGACGGCCAGCAGCACCTCGGCGTCCAGACCCGCGAGTTCGTCGAGGAGTTGCGGCTGACGGTCGTTGAAGTTGGTGGTGGTGATGCCGCCGGTGACGCAGACGCGCGGCCGGCCGGAGGTGCGCAGCAGCCAGTCGGGAACTTCCCCGGGGCCGTTGTAGGGGGTGTAGCGCACCGGAACGCGGGGGACCCGCGAGGGCCGACGGAGTGCGGGCGGGCACGGGTCGATCCAGGTGTCGGTACCGATCCGCGGCTCCAGCCCGAAGCGCTGGAACATCCGCAGGTAGGCGGGCGGTACCTCCTTCTCGTCGAGGAAGTACAGCCCCACCGGCTGGCACCAGCTGAAGCCGACCGCGGGCACCCCCGCGGCGGCGGCGCCGACCAGCCCGGCCACCGCACCGATGTCGTAGACGACCAGGTCGGGTCGCCAGGCGCGGGCGAAGGCCACGACGTCGTCGGCGAGCGAGTCGGCCAGCCCGATGAGCTGGCTGCCCCAGCTGAGCCGGCGCTCCTCGGGCCAGTCGAGCGGGCCCATGGGCCAGTCGTCGGGGAGCCGTTCGGGACGTTCGGCGGCGTCGGGGATACGCCAGCCGGCGAACGCGTCCCCGGCGTCACGCCGGCCGACGGGGACCGCGACCAGACCGGCGGCCTTGACCCGGTCCACAGACTGCGGACGGGCCGCGATCCGTACCTCGTGGCCGGCGAGCTGGGTGGCCCAGGCCAGGGGGACGGCCCAGGGGACATGACTTGCCCCGTGGGCGACGAACAACACGCGCATCGAGTCTCACCTGCTTGGGAAGGGTCGGGTGGCCGGGGTGAACAGCTCAGCCGCGCGGGCGGCCCGGCATGGCCAGGGCCGGCAGCAGGGTGAGCGCGCTGATACCGAACGCCCACCAGAAGGCTGTGCCGAACGCGTCGGCGGCGTCGGACGCGGCGAGCTGCTGCTGAAGGACGATGACCAGCGTCGCGGTGCCCAGCGACCCGCCGATGCGATGCACCACGTTGTTGATCCCGGCGGCCTGCGGCAGCTGATCCCGGTCGACGCTCTGGAACACGGCCGTCACCATCGGGTTCATGGCCGCCCCGAGGCCGGCGCCGCGTACGAACAGGCCGAGTGTCAGCAGGAGTTCATTCGGCTCCGTGCCGACCTGGGTGTAGGCGAGGGTGCCGAGCATCGACAGCACGATGCCGGTGAGGATGACCGGCCGCAGACCCAGCCGTGCGGTCAGCTTCCCGGCGAAGAACATGGCCACGGCGATACCGAGGTCCTGCGGGATGAGCAGCAGACCGGCATGCAGTGCGTCCTGGCCGCGCGCCTGCTGGTAGTACAGCGGCAGCATGAACATGGAGCTGAACAGCGCCGCGCCCACCAGGAAGGAGGTGACGATGGCGTTGCTGAAGGCCCGCCGGGCGAACAGCCGCAGATCCAGTACGGGGGTGATCTTCGGCCGCAGGGCGTGCACCACGAACGCGAGGAGCAGCAGCGCGCCCACCGCGATCGGGGCGTGGACCGAGACATCGGCGAAGGTATGGCCGTTGCCGGTCTCGGCGAAGCCGTAGATCACCGCGGCCAGGCCCGGCGAGACCAGCGCGATCCCGAGGACATCGAGTTTCTGGCCGCCCTCCGGCGCGGACCTGGGCAGCACGCGGGCGGCCAGGATCAGGGTGAGGGCGCCGAGCGGCACGTTGATGTAGAAGATCCAGGGCCAGCTGAGCAGGCCGATGAGGACGCCGCCGATCACCGGGCCGAGGGCGGGCGCGAAGGTCAGCGGGATGATCAGCAGGCTCATCACCCGGCCGATCCGCTGCGGGCCGGCGGCCTGCGCGATCATCGACTGGCCGATGGGCTGGATGAGTCCGCCGCCCAGCCCCTGGAGCACCCGGAAGACGATCAGTGAGGGCGCCGACCAGGCCAGCCCGCACAGGGCAGACCCGACGACGAAGCAGACGACCGACACCATCCAGGTCTGCTTGGCGCCGAAGCGGTTGGTGGCCCAGCCGCTGACCGGCGCGACCAGCGCGAACGCCAGCAGGTATCCGGTGCTGACCCACTGCACGGTGGCCAGTGAGCTGTGGAAGTCGGCGCGGATGGCCTCGATGCCCACGTTGACGACGGTGGCGTCCAGGACGGCGAGGATCGTGCCGAGCACCAGGACGGCGCCGAGCTTGAGCACGGCGGGTTCGAGACGATCGGGCGGTGCCGCCGCCTTCGCGGGGGCGGTTGTGGACATGTGCGTCTTCCTCGGTCGGGTGGAGCCGGGCCGGAACGGGGGGAGGCCGGACGACGCCGGCCGGAAGGAGATGCCGCGACCCGCCGGGGGAAACGGGCCGCGGCGGTCAGGGGCGCGCGCGATCTCGTACGGAACGCGGGCGCGCGGGCTGCGCCGCGGGGCGGTGCCGCAAGGTCAGGGGACGAGCACGATGCGGCCGAGCTGAGTCCGCTCCTCCATGATCTGGTGGGCCTTGGCGGCCTCTTCCAGGGGGAGCCGGGTGTGCACCTCCGGACGTACCTTGCCGCTGAGCACCATCGCGCAGACCTCCTCGACGATCGCGTCGAAGTTGTCGACCTGGCCGTCCATGACGCCCATGGAGAAGTGCGTCAGGTACTTGCCCGCGATGTCCTCCAGAGAGACGCTCGGCAGGTCGAGACCGCCGCCCGCCGAGCCGTAGAAGACCAGCCGGCCGAAGGGCTTGAGCAGGGCGATGCTCTTGTGGGTGATGTCCGCGCCGACGCTGTCCAGGACGATGTCCACGCCCTTGCCGCCGGTGGCCGCCCGGACCTCGTCCTCCCAGCCGTCGTGGCTGTAGTCGATGGCGACGTCCGCGCCCAGATCCTTGACGAACGCGAGCTTCGCCGGGTCCTTGGCGGTGGCGATGACCGTGCCCGCGCCGAGCGCCTTGAGCATCTGGACGACGAGGTGGCCGATGGCCCCCGCGGCGGCGTGCACCAGCACACTCTCGCCGGGCTTGAGGAACGCCGCCTGGATGACCTCAAGTCCGACCTGCGCCGGGGAGCTGAGCATGGTGGCCTGGGCCGCGTCCATCTCCGTGGGCACCCGGACCAGGTCCTTGACGCGGGCGAGCGAGAACTCGGCGAAGGCGTCCTGGAAGATGACGCTGGCCACCCGCTCGCCGACCTCGAAACCGTGTACACCGGGGCCGAGGGCGTCGATGAAGCCGACCGCGTCGCCACCGGGACAGGCCGGAAGCCGCAGCCGCTCGCCGTAGTAGAAGTCCCCGGCCCGCTCCTGGATGCCGGCGAAGTTGACGCCGATGGCCTCGGCGCGGACACGGACCTGCCCGGGGCCCGGCTCGGGTTTCGCCACCTCGTCGACCTGCAATACCTCCGGCGTGCCGTGCTGGTGGTAGCGGACGATGCGCATGGTTCTCTCTTTCTCTAGCTCCGTCGGACCGCGGGTGTCGGCGGGTCGAGCGCCCGTCATCCCCAACGGCGTCGGGGGACCGCCGGGTCCGGACCGGACCTCAGCCTCGCGGCCGGCGCTAGAGCGGGCACCGAGCCGGACTGGACCCGCCCGGTCACCTCACCCGGCCCGCCGCGCCGCGCCGTCGGCCGCCGGGGCGGGGTCGGGGGTGATCCCGGCGAACAGGTCGTCCTCGGGGAAGGCGGTGTCCACCTGGCTGCGGGCGAGGTGATAGTCCTCGGTGGGCCAGGCGCGCTGCTCGATCTGAAGCGGGCAGGACCGCTCGGGGCCGTCGGGGTTGACCTGCGTCGTGTGTGCCAGCAGCGCCTTCAGACGGGTGGGGAACCATTCGGCGCACTCCACCTGTGTGGTGATCTCCCACTTCTCCTCCACGTCCGCCAGCTCCTTGAGCACCTCGCCGTGCGGCGAGTCGAGTCCGGCCGCGGTCATCGCCTCGTAGATGGCGCGGAAGTAGGCCTTGCTGAAAGCGAGGGTGTAGTAGAGCTTCAGCGGCTGCCAGGGCTCGCCTGTTCCGGGGTAGCGCTCCGGGTCGCCGGCCGCGGCGAATGCCTCCGCCGAGACCTGGTGGGTCTTGATGTGGTCCGGGTGCGGGTAGCCGCCGTTCTCGTCGTAGGTCACCACGACGTGCGGCCGGAAGGTACGGATGGCCTCGACGAGCGGCCGGGACGCGGTCTCCAGCGGCTCCAGGGCGAAGCACCCCGCGGGCAACTCCTCGCCGTCCTTGGGCAGTCCGGAGTCGACGAAGCCGAGGAAGCTCTGCCGGACGCCCAGGATCTCGCGGGCCCGGTCCATTTCCTCGCGGCGCAGCCGGGGCAGGTCGGCCCATACCTCGGGGCGGTCCATGGCCGGGTTGAGCACGTCGCCGCGCTCGCCCCCGGTCATGGTGCACACCAGCACCTCGGCGCCCTCGTCGACATAGCGGGCCAGCGTCGCCGCGCCCTTGCTCGACTCGTCGTCCGGGTGCGCGTGCACGGCCATCAGGCGCAGACCGGACCGGAGCGGGGCGGTGGACTTGGTCATGTGGATCACTCCTGTGGTGCGGGTGTGAGGGGGGACGTGAGGGGCGGTTACGGGGCGGGGCAGGGGTGGGGGCCGGATCGGGCCGGGAGGCGGATTCCGGTCCCGTGACGGTCAGTTGGCCGCTCCGGCCTTGCCGGGCGCGTACCTCGGATACATCGCGGCGGGGATCAGGGTCAGCGCGCTGAAGGCGAGTGCCCACCAGAAGGTGTGCGCGTACGCCGATTGGGCACTGCCGCCGTCGGCGGCCGCGGAACTCAGCGCGTTCTGCAGGATGACGGCGAGGACGGCGGTGCCGACCGAGCCACCGATGCGGTTGAGGACGGTACGGGCGCTGGTCGCCGCGGGGGCCTGGCTGCGGTCCACGGAGGTGTAGGTGGCCGCGACATTCGGCGGTACGACCGCGCCGAGGCCGACGCCGCGCAGGAACAGGGCGAGGGCCAGCAGGTATGCGGGTGGTGTGTGGTCGGCCACGACGAAGGGGACGGTGCCCACGATCGTGAGCGCGATCCCGACCAGGACGACGTGCCGCGGGCCGTGGCGGTCGGTGAGCTTGCCCGCCTTCGGCGTGATCAGCGCGCTGCCCAGCGCCTGCGGGGCGAGCAGCAGTCCGGCGTGCAGCGGGTTCATCCCCTGTACCTGCATGAAGTACAGGGGCAGCAGCATCATGGACGAGTACAGGGCGGCTCCGAGAAGGAAGGTGTTCACCCCGGCCAGGGCGAACCCGCGGCCCGCGAAGAGCCGCAGGTCGAGCAGTGGCGTACGGGTGGTGCGCAGTGCGTGCGCGACGTAGCCGACGAGCAGTACGAAGCCGGCGATCAGCGCGGTCAGCTGCACCGGATCCGCGCCCCGGTGGCCGACCTCGGCGAGTCCGTAGACCAGTGCCGCCAGCCCTGGGGGCAGCAGCATCAGGCCCAGACCGTCGGGGCGGACGGCGGTGTCCCGGTCGGCGCTGTCGGCGGGGACGATGCGGGCCGCCAGCACCAGCGCGACCACGCCGATGGGGATGTTGACCAGGAACAGCCAGCGCCAGTCGGCCCATTGGAGCAGTACGCCGCCCAGGACCGGACCGAGGATCGGCGCGAGGGAGACCGGCACGGTGATGATGCCGACCAGCCTGCCGATCCGCCGGGGCCCGGCGTGCCTGGCCACCAGCGCCTGGCCGACGGGCTGCATCAGCCCGCCGCCGACGCCCTGGAGCAGCCGGAAGGCGATCAGCGAACCGCCGGACCAGGCCAGCCCGCTCAGGGCGGAGGCCACGACGAACAGGGCCACGGCGGCCAGCCAGACGCGTTTGCCGCCGAAGCGCTTGTGCAGCCAGCCGGAGAGCGGGGCGACAAAGGCGACGGTGAGCAGGTAACCGGTGCTGACCCACTGCATGGTGGTCACCGACTCGCCGAGGCTCCGGGCCATCGGGCCGATGCCGACATTGACGATGGTGGCATCGAGCTGGGCGAGGGCGGCACCGAGGATCAGGACTCCGCCGAGCCGGAGCAGGGCCGGGTCCAGCCGTTCCTCCTCGTCGGTGCGTGCGGCGGTTTCGGCGGCGACCGGTGGCTTCACAAGACCTCCCTGTGTGGGTCGGCGGGGCTGACGAGAAAAAATTAGGTCGGACACGAATTTATGTCAAATGTAATTTTAGAGCTGACCAAAAATCGCGGTAGGATGGCACTCCACCGCACGCCGCAGAAGGAGCCAGGGACGCATGGGACGAGAAGCCGTCAGCAGGAGACCGGAGCCGGCCGATGAAGGTGGTCTGCGCGGCCGCAAGAAGCGCGAGACCCGTGACCGGCTGGCCCATGTCGCGACCCTGATGTTCATCGAGCGGGGCTTCGAGAGCGTCACCATCGCGGAGATCGCCGACGCCGCCGGTGTCTCGAAAATGACGGTCAGCAACTACTTCCCCCTCAAGGAAGACCTCGTCTTCGACGCCTACGAAGGCGTTGTCGACAGCCTCGCCCGCGTCGTGCGCGAGCGCCGTCCCGGTGAATCGGTCCTGCACGCCCTGCGCCGCTCCTTCTCGGCGTCCCTGAACGAGCAGCACCCGCTGAACGGCCGCTGCACCCCCGGCTTCGCCCGGCTGGTGTACGACAGTCCACGGCTGCGGGCGCGCGAGCGGGAGATCGACGAGCAGCGCGAGGCGGCCCTCGCCGACGCCCTCGCCGCGGCATCCGGGGCTCGCCCCGACGATCCCGCACCCGGCTTGAACGCCGCTCAACTCGCCGCCGTGCACCGTGTGCTGGTCCGCAGCGTGCGCGAGCTGATCCGCGCCGGCACCCGCGAGGAAGCCGTCCGCGCCCACGCCGCGCAGCTCGCCACTGCCGCCTTCGACTCCCTGGAGCCGGTGCTCGGCGACCACTGCATACGCGCGGACGAGCCCTCCGCGTAGGCGGCCCCGGGCGCACGGCCAGGGATGTCCGCCCGCTCCCGCAGGTCCGGATCGAGCGGGAATCCACCGGCACTTGCCACGCTGCCCGCCTGGAACGCACCACCGGGAGCGCGCGGCGAGCACGCCGGGCGGGCCCGGACGCAGCCAGGAAAGGAGAGGGCGTTGTCCGCCTCGACGCTGCCCGGCACCCCGCCGGCCTCCCCGGCACCCGCCACGGGGAACAACCTGACCGGATTCACCATCACCCACGACCTCATCCGCCGGGTCATCCCGGAGCTGGGCCGGCGGCTGGCCAACGGGGCCGCCGCAGGAGCCCTTGACGCGGCAGCCGTGACCCGGCTGACGACCTGGTGGGAGATGTTCACCGCCATCCTCGACGGCCACCACAACAGCGAGGACTCCCATGTCTGGCCGGTCGTGCTGGCCACCGACCCCGCGCTCCACACGGTGTCCGGGACCCTTGAGGAACAGCACACCTCCCTCGACGGGCACCTGGCCGGTATTGACGCGGGGCTGCGCGAACTACGGGAGCAGGGCGGTGCGCGCGAGCCCGCCCTGTCCGCGCTGCTCGCCCGCATCGCGGAGTTCTCCGCGATGATGTACGACCATCTGCGCCTGGAAGAGGTCACGATGGTGCCGGTGCTGCGTGACCGTGTGCCCGCGGAGGCGTACGCGGGCATGCTCGCCGCGCTGGCCGCCGGACACGACCCGGCCGACTTCGTCCCCACCATGCCGCTGCTGCTGGAGCAGGCGCCCCAGGAGGCACGGGAGTTCATGCTCGGCGGGATGCCCGCCGCGCTGCGTACCCGCTACGAGCAGGAGTGGGAGCCGGCCTACCGCGAGCTGGCCGACTCGCTCCCGCCCGCCTGACGGGCCGCGCCCGTGTGGTTCCTCCTTCGACTGCTGGTCCTGCGGACCTTCGGGCCGCTGCGGGAAATCCGGAGCGGCGACACCTCCCCGCCCTACGACGAAACGGTTTGACTGGTATGAGGCTTCTGGTGATCGGCGGAACGGTCTTCCTGGGCAAGGCGTTCGTGGCCGATGCCCTCTCCCGCGGATGGCAGGTGACCACCTTCCACCGCGGCCGTTCCGGCACGGACCTGCCCGGCGTGCAGGTCGTCAACGGCGACCGGGAGAGCGCGGCGGACCTGGCACGGCTGGCCGGGCACGGCCCCTGGGACGCGGTGGTCGACGTCTGCGGCTACGCCCCCGGCACGGTCGGCGCGGCCGCGCGCGCCCTGAGCGGCCGTGCCGACGCCTACCTGTACATCTCCAGCATCAACGCCCTCGCGCCCTGGCCCGCGGCGCCGGTCGACGAGTCCTCGCCGCTGCACCCCTGCGACCCTGACGCCGGGCCCCAGGACGCGGGCTACCCGCAGCTGAAGGCGGGCTGCGAGCGGGTCATCGAACGCGACTTCGGCGGCCGCTCGCTGATCCTGCGCCCCGGCGTGGTCATCGGCCCCGGCGACCGCATGCGACGGGTGACCTACTGGCTGCGCCGGGCGTCTCAAGGCGGGCGGATGCTGACCGGTGGCGCCCCCGAACGCACCCTGCAGCTCATCGACGCCCGCGACATCGCCGCCTTCGGGCTGGACCGGCTCCAGCTCGAAGGTTCCGGCGCGTATCTGACGACCGGTACGCCCGACAACGTCACCTGGGGCGAGCTGCTGGGCGAGTGTGTCCGGCTGACCGGCGCCGGCGCCGAACCGGTGTGGGCGGACGACGCCTTCCTCGCCGAGCAGGGCATCCCGCCCTTCACCACCCTGCCGTTCTGGGCTCCGCCGATGCCACAGCTGGCCGCTGTCTGGGGCTTCAGCTCGGAGAAGGCGATCGCCGACGGTCTGCGATGCCGGCCGGTGCTGGAGTCCGTACGGGACACGTGGGAGTGGATGAAGACTCCCACCGGTACGGCCGAGGCCTTCGCCGAGTACCGCTACCCCGACCAGACACTGGACCGGGAACGGGAATCCCGCATCCTGTCCGCCTGGAACGCGCGCACCTGACCCGTCCGCCGGGGAAGCCGTCGGGCAAACGCGCCGGGGCGCGGAGCACACAGCGTGCTCCGCGCCCCGGCGCGTTGTCGAGGTGGGCGCGCGGCCCGGCCCCCGGCGCGGGCGCCGAGGGCCGGAGTCGTTCAGCGCCCGGCGGGGGACAGCGGACGTCGCAGCAGTCCGTCGACGGCGTCGCGCAGTTCACCGGCGGACGACGGGCCCCAGGTGGTGGCCCGCCAGAGGAGGAAGCCGTCCGGGCGGACCAGGACCGCACCGCCTCGGGTGACGCCGTGCGCCCGGGGCCAGCCGTCCGTCGGATCCGTGAGATCGGAGCCGACCCGTAGGACGACCAGGCCGGGCAGCGAAGCCGGCGCCTCCTCCGCTGCCGCCTCTGCTTCCGCGTCGGCTACGGCCGGGCCCAGGACAAGGGTGAAGGCGAGACCGTACAGGTCGAGGGTGGAACAGGGACGGCCGGCCCGTTCGACGGGAACGTGCGGGGCACGGCTTCCGGGCAGACCGGGCAGACCGGGCAGACCGGGCGTCAGGGCGTCCTCGGCCGCCCTGACGTCGAGGGCATCCGAGTCGCCGGTGGAGTAAGGGAGTTCACCGACGAGCGGGCGGCGCACCGGGGCCGGCGGATACCGATAGCCGGTGCCGAGGGCGATGCGATGGACGCGGGCGGCGACGTCTCCCGCGCCTCCGCCCGCCCGCTTCTCGTGGAGGCGGGTGGACAGCGCACAGGTCAGCTCGGCCACCGGGCGGCGCTCCGCCTCGTAGGTGTCAAGCAGCGCCTCGTCGGCCCGGCCGTCCAGGACGGCGGCCAGCTTCCAGGCAAGGTTGTGCGCGTCCTGGACGCCGGTGTTGGCGCCCAGCCCGCCGGACGGCGGCATGACGTGCACGGCGTCGCCGACCAGCAGGATCCGGTCCCGCCGGTACTCCTCGGCGACCCAGGACGCCAACTCCCAGGTGTGCACCGCCCGTTCGCCGCCGGGGACGGCGGGCAGCAGCCGTACCGGGAGGTCCGCCTCGCCCACCGCCGCGCGTACCGCGTCCAGGCAGCGCGATGCGGTGAAGTCCAGCGGGCTCTCACCCCGTTCGGGGTGGTAGGGAACCATCAGGACCCACCGGTCCGCGGCATCGAGCCTGGCCAGCAGGGTGCCGGGCACCGGGTGGCTGAGGTAGGCCAGGCCGACGGGCCGGTCACGCAGCGCGGCGGACAGATCGGCCTCGAAGGCGATGTTGACCACCTGCGCCGGCCGGCTGCCGCGGGTGGCGATGCCCAGTGCCTGGCGGATGGGGGAGCGGTGTCCGTCGGCGGCGACGAGGTATCGGGCGCGCACAGTGGTGCGCCGGCCGCTGCCACGGTCGGTGAGTGTCGCGGTGACTCCGTCGGCGTCCTGCCGGACCTCGCCCACCTCGGTGTGGAACCGGACCTCGGCACCCAGCTCCACCGCTCGCGCGCGGACCAGTGGTTCGACGGTGCTCTGCTCGATCAGCGCGGGCGGGCAGGGGCTGATCCCGGCCACGGACTCGCCGGGCGGGCGCCGGTCGCGATGGTCCTCGGGCCCGCTCAGAGTGGCCGCCCGCACCGCGTCGGTGGCGTGCAGGAAGACCGACGGCGGGGCGTCGCGTACCGGCTTCTCCAGTCCGTGGCCGCGGTAGACCTCCATCGTGCGGGGACTGAGCACCCGGGCCTTGGCCAGCATCGACGGCCCGGGGTGCCGCTCCGCGACCATGACCGGGACGCCGTGGGCGCGCAGGAAGACCGCCGCCGACAGGCCGACGATGCCACCACCCACCACCAGGACCGGGACGTTCTCCTCGCTCATCGTCTTCCTTTCGCTGCCGAATGCTGCCTGGCCGGACGCAGGGGACCGGGCGGCCAGGGTGACCGCCCGTCATGGGGCGCCGCTCGAACGGGGCCGGAGCCGGGCCCGGTCGAACGGGGTCGAGCCCAGGTGCGGGCTGCTCGCCACGGGCCCGCCCGCGCGCGGCCGTGACGCCGCTCCGGTGAGACTCGAGCGGTCCGCGACAGGCTGGCGCTGCGGCCCCGGTGGGGCTCGGCACGGACCCCGTGAGCCAGGCGGAGTCCGACGGCCTGCGGGCCGGACCGGAAAGCAGTGACGACGCGCAGACGGGTGGAGACATGGAGACAGCCAACGCCACGGCACACCGAGACACGACCGGCGATCCGGGCACCACGCCGGCGGGCAACGGGCGGGGCGGCGGGCCGCTGACGCTGCTGACGCTGGGACTGCTGCTGGAGCGGCCGATGACGGTGCAGGAGCTGGTGGACACGGCCCGGGAGCGGGCCGCGGACAGCCCGGTCGGCGCACGCACACCGACCGAGCGGGAATTCGCCTCGGCCACCGTCGAGTTGCGCCATGCGGCCCTCACCAGCGGGCATCCGACACCCGGCGGGGACGCGCACGCGCTGACCGCGCGCGGCCGGGCCGACTTCGCCCACCGCGTCCGCGCCCTCCTCGCCACCGCCGACGAGCCGCAGCCGCCGTTCCACACGGCCGTCGGCTATCTGGGGGCGATGGAGCGGGAGGCCGCGGTGGCCGGATTGCGCGCCCGCGTGGTGGCGCTGCGTGAACGGGCGGCACGCATCGATGCCACACTTGCCGGCGGCTCCGGCATCCCGCGGCTGTTCCTGATCGAGAACGAGTACGCACGACACATGTGCGGGGCCGAACTGAACTGGGTGGACGGGATCCTGGAGGAGATCGGCAGTGGAGCACTTACCTGGCCGGCCGTCGAGATCACCGAGGACGGCTGGCGGTGGGACGAGGGCGCGGCCCCCGTCCCGGCGCCCTGAGCCTTCCGGTCCCGCAGCGGGCCGGGGGCGCGGTGATACGGCCGCCCGACGCCCTCGGCCCGCTGCGGCAGCCCGCCGCCCCCGGCGCGTCGGCCGGCTGCCCGGGAGCGCGAGGCGGCTCCCTTCTCCCTCAAGTGCCAGTCAGGTGCGGCTGCCTAGCGTCGGAGCCATGACTGAACTCTCACTCCAGGGCAGGACCGCGCTCGTCACCGGCGCCAGCCGCGGTATCGGTGCCGCCATCGCCGCCGAACTCGGCCGCCGCGGTGCCGCGGTCGCCGTCAACTACCTCAGCTCCGAGGCGGAGGCCCAGAAGGTCATCGCCGGTATCGAGGAGGAGGGCGGCCGCGCCATCGCCGCCCGCGCCGACATCTCCGACGCCGAGAGCACCCACGCCATGGTGGCCGACGTCGAGCGGGAACTGGGCCCCATCGACATCCTCGTCCTCAACTCCAGCGGCTACCGCGACGTGCTGCGCGGACCGGCCCTCAACCACCCCGTCGAGGCACTGGTCGACAAGATGGCCACCCAGGCACGGGCCACGCTCGGTCCCGCCTACGCGGTACTGCCCGGCATGGTCGAGCGCGAGCGGGGCAACGTCGTCCTCATCTCCGACAGCTTCTCCCGCCAGGCGGCGGCCGGCGCCATCGGCCACGCGGTCGCCAAGGCTCCGATGGAGGCGGCGATGAAGCACCTGGCGATCGAGCTGGGGCCGAAGAACATCCGGCTGAACACCGTCATCCCGGGCGCGACCCGCAGCGAGAACCTGATGAAGAAGTGGAACACCAAGGACGAGTGGGGCCGCACCCTCGCGTCGGTCGTCGAGCAGACGCCGCTGCGCCGGGTCGGCGAGCCGGAGGACGTGGCGCGCGCCGTCGCAGTCCTGGCCGGCGACGAACTCTCCTACGTCACCGGTGCGTTCCTGCCCGTCAGCGGCGGCCACCTCATCATCTGACGTCGCCCCGGCGCCCGTCCCTCTCCCACCGAAGAATCCTGACCCCGTGCCGCTCGTCCGTCGCCCGCACCGTCGCGGGACGGACGGGCGGCACAGGCCGTGTCGGCACCCCTGACGACACCCGACCGCCGCGCCGCGGCCGCGCGCCGCGATGTGGACCCAATCGAATCGAGGAACTCCCCTGTGAATAACGTGACTTCGACGGAGAAGGCCGGCCCGCGGCCCGGCTGGACCGTCGCGGTGGTGGCGTGCGCCGCCCAGTTCATGGTGGTGCTGGACACCACGATCGTGAACGTCGCCCTGCCGACCATGCGGACGGACCTGGACATGGGGACGGCCGGGCAGCAGTGGGTGGTGAACGCCTACCTGCTGACGTTCGCCGGCTTCCTGATGCTGGGCGGCAGGACCGCCGACCTCTTCGGCCGCCGACGGATGTTCACCATCGGCCTGGCCCTCTTCACCCTCGCCAGCCTCGCCGGCGGCCTGGCCGGCAACGAGGCCCTGCTGATCGCCGCCCGCGCCGTCCAGGGACTGGGCGCCGCCTTCCTCGCCCCGGCCCCCCTGGCCCTGATCAACTCCGGCTACCCGGACGTACGGTCCAAGACCCGGGCGCTGGCCGCCTGGAGCGCCACCGCCACCGCGGCCGGCAGCTGCGGCATCCTGCTCGGCGGGGTGCTGACCGACGCGCTCGGCTGGCGCTGGGTGCTGTTCGTCAATGTGCCCATCGGCGTGGTGCTGTGCGTGGTCGCGCTGCGCGCGCTGCCGGCCCGGCCCGGCGAGGGCCGCGGCCGGTCGCTGGACATCCCCGGCGCGATCCTGGTTACGGCAGCGCTCGCCTGTGCCTCCTACGGGCTGTCCGAGCTGGAGCACCGCCCCTTCCTCGCCCCGACCACCGGGGGGACCCTGGCCGTGGCCGTCGTGCTGCTCGTCGCGTTCGTCGTGGTCGAGGCGCGCAGCCCGCAGCCGCTGATGCCCCTGCGCATCTACCGCAGCCGGTCGCTGGTGCTGGGCAACGTCGCCGCGCTGGCCATCGGGGCCGTCACCACGTCGGTGATGTTCTTCGTGACCCTCTACCTCCAGCGGGTGCTCGGCTACTCGGCGCTGCGGGCCGGTCTGGCCATGCTGCCGCTGACGCTGGCCATCGCGGTCTCCTCGCTGCTGGTGCGCCGGCTGGTGCAGGCGATGGGGCCGCGCGTCCCGCTGGTCCTGGGCTGGCTGCTCACCGCCGGCGGTCTGGTCTGGCAGTCCCGCTTCGACGCCGACGGCACCTTCCTGACCGACGTGCTCGGCCCCGGCATTCTCCTGGGGTTGGGCCTCGGCGCGGTGGTGCTGCCGATGACCATGGCGGCGACCGCCGACGCCCCTGCCCGGGACGCCGGTCTTGCCTCCGCCGTGATGAACACCGCGCGCCAGATGGGCGGCGGTCTGGGCATGGCCGCACTCAACGCCGTGGCGGGAGCCGTCATCGGCGCCACGACCGCCAACGCGGTGGGCACCACCCGTGGGTACGCCGCCGCGCTGCTCGGCGGTGCGGCACTCGCGCTGGTCGCCGGGACGCTGTCCCTGTTCATGCCGGAACCGGCGGCGGGCGCCCCCGCCGCCGCACCGGCCCCGGCGCGTACGGAGCCGGTGGAAGCGGACGAGCCCGCCCGCTGACGTCGGGCAGTCGCCCGCACCCCGACGCCCGGCACCCCGATGCCCCGCACCCCGATGCCCCGCGGCAGAACGCCGCGGGGCATCTCGTGTTCACGCCTGGCGGGGCCGGCGCAGCATCCGGCTCAGCGTCAGGTCCGGGTCGCGGACCACGGAGTCGGCCAGCACCTCGTCGACGGCAACCAGCAGGTCCGGCTCCAGCGCCACGTCCAGCGCCTTCAGGTTCCCGGCGATCTGTGCGGGGGAGGAGGCGCCGATGACGGCGGAGGTGACGGTGGGGTGGTGCAGGGTCCAGGCGAGCGCCAGCTGCGGGAGTGTCAGCCCGGCTTCGGCGGCCAGTGGCCGGAGCCGCTGGACGCGCTCCAGCGTGTCGTCCTGGAGGAACTTCCAGCGGCGCAGGGAGTTGTCGCCGCCCTTGGCGGCCACCGCGCGCGAGCCCTCGGGCAGCGCCGCGCCCGGCCGGTACTTGCCGCTGAGCACACCGCCGGCCAGTGGAGACCAGACGACCTGCCCGATGCCCAGTGGCTCACAGGCGGGGATCACCTCGCGCTCGATGACCCGCCACAGCATGTTGTACTGCGGCTGGTTGGACACCAGGGGCACGCCCATCTCCCGGGCCAGCCGGGCCCCTTCGGCAAGTTCGTCCGCGGCCCACTCCGAAACCCCGACTGCGCGCACCTTGCCGGCGGCCACCGCCTCGGCGAAGCCCCGCATGGTCTCCTCCAGCGGCGTGGCGTCGTCGTACAGATGGGCCTGGTACAGGTCGAGGTAGTCGGTGCCCAGCCGTTTCAGGGAGGCGTCCAGGCAGCTGCGGATGCGTTCGGGGGCCAGACCGCCGGCGCCGCCGCCCGCGCCGCGGCCGACCTTGGTGCAGATCACCACCCGGTCGCGGGGGACCGTCGAGAGCGCAGCTCCCAGCACCTCCTCCGCGCGCCCGTCGGAGTAGACGTCGGCGGTGTCGAAGGTGGTGATCCCGGCCTCCAGGGCGGCCCGGACACACGCGACGGCCGAGTCGTCGGCCAGTTGGTTCCCGGCGGTCAGGGAGTTGCCGAAGGCCACCCGGCTCACCACCGGGCCGGCCTCACCGAGCCGTCGGCAGTCCACGGTCCACCTCCGTCATCGGCTCCGGTGA
The DNA here is from genome assembly GCF_044328065.1 of Streptomyces sp. NPDC017993. Lineage (NCBI taxonomy): Bacteria > Bacillati > Actinomycetota > Actinomycetes > Kitasatosporales > Streptomycetaceae > Streptomyces > Streptomyces sp. NPDC017993. Next base: position 216,682 of record NZ_JBIRGO010000014.1, read on the forward strand.
CACTGTCTTCTCCGCGGTCGGGTGTGCCGCGGCGACCGCCGGCGGGGCATCGCGCAGTGCGTCGCCGGTCCCCTCACCGCGGTCCGGCCGCACCCCCAACCCTTCCAGCGCCCGCCGTGGTGTGTCCGCGGCGCCGCCGACGGCCGCGGCATAGCCGTCGGGCCGCACCAGCAGCCAGCCACCGGGGGAGAGCCCCAGATCGGCGCGGAGGTGGCCGCCGGGATCGGCCAGTGGGAGGGGACCGGCGTCCGTCGGGTCGTCGGTGACCGCGCGGACACGGACGACACCGTCGTAGGCCCTGGCCAGCTCGCACAGCTCCGTACGGCGGGCATCGGCGGGGGCGGTCAGCAGGATCCACTCGGGGCGGCGCAGCTCGGTGGTGAACTCCCGCCAGCCGGCCGACGCGGTGTGCCGCGGTCCGGTGACCCGGGCCGCCCGGCCGCCCGGCCGCAGCGCTCCGGGGATCGCCCCGGCGGCGTCGCCGTTCCCGTCGCCCGGTGTCAGCGGCCCGTCGGCGTACGTCAGATCCAGTGCCGACATGCCGCCCATGATCTTGCGCTCGATACGGGATTTGAGCGGCGGCACCGCCTTCACCACGGAGAACATGGCGCGCAGCACGGTGGCCATCGTCCGGCTGCGCAGCCGGACCAGCAGCGTCGCCATCCGGGTGGATTTCAGCAGGGCGGCCCCCACCGGCACCCGCTCGGCGCCGTAGGTGTCCAGCAGGTTGTCGGCGGCGGTGCCACGCAGCACCGACGCCAGCTTCCAGGCGAGGTTGTAGGCGTCCTGCACACCCGTGTTCATGCCCTGCCCGGAGGCGGGACTGTGGACATGGGCGGCGTCGCCGGCCAGCAGGCAGCGGCCCTCGCGCATGGCGGGAATCATGCGCTGCTGGATCGTGAACACCGATACCCAGCTGGGGGGTTCGACACGTGCGTCCCGGCCGGTACCGATAGTGATCTTGTGCTGGAAACGCCGGGCGACCGCCTCGTCGTCGCCCCCGTACGAGACGTCGGCGGTGTCCAGCAGGCGCCACTTGCCCGGCTCGGGGAACGGCACCATCATCACGGTGCCGGCAGGGGTGCGCATCCAGTGGATGCTGTCGCGCGGCAGATCGCAGTCGACGAGCGCGTCCGCGATCAGCCAGGTCTCACTGCTCTCACCCACCAGCTTCAGGCCCAGGGCCTTGCGTACGGTGCTGTGCCCGCCGTCGCAGCCCACCAGCCAGGCCGCCTCGACCGTCTCGGTACGCCCGTCGGCGTGTGCCAACTCGCAGGTCACGCCGTCGCCCCGGTCCTCGAACGAGGTCAGGCGCACGCCCCACTCGACCGCCACGCCCCGGCGTGCGGCGGCGCCTCGCAGTGCCGCCTCGGTGATGACCTGGTCGACCATCAGCGTGAAGGGGAAGCGGGTGGGCAGCCGGCTGTAATCGGTGTCGAAGCGGATGAGGCGGCGGCCGTTCTGGTGCAGCGTGAAGTGCTCCACCTGACGGCCGTGCGGCAGTACGTCGTCCAGCACGCCCATCTGGTCGTAGGTCTCCAAGGTGCGGGCGTGGGTGGCCAGCGCCCTGCTGGTGGTGGCAGGCCCCTCGGCGGCGTCCACCAGCCGCACCCGCACGCCGTGGCGGGCCAGTTCATGGGCGGCCGTCAGGCCGACCGGCCCGGCGCCCACCACCAGCACCAGCGGCCCGCCGGCCATCGGGTGTGCCTCGTCGGTCATCGGTTCTCCTCCTTGGTGCGCTTCCACCAGCCCGGGTTGTCGCGGTACCAGGCGGCGGTCCGGGCAAGGCCGGTCTCGAAATCGGTCCGCGGGGCGTAGCCCAACTCCTCGCGGATCTTGGTGTCGTCGACGCAGTAGCGGCGGTCGTGGCCCTTGCGGTCGGCGACCAGCCGCACCATGCCGGGGTCGGCGCCGCACAGCTTCAGCAGCCGCGTGGTGATCTCCCGGTTGCTCAGGCCGGTGCCGCCGGCGACGTTGTAGACCTCGCCGGCCCGGCCGTCGGTGAGGACCAGCTGGAGGGCCCGGCAGTGGTCGTCGACGTGCAGCCACTCGCGGATGTTGGCGCCATCGCCGTACAGCGGGACGGGGCGGCCCTCGGTCAGCTCGGTGACGAACTTCGGAATCAGCTTCTCCGGGTGCTGATAGGGCCCGTAGTTGTTGGAACAGCGGGTGATCGACACGTTCAGCCCGTGGGTGACCCAGTAGGAGCGGGCGATCAGGTCCGAGGACGCCTTCGACGCCGCGTACGGCGAGTTGGGCAGCAGCGGGCTGAGCTCGGTCCACGCCCCCTCGTCGATGGAGCCGTACACCTCGTCGGTGGAGACGTGCACCACCCGTGGCACCCCGCTGCGCAAGCACGCCTCCAGCAGGGTCTGGGTGCCACCGACGTTGGTGCGGACGAACTCGGCCGCCGAACGCAGCGAGCGGTCCACATGCGACTCGGCCGCGAAGTGCAGCACCGCGTCGTGACCGGGCAGCAGCTCCAGCAGCATCGGCAGGTCGCAGATGTCGCCCTGGACCCACGTCAGGCGCGGGTGTGCGGCGGGCAGGTTGTCGCGGTTGCCGGCGTACGTCAGCTTGTCGACGACGGTGACCTCGGCGTCCTCGTAGCCCGGGTAGCCGCCGTCCAGCAGGGTGCGCACATAGTGCGAACCGATGAAGCCGGCACCGCCGGTGACCAGAATTCTCATGCCGCCACCTCCACCTGGGTGTGGTCGCCGACGACCAGACGGTGGTGCAGCACCCCGCCGTCGGCCGAGGAAACGGCCGCGGACCGGCCGATGAGGGAGCCGCGCAGCGAGGGCACCTTGGATACCGAGGCGCCGTCCAGCACGATGGAGTGGTCGACGCGGGTGTCCGTCAGCCGGCAGTCACGGCCGATGGAGGTGTAGGGCCCGACCTCGCTGTGGGCCACCACGCTGCCGGCGCCGACGATGGCGGGGCCCACGATCCGCGAACACACCACGCTCGCACCGGGCTCCACCACCACCTGGCCGATCAGCACGCTCTCGGCGTCCACCTGCCCGGCAACGTCCCGCCGCACCGCGGTCAGCAGTTCACGGTTGCAGTCCAGGACGTCCTCGACGCGGCCGGTGTCCTTCCAGTAGCCGGTGTACTCCCGGGCGCGTACCGTCGCGCCGTCGGTGACCAGCTGCTGGATGGCGTCGGTGATCTCCAGCTCGCCGCGGGCGCTGGGTTCGATCTTCGCGATGGCCCGGTGGATGGCCGGGGTGAAGAAGTAGACGCCGGTCAGCGCCAGATCGGTACGCGGCCGCTCGGGCTTCTCCACCAGGCGGGTCACCCGGCCGTCCGGGTCCACCTCGGCCACGCCGAAGGCCCGCGGATCGGGGACCTTGTGCACGACCACCTGGGCCTGCGGCCGCAGCCTGCGGAACTCCTCGGCCGCGTCGGCCACTCCCTGGGGCAGCATGTTGTCGCCCAGATACATCACGAAGTCGTCGTCGCCGAGGAAGTCCCTGGCGAGGCTCACGCAGTGCGCGAGGCCCAGTGGCTGCTCCTGAGGGATGTAGGTGATGCGCAGCCCCAGCCGGGAGCCGTCGCCCAGCAGGGCGGAGATCTCCGGGGCGCGGTCGCCGACGATGACGCCGACGTCGTCGACGCCCAGGGCGCGAATGTTCTCCAGTACGTGCTCCACCACGGGCCGGTTGGCGACCGGCATGAGCTGTTTGGGCATGGAGTAACTGAAGGGACGCAGGCGGGTGCCCGATCCCCCGCACAACACCAGAGCCTTCACCGACTCCTCCTCTCCTGGCTGGGGTGGTGCTGTCCGGACGGGACGAAGCACTCTTCGGAGATGCGGACCGCGGGGTTTCCGTAGGCGATGCGGTCGAGCACTCTGCGGTAGACCGGGGTGCGCTTCAGCAGTCCGGCCAGCTTGGGCCGGACGCGGGTGGCGAAGGCGCCCTGCGAGAGCGTCGCTTTGCTCTGCAGCATCTGGAGACGCATCACCCGTTCGATGTCGGGCGCCCGCTTTTCCTCGAAGGCGGACAGGAAGCCGGCGCCGGCGTCGCCCGCGCGCAGCGAGGCGACCAGCAGCGGATGCAGCACCACCGCGTCCTGGACGGCCAGGTTGATGCCCTGGGCGCCGATGGGGCTGTGCGTGTGGGCGGCGTCCCCGATGAGCACCAGCCCGTCGCGGGCCCACCGCTCCGCCCGGCCGGAGAAGACATCCAGCAGGGACAGGTCACGGGGCGAGCGAATCTGCTCGTGGATCAGGTCGGCGTACGGCGGTACGGCGCGCGCCAGTTGCTCCTTGATGTGGTCGAGTCCCTGGGCGGCGATCTCCCGGTAGCCCTGGTGCGGCAGCGTCCAGCCGATCTGCACCCGGTCGGGCCAGGAGTCGTAGACCAGGACGGGGCTGCCGCCGGCCCGGAAGACCCGTACGTCGCGCGGGGCGGGGTCGTCGGCGGCGCGTTCCCGCGCGGTCAGTTTGAACCACAGGACGTCCAGGTCGAACCGGTCGCTGCGACCGGCCTCGATACCGGCCAGCCGGCGGATCTTGGAGAACCGGCCGTCCGCGCCGACCACGCAGTGCGCCCGCACCCGGACCGCGCCACCGGGGCCGTCCGCGACCACTCCGGTGACCGCGCCCTGCGGTGTGCCGCCGGCATGCAGCAGCTGCCGGGCGCGGCGGCCGTCGAGGTAGCGGAAGCCCTCGAACTTCTCGCAGTGCAGCAGCAGTTCGTCCAGGACATGGGCCTGGGGGATGCTGAGCAGGTAGTTGTGCGGGGCGGGCAGCCCCCGGTAGTCGATGTCCAGGAGTACGCGGTCCCGCTCGACCAGCCGGAAGCGGGTGTGTTCGTGGGCGCCCCGGGCGCGGGCGCCTGCCAGGACGCCGAGGCGCTCCAGCAGGGCCAGCGCGCCGGGCTGCAGGATCTCGCCGCGGAACTCGCGCTGGTGGGCGCGCGCCCGCTCGACCACCGCGACGCGCACCCCCGACTTCAGCAGCAGCAGTGCCAGGACCAGTCCGGCCGGTCCGGCTCCCACCACGCAGATGTCGGTCTCGACGTCCTCGGCCGGGCCGGTCGTGTGCCTCTCTTCTGTGTCCACCTTCTGGTTCCTCTCCCCCTAGCCGCGCAGGGCCAGGCCGCCGTCGGCGGTGACCACCTGGCCGTGGATCCAGCCGGCCTCCGCGGTGCACAGCAGCGCCACCGTGTCGGCGACGTCCTCGGGTGTGGTGAGCCGGCCGGCCGGGGTGCGGGCCGCCAGTGTGGCGGCGACCTCCGGCTGCGGGGTGTCCGGCCCCTTGTCGATCTTCGCGGTGGCGACCGCGTTGACCGCGATGCCCCGCCCGGCCAGCTCCACGGCCAGGTAGCGCACCAGGCTCTCCAGCGCCGCCTTGGCCACGCCCGCGCCCACGTAGCGCGGGATCACCGAGCGGGCACCGCTGCTGGAGACGGCCACCACCCGGCCGGGGCCGCCCGCCATCAGTTCCGCGAGGGCGGGCGCGCCGTGCAGCAGCGGGTCCAGGGCGGCCGCGATGTCGGCATGCACCGTTTGCGCGGTGGCGCCCACGGCGGGGGCCGGCGTCCAGGACGCCGCGTTGTGCACGAACACGTCCAGCCGCCCGAACCGTTCGCCGGCTGCCGCCAGCAGCCCTGCAAGTTCCGCAGGCCGGGTCACGTCGGCCCGGTGGGCCACTGCCTCACCCGGCAGTCCGGCCAGCTGCTCGACGGCGGCCTTCGCGGCCTCGTCGGAGTGCGCGTAGTTGACCAGGACGCGGCAGCCCTCGGCGCACAGTTTGCGGGCGATGGCCAGCCCCACCCCGCGCGTCGCGCCGGTGATCACCGCCGACTTCCCGGCCAGACCCAGGTCAGGCACGGTCGGCCACCCCGGTCAGGGCGGCCGCGCGATTGCCGGCGACGGGGGTGGCGGTCAGTACCTGCGGAGTGGCGAGCGCGATCAGGGCGGCGTACTCCGGCGTGGCCTCGGCCGTCTTCCGGCCCTGCTCGTCGCGCCAGGCGATGGCGGCGGTGTAACCACCGGGCCGCTTCAGGGCCTTGGCGAGATCGCAGTGGACGAACCCGTCGACACCGGCCGCGGCCTGGGCGTAGGCGCGGTACGCGTCCTCGAACGCCGAGCCGGCGCCGATCTCCTGGGCACCGCCCACGGTGAAGCGCTCGATCACGACGAGAGAGGGCTCCCCGGCCTCCGGGCCGTCGACCCGCACCACGCCCAGCGACGGGTCCGCCTCGACATCGACGACCTGGTGGAACTCCTTGGCGTGCGCCTGGAAGGTCTCGGTGGCCAGCACCTGCTGGAAGTCCTCCGGGCGCCCCCACCAGCCGAAGTTCACATAGACCTCGGGCGTTTCGGTGGCCCGGACCGCCTGGTGGGCGCGGAAGCCCTCCTGCCGGCGCATCCACCGGACGTGATCGAGGAAGCGCCGTTCGAAGGCGTCGGCGTCCTGGGGGTTCTTGAGGGTGAAGGTGTTGATGACGGTGAACTGCGGGGCCGGCATGGTGAACCGCCTCTCTTGGTGGGTGGCCTGTCAGGTCGTTCTTGGATGCGTGGGGAAGGGGATCCAGGTGCCTAGACCCCGTCGCCCAGGAGGGCGATCAGCTGCTCGCGCAGCACGCGGCGTTGGATCTTCCCGTTGCCCGAGCGGGGAATGGACCCCACCGCCCGCGCCTGCTGGATGTGTTCGTAGTACGGCAGCTGAGCGTTGACGTCCGCCAGGACCGAGGCAAGGGTGCGGTCGGCCGTATCCGGGTCCGCGCCGGCGGCTGCGAGGACGACCAGTGCGCCGGCCACCGCGCCGCGGAAGGCGTCCGGCAGGTCGACGACCACCGCCTCTTGCACCCGCGGGTCGCGTGCTGCCACGCGCTCCACCTCGGAGGGGGAGACCAGAAAGTTGTCGCACTTGAAGACGTCCTTCAGCCGGTCCACGAGGAACAGCCGCCCGTCCGCATCGATCCGGCCGACATCGCCGGTGGACAGCCAGCCGTCCGGTTCCAGGCCGGTGCCGTCCGGACCGCCGAGGTAGCCCGTCATCAGCTGCGGGCCGTGGAGCTGCACCTCGCCGACGGAACCGGGCGGCAGTTCGGCGCGGGTGCCGAGGTCCACCACCCGGCAGCGGGTTCCGGGCACCGGACGGCCGACCGACCCGTGCACCGGGTCGGCAGGGTCGTCGCTGTGGGTGAGCGGCGAGGTCTCGGCCAGCCCGTAGCCCTGGATGACCGGAATCCCGAACCGCTCGGTGAGCCGGGCGGCTGCCCGCGGGGGCAGCGCCGAGCCACCTGAGGCGATCGTCCGCACGGTGCGCAGCGCCGGCCCGTCCAGGGCCGGGTCGGCGGCCAGCCGCGCCAGCCGGACCGGCAGGCTGTACAGGTGGGTGGCGCCGTGCTCGTTGGCGGCGGCCACCGCGTCGGCGGCCTCGGGGCCGGTGCACAGCACCTGGGTGGCCGTGGCACGGACCGCCGAGTTCAGATGCATCGGGTGGAACGTGGGCAGATGGTTGACCGTCACCGAGGTCCCGTCCAGCCGGTGTGCGGTGGCGATCTGCTCGGCGTTGACGGTCAGGTTGCGGTGGCTGAGCCGTACGGCCTTGGGCCGCCCGGTCGTGCCGCTGGTGAACTGCACACAGGCGTCCCGCTCCTTTCGCGCGGAGCCCGCCGCCGGCAGCGACGCCGCCGGACCGGCGTCCCCGTCCCCGGACTCCCCGGACTGCTCGCCCTGCTCGATCAGGTCGCGCAGGGTGGGGAGTCCGTCGCGGGTGCCGCCGCCGATCAGCACCACCCGGGTGAGCTGCGGCAACCGGTCGCGGACCGCCGCCAGGCGCTCGTACAGCCCCGCGTCCACAAGAGCGAGCCGTGCCCCGCAGAGGGTGAGCACATGCAGCAGGTCCTCCTCGCGCAGCAGCGGGTTGACCACGGCGGCGAGGTGCCCGGCACGTGCCGTCGCGTAGTAGGCGACGGCGAAGTCCGGGTGCAGGACCGAGGCGACGGCCACGGTCGCCCCCGCCTCGGGAAGCAGACCGCGCATCGCCCCTGCCGCCGCGGTGACACGGTCGTCCAACTCGACGTATGTCAGGTGCTGTTCACCATGGATCAAGGCGGTCCGGGCCGGTGCCGCGGCGGCGGCCCGGGTGACCAGGCCGTCCAGCTGCTCCGGCAGATCCGGAAGGTACGCCGGCTCCGTCGCGACCCCCGCTTCGGCGACGGTCTCACCCACGGCGGCCCTCCGCGAAGTCACGGGCGTGCCGGAGGGTGGTCGTGCTGTTCGTGCTGAGTGCCTGGTGGATGTAGGCACGCGCGTCGGCGACGGTCTTGCCCGTACCGAGGATCTTCTCGACGGCGGACGCCTTGATGATGACGGTGTGCCGGGAGGTGACCTCCACGCCCGTGCCCGCCGGCACGAGGGTCCAGCGGCCGGTGTGCGCGGTCATCAGCCCCGGCACGGTGGTCTGCTTGTAGACGATGCGGTCCTCGCCGAAGACGACGCGGACGGATTCGGTGGTGTGCACCGAGCCGTCGGCGGTCCGGGTGTCCATGGCCATGACCTGTACACCGGGCTCGTCCTCGGTCAGCTCCATACGGGCCACGTGCGGCAGCCGCTCGGGCCACAGGTCGGCGCGGTTGAGGAAGTCGAAGACGTCCGCGCCCGATCCCTCGACGTGCACGGTGTCGTCGAAGGTGAACATCAGCTCGTCGAGTGCGTCGGCCTGCTCGGCGATGTCCTTGATGCCGGCCAGCTCCGCCTCGCTGTTGCGGTCCAGCGCGGTGTTGACCCACTCCACTCCGGCCGCGTCATTGTCGACGACGGTGAAGTCGTGGTGCAGCTCCAGCAGCGAGGTCCGCTCGTCGACCGGGGTGACCACCCACGTACCGCCCATCGAGGCGATGGGGGCCCGCGAGACCTCCTGGCGGAAGGTCACGGTCAGCTTCCCCGGAACCAGCTCACGCCGGGAGATCCAGTTCTTGACCTCGCCGTTGGCGGTGGCCCAGATCCGGATGCGCTCGAAGCCCTCGCCCTGCTCCAGGTGCTCGACGTGCACATTGGGGGCGAAGAACTGCGGCCAGCGGGTGACGTCGGCGACGATCCCGTACACCACCTCGGCGGGCGCCGCGATCTGGGTGCTGTGCAGGGTCTGGTGCTTGTCGGATACGAGCACGGGGGGTCCTTCCTCGTTGAGATGGGGGGCGGGTCAGTAGTTGCCCAGGCCGCCGCAGACGTTGAGGGCCTGCGCCGTGATGGAGGCGGCGGTGTCGGTGACCAGATAGCCGACCAGGCCCGCCACCTCCTCGGGGGTGGAGTAGCGGCCGAGCGGAATCTTGGCCTCGAAGCGCTCCTGGATGTCCTCGACGGTGGTGTCCCAGGCGGCGGCGTAGCCCTGCCGCACCCGCTGGGCCATCGGCGTCTCGACGTAGCCGGGGCAGACCGCGTTGACGGTGATGCCGGTCGGTGCCAGCTCCTTGCCGAGCGCCTTGCTGAAACCGATCACGCCGTGCTTGGAAGCCGAGTACGGAGCGGCGAGGACGACGCCCTGCTTGCCGCCGGTGGAGGCGATGTTGATGACCCGTCCCCAGCCGCGCTCGCGGAGCCCGCCCTGCCGCAGCACCTCGCGGGTGGTCAGAAAGACGCTGTTGAGGTTGGTGTCGATCACGTCGTACCAGAGCTCGTCGTCGATCTCGGCGGTGACGCCACCGCCGTTGCGGCCCGCGTTGTTCACCAGGACGTCGACCCCGCCGTACGTCTCGACGGCGGCCGCGACCAGCGCCCGTACCGACTCCGGCTTGCGGACGTCGGCGACGGTGCCGGAGACCTCCGCGCCCTGCGCGCGCAGCTCCTTGACGGTCAGCTCCACCGTCTCCTGGCTGCGGGCACAGAGGAACACCGCGAAGCCTCGTTCCGCCAGATCCTTGACCACCGACAGGCCGATACCGCTGGTACCGCCGGTGACCAGCGCCACTCGCTGCGCCTTGTGCACCATTTCGCGTGCTCCCTTCGTCGTTGATGCCGAGAACGGCCAGAACGGCCAGAACGGCCGAGAAAGAGCGTGCCGGGGCACCCTCGACCCGAGGTGGAGCGACGGACGAGGGCGGTGACTCCAGCGGGTTTCGAGGGGGTCGCGAGCCTGCGGACGAAGACTCGGGGCGCCAAGTCCACGAGGAAGGGACCAACATGACCAGCACGGCAACCGCCCCGGCCGCCACGACCGCGGAACTGTACGCCGAGGTCCAGCAGTTCTACGCGCGCCAGATGCAGCTGCTGGACGAGGGCCGGGCCGAGGAATGGGCGCGCACCTTCACCGAGGACGGCGTCTTCGCCGCCAACGCCCACCCCGAGCCGGCCGCGGGCCGCGACGTCATCGCGGCGGCCGCCCGCAGGGCGACCGACGAGTACGCCGCCAAGGGAGTGCAGCGCCGGCACTGGCTCGGCATGGTCAACATCGAGCCGCGCGGAGCGGACGAGATCCAGGTGGTCTGCTACGCGCTCGTCATCGAGACGCCGCGCGGCGGCCAGGCCGCGCTCCGGGTCAGCACCCGCTGCGCCGACCTGCTGGTGCGCGAGGACGGCCAGTGGCTGGTGAAGGACCGCCAGGTCACCCGGGACGACCTCGCCTGACGAGGCGGGCAGCCCACCGCTGCCCCCGACTCCTCCGGCCGCCACGCACCCCGCGTGGCGGCCGGATGCGTTGGCTGCGGCCCTCCCACGACGGCAACATGACGGGTCCGCCCGGCGACCGGACGACGCTCGTGCCTGACCTCCACACGACGAGGCCGCCCGCCCGGAACCATGGGCTCCGGGCGGGCGGCCTGGCAGGGCCGGTACGGGCCGTGCGGGTCAGCCGGCGACCACCTCCGACACCGCCTCGTTGATGAAGGCGAGCAGCAGCCGGGGAGTGTGCGCCTCGGCCGCGGCGTCGTCGGAGATGCGGATGCCGTAGTCACGCTCGATGCGGCCGGTGGTCTGCAGCACCGCCAGCGAGTCGTAGCCCAGTTCCACGAACGGGACGTCCAGGACATCACCGTCCAGGTTCACGCCCTCCTCCTCGCCGGCGCACTCGCGCAGCAGGTTGGTCAGCTCGGTCAGCGTCATCTCTGCCATGACGTCACACCTTTCGGTTTCTCTTCGGTTCTCTTCGGGATATCGGGAACTGCGGTGTCGCTCGGGTCGAGCGTCGGCCGGTGGTTCAGGGGGGTGTTCACAGCGGTGTGCCGCGGCGCCTCAGCGGGCCGCGGTCACCACCATCGCGGCGTTGAATCCGCTGTAGCCGCGAGCGAGCACCAGCGCGGTGCGGACCGGGCCCCGGCGCGGGGCCGTGACCAGGTCGAGCGGGCAGCCGTCGGCGGACGCGGTGACGTTCACCGCGGGCGGTATGACGGAGTCCCGGATGGACAGCAGGGCCGCTGCGAGGTCCAGGGAGGCGCCGCCCGCCGCCAGCCGGCCGGTCATGGTCTTCGGCACGGCGACCGGCACGCCCCGGGCCCCGAAGATCTTGGTGAGGGCTTCCGCCTCCAGCCGGTCCAGCGCAGGTACACCGGACGCGTCGGCGAACACCACATCCACCTCAGCAGGCGCCACCCCGGCCTGGTCCAGGGCGAGTTCGGCCGCACGGCGCAGGCCGGGCTCGTCCGAGCTGCCCGGGGCCGGGTCGAACGTGGCCGCATAGCCGGCCAGCGTCCCGTACACCGTCGCGCCGCGTTCCCGGGCCGACCCGGCGTCCTCCAGCACCAGGATCGCGCCACCCTCACCGGGCACCTGGCCGCAGGCGTCGGCATCGAAGGGAAGATAGGCGCGGGCCGGGTCGTCGCGGGTGGACAGCCGGCCGCCGGCCAGCTGGGCGGTCCAGCCCCAGGGGCAGATGGCGCCGTCGACGCCGCCGGTGACCATCAGACGGCTGCCCTTGCGCAGCTGGCGGCGTGCCTGCGCCACCGCGTCCAGGCCGCCCGCCTGCTCGGTCACCAGCACCCCACTCGGTCCGCGCAGCCCGTGCCGGATGGAGATCTGACCGGTGTTGACCGCGTAGAACCAGGCGAACGACTGGTAGGCGCTGACGTGTTGGCCACCCTTGCTCCACAGTGCCTCCAGCTCCCGCTGGCCGAACTCGAAGCCGCCCGCCGACGCCGCGGTGACCACCCCGGCGGCGTACTCCGGCAGATCGTCCGGCTGCACGCCGGCGTCCTGCAGGGCCTCGGCCGCCGCGGTGAGCGCCAGCCGCGTCATGTGGTCGGTCTGCGGTATCAGCCGGCTGGGAATGTGCTGCTTGGCTTCGAAACCGGGCACCTCGCCGGCCAGCGACGCCGGGTATGACGAGGCATCGAAGCGGGACACCGGCGCGATGCCGCACTCACCTGCCAGTGTGGCGCGCCACCAGGGCTCGGTGCCCAGGCCGTTGGGCGCGGTCACACCGATGCCGGTGAAGACCGGCGAGGCCGGTCCCGGGCCGTCCCCGCGCCGGCCCGACGTCGTATCCGTCTCGTGCGGTGTGGTGATGTCGTCCACAGCGGTCATGCCGCCGCCCTCCGTTCCGGCCGGGTGAGAACCATGGCGCTCTGGAATCCGCCGAAGCCGCTGCCGACGCTGAGCACCGAGTCGATGCGGCCCTCCCGGGCCGTGAGGGGGGTGTAGTCCAGGTCGCACTCGGGGTCGGGTTCGTGCAGGTTCGCGGTCGGCGGCACCACACCCCGTTCAATGGCGAGTGCCGAGGCCGCGATCTCCAGGGAGCCGATGGCGCCCAGCGAGTGGCCGACCATGGACTTGATGGAGCTGACGGGGGTCTTGTAGGCGTGCTCGCCGAGGCTCCGCTTGAACGCCGTGGTCTCGTGCCGGTCGTTCTGCTTGGTGCCCGAGCCGTGTGCGTTGATGTAGTCGATGTCCGTGGGGTTCAGCCGCGCCTCGTCCAGCGAGACGCGGATGGCCTCGGCCATCTCCTTGCCGTCCGTGCGCAGCCCGGTCATGTGAAAGGCGTTGCTGCGGGACGCGAAGCCGGCGATCTCGGCGTAGATGTGCGCGCCACGGGCGCGCGCCGCCGACAGCTCCTCCAGCACGAACACCGCCGAACCCTCGCCCAGCACGAAGCCGTTGCGCGTCCGGTCGAAGGGCCGGGAGGCGTGCTCGGGGTCGTCGTTGCGTGGCGAGGTGGCCTTGATGGCGTCGAAGCAGGCGACGGAGATGGGGGAGATGGGAGCGTCGGTGGCACCGGCGATCATCACGTCGGCGCTGCCCTCGCGGATCAGCTCCACGGCGTGGCCGACGGAGTCCAGCCCCGAGGTGCAGCCGGTGGAGACCACCGCCGACGGGCCCTGCGCCCCGGCCACCCACGCCACTTCGGTGGCGAAGGAACTGGGTACGAAGTGGTTGAAGAGGTGGGAGACCGCGTACTCGTGGTCCACCTCCCACTTGGCGCCGCCGTCGCTGACCACCGCGTACTCCTGGTCGAGGCCCATGGTGGCGCCCACCGCGCTGCCGATGGTCACGCCGGTGCGGAACGGGTCCGTCCGCGTGATGTCGATGCCGCTGTCGGCGATCGCCTCCCGTGCGCTGACCACCGCGAACTGCGCGGCCCGGTCCATGCGCCGGATCTGCTGCGGGGTCAGCCCGGCCCGTACCGGATCGAAGTCCGCCTCCGCGGCGATCCGGGAACGGAACGAGGAGGCGTCGAACAGGGAGATCGCGCGGGTCGCGGTGCGCCCCTCGGTGAGCAGCGACCAGAACTGCTGTGTCCCCCCGCTGCCACCGGGGGCGACCACGCCGATTCCGGTGATGACTACGCGCCGGCTCATCGCTCTCCCCCGGTCCGCAGCTGAACCACCCGGATGTACCGGGCGCGCTTGCTCTTCACGACCGCTTCCTTCCTGCTGAAGTCTCATCTGTTCGTCCGTGCTGTTCTCCGACGGTCCGCCCACCTCCTCAAACGGCGCTCAACTCCGGCCGGTAGCCGCCCTTGAGGCCGTCCAGGACGTGGCCCAGGAGCTGCGGCAGCGGCCGGTCGCGCACGAAGAAATGGCCTCCGGGCACGGTCCGCAAGGTGAATCCGGCCGGGGCGTAGCGCCGCCACCGGGCGACCAGATGCGGTGGCGCGATGGTGTCCTGCTGTCCGGCGACGGCCACCACGGGACGGTTCAGCGGGGTGCCCGCCCGCCGGCGCAGCGCATGGGCCAGCAGCAGGTCGTCGCGGATCGTGGGCAGCACCCGGCGTCGCCAGATGCCGTCCTCGCCGCCCTCCAGCGCCTCCGCCGGCAGCACACCGTGCGACACCAGCCACGACAGCAGTTCGCCGTCGGGCGGGAACGCGGCGGGCAGCAGCGGCGAGGCCAGGTGCGGCGGCAGCACCGCCCCGACCACCACGACGGTGGGTTCGGGCAGCCCCGCCCCGGCCACGGACCGGGCGAAGGCGTGCGCGACCAGTCCGCCCAGGCTGTGCCCGTACAGGGCGTAGGGGCGGTCCAGTTGCGAGCCGAGGCGGTCCGTCAGCTCGTCCACCAGCTTCTCGGGGTCGGTGATCCGTGGATCGCGGACCCGGGCGTCCCGGCCCGGCAGCAGCACGGGTACGACCGAAGCCCGGTCGCCGAGGACGTGAGGCCAGCGGGCGAAGGAGGACACTCCGGCGCCCGCGTGGTGGAAGCAGAACAGACGTGGCGGCAGCTGCCCGGTCACTCGTCCACCAGGGCCACCGCGCGGGTCCAGCCCGCCCCCGCCCCGGCGATCTTGACCGGGAAGCAGGACACCTGGAACCCGTAGGGGGTGTCCAGGGTCCCGAGCCCGGCGAGCCGTTCGATCTGGCAGTACTCCCGTCGGCGGCCGGCGAAGTGCGCGGGCCACAGGAAGGAGGGGTCGCCGGTCTCCTGGTACCGCTCGATCATGTACCCGAACGGTGCGTCCAGGCTCCAGGCGTCGGTGCCGATGACCCGCACACCCAGATCCAGCAGGTGGTCGACGGCCGGGCCGTCCAGCCCCGCGAAGTCGGTGAAGTAGCGTGGGGTGCCCGCGTGTCGGGACGCTCCGGTGTGCAGCAGGACGATGTCCAGCGGCTGCACCTGGTAGTCCAGCCGCTTCAGCTCCCGCTGGATACGGTCCACCCCGATGACTCCGGTGCCGACGTCGGTGACGTCCAGCACCACCGCCGGGCGCAGGAACCACTCCAGCGGCATCTGGTCGATGTGGCGCGGTGTCCCGTAGTCCCCGACCGAGCCGTAGTGCGACGGGGCGTCCACATGGGTGCCGGTGTGGCTGGTGAGGGTGAGGGTGTCCAGCGAGAGCAGCTCACCCCCGGGCAGGTCCGCCGGGTCGAATTCCAGGCCGAAGTGCTCCCGCATCTCCTCGCTCATGTGGCGGGCGCCCTCGGCGGGCGTCATGATCTCGTGTCTGATCGGGTCCGGCTCCCAGCCGGCGGCATCGATCGGTGACGACAGGTCGATGATGCGCAAGGTGCCCCCACTTCCAAGGTCGCCGTCTCCCGCCGCGGTTCGGAGGGAGACGCTTGGCCAGCACTGTGGGGCCCGCCTCTGGAGCATGGATCGAGGACCGGCTGGGCCGGCGGCGCGGACCGCCGTACCCGGCCGGGCGAGAGCGCGGGGCGCACGGCGCGCCCCGGAGCGGGGAACCGGCCCGGTCGAGGGCCGTCAGGCGGCGAAGGCGCTCAGCGTGTCGCGTCGGCCGCCGACCCTGACGTCCAATGCGGGATCGGCGGCCAGGATCGCCTGGTGCAGGCGGCGTACGCGTGCCGACGGCTCCAGCCCCAGCTCCTCCACCAGGCGCCCCCGCAGCCCCTGGTAGACCTCCAGCGCCCGCCACTGCCGGCCCGAGCGGTAGAGAGCCGTCATGCACTGGGCGTGCAGGTTCTCGTGCAGCGGGTGGCGGCCGGTCAGCATGGTCAGCTCGGTGAGGAGCTGCTCGTGCCGGCCCAGCCGCAGATCGGCCTCGATACGGCGCTCCAGCACTCCCAGCCGGCTCTCCTCCAGCCGCGCCAGCTCCACCTCCAGCACCGGCCCGATGCGCACATCCACCAGCGCGGGGCCCCGCCACAGCTCCAGCGCCTGGCGGTAGGCGTCGGAGGCGGCCACATC
This sequence comes from Streptomyces sp. NPDC017993, assembly GCF_044328065.1. NCBI lineage: Bacteria > Bacillati > Actinomycetota > Actinomycetes > Kitasatosporales > Streptomycetaceae > Streptomyces > Streptomyces sp. NPDC017993. Next base: position 232,713 of record NZ_JBIRGO010000014.1, read on the forward strand.
GTCGCCGCCGTCGCCGGCCTGCCGGCCCACCGCGATCAGCCGCTCGTACTCGTAGGCGTCCACCGAGCGGCGCGGCATCCGCAGCAGATAGCCGCCGTGCCGGGTGACCAGGACGTCCTTCGGGCCGAGCCCGCCGTCCGGTGGCAGGGCGGCGCCGATGAGACGGCGCAGCTGGAGGATGTAGGTCTGGAGGGTGGTCAGCGCGCTGCGCGGCATCTCCGTTCCCCAGATCTCCTCCATCAGGGTTGCCACCGGGAGGACTTGATCGGCGTTGAGCGCCAGCAGAGCGAGCAGCTGGCGTGGCTTGCCCGCGTTGGGAACGAGGGACACGCCGCCCATCTCTGCGCTCAGCGGGCCCAAGAGTTGAATGTTCATGGGAGACCTCCGTAAGGGGTTCCACCGGATGCCGGCCGTCACCCGTCGACGACGGGTTCCAGCCGGACTGCATGACCCCTTGAGCATTGCCGAGCGGTCGGTTTCGGCCCAGTGCCGCCGTCCCGAAGTCTGCGCCCATCGTTCACGGGAGACCCATGAATTCTTCATAGGCAGCCCGTGATCCCGGCACTGGTACCGCCCACCGCCACGGAGCAGACTCGCCTCGTCAGCGCCGGTCGGTGCCGTCAGCGCCGGTCAGCGAGACCGGCGGGCCGCACAGCCCCGACCGGACGGCGTTCTCGGAATTCCCGCGCACCCAAGGAGCACATGATGGCCGGTCAGTTCCGTGTTGTGACGGATGTCCTCGACGACCTCGTCATCGAGGAGTTCGGACACCACGACCGCCGGGCGGTTGCCTCGGACGGCTTCGTGTGCTGGGCGGAGTCCCCGGTGGCAACGGCACTTCCGGACGCCCCGGTATCGCCGACGGTCACCGCGGTGTCGGCCCGCCGGACCGCGATACCGGGCGCCGCGCTGCGAGACGGCTTCGTGTGCTGGGCGGACGAGCCGGTCCGGGTGCCCGTCACGGCCGCCGCCCCCGGCGACGGGTTCGTGTGTTGGGCCGAGGCCCCGGTGACCGCTCCGGCCGCCGCCCGCCGTGCCGCACTGCGTGCCGCCTGATGACCGACTCCGCGGCGGTCGCCGCCAGAACCGTGATCGGCTTCAAACCCCATCTGCGGGTGGAGCCGGTCCCGGGCGAGGCGGTGTATCTGGTCTCCGACCAGCGCGTCACCGCGCTGCACGGCGAACAGATCGCCTACCTCGCGCCCCTGCTGGACGGCACCCGTGCACGTGCCTCGGTGCTGCGTGAGTCGGCCGGCCGCATGTCGTCCGCACACGCCGCCCGGCTGCTGGCCCGCCTCTCCCACGCCGGTCTGCTCGCCGAGCTCCCGGCCGGCCCGCCGGTCCCCGAGACCACTGCCCAGCACGCGTACTGGGAGGCCGCCGGCCTGGACGGCACCGGGGCCGCCCACCGGCTTGCCGCCGCCACGGTGGCCGTCGTCGCGGTCGGCACCGCCGACGCGGCCCCCCTGCGCACCGCCGCCGAGGCCGCCGGCCTGCACCTCGTCGAGGAGGGCCGGGCGGGATCCGCGGACCTCACGCTGGTGCTGTGCGACGACTACCTCGACCCCGCCCTGAAGGACGTGGACGCGGAGCACCGGGCGGCGGGACGGCCCTGGCTGCCGGTGCAGACCAACGGCACCCGGACCTGGATCGGCCCCTTCTTCGGCCCCGCTACCCCGCCGCCCGGCGCCCCCGGCTCCCCGGACACCGGTGCCTGCTGGAATTGCCTGGCGGAGCGGTTGTGGCGCAACCGCGAGGTGGAGGCCCACGTACAGCGGGCCCTGGACCGCCGCGGCCCGCTGCCCCGCCCGCTGTGCGCGCTGCCCGCCAGCCGGCTGGCCGGTCTGCACCTGGCCGTACTGGAGGCCGCGAAATGGCTCGGCGGCCACCGCCACCCCGGACAGCGGGCACTGTGGACGCTGGACGGGCTGACCCTCGACGGCAGCCGGCACCCCGTACGGCGCCGGCCGCAGTGCGCCGAGTGCGGCGACGTGGACCTGATGCGCCGGCAGGTCACCGCGCCCGTCGTCCTCGTCCCACGGCCCAAGCGTGACCAGGACGGGGGCGGGCACCGGGCGTTGACCTGCCGGCAGATGCTGGACACCTACGGCCATCTGATCGACCCGCTCACCGGGCTGGTCAAGGAGATCCGCCGCGACCCGCGGGGCCCGGCCTTCCTCAACTCCTTCCACGCCGGCCACAATCCGGCGGCCGGCTCCGACGGTCTGGCCGCGCTCCGCTCCGGCCTGCGCCGCACCAGCTCCGGCAAGGGAACCACCGCCCTCCAGGCCCAGGTGGGCGCCCTCGGCGAGGCTGTGGAGCGCCACTGCGGGCACCTTCAGGGCGACGAGCCCATCCTGCGCGGCAGCTACTCCTCGCTGGCAGCGGACGCCGTCCACCCGGACACGGTCCAGCTCTTCGACGCCCGGCAGTACACCGCACGGGAGCGCTGGAATGCCGGGCACAATGCCTTCCAGCAGGTGCCCGAGCCCTTCGACGCGCACGCGGAGATCGAGTGGACCCCGGTCTGGTCACTGACCGCCGGACGCCACCGGCTGCTGCCGACCGCCCTCCTCTACTACAACACCGCCGCGCTGGCGGGCCGCCGCTTCTGCGCCGCCAACTCCAACGGCACCGCCGCCGGCGCGAGCCCGGAGGACGCGCTGCTCCAGGGCTTTCTGGAGCTTGTCGAACGCGACGCGGTCGCACTGTGGTGGTACAACCGCACTCGCCGCGCCGGCATGGACCTGGCCGCCTTCAAGGATCCGTGGATCACCGAACTTCAGCAGGTGCACGGCTCGTTGCACCGCGAGGTGTGGGCCCTGGATCTCACCTCCGACCTCGGCATCCCGGTGGTGGCCGCGCTCTCCCGCCGCGTCGACAAGCCGGCCGAGGACATCGTGCTGGGCTTCGGCGCGCACTTCGACCCTGCGCTCGCCCTGCGCCGGGCCCTCACCGAGGTCAACCAGCTGCTGCCGTACGTCGTCGACGCACGCGCCGACGGCGCCGGCTACGACCTCACCGACCCGCTCACCCTGCGATGGATGCGCAGCGCCACCATCGCAGGCCAGGGCTATCTGGCGGCCGACCCGGCCCAGCGGGCCACCCGCCCCGGCGACCACCCCTACACGCCGCGCGGGGACCTGCGCGAGGACATCGCCGCCTGCGAGGACATCGTGCGCCGGGCGGGCCTTGAGCTGCTGGTCCTGGACCAGACCCGCCCCGATGTCGGGCTGCCCGTGGTCAAGGTCATCGTGCCCGGACTGCGCCCGCACTGGGCCCGGTTCGCCCCCGGCCGCCTCTTCGATGTCCCCGTCCGCACGGGACGGCACGCCACCCCCACCCCGTACGAGGCGCTCAACCCCTTCCCCCTGTTCCTGTGACCGCGCCGCCCCGGCGACGCGGTCCCCGACCGAACCCGGACCCCCCACCTGTGCTCCTCGGCCAGCTCGTCCCACCCCACCCCATCGAGCTGTGGTCCCTGCGGGACGACACCCTCCTCGATCCCGACGCCGGCCCGCACGGTGCCGTCACGCTCGACACCCGCTGGGGCGAGGAGCGGCTGACCGGTCTGAGCGGGCCGGTGCGAGAGGCGCTGCGGCGGATGTGCGTCGGACCGGTCGATCTCCGCAACGTCCTGCCGGACTTCCCCGCCGACGGCAGGCCCGTCGACGACACCCCGCTCGCCCCCGAGACCGGCGAACTGTTGAGCACCCTCGGCCGGTGGGGACATGTGGTGGTGCGCACCCTCGCCGTCGGCTCCTCCCCGCTGCTTTCGGTGGTGCCGCTCTCGCGGCGGGCCCGCTTCACCCCCCGCCCGGTCCCTCACGGCAGGCCGTGCCGGCTCTCCCGCTTCACTGTGCTGAGGTACGCCGCCGGCGGCCTGCGGATGGAGTCGCCGCTCTCGCACCACCGGGTCGAACTGCTGCGTCCGGAGGCTTCGTTACTCCTCGCCAGGCTCGGCGGGGAGATGGATGACGGGGCCTGGGCTCAGCCGGACGGGAGCATGCTGAACGAGGACAGCATGGCCGTGGCACTGTCGTATCTGGTCGCCGCCGGCATGGTGGTGGTCGCCGAGCCCGGGGGCGAGCCGGACGGCACCGCCCGGCCGGCACGGTTCGCCGAGGATGACGACCCCGTGCTGCGGACCTGGTCCCCCGACGACCTGCTGCTGCACTCCCGCAGCCGAATGGGCCGTAGCGACGCGGGCTTCGGAGCCGTCTTCGCGCACGCCGACGCGGTACCCGCCGAACCCGTCGTGAAGACTTCGGGCGGCGGCGCCCGCATCCCCCTGTTCCGGCCGGACCTGTCGGAAGCGATCCACAACGACCCGCCGCTGACGGCGGTGCTGGAGCGCGCCCTACCGCCGGGCCCCGCCGAGGTGGGGCAACTGACCTCCCACCAGCTCGGTTCGCTGCTGTACAGGGCTGCGCGGGTGCGCCGGCTGCGCGACCCGGGACCGCACGCCCCCCAGGGCTACGCCACCAGCGACCGGCCGTACCAGAGCATGGGCGACACCTACGCCCTGGAGCTGTATCTCCTGGTCGGCGGGGGCACTTGGCTTGCCCCCGGCGCGTATCACTACGATCCGCTGAACCACGCGCTGGAGCGGGTCGAAGGCGTTCCGGAGGCGCTGGCGGAGCTGTCGGTGGAGGCCCAGACCGCTGCGGGGCTGACCGGGCCCCCGCCACCGCTGATCACCATCACCGCTCGCTTCGCCCGCTCCGCGTACCAATTCAGCAGCGGCGCCTACGCGAGCCTCATGAAGGACGTCGGCGCGCTTCAGCAGACCCTGTCGTTGGTCGCGACCGCGCTGGGTCTCGGCTCGTGCCCGCTGGCCGTCGGCGACACCGAGACGGCCGTGCGCGCCCTCGGCCTCTCCTGGAGCACCGAGTCCAGCGTGGGGGAGTTTCTGCTGAGCCCCAGGGCGACCGCCCGTTCAGCGGCGTACGGCGACGGATGAGGTGACCGTCGCCGCTCACCTGCGCACATGGCGTCCTCCTGCCCGGATCACAGGGCGGACTGGCGCCGGATGGTCTGGTTTTGCTCGCACTTGGACACCATGTGATCCAATATATTGCGCCACGCGGCTGAATGGATATCCTCGGCGAATGGTGCTTCTCCGGTGGCCATCCCATCGACGGTCACCGGACAACTCGCTGGGGGAGCGATGTCTGACCACGCCGTTCCTCGGCGTCCGGATGCCTGCGGCTGTGGCCGGTCCACGGACCGGCAGACCGGCCCACGCATGGAGCGCCGGACCGCTCGCGCACGGTCGCCACAGGGCGCAACAGGAACCCAACTGCCTTCCCCACCCGGTACCGCCCGGCCCTCGGCCGCGGTCGGCCCGGCGCCGGGAGGGCAGTTCGGCGTCTCCTGCCCTCAGTTACCGCGCACCGATCACCACGGGGGTATGCATGGAAGCTGACCAGGCAGCGGAGCCGCCACGCGGCAGCGGCCCGAACCGGCTGGCACCGAAACTGGCCATGACGATCACGACGGTCGTCCTCTGTGCCTTCTGTTTCGTGGCGGTCACCTACGAGCTGAGCGCCGGGCCGACCCCGGTGGTCTTCGCAGAGGCCATGCTGATGCTGGTCACCGTCCTGAGCATCCAGCTGCTGATCGTCTTTCCCCGGCTGATGCCACGGCTGAGCCGGTACCGCTTCCAGCTGTTCCTCGTCCAGGCGGTGCTGACGTTCCTGCCCTTCGGGCTGTTCAAGCAGGCGTGGATGCCCCTGCCGGGGCTGTTGTCCGGGTCCGCGCTGCTGATCCTGCCCGACGCGGCGGCCTGGGCGGCCTTCGGCCTCATCATCGCGGGAGTGGACGCGCTGCAGTTCACCGTCGGACTGGGCTGGCGCGACCTCGCCTACACCACCGTCTCCTCGGTCCTGACCGGGCTGGTGGTCTTCGGCATGGCCCGGCTCACCGACCTGGTCACCGAGGTGCACCAGTCCCGCGCCGAACTGGCCCGGCTGGCCGTCGACCAGGAGCGCCTGCGGTTCGCCCGGGACCTGCACGACCTGCTCGGCTACAGCCTGTCCACCATCACGCTCAAGTGCGAACTGGCCAACCGGCTGCTGGCGGGGCAGGAGGACCGGGTCAAGCAGGAGCTGACCGAGATACTGCGCACCTCGCGCCGGGCGCTGGCGGACGTGCGGGCGGTGGCCTCCGGCTATCGCGACATGTCGCTGGAGAAGGAAGTCCACGACGCGATGTCGCTGCTGGCCGCGCTGGACATCCGCACCACCACGCGGATCGAGTGCGGCCCGCTGCCCCGGGCGGCGGACACCGTGCTGGCCACCGTGCTGCGCGAGGGCCTGGCCAACATGCTCCGGCACAGCAAGGCGGACCGCTGCACCATCACGGCCGCACGCCAGGGCAGCACCGTACGGCTGCGGTTGGCCAACGACGGCGTCGACGGCCGCACCGTCCGGCTGCAGGCCCCTGGCCCCGCGCAGGGCCACAACAGCAGCGGTATCAGCAACCTCGCGACCCGGGTGGAGGCCCTGAACGGGCGGCTGGACGCGGGTCTCAACGACGGCTGGTTCGTGTTGGAGGCCGTTGTGGAGGTGCCGATCACGGACCGGGCCGACGACTCGCCGCAGGCCGCCTACGCGGAGCCCGCCTGAGGGCCGGCGGTCACAGCCAGCCTGCCTCGCGGGCGATGCGGATGGCGTCGACGCGATTGCGCGCGTTGAGTTTGCTGACGGCCGTGGCCAGATAGTTGCGTACGGTGCCCGCGGACAGGAAGAGGCTCGCGGCGATCTGCCGGGCCTCGTCCCCCCGGGCCGCGTGCCGCAGCACCTCCAGCTCCCGTGTGGTCAGGGTCGTGCACTCCGGCTCCAGCGCGGCGAGGGCAAGCGACGGGTCGACGACCTGCTCGCCCTTGGCGATGGAACGGATGGCCGCGATCAGCCGGTCCGGTTCGATGTCCTTCAGCAGGAAGCCCGACGCGTAGGCGGCGACGGCCCGGCGCAGGTTTCCCGGGCGGCTGAGGCTGGTGAGGATGAGGGTGCGGCAGCCGGGGACCGCGGTGTGCAGCGCGGCCGCCGCGGTGATCCCGTCCGTTCCGGGCAGATCGATGTCCAGAACGGCGACATCGGGCCGGGTCTCCTCGGCCTTGCTCACGATCTCGTCACCGTTGGCCAGCTCGGCCACGACATCGATGTCGGGCTCCAGCTCGATCAGCGCGACCAGTGCTCTGCGCAACATGTGCAGGTCTTCGGCTATCAGTACCCGGATCACCGTACTCCCCCTTGATACAGAGCGGCCGGAATGCTCTCTGGCTCGATTATGCCCACATGCCTGTAGCCGAGGGCCGGGCCCGGTGCGTTCCTGGTGCAACCGCTCTTGATCATGAGGGGTCCGACGCGGGGGGAGTCAACGGCGATGGCCGGCTGACCGGTTCAGCAGATCCACCACCTGACCGAAGAAGCCCTCGTCGAGCATCGTCCCCACAGCGGTCTCCGGCGCCCCGCCGTGGCCCGCGTCCTGACAGGCGACACTCACCACATAGCGGTCCTCCAACGCGAAGCCGAACGTGCCGAACGACCACTCGCCGAACGAGGCCGGCGCACCGTCCGGCGTCAACGGGCCCTGCCCGTCCTCGTCGAAGCCGAACTGGGTGAACCCCAGCCGCATCCCCTGCCCCAGAGCCTTGGTGTAGGCCTCCTTCAGCGTCCACAACCGCAGCAGCTCCTTCTCCTGCTCCGACGCGGACAACCCGGCCAGCACCGCCCGCTCCGCGGCCGTGCACATCTGCCGGTGGACCTCCGAGTACCGCAGCCGCCGGCGCCCCAACTCGGTGTCCACACCGATCCGGCCGCGCCGGTTGATGCCCACGACCACCAGGTCCAGCGTGTGGCTCAAGCTGACGTCCAGCTGGTCGCAGCCCCGCAGATACGGCCGACCGCCCGGCTTGTACGCCAACTCCACGGCCTCCGGAGGTACTTCCAGCGCCGCGCCTGCCGCGTACCCCACCAGCATCCGGGAGACCGCGAACCTGCAGCGCACTTCCGGCTTGACCAGCGCGTTGTAGCGCTGCCAGTCCCGGGGGCCCAGCAGTGCACGCAACGTGGGGCCGGTGGACACCGCGGACAGCCAGCCCCGCCAGTCCGTATAGACCACCGCGTGCCCGGAGAACGCCACCGACTCCCGCACCCGCAGCCACGGGCCGTCCGGTCCGGTCGTCAGGATCGGCGCCGCCACCGCACTCCGTCCCAGCTCCTTCACCCTCATCGCTCCTCTCACCGTTCCCACAGCGGTGCCGCGTGCAGATCGAACGACCGCCCCTCCCGGAAGCGCCCGGCCACCTCGTTGAACACCCGCTCCACACAGCCCGCCGGCAGCTCCGGCCCGGCCATCCCCAGCCGTCCGGCCAGCCGCGACAGCGCCAGCACCGGCCACGCCGGATCGGTGAGGAAGGGGTCGCCGCCGTCCTGCCGCAGCCAGCAGCCGAGCACCGCTCCCGCGGCCGCCACCAGCACGTATCTGTCCGCCAGCGCGCACGCCGCCGGGCCGGCCAACGCACCGGGCCCCCGGGCCGCCAACGCCGCGAACCCCGCGCGCACGTCCAGCAGCTGCGTCCGGAAGCCCTCGGCGAATGCCCGCAGCACTGGTCCGTATCCCGAAAGGTTCGCTGTGTCCCGCAGTCGTTCCACCGCCCCCACCAGGGACGCGACCAGGAAATCCGACCCGCCGGCCACCGCGAGACCCGCCAGGTCCAACGGCTCCAGGGGCGCCGAGCAGCGGAACAGCGCCTCCGGCGGTTCCGGATCCCGCTCCCACGACTCCGCGGCGAGAAAGGGCAGTTGCGGCAGCAGAACCGCCTGACAGGCCGCCGTCCCCATATGCCCCAGCCCGGCCGCCGGCAGGTCCCGCAGCAGCTTCTGCAGATGCCCGCGCTCCCCGTCACGCCGGAAACCCGGCGCGCCGAGCACCGTGCCCAGCTCCTCCAGGTCCTCCCGCACCAGGTCCGGCACCAGGTACTTGACCGCGGCGGCCCCCAGATGGCCGCTGTCCGGCAGGGCATGCAGCGACCGCAGTACCACCGTCGCCATCGCGTCACACAACAGCAGGTCCGCGAACACGCCTGCCACTACCGCCCGTTGGCGACCACCTCTGCTGACGCCGCCCCGGCCACTCGGCAGCACCGCCACCGCATGCCGCAGCGCCGTGTCCGCGCAGCCCAGCACCGCCGAAGAGATCAACGCACGGTTCAGCTGGAACGTCCGCAGCGCCAGCAGCGCCCCGCCCCCCGGCTCGCCCACCATCGCGTCACCGGGGACGGCGGCATTCGCCAGTTCCAGGCCCGCGAACCGGCAGCCGCGCATCCCCGAACTCAGCTGCCGGGGCAGCACCCGCAGCCCCGCCGGCCGTCCCTCCCCGCCCGGCACCAGGAGCACCGAATGGGCTCCCGGGCCGTGCCCCTCACCCGTCCTGGCGTAGACGACGAAGGCGCCGGACCGCTCCGCGTTGATCACCGCGTCCTTGCGGCCGTCAAGCACCAGCGCCCGGCCGGCCCTTCGCGCCGTCAACTCGCCCTGCCACATGGTGTTCCCGTGTGCCAGGTTGTGGTGCACGACCGACACCCGCCCGCCGTCGCGCAGCAGCTGCGACAGCCACGCACGCTGAGACGCCGACCCTGCCGCCCAGACCGGCGCCGCGGCGAACAACGAGGTGATGCCGTAGCCGAAGCCCAGTGCCACGTCCCGCCGGAACACCGGGCGCAGCACCCTGGCCACGGCGTCCGCCCGGTCCAGCCGGCCGCCGAGTGCCACCGGCACGAACTCGCTGCCCAGCCGGAGGCCGTCGAGCAGCCGTTCCGCCTCCTGCGGCACCTCATGGCGCGCGTCCGCGGCCAGCAGCGCGGCGAAGCCCACCGGGTTCGCCGCGTCCTCCGGGTCCCCGAAGGCGTGCTCCACCTCCGCGACCCGAGCTCGAACCTCCGCTTCGCCACGCACTGCCGACGCGTGCCCTAGCACCACGAGTCCCGGATCGGCAGCCACTCGGCCGAGCCCATCAACTCCCGCTGCAACCGACGCTCGATACCGCTGAGCGGCACCTCGGGACACATCCGCTCCGGATGGCCCGGCGGCGGCCCGCTGAAGACGGCCCGCTCCCGCTCCTCCCGCGCCTCCTCGGCCCGCGCCGCACTCCAGTGATCGGCCGGCATCAGCCCGGCGGTGAACGTCTCACCGAAGATCTGGCACGACTCCCACACGATCCTCAACCACCGCATCCGGCCGTCACCGCCTCCTTCGCCCGGCCCCGCGTCACCACGCGACGGGCAGTGCACGGACGCCGTAGACCGCCTTGTCGGTGCGGTAGGTCAGCTCCTCGTACGGCACGGCCAACCGCAGGTCCGGCAGCCGGCGCAGCAGCGTGCCCAGCGCGATCTGCATCTCCGCGCGCGCCAGTGGCTGGCCGATGCACTGGTGCACCCCAAAGCCGAACGCCACATGCCGGCGGGCGTCCCGAGTGAGGTCCAGGCGCCCGGCGTCGGCGAAGACCGCCTCGTCCCGGTTCGCGGCCGACAGCATGCACAGCACGCCCTCTCCCGCCCGGATCTGCGTCCCGCCGACCTCCACGTCCTCCAGCGCGGCCCTGGGCAATCCGAAGTGCACCACGCTCAGATACCGCAGCAGCTCCTCCACCGCGCCCTTGAGCAGCGCGGGTTCGGCGCGAAGCCGCGCGGCCTGCGCCGGATGACGCAGCAGTGCCAGCGTCCCGAACGAGATCATGTTGGCGGTCGTCTCATGGCCCGCCACCAGCAGCACCATGCCCATCGCGGCACACTCGGCCTCGTTCAGCTCGCCGCGCGCCACCAGACGGCTCAGCAGGCTGTCGTCCGGGTGGCGGCGCTTGTGCTGGGCCAGCTCGGTCAGATAGGCGGTCAGTTCACGCTGGGCCGACCGGATGCCTTCCGGCGGCGTCTGCAGATCCACCAGCGTGGTCGTGTGGCGCTCGAAGAACTCGTGATCCTCGTACGGCACCCCGAGCAGCAGGCAGATGACCCGCGACGGCACCGGCAGCGCGAACTCCTGGACCAGATCCGCGGGTGAACCGCTCGCGATCATCCGGTCCAGCGCTTCGTCGACGATCCGCTGCAGCTGGGGGCGCTGTGCCTCCGCCCGCTTGACGATGAAGTCGCCGGTGAGCATCCGCCGCAGCCGGGAGTGCTCCGGGTCGTCCAATCGCAGAAAGGACGGCTGGGCCTTGGTCAGGAGCTGCTTGCGCCCCGGTGACAGAAACGGGAAGCCGGGCACCCGCGCGTCCGCACTGAAGCGGTTGTCCAGCAGCACCGCCCGGGTCTCCGCATGACCGGTCACCAGCCAGAGCGGCGTCCCGTCCCACAGCTGCACGCGTGTCAGCGGACCCTCAAGATGTGCCTCTTCATAGGCGGGAGGTGGCGCGAACGGGCAGCCGCCCCGCGCGGCCGGCAACGTGATCGTCTGCTCGGCGAGCTGTGCGGTTTCCATGTTCCGGACTCCTTCTCCTGCCCACACCGACAGGCCGGAGACGCACTGAGGGGCGGAGTCCGGGGCAGGGGTGTGGTGCATGGGTTGTGTGAGGGCGGGCGCGTGTCCGCGGCCATGCGATGTGGCCTTGCGCGCCCTGCCGCTCGGGTAAGCGGGGGGTGCGGTCGTCTCAACGCACCCGGGCAGGCGGGGCGGTCACGTCCGGGCCGTGTCGTCGGACCCGCGTGTGGCGGTCTCCGGGTCACCCTCGACCGTGATGGCATGGGCCGGACACAACGCGGCTGCCAGCTCCAGCTCGCTCAGCAGCGCCGCTGCGGGCCGCTCCGCCCGCAACAGCACCACCCCGTCCTCATCGCTCTGGTCGAAGACATCGGGAGCCGTCATCACACACTGCCCGGCCCCGCAGCACCGTTCCTTGTCGACAGACACCCGCATGGGCTCGCTCCCTCATCGATGGCTCGGCCACCCACCCAGGTGGCCGAGCCATCGAACCGCCCCTCACTCGCGCTCGGATGGAGTGCGAGCGGACCGGCCACGGCCCCCGCTCAGTACTCCCAGTCCGGCTGCCTCTTCCCGTACAGCCAGTCGTCGAAGAGGTCGGTCAGGTCCTCGTCGGTGCGCTCCTGGCAGAAGGCGATGAAGTCCGCCGAATCGGCGTTGCCGTGCCGGTGCGCGGCGGGCCACTCCTTGAGGATCGAGAAGAACGTCTTGTCGCCGACGGCCTTCCGCAGCTGCTGGAGCACCATCGCGCCGCGCTCGTAGACGGGAGTCTCGGTCACGTTCTCCGGCTTGCCCGGATCCCCCGGCGGGAAGTCCCAGCGCTCCTCGTCCGCGGAGGAGGCGAACAGTTCGTCGAAATGCTCCTGGGTCGTCAGGCCGCCCTCGCGCTCCTCCCACAGCCACTCGGCGTAGGTGGCGAAGCCCTCGTTGAGCCAGGTGTCCCGCCAGGTCTTCGGCGTCACCGAATTACCGAACCACTGGTGCGCCATCTCGTGCACCACTGTCGAGGCGTCCGGCGCCCCCGCGTAGATCGGCTTGGTCTGGGTCTCCAGCGCGATCCAGGCGACCCGGTCGGGGGTGTTGTCGACGATCGCCCCCGCCGAGGAGAACGGATAGCGTCCGAAGAGCTTGGTCTGCCACTTGAGGATCTCCGGCAGCCGGTCCAGCGCCCGCTTGCTCGCCGCGGCCTCCGTCGGGTCCACCGCGACGTAGACGGGGAGGCCCTCGGGGGTGCGGTAGGTGCGGAAGTCGAAGACGCCGATGGTGGCGGTGGCGAGGTAGCTGGCCATCGGTTCGCCGTTGTGCCACTCGTACGTCGTCCGGCCCTTGGCCGTCCTCATCGCCCGCAACTCGCCGTTGGCGAGGGCCCGGTAGCGTTGCGGCACAGTGATCTTGAAGTCGTAGGCGGCCTTGTCGCCGGGATGGTTGTTGCCCGGGAACCAGGTCATCGCCCCGGCGGGCTCGCCCGCCACGAACGCGCCGTCGCCGGTCTTGACCCACCCCTCCGTCGACTCGTCCGGGTCCTGCATCTCCTGCGGCGTGCCGCCGTAGGCGACGGTGGTGCGGAAGGTGGCCCCCTTCCTGAGCCCGGCGGCCGGCCGGACCGTCAGCTTGTGCCCCTTGCGGCTGAACGGCGCGTCCCGGCCGTCCACCCGGACCCCGGACACCTTCAGCCCCTGGAGGTCGAGCTGGAAGGACCGCAGATCCTCCTTGGCCTTCGCGGTGATCGCGGCCTTCGCGTGCAGCTGCCTCTTCGGCACGTCGTAGTCGAGGTCGAGGCCGTAGTGGGTGACCTGGTAGCCACCGTTGCCGAGCCCCGGGAAGAGCGGGTCGCCCACGCTGCCGGAGCCCGCGGCCCCACTGACGGCCACGGTCTCGCTGGTGCACGAGGACAGCAGCAGCGCGACGGCCAGGACGGCGGTCGCGCCGCAGGAGCGGACGGGCCGGCGGTTCACGGCACTCCCAGGGTCGGCGGGCGATCACAAGCCCCCCGACCCTACGGTCATTTGCGCCGCAACACCGGTCCCTTCCGCTTTGGTCGGATGAGAGATGGATTACTGGTGCGATGTCAGGTGAAAGGCGTTACAAGGCCTTTGGTCCCCTTCTCGGGCGCTAGCCGTCGGAGCGGTCGGCCCCTCCCGTGCCACCGTCCGCGCCGGAGCGGGCCGGCTCGGGCGCCCCGTCCTCCTCGGCGGCCGACCGGCGCTGCTCGGCCCAACTGCCCAGCGCGGCCGCGCAGGCGTGGTCGAGATGCCGCAGTCCGGACAGGTCGAGTTCGATCTCCCGGTCCCGGGGGAGTGCCTCCAACTGGTCGAGCAGCTTCGGCAGCCGCAGGAATGTCGCATGGCCGACGGCCCGTACGCGGATCGTCCGCTGCGATCCGCCGGCCGCCTGACCCTCCTCGGACGAGCCGGCGGCACCGGCCGTGACGGACGTACCGGGCACGGCGGACAGGGCCGTCGCACCGGACGGGGCGGCGACGGAGGGCGACACCGGCGCATCGTCCTCCGTCCCGGCCCGCTCGGTGGCCCCCTCCAGCCCCACGATCTCCAGGTGGACGTGCGAGGTCTCCCAGGCCGACTTGGCGATGGCCATCAGCAGTCCCAGCAGCACCCCTTCGAACATGTTGGTCGCGACGATGGCCACCGCGGTCGTCGCGAGCACCACGGCCTCACCCCGGTGCTTGCGCCACAACGGCCCGAAGTCCTTCAGCGGGATCAGCTTGCAGCCCGCGTGGATCAGTACGCCGGCGAGCGCCGCGAGGGGCACCACCCCGAGCGCCGCGGGGAACGCCGCGGCGAAGACGAGCAGCCACACGCCGTGCAGTACCCGCGAGGCCTTCGTCCGCGCCCCCGCCTGCACATTGGCCGCACTGCGCACGATCACCGCGGTCATCGGCAGCGAGCCGAGCATCCCGCACACCGCGTTGCCCGCGCCCTGCGCCATCAGCTCCTTGTCGTAGTGGGTGCGCGGTCCCTCGTGCAGCCGGTCCACCGCGGCCGCGCTGAACAGCGACTCCGCCGACGCGATCAAGGTGAAGGCGAGCACCGTGCCGAGCGCCCCGGCGAGCATCACCGGTTCCACCAGGCGCCCGAAGTCGGCGGCGGACGGCGGCTGGACGGCGTCCAGCAGGCCCTGCACCTCGACCCGCGCCACCGGCAGGTCCAGCAAGAACACCGCGACCGTCGCCAGCGCGACCGCCACCAGCGGCGCGGGCAGCACCCGCGCCGCCCGCCGCAGCCGCGGCCACAGCACCAGCACCACGATCGTCCCGGCGCCCACCGCGAGAGCGGCGAGCGCCCTGCCCGATCCGGCGGTGGCGACCGCCAGGTCCGGCAGCCCGCCGAGGTTGGCCAGTCCGCTGCCGGGCGCCGCGGCGTCGGCGAGCGCGTACAGCTGACCGGCGATCAGCACCAGCCCGATGCCGGCGAGCATGCCCTGCACGACGGCGACCGAGATGGCCCGGAACCACCGCCCGAGCCGCAGCGCGCCCATGGTCAGCTGCAACAGGCCCGCCGCCAGCACCAGCGCGCCCAGGGCGCCGAGCCCGTACTCCTGCACGGCCTCGTAGACCAGCACGGTCAGACCGGCGGCCGGCCCGCTGACCTGAAGGCTGCTGCCCGGCAGCAGGCCGGTGAGCAGCCCGCCGACGATGCCGGTGACCAGCCCCAGTTCGGCCGGTACTCCGGACGCGACGGCTACCCCGACACACAGCGGGACGGCGACGAGGAAGACCACGAGAGACGAGGTGACGTCGGCGCGGAGGGTCGGGAAGGACGGGCGGAACGGGCGCCGCTGCCGTGGCGGGTGCGACGGGCGGCGGCGGATGACGGGGAATCTCTGCACGAGGGATGCCTCCAGCGGATGCGGAATGCGGCGGCGCGCAAGCGGACGCGGGGCGATGCGGCGGCGTGGTCAGGAGCCGACGACACCGGCCACCGGGCGGCGGCCACCGGCAGCGGGAGCCGCCGGCCGTTCACCGAGGACCGGTGCCGGCGAGCGGCAGCCCGCGAACGGCAGCCCGCCGGCCGGCGGGGTGCACCGCGTACGCGAGGCGCCATGGGTGGGGGACGGCTGGATCCGTCGGATGCGTGGGCCGGGGAAGCCCTGGGGCAGCTCTCAGCAGCGGAAGGCGCGGTGCCGTACGGGCAGTTCGCCCGATCTCGACAGGGGCACGGCCTGCCGGCCGGTCAGCGGGACGGTCACGGCGAGCCCGCTCACCGGCCGCACAGGGGTGGCCGTCGACAGCGGGGTGGACAGCGGTGCCGGAGCGGACACCGTGGCCGCGGACCGCCCGCCGCGCCGCGACTGGCAACGGTCGGCGCCGGTTTCCTGGTGCTCGGCGGCGTCCACCGCGAGCTGGGCGGCGCGGGGAGTCGCGGCGGTGGCGGCGAACGCGGGGGCTGCGGCCGCCACGGCCTTGCCGTACGCGCCTTCGGCGAGGGCCGGGAGGGCCAGAACGACGGCCGCGAGAATCGCCAGGAGCCGGCAGAGGATGCCGACCCGGACCTTCGCCATCGTCGCTCCCTTCCGGCGCGGTTGGACAGTCAACTCCATTGTGTCCACGGAGATATGGGCCTGAGGTAAGTCGGTGTGTAACCGTCAGGTAAACGCGGTGTCATCGAAACAGAATGATCAGTTCCGATCGCTCCGGCGACCGCCGGAGTGCAGGGGGAACCTCTGTGCGCCCGGTCCTCCTGTCGTGGGGCGCGACCCCTGCTCCGCCCGGCCGGGGTGCCGCTCCGCCCGCTCGCCCCGCCTGACCGCTTGACGCCGCATTCCGCCGGGAGCATTATTCATCGCATGATGAATTATGGCCGGGGTGACCCCGCCCCGCACCCGGACGCCACCGCGCACACCGTCGCCCACCCCCGGGTACGAGCAGCTGCCCAGGCAGCCGTCCACGCCGAAGACCTCACCGTCCTCCGCGGCGGCCGCACCGTCCTGGACGCCCTCGCCTTCGACGTCCCACGCGGACAGATCACCGGCCTCCTCGGCCCCTCCGGCTGCGGCAAATCCACCCTGATGCGCGCCGTCGTCGGCACCCAGGGCAAGGTCACCGGCACCCTCGACGTCCTCGGCCTGCCCGCCGGCCACCCCCGGCTGCGCCCCCGCATCGGCTACGTCACCCAGGCGCCCTCCGTCTACGACGACCTGACCGTCAAGCAGAACCTCGACTACTTCGCCGATGTCCTCCACCCCGGCCGCGCCGCCCGCGCCGAACGCCGCGAGAGCGTCGCCCACGCGATCGCCGACGTCGACCTCGAAAGCCACGCCGACGTCCTCGCCGGCAACCTCTCCGGCGGCCAGCGCAGCCGGGTCTCCCTCGCGGTGGCGCTGCTCGGCACCCCTGAGCTCCTCGTCCTCGACGAACCCACCGTCGGCCTCGACCCGGTCCTGCGCCGCGACCTGTGGAACCTCTTCCACACCCTCGCCGCCGACCGCGGCGCCACCCTCCTGGTCTCCTCGCACGTCATGGACGAGGCCGAGCGCTGCCACCGCCTGCTGCTGATGCGCGAGGGCCGCATCCTCGCCGACGACACGCCCGCGGCCCTCCGCGACCGCACCGGCCGCGCCACCGTCGAGGACGCCTTCCTCCACCTGGTCGACGAGGCCAGGGCCGCATCCGCCCGGGAACCGGGCCCCACGCCACCGGCCACCACCCGCCCGGAGCAACCTGACCCGCACCCGCCCGGGCCCCGCGAGGACCGGCCCGCACCACCCGACGCCGAAGACCCCACCGGCACCAAGGAGTCAGCGCGATGACCGCCGCAACCCTCCCCGGCGCCGCACCCCGCACCGGGGCCGCGCCGCTCTCCCCCGCCCGCACCCTCGCCACCGCCGCCCGGGTCCTGCGCCAGCTGCGTCACGACCCCCGCACCATCGCGCTGATGCTCGTCGTCCCGTGCGTGATGATCGCCCTGCTCCGCTATGTCTTCGACGCCCACCCCGGCACCTTCGACAGCATCGGCGCCTCGCTCCTCGGCATCTTCCCGATGATCACGATGTTCCTGGTGACATCGATCGCCACCCTCCGCGAGCGCACCTCGGGCACCCTCGAACGCCTGCTGGCCATGCCCCTCGGCAAAGCCGACCTGATCAGCGGCTACGCCCTCGCTTTCGGCCTGCTCGCGATCGTCCAGTCCGCCGTCGCCACCGGCCTGTCGGTCTGGGTGCTCGGCCTGGACGTCATCGGCTCCCCGTGGCTGCTGCTCATGGTGGCCGTGCTGGACGCACTGCTCGGCACCGCACTCGGCCTGTTCGTCTCGGCCTTCGCCGCCTCCGAATTCCAGGCCGTCCAATTCATGCCCGCCGTCCTGATGCCCCAACTACTGCTCTGCGGCCTTTTCACCCCGCGCGACACCATGCACCCCGCCCTCGAAGCGCTCTCCGACGTCCTGCCGATGTCCTACGCCGTCGACGGCATGCGCGAAGTCCTCGAGCACCCGGACATGACCGGAGACTTCCTCCGCGATGTCGTCGTGGTCGCCGGCTGCGCGGTGCTCGTCCTGGCCCTCGGAGCCGCGACCCTCCGACGCCGTACGGCCTGACGCAGGCGTCGCGCCCGCGTGGGCCCGCCCCCGGGCACCCGTCCCGGCCCTCGGGACGCCCCGGCGCCTCGCGCTCCCGGGTGCGAGGATGACGACGTAACCGATCAGGCACCACCGGCGAGGTGAACCGCAGCATGACCCAGAAGGTCGCCGTACTCGGCACCGGCAAAATCGGCGAAGCCCTGCTCAGCGGAATGATCCGAGGCGGTTGGGCACCCTCCGACCTCCTGGTCACCGCCCGCCGGGCCGAACGCGCCGAACAGCTGCGCACCCGCTACGGCGTCGAAGCGGTGAGCAACGCCGAGGCCGCCAAGGCCGCCGACACCCTGATCCTCACGGTCAAGCCCCAGGACATGGGCACCCTCCTGGACGAGCTGGCCCCGCACGTCCCCGTCGACCGCCTGGTCATCAGCGGCGCGGCCGGCGTCCCCACCGCCTTCTTCGAGGAGCGACTGGCCGCCGGCACCCCCGTCGTCCGGGTCATGACCAACACCCCCGCCCTCGTGGACGAGGCGATGTCCGTCATCTCCGCCGGCACCCACGCCACCGGGACGCACCTCACCCGCGCCGAGGAGATCTTCTCCGGCGTCGGCAAGACCCTGCGCGTCCCGGAATCCCAGCAGGACGCCTGCACCGCCCTCTCCGGCTCCGGCCCGGCCTACTTCTACTTCCTCGTCGAGGCGATGACCGACGCGGGCATCCTGCTGGGCCTGCCCCGCGACAAGGCCCACGACCTCATCGTCCAGGCCGCCATCGGCGCCGCGGTGATGCTCCGCGACAGCGGCGAGCACCCGGTCAAGCTCCGCGAGAACGTCACCTCGCCGGCCGGCACCACCATCAACGCCATCCGAGAGCTGGAGAACCACGGCGTACGCGCCGCCCTCATCGCCGCGCTGGAAGCCGCCCGCGACCGCAGCCGCGAACTGGCCTCCGGCAACGGCTGACCGCCCCCGGGGCCGCGACCACCTCGCGGCCCCTCCCGGCCTCACGCCCCGGCCTCACCCCACCGGCATCAACCCCACCGCCTGATACGCGGCATCCACCCGGGGCCGCGCCATCCCACGCGCCCGCTCCGCCCCCGCCCGCAGCACCTTGTCGACGTACCCCGGGTCGGCGGCCAGCCCCGCATGCCGCTCCCGCACCGGCCGCAACATCTCCACCACCGCTTCGGCCGCGTCCTTCTTCAACGCCCCGTACGACGAGTAGTCCCCGGCCAGCGCCTCCGGGTCACCACCCGTACAGGCCGCCAGCACATCCAGCAGATTCGCCACCCCCGGCCGCTCGGCACGGTCGTGGACGACATCCCGCCCCGCATCCGTCACCGCGCGGGACACCTTCCTCCGCACCGCCTCCGGCTCGTCCAGCAGATAGACGATTCCCGCGGTCCGCACATGGGACTTCCCCATCTTCATCGTGGGCTCCTGCAGATCCATCACCCGAGCCGCCACCGCGGGAAGCGTCACCTTGGGCACCACGAACGTCGTCCCGTACCGCTGGTTGAACCGCACCGCGAGATCCCGTGTCAGTTCCAGATGCTGCGCCTGGTCCTCACCGACGGGCACCTCGTCCGTCCCGTACGCCAGGATGTCCGCCGCCATCAGCGCGGGATAGGTCAGCAGCGACAGCCGCACACTCCCGCCCCGCGCCTGTTCCCGCGCGGCCTTCTCCTTGTACTGGATCATGCGCCGCATCTCGCCGTCCGAGGCCGTGCACTCCATCAGATACGCCAGCCGCGCGTGCTCGTCCACATGGCTCTGCACGAACAGCGTGCAGAGCTCCGGATTCAGCCCGACGGCCAACAGCAGCGTCGCGGCCTGCCGACTGAGCCGCCGCACCCGCGCCGGATCGTGGTCCACGGTCAGCGCGTGCAGGTCCACCACACAGAACAGGGCATCCGCGCGGTGCTGGTCCACCTCGGCCCACTGCCGCATCGCCCCGAGGTAGTTCCCGAGCGTCAGGTGCCCGGTCGGCTTCACACCACTGAAGATCCGCGTCATCGCCATCTCGTCTCTCTCCCGTACTGCTGTGAGGTGGGAGGCCGCCGCTGTCGCCGGCCGGCTACGAGGGGGAGATACGCAAACGGCCGCCGAAGCGGCGGCCGTGGTCATGCATGCGCTGCTGGTCGGCCGCCGTCAGGCGAGCCACCACTGCTGTACGAGCGCATGCGGGTTCATGGAGCTCAAAGTACCCCTACAAGGCCCGCCCGGCACGGGTTTGAAGCATCTGGGGCCCTCGTGTAGTGTCCTCCGAGTTGCCACGGAGCCGACAGGCCCCGGACAGCCATCCCGCCGCTTCAGCGGCACACCACTACTGCACGGCCCCCTCATGGGAAGCATTTCGGCATGCCGAAATTCGGACCGTGACTCGATTATGAGTCACCGAGGAATTCCGCTAAAGTAGTGATCACGCCGAAAGGCGCGAA
>NZ_JBIRGO010000015.1:0-228572 GCF_044328065.1 Streptomyces sp. NPDC017993
TCTGGCGTTGACTTTTGGCACGCTGTTGAGTTCTCAAGGAACGGACGCTTCCTTTGTGCCTGTTTCACCAGGCTCTCCGGGCGCTTCCCTTCGGTGTTTCACACTCTATCAGGGCTTTTCGCTCTTCCGAACCACCGCTTTTCTGTAGACATACAGAAAGGCACGCGTTCGAGAATCTCGATCAAGACTCTGATGGGGTGCCGCCCACTCTCGCCTTCCGCAGTAATTTGCGGCCTGGCTGTCCGGGGCAGGTGTCAGACAGTACAGCTCGGCTGTGGGCGAGGCAAATCGATTCCGCGGGGCACGGAGGACTTCAGCCGGTGTCGCTCATGCGGAACCGTCAGTTCTTATGACTTACGCTTCTGAACGGTGCGCTGTCCAGGACAGGTAGTGACGGCGGCCTGATAGATCTCCACCCCTGGGAGGCTTCCCATGACCACCGTGACGTCCCCGCTCGCCGGACGCGCCATCGGACTCGCGGCTGTGCCCGATCCGGTGTTCTCCGGAGCAATGGTGGGTCCCGGTACCGCCATCGATCCGGTTCGTGAGCCGTCCGAGGCCGTTGCGCCCGTTGACGGCGTTGTCGTTTCACTGCACCCTCATGCCTTCGTGGTCGTCGACGCGGCCGGCCACGGAGTGCTGACGCACCTCGGCATCGACACCGTTCAGCTCAATGGCCAGGGCTTCGAGCTCCTCGTCAACAAGGGCGACACGGTGCAGCGGGGCCAGGCGGTCGTGCGCTGGAACCCGGCTGCGGTCGAGGAGGCCGGCAAGTCGCCGGTGTGCCCCGTCGTCGCGCTGGAGGCCACCGCCGACTCGCTCGCCGATGTGCGTGAGGACGGCGACATCAAGTCGGGCGACTCGCTCTTCACCTGGCAGTAGCCGGGCGCCGTTCTGACGGCAGGTACGACATCCACCGCGGCGGCACGGACCGCCGCATCAACCGGAGACGGGTGAAATGGAGACAACGCTGCGAGGCGTCGGCGTGAGCCACGGGGTGGCCATCGGCGAGGTGCGCCACATGGGCACGGCGGTACTCGAACCGCCGGCCAAGCAGATTCCGGCCGAGGAGGCGGAGCGCGAACAGGGGCGCGCCCGCCAGGCCGTGGAGGCTGTGGCCGCCGACTTGATCGCGCGGGGGAATCTGGCGGGTGGTGAGGCGCAGGCCGTGCTCGAGGCACAGGCCATGATGGCGCAGGACCCCGAGTTGATGGCCGATGTCGAGCGTCGGATCGCCGTCGGCAGCACTGCCGAGCGCGGTGTCTATGACGCGTTCGCCGCCTACCGGGCGCTGTTGGCGGGTGCGGGTGAGTACCTGGCCGGGCGCGTCGCCGACCTCGATGATGTGCGCAACCGGATCGTCGCGCGGCTGCTGGGTGTGCCGATGCCGGGTGTGCCGGACAGCGACGAGCCGTATGTGCTGATCGCCCGCGATCTGGCGCCGGCCGACACCGCGCTGCTGGACCCCGCGCTGGTGCTCGGGTTCGTGACCGAGGAGGGCGGGCCGACCAGCCACAGTGCGATTCTGGCGCGGGCGCTGGGTGTGCCGGCCGTCGTCGCGCTGCCCGGTGCGGGTGAGCTCGTCGAGGGCACCGTGATCGCGGTGGACGGCAGCACCGGTGAGATCTTCGTCGACCCCAGTGCCGACAAGCGCACGTCGCTGGAGCAGGCCGCGGCGGCGCGCAAGGCCGCGCTGGCCGCGTCGTCCGGTCCCGGGGCGACCTCCGACGGGCACAAGGTGCCGCTGCTGGCGAACGTCGGCGGTCCGGCGGATGTGCCGGCCGCGGTCGAGGCCGGTGCGGAGGGTGTCGGTCTCTTCCGTACCGAGTTCCTCTTCCTGGACGACAGCAAGAAGGCGCCCACGGAGGACAAGCAGGTCGAGGCCTACCGCAAGGTGCTGGAGGCCTTTCCCGAGGGCCGCGTCGTGGTGCGGGTGCTGGACGCCGGTGCCGACAAGCCGCTGGACTTCCTGACCCCGGGCGACGAGCCCAACCCGGCGCTGGGTGTGCGGGGTCTGCGGACGCTGCTGGACCACCCGGATGTGCTGCGTACGCAGCTGACCGCGCTGTCGAAGGCCGCCGAGGGACTGCCGGTCTACCTCGAGGTCATGGCCCCGATGGTGGCCGACCGTACCGACGCCAAGGCGTTCGCGGATGCCTGCCGGGACGCCGGGCTGGAGGCGAAGTTCGGCGCGATGGTGGAGATCCCGTCCGCCGCGCTGCGCGCCCGCTCGATCCTGCAGGAGGTGGAGTTCCTGTCGCTGGGCACCAACGACCTGGCGCAGTACACCTTCGCCGCCGACCGTCAGGTGGGTGCCGTCTCGCGTCTGCAGGACCCGTGGCAGCCGGCGCTGCTGGACCTCGTGGCCGCATCGGCCGAGGCCGCGAAGGCCGAGGGCAAGAGCTGTGGTGTCTGCGGCGAGGCGGCCTCCGACCCGCTGTTGGCGTGTGTGCTGACCGGGCTCGGTGTCACCAGCCTGTCGATGGGCGCGGCGTCGATTCCCTACGTCCGCTCGACGCTGTCGAAGCACACGCTGGCGCAGTGCGAGCGGGCCGCCGCCGCTGCGCGTGCGGCGGACACCGCCGAGGACGCGCGGGCTGCCGCGCAGGCGGTGCTCTCCGGGGAGTGATCCCGCGCGACGCCCATGCGTCGCAAGGAGCCTTGATGGCCGTCCCGCCCTTTGTGGCGGGGCGGCCATCTGCCGTTGTGCGCTGTCGTGGGGCGGATGAGGTGCCCAACAGAAGAGGTCGGGTCAGCGGTGGCGGTGCTCTTCCGTCGGGGGTGGGAGGGTGAGTCCGGGGGCGTAGTCGACGCCGTGCTCGGGTGGGATCGGTTCGCCGGTGTCGGCGTCGGTGCAGTAGGCGGTGAAGACCTCGGCCGCGGTGAGCGGGCAGGGCCAGGCGTCCCGCAGGGACCAGCCGCGGACGGTGTCGTGGGTGCCGGCCGTGGGGCCGTCGGTGGTGGTGCGGGAGACGATGCCGCCCGGGGTGCGCAGGGCAAGGCCGGTGGCGAGGACGGTACAGAAGACCAGGGTGGTGGCTTCGGAGAGTTGGAGGCGGCCGCCGTCGCTGCTGGTGGCGTGCAGGATGGCCAGGAGGGACGGCTCGCCCGCCGGGATGCTGCACACGAGGTGGTGGGTCCCCTCGCCGAGGGCTTCGAGGAGTTTCCTGAGGGCGTGGGTGGCGCGGGCGAAGGCGGCGTGTGCGAGGTCCTCACCGCAGTCCTCGCAGGTGCCGGCGCGGGCCAGGAGGGCGGAGGCGCGCTCCCAGGTGGCCTGGCGGTCGGCTTCTTCGACGAGTAACGGCAGGAGCTGCTTCAGCGGCTCGCCGGCGTACGGGAGGGTGGCGCCGGTGCAGGCGAGTTCTGCCGTGTAGCGGGTGCGGCTGTCGGGGCGGTCGGGGTCGAGGGCGAGGTCGGCGCAGTATTCCTCGTAGGCGGCCGGGTCGAAGAGGCTGAGGGTGGTGAGGACGCCCTCGGAGGCGAGGGTGCGCAGCAGTGCCTCCATCTGCTGGAGGTAACTGCGGTGGTCGTCGAACGGGAAGGTGCGGTAGCGGCGCATCGCCGCGAAGTCCCGCTCGTCGGCCAGGACGGCGGCGGTGCTGGGGACTTCGCGGCGCAGGATGCGGCGGGCGCGGGCGTGGTCGGTGGGCCGGGATGCGGATGTCATGACTCCCCCTCAGTGAGATGCTCTGCATCGAACGTCACTTGTCACTGAGAGTAATCACGGGGTCTGACAACGGCGGTCCGCGGCCGGAAGTACAGGCGGCCGCCACGGCCACCCGGACGAGCCCTACTTGGCGCGGTCGTTGGCGATGCGCTCGTAGAAGCGGAGCAGTTCGAGGTTGTCGACGGAGCCGGGGTTGACGGCCTTTTCGAGGGGGGTGCCCTGGAGGAGGCGTTTGACGGGGACCTCGATGCGCTTGCCGGTGAGGGTGTGCGGCACTCCGGGGGCCTCGATGATGTCGTCGGGGACGTGGCGGGGGGAGAGCTGCTCGCGGATGGTCCGCTTGATGCGGTCGCGGAGGGTGTCGTCGAGGGCGGCACCGGGGGCGAGGTGCACGAAGAGGGGCATCCAGTAGCCGCCGTCGGGGAGTTCGAGACCGATGACGAGGGATTCGCGGATCTCGGGGAGCCGTTCGACCGCCTCGTAGATGTCGGCGGACCCCATCCGGACGCCCTGGCGGTTGAGGGTGGAGTCGGAGCGGCCGTGGATGACGACGCTGCCGCGGGAGGTGACGGTGATCCAGTCGCCGTGCCGCCAGACGCCGGGGTACATGTCGAAGTAGCTGTCGTGGTAGCGGCTGCCCTCGGGGTCGTTCCAGAAGTGGATCGGCATCGAGGGCATCGGGTTGGTGACGACGAGTTCGCCGACCTCGTCGATGACCGGTTTGCCCTGGGCGTCCCACGCCTGCAGGTCGGTGCCGAGACAGGGGGCCTGGAGTTCGCCGATGTGGACGGGGAGGGTGGGGACGGCGCCCGCGAAGCAGCTGCAGACGTCCGTGCCGCCGCTGACGGAGGCCGTCCACAGGTCGGCGCCGCTCTCGGCGAAGCTGTCGTGCAGCCAGCGGAATCCGTCGGGCGGGAGCGGGGAGCCGGTGGTGGCGACGCAGGTGACGGCCGAGAGGTCGAGGTCACGGGCGGGGTGGATGCCGGCCTTGCGGCAGGCCATCACATAGGCGGCGGAGGTGCCGAAGACCGTGGCGCGGGTGCGTTCGGCGACCCGCCACTGGGCGTCGATGTCGGGGTGGCCGGGGCTGCCGTCGTAGAGCACGATCGTGGAGCCCACCAGGAGGCCGGCGACGAGGAAGTTCCACATCATCCAGCCGGTGGAGGTGTACCAGAAGAAGCGGTCGTCGGGGCCGAGGTCGCAGTGCAGGCCGGTCTGCTTGAGGTGTTCGAGCAGGATGCCGCCCTGGGACTGGACGATGGCCTTGGGCAGGCCGGTGGTCCCGGAGGAGTACAGGACCCACAGCGGGTGGTCGAAGGGGACCTGTTCGAAGACCGGTTCGGTGTCCTGGGAGGTCAGGTCCGACCAGTTCAGGGCGCCTTCGGGGGCCGGGGTGCCGAGCAGCGGGATGTGGACGACGGCGCGGAGCGTGGGCAGTTCCGCGCGGAGTTCGGTGACGGTGTCGCGCCGGTCGTGTTCCTTGCCGCCGTAGCGGTAGCCGTCGACGGTGAACAGGACGACCGGTTCGATCTGCTGGAAGCGGTCCAGCACGCTGCGGGCGCCGAAGTCGGGGGCGCAGGAGGTCCAGACGGCGCCCACCGCGGCGGAGGCGAGGAGGGCGACGACGGCCTGCGGGATGTTCGGGACGTAGCCGCTGACGCGGTCGCCCGGGCGGACACCGAGGCGGCGGAGTTCGGCGGCCAGCGCGCCGACCTGGGAGCGGAGGGTGGCCCAGGTGACGGGGGTGGGCTCGTGGGTCTCGTCGACGTACAGCAGTGCCGGGGTGTCGGCGCGCTCGGGGTCCTCCGCGGCGCGCAGGGCGTGCTCGGCGTAGTTGAGGGTGGCGCCGGGGAACCAGCGGGCGCCGGGCATCGCGCGGTCGGCGAGCACGGTGTCGTAGGGGGTGGTGAAGCGGACGTCGAACCATGCGGCGGTGGCTTCCCAGAAGCGGGAGAGCTCGTCGACGGACCAGCGGTGCAGCGCGGCGTAGCTCGCGGCGGGGTCGCCGGGGACGGGGGCCGGTGCGCCGTGGTGCTCCGCGGCCCAGGCGTGGAAGCGGGTGACCTGTGCGCCGGCGATGCGGTCCTGGCCGGGCTGCCAGAGGGGCTGCGGCCGGTCGTCGGACTGCGGTGCGGTGGTCATGATGCGGCTCCCGGGCGGTACGCGTCGTGTGCGTCGGGCGCGCACAGCGGTTTGGGTCCTCGGCGTGGCGAGGGTGTGCGCGTGACACGGCTTGGCAGGACGATGCCATGTGATCGTCTTGTGCACCAGGGTGGGCCCCCCACATTCGGGGCGTGGCGGATGTGGCGTGGCCACGGGGTGCGGGCCGCGGGAGCCGGTTTCGGCCAATGTCGGGCGCGGGGGCGGCCGACGGGTGGCCGGACCTGCCGCACAGCAGGTGAACGGCAGTTGAACGGTGCCCGATCGCGGCGACGTCAATGGGAGGCTGACCGGCATGGACGGGCGGGATCTGGTGCGGTCGGTACGGATGGTCAGGGCGGTGGGCACGGCGCAGGGGCTGCGGTCCGTGCGGGCGGCGTGGCAGCGGCGCAGAGCGGACGCGCTGGCCCTGCCGCGGCAGCGTGCGGAGCGGGCGCGGGTGCCGGGGACCGCGAGCGGCGCCGAGTCGCAGCCCGGGGGCGGGGTGGTCCACTTCGCGCGGTCGTCGCTGCGGGTGCGGGTGGCGTCGGGCGGCGCGGTGTTCTGCGGCTGGGACGGTGCCGGGCCGGAGCCGTCGTACGCGCTGGCGGCGTGTCCTGAGGTGGACAGCAGGGCGGTGCTGGAGCCGGACCGGGAGGGCGGCTGGCGGGTCGTCTCCGAGCGGGTGACGGTGGCGGTCTCGCGGTTCGGCGCGGTGGAGGTGCGCACGCCCGGTGGGGTGGTGTTGCGACGGGAGCTGCCGCCGCGCTGGTGGGACCGTACGGACGGGGTGGCGGGCAGCGACGACGGTGCCGGGGCAGGGCCCGAAGAGGGTGCCGGGTCGCGGTGGGTGCAGCGCTCGGAGGTGGCGGCCGACGCGCGGTTCTTCGGTCTGGGGGGCCGGGCCCGCGGGCCGCGGCTCCGCGACGGCTCGTACCGTCTGTGGAACTCCGCTCCGGACGGTGTGGTGGCGCCGGACGAGGATCCGGTGTCGCTGACCATGCCGGTGCAGTTGGTGGTGGCCGACGCGGGGACGCATCTGGTCTTCCACGACAACTCCTGGGACGGCCGGGTGGTGCTGCGTGAGGGGACGGAGGGCGCCGGCTCCGGGCACGACCGGCCCGGCACCTGCGAGGTGCGGATGGACGGCGGGCCGCTGCGCTACTGGGTGCTGGCCGGGACCCCGGCGCGGGTGCTGCTGGGCTGGACGGCGCTGACCGGGGCGCCCGCGCTGCCGCCCCGGTGGGCGCTGGGCCCGCAGCACGCCCTCGGGGGCTCGGGTGGTGAGGAGGAGGTGCGCCGGGCGGTCGCGGGCTACCAGGAGCACGGGCTGCCGTTGTCCGCCGTCCACCTGGGCGCGGGTCATCACGACGGGCACCGTGCCTTCACCGTCGACCGGAACCGCTATCCCGATCTGCCGGGTCTGGCGCGGGAGTTGCGGGCGGGCGGGGTGCGGCTGGTGTCGGCCGTGGAGCCGGCGGTGCGTGCGCGGTCCGGTGACGCGGTGTACGACGGCGGGGCCGCGGCCGAGGTCTTCGTGCGGGACGCGCGCGGGCGGGAGGTGCGCGGGGTGGTCGGGCCGGGTGAGTCGGTGTTCCCCGATTTCACCGACGCACGGGTGCGCAAGTGGTGGGGCGGGCTCTACACGGAGCGGCTGGCGCAGGGGTTCGCCGGTGTCTGGCACGACCGGAACGAGCCGGTGTCCTGTGCGGCGTTCGGTGAGTCGACCCTGCCGCGGTCGGCCCGGCACGCGCTGGAGGGCCGGGGCGGCGACCACCGGGAGGCGCACAACGTGTACGGCCTGGCGATGGCGCGGGCCGCTTACGACGGCTGGGGCGAAGTGCGGCCGACGGAGCGACCGTTTCTCCTCTCGCGGTCGGGGTGGGCGGGTCTGCAGCGGTACGGGGGCGCCTGGTCGGGGAAGGTGGCGACGGGCTGGCCCGGCTTGCGGGCATCGCTGTCGCTGGTGCTGGGCCTGGGGTTGTGCGGGGTGCCCTACAGCGGCCCCGATGTCGGCGGGGGGTGCGCGGCGCCGTCCCCGGAGTTGTATCTGCGGTGGTTCCAACTGAGCGCCCATCTTCCGCTGTTCCGTACGCATACGGCGTCGCGGGCGGGGCGGCGGGAGCCGTGGGAGTACGGGTCCGAGGTGTTGGAGCACGCCCGTGCGGCGTTGCGTGAGCGGGCGCGGCTGCTGCCGTATTTCGACACGCTGGGGCAGTTGGCGCGGCTGACGGGCGCGCCGTACGTCCGGCCGGTGTGGTGGAACTCGCCGCGGGACCGGGCGCTGCGGAACTGCGAGGACGCCTTTCTCCTGGGGGACGCGCTGCTGGTGGCGCCGGTGCTGGAGCCGGGGGCGACCAGGCGGGCGGTGCAGTTGCCGCGCGGGCGGTGGTACGACACCGCGACCGGGCAGGTCCACGAGGGGCCGGGGCAGGTGGTGGTCGACGCGCCGCTGTCGCGAATACCGGTGCTGGCGCGGGCCGGTGCGGTGCTGCCGGTGGTGGGCGCGGACGGCGGAACGGAGCTGGAGGTGTGGGCGCCCGCCGCGAGGCGCCGGGGCGGCGGCCTGGAGGTGCCGGACGCCGGCGACGGGTGGCGGCGGCCCGACGTGCGGCGTTACACCACGCAGTGGGAGGGCGACCGTGTGGTCGTGGCGCGGCAGGACGGGAGCGCGGTGGAGTATCCGGTGCGGGTGCGGGGGGTGTCGGGCGGCTAGGGCGGGTCGTCGGATCCTCCGGAGGCGCACCGGGGCGCGAGGAAACGGCGTGGTGGGGTGGTCGGCGGTCTTCCGCCGGCGCGGTGGGACTGGTAGACGGGGGCCATGCCGAGACTTGCTGCCGCGCTGCGCGGCCTCGCCGTCGCTGCCGCCGCCCTGATGACCGTCACCGCCCTGCCGTCGAGCGCGGCGGTGGGCGCCGATGCCCGCCCCGGGTCGGTCTCCCCGGCGGCCGGTGACCCCAAGGCGCCCGAGGAGTTCGTCGCGTTGCGCGACGTGGATCGCACCATCATCCAGGAGATGCGCTACTTCACGCCGCACAACTTCATGGGAGTGCGGGTGACCGGCTATCGCGCGCCGACCTGCCTCGTGACGCGGGACACGGCGCGGGCGCTGCACCGGGCGCAGGTGTCGTTCCTGCGGCGTGGCTACTCCCTCAAGGTCTACGACTGCTATCGCCCGCAGCGGGCCGTGGACCACTTCGTGGCCTGGGCGAAGGACCTCGATGACGAGCGGATGAAGGCGGAGTTCTATCCCCGGGTGGAGAAGTCGGCGCTCTTCCGGGACGGCTACATCGCGGAGAAGTCGGGGCACAGCAGGGGCAGCACCGTCGATCTGACGCTGGTGCGGCTGCCCGCGCTGCCGACCCGGCCGTACGTTCCGGGTGAGCCGCTCTCCGCGTGCTACGGCCCGAAGGAGACCCGCTTCCCGGACAACTCGCTGGACATGGGCACCGGCTTCGACTGTTTCGACACCCTGGCGCACACCCTCGACCCGCGGATCACGGGCCGGCAGCTGGCGAACCGTCTGCTCCTCAAGGACGGTCTGGAGCGGGTCGGATTCGTGAACTACGAGAGTGAGTGGTGGCACTACACCTTCACGCCGGAGACGTTTCCGGACACCGCTTTCGACTTCCCGGTCTCCCGGGGGTCGTTGGGCGGGCGCTGAGCTGCCCTGCCTTGTCGGCGGCGGTCGGGCCGTGGGACGTCAGCAGGACGGGGGCCGACAACGCGTCGGTGAGGGCTTCGGTCCAGGCGCGCGGGTCGCCGCCCGGGGACTGCCGGCGGTCGGGGCGGGCGGTCAACAACCGCTCGGTGAGGCGCTGTTGGCGGTCGAGGTCGCCGGGCCGCGCAGCCGGGATGCGGTCCATCTGGCCGTCGGGGGTGCGGTAGCTGCGGACGATCCGCAGCGCGCCGTGCCGGGCCGGCGCGTCGAGGTGGGTCACGGCGAGGCCGTCCACTCCCCCGCAGGCGGCGATGGCGTAGGCGTGCGCGGGGGCGTCGAAGTGGCCGCTGCGGAAAGCGCCCTGCCAGCGGCCGTGTCCGTTGTGCGGCTCGGTGAGGGCCGTCGCCAGGGTCGGGTCCTCGGTGACGAGCGGGCCGGGGCCGTGCCGGGTGGTGTAGGTGCGGACGACGCCGAGGCGGAGCGCGGCCCGTGACAGACCGGCCTCGGCGAGGAGGGTTTCCGCGCCGTCGAAGGTGGTGGTCGACCAGGTGGTGTACGGGTGGAAGCCGTGCCATTCGTCCAGGAGGACTCCCTGGGCGCCTTCGAAGACGACCGGTCCGCGGTGCAGCAGTCGGGGCAGATGGGTGTCGCCGACGAGCGTGACGTGGTCGGCGAAGGCGCGGAAGGCGTCCACGCAGGCGTCGATCGGCGGAGCCCCGAGCGGGCCCAGCGCGTCGGTGAGGCGGTCGCGGAGCAGGGTGAGGGTGCGGCGCAGCGCGGTGCGTGAGGTGCAGTCGCCCGCGGTGGGGGCGTCGGCCGGGTGGGCCAGCGCGTACGCGGCGGTCTCGCCGATGCCCATGCCGCAGGAGCCGTGCCGGGCGCTGCCGCGGGCCCTCTCGCGGGCCCGGTTGGCGGCCGCGTGGTAGGGCGTGGTGAGGCGGGCGCGCCGGTCGACGGTCAGCAGGGCGAGCGGGTCGGCGACGCCCTGGGAGGCGAGGTGGCGAGCCTCGGCGGCGAGGGCCAGGGGGTCCACCAGCATCAGGTGGGACAGGTGGGTGGGGACGCCGCTGAAGGTGCCCGAGCCGAATTGGGCGAAGGTGTGGTGGCGGCCGTCGGTGGTGATGACGTTGTGCGCGGCCTGGGCGCCGCCGTTGAACCGGACGACCGCCGTGACCGGCCCCGCGCCCCGTGGGAAGGCGCAGAGCCGGTCGACGACGGTGCCCTTGCCGGCGTCGCCGTAGCCGAGGTCGACCACGATGGTGTGCACGGGCGGATCTCTCTGTGACGCTCCCCGAGGGCGGGCCCCGGGAGCTGATTGCCGTGGTGGGAAAGGAGCTTCAGAGTCGGGTGGTGCCGCCGCTGCCGGCGTCGGAGGAAGCGTCGAGCAGTGGCGCCGAGGAGCGGGCGACGGTGCCGCGGCGGCCGCTGAGGGGGGCGAGCGCCTTGCCGACGCTGGCGCCCGCCTCGGAGCCGAGGTCGGCAAGGTCGTCGAGACCGGCTGCGAGGTCGATGGCCTCCTCGCCGAGGCCGATGGTCAGCGCGATGGTCTCGCAGACGGCGGAGAGGTCGTCGAGTTCGATGACGTTCTGGCCGAGCAGCTTGCGCCAGGTGCCCTGTACTGCGGAGTTGCCGACGTGGGTGGCACCGGCCGGGATGATGAAGTAGACGTCGAACTTCCGGCGTACCTCGTCGAGGATCGTGGTGAGCGGGATGTCCTCGGTGACGCGGTCGCCGAGGACGGCGCGGATCTCGCGCGCCTTGACCTTGCCGTAGGGCATCTCGTCGCCGATGAGGAAGAGGTAGCCGCGGCGGCCGCGCTTCTCGTGGCAGTCGATGCTGGTGTGGCGGGCCATGGCGTACAGGGCGAGTTCGTAGGACTCGGTCATCTGACCTCCTCCGCCGCCCTCCAGGAGGATGTTGCCGAGGTCGTCGTCCATGCGGTTGTCGGATTCGAACTGGCCGAGCTGGAGCGGGACGCGGTCGCAGGTGGCGTCGCCGACCGCGCCGAAGAGGATCTGCGGGTGGGCGACGTAACCCTTGCGCAGCAGGAGGCCGAACAGTTCGGGCAGCTTGGTCTGCAGGACGCGCGGTACGGACCGCATCGATCCGGTCACGTCGAAGAGTACGGAGACGGCGAGGGAGGTGGGGTGCTCGTCGGAATCGCGGCTCTCCCGGACGGAGAGTCCCTCGGGGGCGAGTGAGGGGTGCGCCTTCCAGGTGTGGCGGGGTGCCGAGGTGGTGACGCGATCGCTGTAGTCGAAGGCGCCGGTGCCGGAGGCGGCGCGGTAGCTCGCCGCGGCGCCGTAGACGTCGGTGGACCAGGTTCCACTGCCCATGGTGATTCCCCCTGTTGGTGGACCGGCGCGTTCGGCCGGTCGGTGCGTGTGTCAGGCGTGGGTGGGTGGTGAGAGTGCGCTCATGCGCGCCCGGCGGGCTCCGGCATCGTGAACGGCCGGAAGGTGCGCGGGCCGTACAGCTTGTCCAGGAGTTCGTCCAGCTCGGCCAGCAGCCGCCAGGCGTCGTGCGGCCTGCGGGCCTCGGCGGGGAGGGTGCAGCCGCGCAGGAAGGCGCGGAGGGGCTGCGGCGTGCGCTCCCCCATCAGGGCGCCCATCGTGCGGGACGCCAGGTGGATGTCGGTGGCCTCGGTCGCCGGCCGGCGGGCGGTGACCTCGGGCGGGTAGTGCTCTCGGTGGCGTTCGACCAGGGCGGGGACGCGGCTGCCGAGGGTGGCGCTGTAGCACCAGTCGACGAGGACCAGGCCGTGCAGCTCGGGGTGGATGAGGACGTGCTCGGGCAGGACGGCGCCGTGCACGCGGCCGGCGCGGTGCGCCCAGCCCAGGGCGACCAGGAGTCTGCGCCACATCCAGGCCGCGTCGCGCGGGTCGAGCCCTTCGGGGTGCGCGGCCCGGACCTCGGCCAGGGTGTGGAAGCCGGCCAGCGGGACGAGGGCGTTGACGCGAGGTTCGACGCCCGTGCCGGCCTCGCGGTGCCGGAAGGACGCGATCAGACGGGGTGCGTAGGCGCGGTGGCGGGGTTCGCCGTGCCGCGCCAGGCGCTCCAGCGAGCGGGCTTCGCGTGCGAGCAGGTCGTTGTCGGCGGCGGCGCGCGGGATCTTCAGCAGGGCGGTCTGCCGGACGCCGTCCTGCTCGTAGGTCGCCTCGCGGAGCACCGCGAGATCGCCGGTGGCTCGGGTGCCGCCGAGGGTGTAGGTGTGGCGGCGGGTGGTCAGGGTCGGCCGGGCGGGGTCGCCGCGGCGCTGCCACAGTGCGACCAGCCGGGCGAACTCGGCCTCGGCGAGCGGGCGTTCGGCGGCCGGGGCGGTGTCGGGGTGCAGCAGGCGGGCGAGTCTGCGGTAGGCGCGGGCGGCTCGGGCCTCGTCCGGCGGGAAGAGGTCGGTGGGGCCGTGGGCGGCGGCGAGTGCGGCGCGGGCGGCGGCGCGGTCACGGAGGGCGTCCGCGTCCGCGGGGGTGGTCATCGCACGCTCTCCTCTCGGTCGGGGCGCAGCAGTGCCGGGTGCAGCAGGCGGGCGTCGCCCGCGCGGTAGAGGCGGGCCCGGGGGCCGCCCCGCGCTCCCCCGCGGGCCGCTGTGGCGCCGGTGGATTCGACGAACCCGGGGACGGAGAGCACCTTGCGGTGGAAGTTGCCCGCGTGCAGTGGGCTGCCCCAGATGGATTCGTAGACACCGCGGAGTTCGACGATGGTGAATTCCTCGCCGAGGAAGGCCGCGGCCAGCGGGGTGTACTCGATCTTCGCGCGGGCGCGGTCGAGGCCGTCGGTGATGATCCGCGCGTGGTCGAAGGCCGGCGGAAGGCCGCCGGTGGGGGTGGGCGGGGAGCCGGCTGCGGGCCGGGGCACGGAACCACCCCCGTCGGTCCCGTGCCCGCGGCCCTGCTCTGGGGGACGCAGCGCAGACGCGTCCGGTTCAGCGGCGGTCCGGGCCGGCGCGGCCGCTTCAGCCGCGGCGTTCCGGGCGGCCGGGGCGGCCGCTGCGAGGTTCACGTCGGCGAGCGGAATCCAGGCCGCGGCGGAGGCGTCGCCGCCGCCCCGTGCCTCGGGGAGGTCGGGGGCGAAGCCAAGGTAGGCGACCGTGACGACCGGCATCCGGGGGTCACGGCCGGGATCGCCGTACGAGCCGAGCTGTTCGAGGTGGACGCGCTCCAGG
Organism: Streptomyces sp. NPDC017993; assembly: GCF_044328065.1. Taxonomy (NCBI): domain Bacteria; kingdom Bacillati; phylum Actinomycetota; class Actinomycetes; order Kitasatosporales; family Streptomycetaceae; genus Streptomyces; species Streptomyces sp. NPDC017993. Next base: position 13,630 of record NZ_JBIRGO010000015.1, read on the forward strand.
CCCGCGGCGTCCAGGCCGGTCTCCTCGGCCAGTTCACGCGCCGCGGCCTCGTCGAGCGTCTCGCGGCCGGCCCGGACGAAGCCGCCCGGCAGGGCCCAGGCGCCGTGGAAGGGCGGGCCGCCGCGCTGCACGAGCAGGACGTGCAGGGCGCCTTCGCGCAGGGTCAGCGCGACGATGTCGACGGTCACGGCGATGGCGGGGAACTCGCGCGGGTCGTAGTCCGCGAGGAACGCGCCGTCGCCGCCGTCAGGTGCGCCGCCCTTCCCGTTGTGCGCTTGCTCCGCGTCCACGGCCGCTCCCCCGATTCGTCATTCTCACTTTGAGTCTTTCTCGGAACGAGAACAACATAGCACCGGGGGTGAGCGTGGTCCAGGGGCGGCACTGCCGCGCACCGACGGCCACACCCGACCGACCTGACAGGCCGCGGCAGGTTCGCGCCGGAGTTCCCTACCGGGGTTCCGCGCCGGCCGGCGGCGTGGCACACTCCTGACGTTCCGTCAGATCTGTTGGCCCGGGAGGGTCCGTGGCACGTACGCGCAAGCCCGTGATGCCGGGGTGGTTCGACCAGGACGCGGCGGAATTCCGGCTGCTGGGGACACGCTGCCGGGCCTGCGGCGCGGTGTTCTTCCCCCGCGAGGACTCCTTCTGCCGCAATCCCCGCTGCGCGGGCGAAGAGCTGGACGAGGTGCCGCTGTCCCGCCACGGCACCGTCTGGTCGTACACCGACGGCCGCTACCGCCCGCCCGCCCCGTACGTGTCCGATCCGGACGCGGCGTGGCAGCCGTACACCCTGGTCGCCGTGGAACTCGCCGCGGAGAAGATGGTCGTGCTCGGGCAGGCCGCCCCCGGGGTGACCGCCGCGGATCTCACGGTCGGGACGGAGGTCGAGCTGGTGCCGGGCGTCCTCAACGAGGACACCGAGCACATCTGGACGACCTGGCACTGGCGGCCGGTCGCGGCCGGACGGCGGGACGCGTCATGACCGGCGACGTGGCGGTGCTGGGCGCCGGAATGCACCGTTGGGGAAAGTGGGGGCGCGGCTTCGTCGAGTACGGCACGAAGGCGGCCCGGGACGCGCTCGCCGACGCCGGTCTGGAGTGGCGCGACGTGCAGAGCGTGGTCGGCGCCGCCACGGTGCGCGGCGGCTACCCCGGCCATGTCGCGGGCGCCACCTTCGCGAAGGCGCTGGGCTGGCAGGGCGCCAGGGTGACCAGCGTCTACGCGGCCTGTGCGTCCGGGGCGCAGGCCATCAGCACCGCACGGGCGCAGATCCTGGCGGGCCTGGCGGACGTGGCGCTGGTGGTGGGGGCGGAGGCCGCACCCAAGGGGTTCTTCGCCCCGGCCGGCGGCGACCGTCCCGACGACCCGGACTGGCTGCGCTTTCGGGTGCTGGGCGCCACCAACCCGGCGTACTTCGGGCTGTACGCGCGCCGCAGGATGGCCCTGCACGGCGACACCGTCGAGGACTTCGCCCAGGTGAAGGTGAAGAACGCGGCGGCGGGCGCGGCGAACCCCTACGCGCGCTACCGCAAGCCCGTCACCGCGGAGGAGGTCGCGGCGTCGGCGGTGGTCGCCGATCCGCTGCGGCTGCTGGACATCTGCGCCACCTCCGACGGCGCCGCGGCGCTGGTCCTGAGCAGCATGGCCTTCGCCCGGCGGCAGGGCGCCGCGGACCCCGTCCGCATCCGCGCCGTCTCCACGGCCACCCCGCACTATCCCCGGACGGTGCTGGACCTGCCCGACATCGCCACGGACTCCGCGGTCGCGGTGCCGGAGCCGACAACCGGGTTCCGGGCGTCGATCGCGCACGGCGCCTACGAGGAGGCCGGTATCGGGCCCGAGGATCTCTCGCTGGCCGAGGTCTACGACCTGTCCACCGCCCTGGAGCTGGAGTGGTACGAGGATCTGGGGCTGTGTGGCGTCGGGGACGCGGCGAAGCTGCTGCGCGACGGCGCCACGGCGCTCGGCGGACGGTTGCCGGTGAACGCCAGCGGCGGGCTGGCATCGTTCGGTGAGGCGGTGCCGGCCCAGGCCATCGCGCAGGTCTGCGAGTTGACGTGGCAGCTCCGGGGCCGGGCGGGCGAGCGGCAGGTGCCGGGGGCGCGGGCGGGTGTGACGGCCAATCAGGGGCTGTTCGGGCACGGCTCGTCAGTGGTAGCCGTACGGTGAGGCGTACCCGAGGGCATTCAACAGGTGGCTGAACGGGGCGAGTTGAGCCTGACGGCAGGACGCTTCGCAGTGCCGGGCAGCGCGCGTCGGTGGGCTCACCTGTGCGCTCCGGCCACAGCTCTTCGAAGACCTTGTGTGCGCGGCGGTGCAGCGGCCCATACGCTCCGGAAGGATGCGTGAACAGTGCGTGAACCGGGCGCCGTTGGAGACCAGGAGGCGGCATGCTACTGCCGTGCCTGCCTGGACCGACCAGCTCCGATTCGCCTACCAACCCGTCGTGAACCTCGCGACCGGCTCGGTCGCCGCGCTGGAGATACTCGCCCGCCCGGAGGACGGGGCGGTCGATGTCCTGGCGTCCGCGCGCCGCCACCCCGAGCTGGACGTCGAGCTGGCGGCGCTCGCCGTACGCTCCGCGGCGCGCCAGGAGACGCTGCTGCCGTTGCACGTCAACGTCTTCGCCGCGACGGTCGCCGAGCTGCCGGCCCTCACCTCGCTCGGAAAGGCGGTACGGGACGTGGGCCGCCGGCCGTGGGAGATCACCCTCGATCTGGTCGGGCCCTTCACCCACGTCCCGCACCGCTCGCTGCTGGAATCGGTGGCGGGGCTGCGCGACGAGGGATACCGGATCTGCGCGGACGGGATCGGGGACGGGGATCTGCCGCTGCGGCTGCTCGGCGACCTCGCACCGGACCTCGTCAAGCTCGACGGGTCCCTGTGCGCGGGGCCGGCCGACGACCGGGGACGGTGGGCCGTGGTGAGCGCGATGCGCCAACTGTGCGAGCAGGTGGGCGGGTTACTGGCCATCGAAGGGGTCGAGACCGAACGGCAGTACGCGGCGGTCCGCGAGGCCGGGGTCCAGCTGGCGCAGGGCCATCTGTTCGCCCCGCCCGCACGGCGGCCGGCCGCCGACATCTACCTTCCACCCGCCGGCCCGGCAGCGGTCGGCGGACCTCCGGCGCCGCACGGCCCGCCCGACGGGCCACCCGTAGCGCAGTTCCTCCAGCCCGCCGCGCTGTTGCCGATGTCCGCGTCCGCGGGGGCGGTGCGCAGCCATCTGACCGGTTTCCCGGCGGTGTCGGGGGTGCTGCTGGTGGACACCGACGGTGTCCCGGTCCGTGCCATCGACCGTGACCGGTTCCTGCTGTCCCTCTCCGGGCGGTACGGGCACGCGCTGTACGCCGACCGGCCGGCGCTGCGGCTCGCGGACCGGCCGCGGACGGTCGGCGCGGACGCCACCGCCTGGCAGGTGCTCGATGTGATCGCCGAGGGCGACCGGGTCCGGGCCGGGGACGATGTGGCGGTGGTGGACGAACGCGGCCGATGCATGGGGGTGGTGCACCTCGCCGACATCCTGCGGGCGCTGGCCGAGAGCCGGGTGGAGGAGGCAGCGCGGCTCAACCCGCTGACCCGGCTGCCCGGTTCCGACGCGGTCAACGGCGAGGTCGACCGATGGATCGCCGAGGGCCGGGCCTTCGCCCTGAGCTGGCTGGATGTGGACGGTTTCAAGCAGGTCAACGATGGGGCGGGTTTCGCGGCCGGCGATGAGCTGATCCGCGCGGTGGGGCGGGCGCTGGCAGCGGTCGCCGCCCGCGAACCGGCCGCCAGGGTGGGGCACATCGGGGGCGACGACTTCCTGGTGCTCGCCGAGCCGCAGGCGCTGGACCCGTTCGCCGAGGCGGTGCTGGACGCCCCCTGGTCCGCGGGCGGACTGCCGGTGACCCTCTCGCTGGCGACGGTCGTCTGCCCGCCCGGCAGCGTCACCGGCCACCGGCAGGCCGCGGCCGCGCTCGCGCCGCTGAAGAAGGCGGCCAAGGCGCTGGCGGGGGCGAGTTGGGTGCTGGGCCGGCCGGACACGGAGCGGACGGAACTGCGCCGCGGCACCCTCGCACGGGTGCCGGGCCCGGCCGGCCCGCCCTGCGGCAGCCCGGCCGGTCACGGAGGAGTACGCGCCGGCGGCTGACGCGTACGGCCGGACGCGGCACCCGTCCGGCACCCGCCGGTTGCGATCGGCAGACGGTGCTGTGCGTGACCTTGACGCTCCCACACGTGCGGTGAACACTTCCGGGTGTCAGTCGGCATCGCCGCACTCAGGCACCCCGGCCGCGTGGCAGCGGCTGCGCGCTGCCCGCCTCTCCCACCGGCGGTTGCTGACGCTCTGGCACGCTCGACGCCCATGCGGGCGGGGCACGGGGCAGCGGGGTCCCACCTCCGCCACCGGCTCCGCGGCACGGGTGGTACGCACCCTGCACGGAGGACCGGGGGACGTCCCCGGGCGAGGGCCTAGGAGCCGCCATGTATTCCAATGGGGACATCTTCGTCGGTGAAGTGATCGGCACCGCGATACTCATCCTCTTCGGCGCCGGCGTGTGCGCCGCCGTCACCCTGCACCACTCCAAGGCGAAGGCCGCGGGCTGGGTCGCGATCGCCTTCGGCTGGGGCCTCGGCGTACTCGCCGGGGCCTACACCGCCGCACCGCTGTCCGGTGGGCACCTCAACCCGGCCGTGACGGTCGGCTCGGCCGTCGCCGGTGGCACCGAGTGGTCGAAGGTGCCGCTCTACATCCTGGCGCAGATGGTCGGCGCGGCGATCGGCGCGGTGCTGGCCTGGGCGCTGTACTACGCGCAGTTCGCGGCCAACGCCGAGCAGGCCAACGCCCAGCCGACGCTGGGGATCTTCTCCACGGCACCGGAGATCCGCAATCCGGTCGCCAACCTGGTGACCGAGGTCATCGCCACCATCGGGCTGGTGCTGCCGCTGCTGTTCTTCGGCGAGAACAAGGGCATCGGTATCGGCCAGGTCCCGGGCGAGGACGCGGGCATCTACGGATCCGGCATCAATGTGCTGCTCGTCGCGCTGCTCGTGGTCGGCATCGGGCTGTCGCTCGGCGGGCCCACCGGCTACGCCATCAACCCCGCGCGCGACCTCGGCCCGCGCCTCGTGCACGCGCTGCTGCCGATCCCCAACAAGGGTTCCTCCGACTGGGGTTACGCATGGGTGCCGGTAGCGGGTCCGCTCATCGGCGCGGTGCTGTCCGGGCTGGTGTATCTGGCGGCGTTCTGACCGCGGTGAGCCGGCCCCGTACTCCCGCACCGAGACCTCAGGAGACGTGACGTCATGACGGAGCACACCGAGAAGTACGTCGCCGCGATCGACCAGGGCACGACGTCGAGCCGCTGCATCATCTTCAACCACGCCGGGGCGATCGTCGCCGTCGACCAGCGTGAGCACCGCCAGATCTTTCCCCGGCCGGGCTGGGTCGAGCACGACGCCACCGAGATCTGGTCGAAGGTGCAGGCCGTGGTGGCCGGCGCGCTCGCCAAGGCGGGGCTGCGCGCGGACCAGCTGAGCGCCCTGGGCATCACCAACCAGCGGGAGACCACGGTCCTGTGGGACCGGGCGACCGGCCGGCCGGTGCACAATGCCATCGTCTGGCAGGACACCCGGACCTCGCAGCTCTGTGCCGAACTGGGCGGCGCGGACGGCCAGGACCGCTTCCGCGAGGCCACCGGGCTGCCGCTGGCCAGCTATTTCTCCGGCCCCAAGGCTGCCTGGCTGCTGGACGAGGTGCCGGGTCTGCGGGACCGCGCCGAGCGCGGCGAGATCGCCTTCGGCACCATCGACACGTGGCTGATCTGGAACCTGACGGGCGGCACCGACGGCGGAGTGCATGTCACCGACGTGACCAACGCCGGGCGCACCATGCTGATGAACCTCTCCACCCTCCAGTGGGACCCGTCGATCCTGTCGGCCATGAACGTGCCCGCCGCGATACTGCCGGAGATCCGGTCGTCGGCCGAGGTGTACGGCACGGCCGTCGGCCAGCTGCACGGCGTGCCGGTGGCCTCGGCCCTCGGCGACCAGCAGGCGGCCGTCTTCGGACAGACCTGCTACGGCGTCGGCGAGGCCAAGAACACCTACGGCACCGGATCGTTCCTGCTGCTGAACACCGGCAACCGCCCGGTCCCCTCCAAGAGCGGGCTGCTGACGACCATGGGCTACCAGCTCGGCGGCGAGGCTCCGGTGTACTGCCTGGAGGGCTCGATCGCCATCACCGGTGCCCTGGTGCAGTGGCTGCGCGACCAACTCGGCATCATCTCCTCGGCCGACGAGATCGAGGCGCTCGCGGCGAGCGTCCCGGACAACGGCGGTGCCTACATCGTCCCGGCGTTCTCCGGCCTGTTCGCGCCGTACTGGCGCTCCGACGCGCGCGGTGTGATCACCGGCTTGACCGGGTTCGTCACCAAGGCGCATCTGGCGCGCGCGGTGCTGGAGGCGACCAGCTGGCAGACCCGCGAGGTGGTCGACGCGATGTACCAGGACTCCGGGGTGCGGATCACGCAGCTCAAGGTCGACGGCGGCATGACGGCCAACAATCTGCTGATGCAGCACCAGGCCGACGTGCTGGGGGTGCCGGTGATCCGCCCGGTGATCCCGGAGACGACGTGTCTGGGGGCGGCGTACGCGGCGGGCCTGGCGACCGGCGTCTGGCAGGACCTGGACGAGCTGAGGGCCCACTGGAAGCGCGACACGGAGTGGACCCCGCGGATGGACGGGGAGACCAGGGACCGCGAGTACGGCAACTGGCGCAAGGCCGTGGAGCGCAGCTTCGGCTGGCTGGCGGAGGACGGCGGCCGGGCCTCGTAGACGCGCGTCCCCACCGGGCGCGCAGCGTACGGCCGGTATCCCGGACGGCGGGGTACCGGCCGTGCCCGCGCCTGACGTCAGGGCAGCGCGGGCTCCCGCTGTCGGGCGCTGACGTGCATGGCGTGCCGGACGACGGAGACCAGCACCTCCCGGGCGGAGTCCGTGCGCCGCGCGTCGCACATCAGCACCGGCACCTCGGGGGACAGGTCCAGCGCGTCCTGGACGGCCTCGGCCGGGTAACGCTCCGCTCCGTCGAAGCAGTTGACGGCGACGACGAAGGGCAGCCCGCGCCGCTCGAAGTAGTCGACGGAGGCGAATGAGTCCGCCAGGCGGCGGGTGTCGGCGAGCACCACCGCGCCGAGCGCGCCGAGCGACAGCTCGTCCCACAGGAACCAGAAGCGGTCCTGGCCGGGCGTGCCGAAGAGGTAGAGGACCAGTTCGTCGTTGACGGTGATCCGGCCGAAGTCCATCGCCACGGTGGTGGTGGCCTTTGCCTCCACACCGTCGAGGTCGTCGACCGGGCGGCCCGCTTCGGTCAGCTGCTCCTCGGTGCGCAGCGGTTTGATCTCGCTGACGGCGCCCACCAGGGTGGTCTTGCCCACTCCGAAGCCGCCCGCGACGAGGATCTTGAGCGACATGGGATCGACGGTGGACCGGCGACGGCGCTCGGAACGCCCGAAGGCCATGGGTTTCTTCTCCTGAATTGCCGTGTGTGCAGGGGAACTCACGCCTGTTCGGCGACCGTCGGCGGACGATCGGCAGCTGCACAGGAACGGTACAACGTGCGTGCGGGAGTGCTCACTTGTGGTGCGGCATCGTTATCGGCGGGCAATGCCCGGACGCCGCCAACCGGGTCGAAAGGGCCAGGTCGGACGCGTTCTCGGGGTGGTGGCTCAGTGCGGGGCGAGGACCGTGGGCCGGTCGAGCAGCCCCAGCAGGCTCACGAAGCTGGATTCCAGGAAGGCGCACAGCTCCTCGCGGGCGTCGGCCTCCTCGACCGGCCAGTTCGTCACCGCTTCCTCGGCGAACGCCATCCAGGCGCGCGAGGCCAGCTCCACCCGCGGCGCCTGCGGCATGCCCAGCCGGCGCCGGCCGTCGCGCATCCGGCGGGCGAGCGTCTCGCGGGTCTCGCCGACGATGTCGGTCACCGCGGGGTGGCTGCCGGCCGCGCCGCGCACCAGCGCGAGGTACACCTGCCGGTGCTCCAGTACGTAATCGACGAAACCGGCGATGAAGGCGCGCATCCACGGGACCGGCTCCAGCGTGGCGTCCGGTTCCGTCGCCGCGGTGAAGCGTGCGCACTCCGCGCGGACCACGGCGCGGTAGAAGTCGCGCTTGGAGTCGAAGTAGTGGAAGAGCAGTCCGCGGGAGATGCCGGCCCGTCGGGCGACCTCGTCGGTGGACAGCTCGTCCAGGGAGCATTCGGCGAGCATCTCCAGACCGATGCCGACCAGCTGCTCCCGGCGCTGGTCGGGGGTGAGGCGGGTGACGCGCTTGCCGGACATGCCCGCAGTGTACGGCGGCCTGCGGGGCCTTTCGGGTACCGCGCAAGGGCCGTGACCCGCGGTAGCGGCCGCGGGCCGGGACGCGCGCGGGGCGCCCCGGCCCGCCACGGCTTCAGGCGTTCCGGCCGAGGTGGTCGAGGATCTTGGGGGTGACCACGTCGGGGACCTCTTCGGGCAGCCAGTGGCTGGCGCCTTCGAGGGCCTCGAAGTGGTACGGGCCGTCCACCCACCCGCCGGTCGACTCGGCAGCCAGGCGGCCCAGGGCGCTGTCCTCGCTGCCCCACAGGAAGAGGGTGGGCACGGTGATGCGGCCCGCGGGCACCGAGATGACCTCCTCGGGGGCGCGGTACCAGTTCAGGGTGGCGGTCAGCGCGCCCGGCTCGGCGAGCCTGCGGACGTTCTCGTCCACCAGCGCCTCGGGGACCTTGTCCCGGTAGGCGGAGCGCAGCCGCTTCGCGCCGTCGGCCAGCAGCGCTTCCTCCGCGACGCCGTCCGCACCGCGGAAGAAGCGGACGTAGTCCAGCCGCCGGTACTGGTCGGGGTCCTCGGCGATGGCCCGGTTGAGCGCCTCGGGGTGCGGGGTGGCCAGCACGCTGAGGGACCTCAGCCGCTCGGGGTGGGCGCCGGCCAGCGCCCAGGCGACGAGGCCGCCCCAGTCGTGGGAGATGAGGTGGAAGCGGTCCGCCCCCTGGGAGTCGGCGAAGGCGAGGGCGTCGGCGACCAGTTGGGGTACGGCGTAGTCGGCGACCCGGGGCGGGCGGGCGCCCGGGGAGTAGCCGCGCTGGTCGACGGCGACGGCGCGGTAGCCGGCCGCGCCCAGGGCGGTGAGCACGGCGCTCCAGGAGTCGGCGAATTCGGGCCAGCCGTGGAGCAGCAGGGCGAACTCGCCGTCGGCTGGGCCGGCCGCGAGCGCGTCGTAGACGTGCGGGCCGACCTCGATCTTCAGGCGCTCGAAGGCGGGGTCCGGGATGTCGTCCGTGGCCATGGCGGCGCTCTCCTCTTGTTGACAACTGCTTAACAGCGACCGTACAACGGTGCTGAGCGCTGCTCAACAAGCCCCCGGCCGCGCGCGTCCGGCGCCCGCCCCGCTCCGGACGGAGCCCGGCCGCCTCTCTCACCGAGCCCGTGCCGGGCACTGAGGAGATCCTTTCGATGACCACCATGCGCGCCGCCCGCTTCACCCCCGCCACCGGCAAGCTCACCGTCGAGGACGTGCCCCTGCCGGCGCCGCGGCCCGGTGAGGCGCTGGTCAAGGTCGCCGCCTGCGGCATCTGCCATTCCGATCTGAGCCTGCTCGGCGGCGTCTTCACCACCTCGCTGACCGCGATCACCCCGGGCCACGAGGCCGCCGGGGTCATCGACCGGCTCGGCGCCCCGACCGCCGGCTGGCAGCCGGGCGACCGCGTCGTCCTGCACGCCGGGCGGGCCTGCGGATCCTGCCCGGCCTGCATCGCGGGCGCCGCGGCCGACGACTGCGAGCGCATCGAGATCATGGCCTTCGACTTCGACGGGGCCTGGGCCGAGTACGTGGTGGTGCCGGTCACCTCGCTGGTCCGGGTGCCCGACGACATCCCGCTGGAGCAGGCCGCGGTGCTGGCCGACGCCGTCTCGACGCCGTACGCCGCGGTGGTCGACACGGCGGCGGTACGCCCCGCGGAGAGCGTCGGCGTCTGGGGCCTCGGTGGTATCGGCATCCACGCCGTCCAGAGCGCCCGGCTGGCCGGGGCCGCCCCGCTGATCGCCCTGGACCCGCTGCCCGCGGCCCGGCAGCGTGCCCTGGAGCGCGGCGCGGACCACGCCGTCGACCCGACCGCCGAGGACGCCCTCGACCAGGTCGCCGCGCTGACCGGGGGCCGTGGGCTGGATGTCGCGATCGACGCGGTCGGCCGGGGCCGGACCTACGCCCAGGCCAACCGGGCGCTCGGCTACCGCGGCCGGCTGGTGATGATCGGGATGTCCATGGACCGCTTCGACCTCGGCCCGCAGACCCCGTTCGTCCGCGACCGACACACCGTCACCGGCCACCTCGGCTATCGCAAGGCCCATATCGAGCAGCTCGTCAGGCTGGTGGCCACCGGACGGCTGGACATCAGCGGGTCGGTCAGCGCGCAGCTGCCCCTGGAGGACATCGCCGAAGGGGTGCGCCGCCTGGAGACTCACGAGGGCAACCCCCTCCGCATCATCATCCGCCCCTGAAACCGCCCCGGCCGCCCGCACGCGCGACGCCCGTGCCGCCCGCCCGTTGTTGCGGGTGGGTGGCACGGGCGTCGCGCGCTGCCGGTGTCACAGGGCGCGAAGGCCGTCGATCACCTCGCGCAGTACCTTCTCGTCCGGCAGTTCGGCCGGCGGGACGGGCCTGCTGACATGCACCAGCTCCACGTCCAGCAGATCGCCGATGAGCACCCGGACCACCCCGACCGGCAGGTCCAGTTCCGCCGCCAGTTCGGCGACCGACAGCGGTGCCCGGCGGCACAGTTCGACGATCTCGACATGCTCGGGCGACAGCGTCTGGTCGGCGACCGCACCGTCCGCGCGGGACTCGGCGATCACCAGCGCGATCAGATCCAGCCGCCCCTCCGCGGCCGAGCGGGTGCGCCCGCGCGTCATCGCGTACGGGCGGACGACCGGGCCCGCGTCGTCGTCGAACCAACGGGCCGCTCCCCGCTCGGGCACGGATCGACCATCCTGGTCGCTCATGGCGTCACCGTCGTCACCCTCCGGTGGGCAGCCCGGACCGGGACGCGGTGCCCAGGTGCGTACCCACGCGCTTGACGAGCAGCGTCATCTCGTAGGCGATCAGACCGACATCGGCGTCGGCGTCGGCCAGGACCGCCAGGCAGCTGCCGTCGCCGGCCGCGCTGACGAACAGGAACGCGTCGTCCAGCTCGACCAGCGTCTGCCGGACCCGTCCCGCGTCGAAGTGCCGGCCGACGCCCTTGGCGAGGCTGTGGAAGCCGGAGGCGACCGCGGCCAGGTGCTCACCGTCCTCGCGGGTCAGATCCTTCGACGCGCCGGTGGCCAGCCCGTCGCTGGAGAGGACGAGTGCCTTGCGGATGCTGCCGACCCGGTCGACGAGCTCGTCCAGGAGCCAGCTCAGTTCGCCGGTCCCCCTCGACGCGGCCGATGCGGTGGAAGCTTCTGCCTTCGGTGCGGTCATGGACCGTCCCCTCCCGATGTGGTTCCTGGTGCTGTGCCCGAGCCGGCGTCGTCGCCGCCCCGCACGGTCGCGTCACGGGCGGAGCCCGTGCGGTGTGCTTCGTCGTGGTGCCGGGTGTCGGCGCGCCCTGGGGCCGCCTCGTCCGCGGCGTCCTCGCGCGATGTCCGCCGGTCGGTCCCGTGGACCTCCTCCGGGGATTCGCCGTTGTCCCGCCGGCCGCGCTGCCAGCCGCGCTGGAGCGAGGCCATCCGCGCGCGCACCGCGTCGGCATCGCGGTCCTCCAGGGGCTCCGCGACCCGCCGGTCCGTCTCCGCCCCACGCTCCGTGTCGGCCTTCAGCTGCGGGGCGAGGCTCGCCTGCCGTACCCGACGGGGCAGCCCGACCGGCGTCGTGGACGGCGGGGCCTCACCGGGCGGCGGGGCCTCGCCGTCAGCGACTCCTGACGCGCCTGGCTCGGGCGCTTGGCGGCGGTCGCTGCGGTCGTCGCCGGGGCGCTCGGTGCCGGTGCGGTCGTCGCCGGGGCGCTCGGCATCGGGGCGTTCGGCGGCCGCCTTTCCGCGTGTCTCGCCGTCCTCCACCGTCCTGCCGTGGTCGGAGACCAGGACCGGGGGCCGGGGGCGGCGTGGCAGCGGGGCGGGCCCGCCGGGGGCCTGGTCGCGGGTCTGCTGGTGCTGTTCACCGGACGGGACCGGCGACACCGACGCGATACCGGGTGTCTTGGCCGGCCCGGTGCTCTGCCCGGCTGACGGCCCGCGGCGGCCCCGGCCGCGCTCCCGGCGGAAGATGTTGTCCTCGTCGTCGAGGGAGTCCAGCTCGTCCAGGCCGAGCGGCGCCTCCAGTTCGACCGGCCCGTCGATGGCGGCGGGGGTGCGCGTCGGCCGCTCCGGGAACGGCACCGGCACCTGGGACAGCGCGGCCAGCTTGCCTGCCGCGTGCTCCAGTTCGTTGCCGAACCGGACGCCCACCGGGTCCGCGGAGTCCAGTTCCCGGTCCTCGCGGCCGCCCTCGGAGGACTCGGTGAGGATGGCACCGGGGATGAGCACGACGGCGGTGGTGCCGCCGTAGGGCGACGGCTGGAGCGAGACCCGGACGCCCTGGCGCTGGGCGAGCCTGCTGACCACGAACAGCCCGAGCCGGTCGGTGTCCGACAGCTCGAACTCCGGGGTCTCGGCGAGCCGGAGGTTGGCGTCCAGCAGCTGGTCGGCGGCCATGCCCAGGCCACGGTCGTGGATCTCCAGGGTGAAGCCGTTGGAGACCCGCTCGCCGAGCACCTGCACGGCGGTGTGCGGCGGTGAGAAGACGGTGGCGTTCTCCAGGAGTTCGGCGATCAGGTGGGTGAGGTCGGAGACGGCGGGACCGTCGACCGCGAGGCGCGGCAGCCGGCGCACCTCGATCCGCTCGTAGTCCTCCACCTCGGCGACGGCCGCGCGCACCACGTCCATCAGCTGGATGGGTTTGCGCCACTGCCGTGAGGGCGCCGCACCGGACAGGATGACCAGGCCCTCGGCGTGCCGCCGCATGCGGGTGGTCAGATGGTCGATCCGGAACAGATCGGCCAGTTCGTCGGTGTCCTCGGTACGCCGCTCCATCGCGTCCAGCAGGGTGAGCTGGCGGTGCAGCAGGACCTGGCTGCGGCGGGCGAGGTTGACGAACACCTCGGAGACGCCGCGGCGCATGTCCGCCTGCTTGACGGCGGCTTCGACGGCGGCCCGCTGGAGGGTGTTGAGGGCCTGGCCGACCTGGCCCGTCTCGTCCTGGCCGAATTCGAGCCGCGGCGCCTCGGTCTCGACGTCGACCTGTTCGCCTGCCGCGAGCCGGCGCATGACGCTCGGCAGCCGGACGCCGGAGACCTCGTGGGCGGCCTTGCGCAGCCGGGTGAGGTCCTTGACGTGCCGGCGGCCGATGCGGAAGGAGACGATGACCGAGACCAGCAGGGCGGCGAAGCCGAGGACACCGGCGATTCCCGCCTTGAGCACGACGGCCGTGGCGACCGGTTCGACGCGTTCCTGGTAGCGGTCGCCGGCGTCCTTGCCCATCCGCTGGAGGTCGCCGAGTACCTTGCGGGCGGCGGTGTGCCACCGCTCGGCGTTGACGCTGCGCGGCCCCGCCTGGGCGCCGGCCGCGATCACCCGGTCCTCGTAGTCGGTCAGCTCGTGCGCCGTGGCGTTGCGCCAGTAGTCCTCGTAGAGGCCGCGGTCCTTGAGGGGCAGGATGGGCAGGCTGGTGGCGTACAGCACCCGGCGCTCGGCGATCCGGTCGGAGAAGGACCGCAGATCGCGCTTGCTCATGCTGCCGGAGACCAGTGCGGCGGACATCAGGGCGTCCTCGCGGGAGACCGCCTCGCGGGCGCGGGTGATGTTGACGAGCGCACGGCCCTGCTTGTCCATCTCCACGTTCTCCAGGGCGTGGAGCGCGGCGAGGAAGTCGTAGTGCGGGTCGACCAGGGCGTTGTACGCCTCCATGGCCTCCTCGCGGGTGACGGTGTTGTCCTCGACCTGGGCGCGCAGCGCGGGGAGGCCGGACAGCCCCTTCACGACGCCGTCCATCCGGTAGCCGGCGTCGCCGGCCAGATCCTGGCGTACGGAGGGGTCCTGGGCGTTGGCCCGCAGCCGGTCGACCTGCTCGTCGGTGGTCCTGGCCTGCCGACGCAGGGCGGTCAGCGCGTCGGCGCCGCGCCGGTCCGCGAGATACAGCAGGCTCTGGCGGCGCTCGCGCTGGAGCGCCTGGACGACGTCCTCGGCCGGATACCCCACACTGCGGATGACGTTGCCGACATCGAGCAGCTGGTTGGCCTCACGCCCGGTGAGGTACGTCGCGAACGCCCACATGGCCGTCAGGGACACCAGCGGCACGAGCAGCAGCGCCACGATCTTCCGGCGGATCGACTTCCCGCGAAAGCGCATGGCCTCCCCTACGTCAACCCCGGCGCACGGGGGTGGTGTTCCGTCAACAAACGGCGCGAGCCTACTACTGTCGGGTGACCTAGCCGAAGACCTGTCCGAGCCTTGCGGAAAGGGGGCGGGGCGGGATCGTCATGAGTTGTCCGTCGATTACCGGACAACCCGCCCACGGTGACAGGCTCGGAATCACGCCGTTACGGGGTGTCATGGGCGGCCGGTTGGCCGGTTTTCCCCTACCCCGGGTAACGCCCCGCCCGGTCGATAGCCGACGATGAGGGCGTCGGGTCCGGCGTCGCGGGCATGTATCCGGTGTATCCGGGCAGCCACCGAAGTGTCGGACGGGCGGGGAGAGTACGGGGAGTGTGACGCGTTCATGGACACCGGCAGGCGCGCCTTGTGGCAGGAGGAGCCGGCGACCCGGCGTCGGATGGCCGATCCGGTGCGCACCGCCGCGGTGCGCGCGGTCATCATCGTGGCGCTGACTCTGATCCTGGCCATGGTGGCGTTCCTGAGCACGCTGGCAGGAGCGTGGCTCGCGTTTCCCGCGGTGCTCTGCACGGTCGCCGGGACCATCGTGGCGACCTGGGCGGTACTGGACGTCTGGGTGACCCGACAGGTGTGGGTACAGCGCAACGGCGTGCAGTCGCAGCCGAGCAGCACCGCGCGGGAGCTGCGCCGGGAGCGGCGGCAGGCCCGTCGCCAGGAGCGGCGGGCGTCGCGGGACGGCCGGTCGCGGGTGGACAGCGCCGCCGCGTGAACCGGCCGGCATCACCGGTGCGGCCGTACGCGCCACTGGCGGCGGATGCCGCACGACGAGCGCCGGGGGACGGCGGCACACGGGCCGGTCGGGGCGCCCTGGAGCCCGGCCCGCGCGTTACGCCACGGCCTCTTCCCTGACCGCGGGCCGTACGTGGATCATTCCGTCCAGGACACTGACCTCGTGTGTCCGGACGGGCCGGCGGGCGGGCAGGCAGGTCGGGGCTCCGGTACGCAGGTCGAACAGCGCCGCGTGCAGCGGGCATTCGACGAAGCAGCCCTCGACCCAGCCCTCGGAGAGCGAGGCGTCCTGGTGGCTGCAGGTGTCGTCGACGGCGTAGAAACCGCCCTCGGCGTGGAAGACGGCGATGGCCGGCATGGCGCCACCGAGCTCGATCCGTACGGATTCGCCCTCGGGCAGGTCCTCGATACGGCAGACGGGAAACATCTGGCCCCCCTGGCACTGATGGGTATCATGGCGTTTTGAATAACGCACCGCAGAGCGCGATACGCAACAGAATCCAAGTCGGGAAGCGGGCCGTCAAGAGCTTTCCGGCAAGAGCCTCAGACGTGCCCCTCCGGGGGCCACCGGGTGGTGACGCAAAGACCCATGCCGAACACGACCGATACGCCGGACGACCGTCCCGAGGAGCGGCGCGGAGGGGCGGGCTCCGTCCAGTCCGTGGACCGCGCGGTCAGCGTTCTGGAGATCCTCGCCCGGCTGGGCGAGGCCGGAGTGACCGAGATTTCGGAGGAGCTGGAAGTCCACAAGTCGACCGCGTTCCGGATCCTGGGCGTGCTGGAGAACCGGGGGCTGGTGGAGCAGGAACGGGAGCGCGGGAAGTACTTCCTGGGCGCCGGGGTGCTGCGGCTGGCCGGCGCGGCGGCGATCCGGCTCGACATCTCACAGGAGGGCCAGCCGGTGTGCCGGGCGCTCGCCGACGACACCGGGGAGACCGCGAACATCGCGGTACTGGACGGCGACGCCGCGGTCAACATCATGCAGGCCAGAGGCGCCGCCGCGGTCACCGCCTACAACTGGCTCGGCCGCCGCACCCCGCTGCACGCCACCGCGAGCGGCAAGGTGCTGCTGGCGCATCTGCCCCGGGAACGCCGGGAGACGCTCCTGGCCCGCAAATTGCCGCGGTTCACCGAGAACACCCTGACCACACCCGCCACGCTGCGCGAACAGCTGAGCGCCGCGCTCGACGACGGATTCGCCTGCTCCACCGAGGAGTTGGAGATCGGACTGAACGCGGTGGCGGCGCCGGTGCGGGCGCACGACGGGGCGGTGATCGGGGCGATCGGCGTCTCCGGACCGGCGTACCGCATGGAGGAACCGCTACTGGCGGAGCTGGCGGAGCGCTCCGCGAAGGCCGCCGCGGATCTCTCCCGCCGCATGGGGTACGGGGGTTGAGGTCGGGGCAGCGAAAAATCGCCTCTTGACGGATTCCTGGCGAACTTCCAGCATGTCTCCTATGGCGCAACGAAGCGCGCCATGGGCAACACACTACGGGGCTGCGGGCGGCCGGCAGTTCACCGCCCTTCCCTGTCACCGCGAGCGCACCACTCAACCCCTCACAGGCACCCGTGCCAACTCCACGCGCACCCGCCCCTGCCACTCGCGCAGGCGCTGTTTAGGAGTGAGACATGCCGCACGAAGCCCGCGCCGTCGTCGCCGTCAAGAAGGGCGCGCCCGTCGAAGTGCTGCCGATCCGGGTACCCGACCCCGGGCCGGGCGAAGTGCTCGTGGCCGTCCAGGCATGCGGGGTCTGCCACACCGATCTGCACTACCGCGACGGGGCCATCGGCGAGGACTTCCCCTATCTGCTGGGGCATGAGGCGGCCGGTGTCGTCGAGGAGATCGGTCCGGGGGTCGCGGATCTGGCGCCGGGTGACTACGTGGTGCTCGCCTGGCGTGCGCCGTGCGGGAGTTGCCGGTCCTGTCGCCGGGGCCGTCCCTGGTACTGCTTCGACTCCCGCAACGCCTCCCAGCCGATGACCCTGCTGGACGGCACTCCGCTGACCACGGCCCTGGGCATCGGCGCGTTCGCCGAGAAGACGCTGGTCGCCGCAGGGCAGGCGGTGAAGGTGGACCCCGCCGCCCGCCCGGAGGCCGCCGGTCTCATCGGCTGCGGGGTGATGGCCGGCTACGGCGCGGCTGTGCACACCGGCGCCGTCGGCAGCGGCGACACCGTCGCCGTGATCGGCTGCGGCGGCGTCGGCAACGCCGCCATCGCCGGCGCCTCCCGGGCCGGGGCGCGCCGCGTCATCGCCGTCGACATCGACGATGCCAAGCTGGACGCCGCCGAGCGCTTCGGCGCCACCGACACCGTCAACTCGCGTGGTACGGACCCGATCGAGGCGGTTCGCGGCCTCACCGGCGGGCACGGCGCGGACGTGGTGATCGACGCGGTGGGCCGCCCGGAGACCTACCGGCAGGGATTCTTCATGCGTGACCTGGCCGGCACCCTCGTCCAGGTCGGCGTCCCCGACCCCGACATGCGCATCGAACTGCCCCTGATCGAGCTGTTCTCCCGCGGCGGCGCCCTGAAATCCTCCTGGTACGGCGACTGCCTGCCCAGCCGCGACTTCCCCGTCCTGGTCAACCTGTATCTGAGCGGCAAGCTCGACCTGGACCGGTTCGTCACGGAGACCGTCACCCTGGACGAAGTCGAACCGGCCTTCGGCAAGATGCGGCGGGGCGAGGTGCTGCGTTCGGTCGTGGTGCTCTGACCGACCCGGCGGCCGGCTGTGGTGCCCACACCGCGCGAGCACCACAGCCGGCTCCCCGGCGTCACCGGCCGGTGTCGTCCGCCTCCGTGCCGGGCGCCGGACCGGTGGTGGCCTCGTCGCGAGCGGTCTCCTGCTGGGCCGGCACCTTCGGCTGCTGCTCGGGCCTGCGGTACATCCGCGTCGCGGTGATCTGGCCGTGCACCGCCTCCTCGCCCGGGTCCTGCTGCTGCGGCAGGCCGGGGCGCAGATGCTCCTCGACGCTGATGTACTTCAGCCCGGCCCGCAGGTCGGCGTCGTTGCGCAGCCGGATGACCAGCGGGAACTCCGCCAGGGCTGTGGTGTCGAAGAGGCCGGTGGTGTAGAGGAGCTGGACGCCCAGCGCATCGGCGACGGCGCGCTGAAGCTCCAGCAGATACGTGGCATTGGCGCGGCCGATGGGGTTGTCGAGGAACAGCGTGCCGGCGTGCCGCTGCTTGTCGCGGCCCCGGTCGTTGCTGCGCAGCGCCGCCATCGTGCAGTACAGCGCGATGGCGGCGGTCAGCAGCTGGCCGCCGGAGAAGACGTCGCCCATCTGCCCGACGGGCACCCGCTCGGCGCGCAGCACCGCGTCCGGCTTGAGGATCTCCACGGCCACCCCGCGCGGCTGGAGCGCCGCGCCGACCCCGCGCAGCAGCAGCGTCATGCCGTCCCGCCGCAGGTCGCTGTTCTTCCTGACCGCGGAGCGGGTCGCCTCGTCGATGACCTCCCCCAGCCGCTCGGTGAGCGTGGCCTGGTCGGGGTCCTCGAAGCGGATCCGCAGGAACTCCTGCCCGGACCACTCCCCCAGCCCTTCGGGGAGACGGGACAGCCGCTGCGCCGAGCGCAGCGTCGTCAGCGACGAATCCACCAGGCCACGGAGGCGGTCGACGATGCTGTCGCGGTTGCGCTCCAGCTGCTCCAGCTCGTCGGTGAGCACCCGCAGCCGGGGAGCGAAGGCAACGGCCCACTTGGCTGCGTGGTCCGGCAGCGCGGCGGCGGGCAGCTCACGGATCTGCTGCCGGGCGGGGGTACGGACCTGTTCGTAGCGGGTGGAATTGGCGTGCCGTACGAGAATGTCGCTCGCCTCGCGCACCGCGGCCTCGGCGGCGGAGAGGTCGGCGGCGCAGCCGCGCAGCGAGCGGCGGGACTCCGCGGCGGCCTGCCGGGCCTCCTCCAGCCGGCCGGCGTACGGCTCGGGCTCCTCGGCGCCCTGGGCGCCGGGACCGGCGGCGGTGTCGTGGTGGTCACGCAGCAGATCGCGCAGCAGGGCCGCGGTCTCGTCGAAACCGCCTGCCGCGTCCTCGGCCGCGCGGTGGTCGCGCAGCAGCGCGTCATGCTGCGCGCGGGCGGCGTCCAACGCCTCGGTGGCGGTGGCCAGTTCGCCGGCCGCCAGGCGCAGCAGCTCCTTGGCCCGGTCGGCGTCGGCGGGCACCGTCTCCGCGGGAAGTTCGGTGTGCGCGTCGCCTTCGGTCGGCGCCAGCCGCTCGGCCTCGCCACGCAGCCGGCCCAGCTGCTCGCTGGCGGCGGACGCGCGGGTCTCCAGCATCTGCACCAGCGATTCGGCGCGGGACGCGGCGGCCTGCCGGGACGGGCCGTCGGCGGCGTCCGGGCTCTGCAGCAGCTGCTCGGCGCGGGTGCGGACCTTGTTGGTGAGGCGGTTCAGCTCGGCCAGGGCGGCGCTCTCGTCGCCCTCGGCGCGGGCCTGTTCGGCCCGCAGGTCGGCGCCGACACCGACCTTTTCGTAGAGCTGGGAGGCGGCGCGGTACGCCTCGCGCAGCGCGGGCAGCGACGCGCTCGCGCCCTCCGGTGCCTCGCCCAGGTCGTCCGGTACGCCGGCGATCTCGGCACGCTCGGAGCGCAGCGCACGGGCGGTGCGGCGGGCGTCGTCCGCGGCGCGCTGGGCGGCTCTGCGATCCTCGTCGGCGCCCCGCGCACGGTCCACGCACTCCTCGGCGCGAGCCTCGAACTCCGCTGCCTCGTCGGCGAGTTCCCGCAGCCGGGACTGCCAGGCGGCGCGCTCGCGCAGCCGGTGCGCGAGCCCTGCCAGGACGTCGGCGACCCGGCGGGCGCGCTGCGCGGTCTCCTGCCGTTCGTCGCGGACCCGGGTGGCTTCCGCCGAGACCTCCTCGGCCTCGTCGCGCGCCGAGCGGGCCTCGGCCAACTCGGCCGACGCCTCGTCCGCGTCTGCGCGGGTCTGCTCCGCGGCGGCGGACAGCTCGGCGAGCCGGCCGGCCGGGCAGCCGCCGCGCCACGACCCGAGGCGGGCGGCCAGCGCCCGGTCACCGGAGAGCCGCGCGGCCAGAGCGCGGATCTCGTCGTCGCGCTCCATGGCCCGCGCCCGCAGCGCCTGCCGCTCCTCGTCGGCGGCGGATTCGTCGTGCATCGCCGGGTTCGGCGGGACGAGGAAGATACCGGTGTCGCGGCCGTCGGGGGCGGGTGTGGGGGCGAGCAGCGCGGCAGAGGTGCCGACCGCGACGGCGGAGCGGGGCAGCAACGCGGCCATGGCGAGGATCTCGCGGGCCCGCGCGTGGGTCGCGGGGTCCGTGATGATCACGCCGTCGACGAGTTCCGGACGGGCGGCGAGCACCCGGGCGTGGTCGGCGGGGTCGACGGACTGCGCGAGATACCGCCAGCCGGGCAGTGCAGGGACGCCGTGTTCACCGAGGTACTCGACGGCGGCCAGCACATCGGGCCCCGGGGGCAGCAGCCCGCCATCACCCAGCGCGCCGAGGATGCGGGAGTCATCGGCGGCGGCCGTGCGCAGGTCGAACAGCTGCCGCTCGGCGGTGGCGACGCCCTGCTCCAGGAGTTCGGCCAGCTCGTCGGCGTTGCGGTCCAGCTCCTCCGCCGTGAGGGGCCCGGCGGCGGGGCGGCGGGCCGGCGGGGTCTCCCCGCCCGGGGTGGACGTCCGCGGGCCGGGCAGTCCGATGGACTTCGCCTCGGACTGCGGGAGGCCGAGGAGGTCGGCGAGGCGCTGCTCGCCGCCGATCGCCTCGGCGGCGCGCCGCTCGGCGTCGTGGGCGCGCTCCGCGGCCTGTGCGGCGTCCTCGGCACGGGCGGCCGCGAGTTCCGCCGCGGCGTGCCGTGCGGTGGTCTCGCGGGCCCGGTTCGCGGCCAGGCGGGCGGCCTCGCGGGCGGAGTCCCATGCCTCGACGGCGGTCTTCTCGGCGTCGGAGGCGGCGAGTGCGGCGCGCGCGGGGTCGGCGTCCGGTGCGGTGTCGTCCAGCCAGCCGGCCTCGACGGCCTCGGCCGTTTCCTGCTCCACCTCGGCAAGCCGCTGCTTGAGGTGGTCGGCCTCGCTGCGGGCGCGCTGGGCGTGGGTGGCGGCGGCGGTGGCGTCACGGTGCGCGGATTCGCCGGCCTCCTGGAGGGCCGCGGAACGCTCCTCCTCCTCGTTGGCGATCCGCTCGCCCGCCTCGGCGGCGGTGTGCAGGGCGCGGACGAGGTCGGCGGCCGCGGTGGCTCGGGCGGCGAGCGCCGGTGCGGCGTCCCGCTCGGCCTCGCGGATGGCGACGGCGACGCGCGCGGAGCGGTCGGCGGCGGCGCGGTGCCGCAGGGCGATCTCCGCGGCCTGCCAGGCGCTGTGCAGGGTGCGGGCGTCGTTCAGTTCGCGGCGCTGGGCCGCGGCGCCCTTCTCGGCGGCGGCCAGGGCCAGCGAGGCGTGCCGGTAGGCGATTTCGGCCGAGACCAGGGAGCGGCGCTCACGGGTGCGTTCGGCGTCGGTGACGCGGTGGGCGGCGGCGGCGACCTGCTCGGCCAGCTCGGCGGCGCGGCCGCGCTCCTCGGTGCCGCGGGCGTGCAGCCGCTGGGCCAGGCCGCGGGTGCGGCGCTCGGCTCCGGCGTGCACCTCGCGGGCGCGTTCGCGGTGCTCGGCGGCTTCGGCGATCCGCGACAGCAGGTCGAGGGAGCCGGCGGTGAAGTCCCGCTCGGCGGTGAGTTCGGCGCGGCGGCCCAGCTTGTGGGCGAAACCGTGCACGAGGTCGGCCAGGCCGTCGGTGTCGCGGGTGTCGGTGACGGCGCGCAACAGCAGGTCGGTGAAGTCGGAGTCGTTCTTGACGGCGAAGAGGCCGGCGGCCTCGCCCTCATCGGCGTTCATCTCCCGCTGGTAGCGGAAGAGTTCGGGGTCAAGGCCGAGGACGCCGAGGTGTTCGTTCCAGCGTTCGTGGATCTCTTCCCAGACGACGTCGAGGTTCGGGTAGTTCCTGCCGGCCTCGGTGAGGACGTCGCGGAAGCCTTTCATCGTGCGCCGGCGGCCCTGCGCACCGGACGCGCCCTCGCCGCTCTCCTGGCGGGGCCGGACGATGGTGGCCTCGGCGACGGGCAGGGAGTCCAGGCTCATGCCGGGCCCCGGCCGGAAGCTGTACCAGGCCTCGGCGAACTTGCGGGGGTCGTTGGACACCTGCCGGCCGCGCCACTCGCTGACCTTGCCGACGACGATGCTCTCGCCGGTGAGGACGTGCTGCCACTCCAGGGCGACGTGCCCGCAGTCGTCGGCGAGCAGGAACTTGCGCAGCACGCCGGAGCTCGCGCCGCCGAGGGTGTTGCGGTGGCCGGGGAGCATGACCGAGAAGATCAGCTTCAGCAGGACCGACTTGCCGCCGCCGTTCTCCAGGAACAGCACGCCCGCGGGGGCCGGGCGGCGCGGGGGGCCGACCGGTTCGTCCTCGAAGAAGTCCGCCTGGGCCGGGGCCGGGCGGGGTACGGGCACACCGACTCCGCGCAGGTCAAGCACGGTGTCGGCGTAGCGCGCACCGGCGGGTCCGATGGAATAGAGGCGGACCCGGGACAGCTCGTACATGGCGGACTTTCGTTGTCGTGTCGGGCGGTGGTCGGGCGACGTGGCGGGCGGGCGGTGGTGCGGGGCGGGGCGGTCAGCCGGAGTGGAAGGGGAGTCCGGCGTCGGAGACCAGGTCGAGGTCGTCGGTGTCCTCGCCCGGCATCAGGGAGGCGCTGCCGTCGGCGACGGGCACCACGCCCAGGTCGAGGAGTTCGGCCATGGCGGCGCTGCCCGCCATGTCGCGGACCTGGAGCTGGTAACGGGCGGTGGTGCGGTAGGCGCCGCCGGCGTCGTCGCCGGTGCGCTGCAGGAAGCCGGAGTCGACGAGGAAGGTGACGGCCTTGGCGATGATGCCGGTGGTCGAGCCGGCCAGCCGCCGGGCGTCCTTGGTGGCGCCGGTCGCGCTGCGGCGCGCGTAGACCCGCCAGGCGGATTCCAGGCCGGGCGCGTCGGTGGCCGGGTCGGTGTTCTCGCCCTCCTGCTCGGCGCGCTCCTCCAGGCGGCGGCATGCCTGCCGGACGAAGGCGTCGACGCCGTTGACGGTGATCCGGCCGATGTAGCCGTCGTCGGCGAGGTCCTCGGGGCGCGGGAAGGCCAGGGCGGCGACGGCGAGATGCGCCAGGCCGTGCAGGAAGCGGTCGGCGGAGTCGGCGGAGGCACGGCGGGCGTAGTCGCCCATCCGGACCGCGAAGACGGAGTCGTCGGCGGCGGTGACGGCCATGCCCGCGCGGGTGGAGACCTCCAGGACGATCAGGCCGAGGCCGGTGGCGACCGCGTCGGCGAGCCGGGCGAAGGGCGGGTCGTCCCGGTAGCGGCGCAGCAGTTCGGCGTATTCGGCATCGCGGGCGGGCAGCAGCTTGGGCTGGAGTCCGAAGGACACCAGCCGTGCGGCGTCGGCGGCGTCCGCCGGGGTGACCGGTGCGGGGCCCGCGGCGGCCGGTGCCGCGTCGGCGGGCAGGAACCGGCCGGCCGTCTCGCCCGGGGCGGACGTCGGCTCCGGCGCTGCCGGCTCGGCGGCGTCGTACTCGGTCACGGTTGCGGCTCCTTGTGCGGGTTCCGGGCGGCGCCGGGTCGGAAGGCGGTGGTCTGCACTGTGTCGTGCGGGCGGGGCATCAGGCCACCTCCGAGCGGTCCGCGGCCATCCCGGCCGCGTCCAGCAGGGCCGTGCCGACGATGAGGTCGGCGCCGCCGAACTCGGGGTCGGACAGCTCGGTGCCGTCGTCGACGGCGAAGAGCAGCTGCTGCTCGCCCTGGCGGTAGGCGGTGCCGACCGGGGGGCTGGCGGCGTGCACCGCCAACAGCGCGACGAGATAGGGGAGATCCGGGTCCGAGCGGCGCGCGTCGGCGAGCAGGCCGGAGAGCCTGCGGGGCGCGTCGGCGGGCAGGTCGAGCAGCTGCATGGCGGCGTCGAGCTGCTCCTCGCTGAAGCGGCTGTCGTCGGGCGTCGCCACCAGGTCCGGTTCGGGCATCTCGGCGCCCAGGTGCTCGCGCTCCACGGGCGGGGTCAGCAGCACCTCGACGAGGTCGCCGACGCGGACGGCCGAGGGGGTGCGCAGGCCCGTGCCGCGGGCGAAGAAGGCGTCCGTGACACGCACGGCCCGCTCGGCGGGCAGCGGCAGCAGCGGGGCGAGGAGCTGGCCGTAGAGGTCGAGTCCGGCGTGCGCGGCCGGGGTGGCGAAGGCCTGCCGGTCCTGTTCCGCGCGGAAGAGCGGGCCGGCCTCCAGGAGGCGGGACTGCAACTGGGTGTGCCGGCGGATGCAGTCCTTGACGATGTCGACGAGTTCGGCGGCGCGCCGCTTGTGCTCGGGCTCCTCGGTTTCGTCGCGGGCCTTGCGGATGTTGGTGAGGATGGCGTTCTCGTGGCGGTAGCGGTCCGCGACGTGGTCCAGCGCCTCGGTGATCATGTCGGGGACGGTCTGCAGCCAGTCGACCGCCCGGACATTGCGCCGGGTGGCGTCCAGGGTCCTGCGGAGGGTCTCGGCGTACTGCACGGTGCGGTAGCGGGCCTGTTCCGCGGCGAGCTGGGCGTCGGCAAGCCGGCCACGGTTGATCAGCACCTCCAGCTTGACCTCGGCGGCGATCTGGGCGCTGGTGACGTCCGTGTCGAGCGCGCCGACCAGGACGTTGACCGCTTCGTCGGTGGCCCGGAGGTAGACGCTGCCGCCCGCGCCGGGGACCTCCTCGATGAGCTTGAAGTCGTAGTCGCGCCGGACGTACTCACCCTCGGGGTTGAAGGTGCCGTAGACGGCGCGGAAGCCGCGGTCCACGCTGCCGACGTTGATGAGGTTCTCCAGCACCCAGCGGGCCACCCGCTCGTGCTCGCCCGAGGGGCGGCGCGGGGCCTGCGCGGCGATCCGAGGGAGCACCCTGGCCACTATTTCCTCGTGGTCGGCGCCGGTGTCGAAGTCCATGTTGAGCGTGACCAGATCGATGACGGCGAGCGCCACCTCGGCCATGGCGTAGATGCCGTACTCACCCGCGAGGTTGGCCTTGCGCACGTCGAGGTCGTGCAGCGGCGCGGTGCACGCCAGGGCGCGCAGACGGCGGGCCAGGCCTTCGTCGGCGGCCGGGCCCGGCGCGGGCCGGTTCGGCCCGTTGAGCTGGGGCGCAGCGGCCCTCGGGGCAGGAAAAGTCACGTCGCACAGAGTAGGCGCTTGCACTGACAACGGACGAAACGGCGCGGATCCGCTCATGGAGGGACCCGCGCGTCGGCCGACACATCAGTCTACGGCGTCCCCTTCGGAGGGTTCGTCCGCGGTCCGGTCGCGGGCGGTTTGTGCACCGGAGGCGGTGGCGGGCGGCCCGTCCAACGCGAGGGCGGCGAAGGACGCGAGCCAGTGATCCGCGGTGAAATCACCCGAGATCGCCCGGGGCAGTCCAGCCGCCAGGTGCTCTCCGGCCGCGGACCGCAGCACGGCACCACGCGGGTCGCCCGCGGGCAGCGCGGCGGCGAGACGGCGCAGCGCGGCCGCCCGGCTGAGCGAGAGGCCGATGAGGTGGCCGATCTGCGGGTCGATGGGGTCGGAGACGGTGGGCGGGGCGAGCAGCGTCCGCGGGGCGCCGTGGTCGGTGCCGGGCAGGAATCGCGCGAGCCAGTGGGCGAATTCGGCGCGCGGCAGCACCCGGCTCATCGCCTCGGCCTCGGTCAGCGCCGGGGACAGGAAGTCCTGGCCGGAGGGTTCCCAGTGGGCGGGGGCGTCATGGTCGTCGGCGAACCAGCGCAGCAGCGCCTCGGTCACCGGCGCGGCGAGTGCCGGCCGCCCGGCCGCCGCCGCGCTGTCCAGGACGACGGCGAGTGCGAAGGCGCTGTTGGTGTGGGTGCCGTGGCGTACCGGGTAGGTGGCGCGCGCCAGCCAGCCGCGCAGCAGCGCGTCGACGGTCTCGGCCGCCGGTGCCAGCGCGGCGGCCCAGCGCTCGCCCGACGGGCCGCCCAGTGCCCGGCATTCGGCGGTGAGCGCCAGCAGCCAGGCCCAGCCGTAGGGCCGCTCGAACGACGGGTGGGCCCGCAGATAAGCCGCCTCCGCGGCGAGATGCGCCGGCGTGAGGTGGCCGTCGAGCACCTCGGTGATCCGCTCGTGATCCACCCGGTCCGGGCAGCGACGCAGCAACCGGACCAGCAGCCAGTGCATATGGACCGAGGAGTGCCAGTCGTAGGAGCCGTAGAAGGCGGGATGGTGGATCCGCGGCGGCACCAGGTCCTCGGGCCCGGCCAGCAGGTGCATCGGGGCGTAGGGATAGGGACGGGTGACGTTGCTCAGCGCGACGTCCGCGAACCGGGCTGCGTACGGGGCGAGTTCATCCTCGCCCCGGGTCTTCGCGCCGGTCAATGGGTGGCGCCTTCGGCGACGCGGATGTCGGTACGGACGGTCGCGGCGGTGGCGGCGATCTCCCGCAGGGCCTGCGCGACCGAGGCGACCGGCAGTGACGGCCGGCCGCGGTCGAGGACCTGCTCCGGTGCGAACGGGACATGCACGAAGCCGCCGCGGATGTCGGGCAGTTCGGTGGCGATGAGGTGGGCGAGGCCGTAGAAGACGTGGTTGCAGACGAAGGTGCCCGCGGTGTTGGAGACGGAGGCGGGCAGGCCGGCGGCGCGGACGGCCGCCACGCAGGCCTTGATGGGCAGGGTGGAGAAGTACGCGGCGGGGCCGCCGGGCACGATCACCTCGTCAACGGGCCGGGCACCGGAGACGTCCGGGATGCGCGCGTCGTCGACGTTGACCGCGAGCCGTTCGACGGTGATGTCGGGGCGGCCACCGGCCTGGCCGACGCACACCACGATCTCGGGCCGGGCTTCCTCGATCGCGTCGCGCAGCGCCACCCGCGCGGCTCCGTAGACGCAGGGAAGCTCGGCGGCGACGATCTCCAGTCCGGCGGGCGGCTCGGCCGCGGCGGCGCGCACCGCCTGCCAGGAGGGGTTGGTGGACTCGCCGTCGAACGGTTCGAATCCGGTCAGCAGTACCCGCGTCATGTGCTCGTCCCAAGGGTCGGAAGGCGGATCGGTAGGCGGAGGGGACCGCGCGTCAGAAGGCGAACAGCGACATGATCACGATGTTGCAGCCGAGCAGGATGCCCGCGGTCGGCAGCTGGGCCTTGATCGGACCGTACTGATCCTTCAGTTCGAGCAGGGCCGCCGGCACGATGTTGAAGTTGGCGGCCATCGGGGTCACGAGCGTGCCGCAGAATCCGGCGAGCATGCCGATGGCCAGGACGGCGGCGGCGTTGCCGTCGAAGTGCCCGATCAGCACGGGCCAGCCGACGGCGGCGGTCATCACCGGGAACGCGGCGAAGGCGTTGCCCATGACGATGGTGAACAGGAACATGCCCACGCAGTAGACGACGACGGCGATGTAGAGCGAGTCCTTGGGCAGTGCGGCGGTGGCGATCTTGCCCACCTGGTCGCCGACTCCGGAGACCTGGAAGATGGCGCCCAGCGTGGCCAGCATCTGCGGCAGCAGCATCGCCCAGCCCATGGCCTCCAGCATCGAGCGGCCGGACTGCACGGGCACGGATATCCGCTTCTCGCGCAGCATGATCATGCCGACGACCAGCGCGGCGATGGCGCCGATGCCCAGGCCGAGGATGGTCTCGCTGCCCTCCTGGAGGAGCGGTTCTCCCCCGAAGGAGACATGCTTGACGCCGATCGCGCAGACCATCGCGACGGCGGGGATGGTGAGCGCCGGGACGAACAGCTTGTTGCCGAGCCGGGCGGCACTGGCGACCCGCTGCTCGCCGGTGGTGGTGCGGGGCGTGCCGCGGCCGGTGAAGCCGAAGCCGGCCAGGCAGGCCATGAGCAGGACGGCGACGCCCAGCGGTTCTGCGGGCGCCTGCTTGGTGGCGACCCAGCTGCTGTAGATGAAGCCGGCGCCGATCAGGCCCCAGAAGGCTCCGGTGCCGATGCGCTTGGGGTTGCTGCGGTCGGTGATCATCTGGGAGGCCATCACCAGGAAGCTGAGGCCGACCAGCCAGTAGAACCACTCTGCCTTGATCACTTGGTGGCCTCCACGGCAGCGGTTCCGACATCGGCGGTCAGCAGTTCGCGCTCCAGGGCGCGGTCCAGGCGCAGCAGTCGCCAGCCGTGGACGGCGAGGGCGCACAGCGCCGTGGGGATCGCCCAGAGCGCGAGGTGCAGCGGTTCGAGATGTGTGCCGTAGGTGGTGTTGACGAAGCCGGTGATCAGCAGGATCGAGCCGACCGCGAGGAAGACGTCCTCGCCGAAGAACAGGCCGATGTTGTCCGCGCTGGCGGAGAACGACCTGACCTTCTCCCGGGTCTTGTCCGGGAGGGGGCCGTACTTGCGCTCGGCGGCCCCCTCGGCCATCGGGACGGCGAGCGGGCGGACCGTCTGGGCGTGCCCGAAGACGTTGGTCAGGCCGACAGCGGCGCCGATCTGCCGCAGCCCCAGGTAGAGC
Source organism: Streptomyces sp. NPDC017993 (assembly GCF_044328065.1). Lineage (NCBI taxonomy): Bacteria > Bacillati > Actinomycetota > Actinomycetes > Kitasatosporales > Streptomycetaceae > Streptomyces > Streptomyces sp. NPDC017993. The sequence continues at coordinate 42,201 of NZ_JBIRGO010000015.1, forward strand.
GCGAGGAAGCGCCCCGTGGTGAGCTTGCCGAACCGTGCGATCAGGTTGCGCGCCTGCTCCTGGAGGCCGTAGCGCTCCAGGAGGCCGATGACCGGGAGCGTGATCGCGAAGATCGTCACCGCCCGGCTGCTCGCGAAGCCCTCGCCGAAGGCGGCGAGCACCTTGCCGGGTGTCAGGCCGCCGAGAAGACCGGTGGCGATACCGGCCACCCCCACCACCAGAAGGGGATTGCGTTTCGTGGCGAAGCCGATCACGACCACGAGCACGCCGAGAAGCACGATCATGGACCCGCCTTCCGCGTACGGGACCTCACGCGGGCCGTGAGGAGAGTGCCCAGAGGCTAGGTGATTGTTGAACGATCCGACAAGGGGTGTGCAGGAGTGAAACTCACCCCTCCGCGATGCGCTGCGCGTAGGCCCCCGACAGCTGGCTTCGCGAGTCCTCCAGATAGGAGGCCAGCAGCTCCTCGGCCTCGGTGACCTTGCCCGCCTGCAGCGACTCCAGGATCTGGCGGTTGCGGGTCAGATAGGGCGCGTGGAAGCGGCGCGGATCGTCCATGACATGGAAGACCAGCCGCAGCTCCGCCAGCACACCGCGCATCAGCTCGTCCGTGCGAGGGCTGCCGGCCAGGGCCACGATCGCCTGGTGGAAGCGGATATTGGCGGTCGCGAGATCCTGCCAGGACCGGTCCGCCGAGGCGGCCTCCCCCGCCTCCACGGCGGCCGCCACCCCGTCGACCGCGCCTGCCACGTCGCCGCCCTGGAGCCCGCTTCCCAGGCGGCGCACCGCCGCGCACTCCACCAGCGTGCGCACACGGTAGATGTCGTCGAGGTCCTCGACCGTCACCATCCGGACGAACACCCCGCGGTTGAGTTCGTGCACCAGGAGCCGCTCGTGGGTCAGCAGCCTGAATGCCTCCCGCAGGGTGTTGCGGGAGACACCGAGCGCCCCTCCGATGCTCTCCTCCGACAGCCGCGCGCCGGGCGGGAAATAGCCCTCGGCGATCCGGTCCCGCAGGATGTCGGCGACCCGCTCGGCGGTGCCGGCCCGCCCGAGCAGGGCGCGGTCCGCCTCCAGACCCGAGACCTCGGCAAGCCTTCGCCGATCGTTCCTCGTCACTCCGCCGGCCATGCCGCTCCCCGCTCTCGCCCGCCCCGGACCATCCGTACGAGGCACCTCCGACCGCCATTTTCGTCGGAAGTCAACCCCAGATACAGGAAGGAGACAACACACCCTTGTCGGATCGTTCAACGATCCTTTACGTTGGAGCGCAACGCCGGTCGGCTCGAGTGCCTCGGGGTAGAGCCACTACGGATACGGGCCGGCCGGCTCCGAAGCTCCCGCCCGCCCCCGCCCGCAATCGGACCGCCGCCCTGCGCGCAGCGCCCACCCTCGGCACCGAGCACCCTTGGAACGGACACACATGAGCGACGCGGTGGCCCCCTTCGTCATCGATCTGAACGCCGACCTCGGGGAAGGCTTCGGCCGCTGGCAGCTCACCGACGACGACGCCCTGTTGTCCGTGGTCACCAGCGCCAACGTCGCCTGTGGCTTCCACGCCGGCGACCCGAGCACCATGCGGCGCGTGTGCGAACTGGCCGCCGAGCGCGGTGTCGTCATCGGCGCCCAGGTGTCCTACCGCGACCTGGCCGGCTTCGGCCGCCGCGCGATGGACGTACCGCCCGACGAGCTGGCCGACGAAATCGCTTACCAGATAGGCGCGTTGGAGGTCTTCGCGCGCGCCGCCGGAGCCCGCGTCGGTTACGTCAAGCCGCACGGCGCGCTCTACAACCGCTGTGTCCACGACGAGGAGCAGGCCGCCGCCGTCATCCAGGGCGTGTCCACCGCGGGAGGCGCCCTGCCGGTCCTCGGGCTGACCGGCTCGCGACTGCACGAGGCCGCCCGGCGGGCCGGACTGCCCGTCGTCGGCGAGGCCTTCGCCGACCGCGCCTATACCGCCGAGGGCACCCTCGTACCGCGCCGCGAGACGGGCGCGGTGATCCACGACCCGGACGAGGTCGTCAAGCGCGCCCTGGGCATGGCCCGCGACCGCGCCGTCACCTCGCTGGACGGCCGGCAGGTCGAGATCGACGCCCGCTCCCTCTGCCTGCACGGCGACACCCCGGGCGCCGCGGCGCTCGCCCGCCGTGTGCGGTCAGAACTGGCCGCGGCCGGCGCGCTCGTGCGGAGCTTCCTGTGAGGCCGCTGCCCGTCGGGGAGCACGGGCTCCTCATCGAACTGGACACCGCCGAGGAGGTCGAGGCGCTGCACGCCGAACTGCTGCGCCGGGCCGCCGCCGGAACCCTCCCGCCGGTGCGCGAAATCGTGCCGGCCGCCCGCACGGTCCTGCTGGACGGACTCGACGACCCCCGTGGCCTCACCGCCGAACTCGCGGCCTGGAACATCCCCGCACTCACCGCGGGCGACCGCCCCACGGTGGAGATCCCGATCCGCTACGACGGTCCCGACCTCGCCGAGGTCGCCGCGCTGTGGGGCGTCACCGAGGACGAGGTGGTGCGACTGCACTCCACGACCGCCTTCCGCGTCGCCTTCTGCGGCTTCGCGCCCGGCTTCGGCTATCTGACCGGCCTGCCGGAACCGCTCCACGTACCGCGCCGGGCCACCCCCCGGACGAAGGTCCCGGTCGGCTCGGTCGCGCTGGCCGGCCCGTACACCGGCGTCTACCCCCGCTCCTCCCCCGGCGGCTGGCAGCTGATCGGCACCACCGACGCCGTTCTGTGGGACCCCCGCCGGGAACCCGCGGCGCTGTTCGCGCCCGGCACCCAGGTCCGGTTCGTACCGCAGGATGTCCCCACCCGCTCCGTCCCCGCCGCGCGCGACGCGTCGTCCCAGGACGGCAGCCCACGCGCCGAGGAGAGCGCCCGATGACCGACCGCGCCTTCTCGGTGGCCAGGGCCGGCGCCCTCACCACCGTCCAGGACCTCGGCAGGCCCGGCAACGCGCACCTCGGGGTGCCGCGCGCCGGCGCCCTCGACGAGCCCGCGCACCGGCTCGCCAACCGGCTGGTGGGCAACCCTGAGTCGGCCGCCACCCTGGAGACGACGCTCACCGGATGCGCCGTCCGCCTCCGTACCGCCACCACCGTCGCCGTCACCGGCGCCCCCTGCCCGGTGACGATCGACGGCCGGCCCGCCCCCTGGGGTGCGCCGGTGCGGGTACCGGCGGGCGCGGTGCTGGACGCGGGCCCGGCCACTCACGGCCTTCGCTCCTATCTCGCCTTCGCCGGCGGCATCACCACCGAACCCGTGCTCGGCAGCCGCGCCGCCGATCTCCTCTCCGGTCTGGGCACCGAGCCGCTCACCGACGGCGCGGTGCTGCCCCTCGGTCCCTCCTGCGGCCCGCCGGCCGCAGCCGACGCCGTCCCGCACCCCGGTCCCGTGCGGGAGCTGCTGTTGCCGTTCGTCCCGGGCCCGCGCGACGCCTGGTTCACCGACCGGGGGACGCACACCCTCACCACCGGCCGCTTCCGGGTCTCCCCCGCCAGCAACCGCATCGGCCTGCGCACCGAAGGCCCGCCGCTGGAGCGCGCCCGGACCGGTGAACTCCCCAGCGAGGGGATGCCGTTGGGCGCCCTCCAGATCCCGCCCGACGGCCTGCCCGTGCTCTTCCTCCACGACCACCCCACCACCGGCGGCTACCCGGTCATCGGTGTCGTTCCGGAGCGCTATCTGGCACCGGCCGCCCAGGCCGTACCGGGGACGCCGGTACGGTTCGTGCCGCGCCGGCCGGTCTGCGCGACACACGGCTCCGCCCGGCGTGCGCGCCCGGCTCAGCCCGCCCCGTAGCCACCGCCCCCCGGCGTCCGCAGCACCAGTACGTCGTCCACGCCGACCTCCGCCGTGTCACAGCCGTGCAGCCGCTCCCGGGAACCGTCCGCACGCTCGATGGAGTTGTCGCCGAGGGCGCCCGGGTCGCCGCCCGCCATGCCGTACGGCGGCACCCGGCGGTGGTTGGTGAGCAGCGCGATGGTCATCGGTTCGAGGAAGCGCAGCCGGCGTTCGACGCCGCAGCCGCCGCGCCGGCGGCCGGTGCCGCCGCTGCCCGCGCGGATGGCGAAGCTGTCGACTCGGACCGGGTAGCGCCATTCGAGCACTTCGGGGTCGGTCAGCCGGGAGTTGGTCATATGGGTCTGCACGGCGTCCGCGCCGTCGAAGCCGTCGCCGGCTCCCGAGCCGGAGGCCACCGTCTCGTAGTACTGCACCCGGTCGTTGCCGAAGGTGACGTTGTTCATCGTGCCGGAGCCCTCCGCCTGGACGCCCAGCGCGGCGTACAGCGCGCCGGTGACCGCCTGGGAGGTCTCCACGTTTCCCGCGACGGTCGCTGCGGGAAAGACCGGGGCCAGCATCGAGCCCTCCGGGATACGGACCGTCAGGGGCTTGAGGCAGCCGCTGTTGAGGGGGATGTCCTCGGCGACCAGGGTGCGGAAGACGTAGAGGACCGCGGCCATCACCACGGAGCTGGGGGCGTTGGCGTTGCCGGGCTGCTGGGGTGAGGTGCCGGCGAAGTCCAGAACGGCGCCGCGGGCCGCGCGGTCGACGGTCAGCGCGACATCGATCTCCGCGCCGCTGTCGGTCTCGTAGCGGTAGGAGCCGTCCGACAGCTCCGCGATGATCCGCCGCACCGACTCCTCGGCGTTGTCCTGGACGTGTCCCATATAGGCACGGACGACGTCGAGCCCGAACTGCTCGGTCATCCGCCGCAGTTCCTCGATGCCCTTCTCGTTGGCGGCGATCTGTGCGCGCAGATCGGCGATGTTGGCGTCCGGCGCGCGGGAGGGATAGGGGCCGGACGCGAGCAGTTCGCGGGTCTCGCGCTCACGCAGCTTCCCGTCACGCACCAGCAGCCAGTTGTCGAAGAGGATGCCCTCTTCCTGCACGGTGCGGCTGAAGGCGGGCATCGACCCCGGGGTGATGCCGCCGATCTCGGCGTGATGGCCGCGGGAGGCCACCAGGAACAGCAGCTGCGGGCCGTCCGCGGCGCCGTCGTCGGACGGCGTGTCGAAGACGGGGGTGACGACCGTGACGTCGGGCAGGTGCGTGCCGCCGTGGTACGGGTCGTTGATCGCATACACATCGCCGGGCCGCATCGCACCGGCGCGCCGTGTGAGCACCTCCTTGATGGATTCGCCCATCGAGCCCAGGTGGACGGGGATGTGCGGGGCGTTGGCGATGAGATTGCCGTCGGCGTCGAAGAGCGCGCACGAGAAGTCGAGGCGTTCCTTGATGTTGACGGAGTGCGCGGTGTGCTCCAGACGCACCCCCATCTGCTCGGCGATGGCCATGAAGAGGCTGTTGAAGACCTCCAGCATCACCGGGTCCGCCTCGGTGCCGACCGCGACCCGGCCGGGGCGCGGCTCCGCACGGGTGAGCAGCAGATGCCCCCGGTCGCCCATGGCCGCCTGCCAGCCCGGGTCGAGGACCGTCGTCGCGTCCTCCTCGGCGATGATCGCCGGGCCGGTGAGGGTGTCCCCCGGAAGTAGGTCGGCGCGCCGGAAGAGGCCGGTGTCCTGCCGTCGGCCCTGCGCGTACATCCGGACCGTCGCCACGGGCCGCAGCTCGCCCTCCCTGTCGGCCGGCCGCGCCTCGTGCCCGGCCGCGCCGCCCGCCTCCCCGAGCGCCTCGACAGACACCGCCTCGGCGATCAGCGGCTTGTCCATGGTGAAGGCGTACCGGAGGCGGTGCGCGCGGAGGAACGCGTCCGTCATCGCCTCGGCGTCGGCCAGGGGCACAGCGATGGTGGAGTCCGTTCCGGCGTAGCGGACGAGCACCCGCGCCCGGGTGGTGATGCTGCGGGACGGCACGCCGTCGTCGAGGAGTTCCTGACGGGTCTGCTCGGCGAGCGTGTCACACACCTGACGCACCCGGGCGAGAGCCTCGGCGTCGTCGAACTCCGCCTCGACCGCCTGTTCCCGCATCGCGGTGGCGTCGGCGACCCCGATGCCGTACGCGGAGAGCACCCCGGCGAGCGGGGGAACGAGAACGGTGTCGATACCCAGCGCGTCGGCGACCGCGCAGGCGTGCTGGCCGCCCGCCCCGCCGAAGCTGGTGAGGGCGTAGCGAGTGATGTCGTGGCCGCGCTGGACGGAGATCTTCTTGACGGCGTTGGCCATGTTGAGCACGGCGATGTCCAGGAAACCCGCGGCGACCTCCTCGGGGCCACGGTCGTCGCCCACCGCCCGCTCGGCCTTCCCGGCCAGCTCCGCGAAGCGGGTGCGCACCACCTCGGCGTCCAGCGGCCGGTCGCCGGCCGGGCCGAACACCGCGGGGAAATGCTCCGGTTGGATGCGGCCCAGCATCACATTGGCGTCCGTGACGGTGAGCGGGCCGCCCCGCCGGTAGCAGGCGGGACCGGGGTCGGCCCCGGCCGAGTCGGGGCCGACCCGGTAGCGGCGGCCGTCGAAGTGCAGCACCGAGCCGCCGCCGGCCGCGACGGTGTGGATGTTCATCATCGGGGCCCGCATCCGCACCCCGGCGACCTCACTGCCGAAGACCCGCTCGAACTCGCCCGCGTAGTGCGACACATCGGTGGAGGTGCCGCCCATGTCGAAGCCGATCACCCGGTCGTGGCCGGGGCCCGCCTCGGCGGCGGCCCGGACCATGCCGACGACCCCGCCCGCGGGCCCGGACAGCACCGCGTCCTTGCCTCGGAAGTGGGCGGCCTCCCGCAGCCCGCCGTTGGACTGCATGAACATCAGCCGGATACCGGGGAGTTGGTCGGCGATCTCGTCGACGTAGCGGCCCAGGATCGGGGAGAGATAGGCGTCGACGACGGTGGTGTCCCCGCGCGGCACCAGCTTCATCAGCGGACTGACCTCGTGCGAACAGCTCACCTGCGTGAACCCGGCGCTCCTGGCCAGCTCGGCGACGGCCTTCTCGTGGTCGGCGTGGCGGTAGCCGTGGAGCAGCACGACGGCCGCGCTGCGCAGCCCGTCCGCGCGGGCGCCGGCCAGCTCCCTGCGCACCTCGTCGGCGTCCAGGGGCCGTACGACCGTGCCGTGCGCGTCGACCCGTTCCGGCACCTCGATCACCCGGTCGTACAGCGCCTGCGGCAGCACGATCCGCCGGTCGAAGATCCGCGGCCGGTTCTGATAGGCGATGCGCAGGGCGTCGCGGAACCCCGCGGTGGTGAGCAGCACCGTCGGCTCACCCTTGCGCTCCAGCAGCGCGTTGGTGGCGACGGTGGTGCCCATCTTGACGACGGAGACCCGCTCGGCGGGCACCGGCTCGTCCGGGCCAAGCCCCAGCATCATCCGGATGCCGGCCACCGCGGCGTCGCGATAGCGCTCGGGGTGGTGCGAGAGCAGCTTGCCGGTGACCAGCCGCCCATCCGGCCGCCTGCCGACGACGTCCGTGAAGGTGCCACCGCGGTCGATCCAGAACTCCCAGCGTCCGGTCACCCGGCCATTGTCCCAGCGACCGCGGCTCGGGCCAGGCCCTGTCCGGGTGACGGCGGCCGACCGGGGCGGTGGGCCCGGCCGTCCGCGCCCACCACGCCCCGCCGGCCTCGTCACCACCCGCTCGGATACGGGAGCGCAGCCGGCCCGGTCTCCACGCCCCGCCGATCCACCGGAGCGTCGTGGGCCGCCAGGAAGGCATCGACGGCGGGCTGCCAGCCGTACCCCTCGGCCCGTTGGCGCGCGGCCGCACGGCGCGCGGGTTCGGGCCGCGCCATCACCCGCTGGACCGCGTCGGCGAAGGAGGAGCTGTCGTCCAGCGCGGTGTCACCGCCACCGCCGACCAGACCGGCGAGCGCCGAGGACGCACTGGCGATGACCGGGGTGCCGCACGCGAGCGCCTCCAGGGCCGCGAGCCCGAAGGTCTCGGCCGGTCCCGGGGCGAGCGCGACATCGGCGCTGGCCTGGAGCGCCGCGAGCCGGGCGCGGTCGGTGAGGTGCCCGAGGAACGCCGCGGGCAGCCGCTCGGCCCGTACCCGGGCCTCCAGCCGGTCGCGCAGCGGCCCGTCGCCGGCCACGACCAGCGCCGCCTCGACTCCGCGCCGACGCAGTTCCGCCAGCGTGTCCAGAGCGCGTCCGGGCCGCTTCTCCGGCGACAGCCGCGAACTCAGCACGAGCAGTACGGCGGCCCGGCCCGCGCAGTGCTGCCGCAGCGCCGTGCTGCGGCAGCCGGGGTGCCAGGCCGCGAGGTCGACGCCGAGTGGCGCGAGCACCACATTTCGCGCCCCGACCCGGGTGAACTCGGCCGCCGCCCACTCGGTCGTGCACACCACCCGGCTGTAGGCATGGGCCGTACGGGAGTTGAGCCGGTCCGCGGTGGAGCGGGCCAGGAAGCGCGGCACGCCCCAGGTCCCCAGCACCCCGTCGACGCTCTCGTGCGAGACCATCACCGAGGGCACCCTGGCCCGCCGGGCCCATTCGCCCGTCCAGCGCAGCGTCGTACGGTCGGACACCTCGAGCCGGTCGGGTTGCAGCGCCCGGAGCAGGCGCTGGAGGCTTCGGCGGTCGGTCAGTACGCGGTAGCCGCCGGTCCCGGGCAGTACCGGCGCCGGCACGGTGATCACCCGCCCCTGCGCGGTGTGCTCGGATCGGATCCCGAGGCCCGAGAGCCCGCGGGGCTCGCCCGCCGCCCCCGCGCCCCCGCGGCCCGTCGGCGGCGGTCCCGGCACGATGAGCACCGGCTCGTGCCCGGCGGCCCGGTAACCGGCGCCGAGTTCGCGCAGTGCGGTGCGCAGCCCGCCGGAGGCCGGCGCGATGAAGTTGGCGATCCGTACGATGCGCAGGCCGGTCGCGCCGAGCGACGGCGTCCACGGTGCCGCCGCGATGTCCCGCCGCGTGCTCACGCCGCCACCGCCGTCCGGCCGGCGAGCACCTCGTCGTAGTGGCCGAGGAGTTGATCGCCCACCACCTCCCAGGTGCGGTCCTCGACGGCCCTGCGGGCCGCGGTGCCGTACCGCACGCGCATTTCGGTGCCCTCCGCCAGCACCCGGACCGCGTCCCGGAAGGCGCCTCCGTCACCCGGCGTCACCAGCAGACCGGTACGGCCGTGGTCCACCAGATCGAGCGGGCCACCCGCACGCGGCGCGACCACGGGCACACCGGAGGCCATCGCCTCCTGCACGGTCTGACAAAAGGTCTCGTACGGGCCGGTATGGACGAAAACATCCAACGAGGCGTAAAGACGGGCGAGTTCATCGCCGGTACGCCGGCCGAGGAAGCGCGCCTCGGGCAGGGCGGCGCGCAGACCGGCCGCGCTGGGCCCGTCTCCGATGACGACGGTCCGCACATCGGGCAGCCGCGAAGTCTCGGCCAGCAGTCGCACCTCCTTCTCGGGCGCCAGCCGCCCCACGTAACCCACCAGCAGCTTCCGACCCGCGGCCAGCGAGCTGCGCAGCACCGCATCCCGCCGCCCCGGGTGGAACCGCGCGGAATCGACGCCACGCGGCCACAGCCGGACCCGCGGCACGCCACGCTCGGTCAGCTCCCGCAGTGCGGGGCCGGAGGGCGCGAGGGTGCGGTCCGCTGCGGAGTGCACCGACCGGATACGCCGCCAGGCCGTGGCCCCACCGCCCCCGAGGTAGGTACGGGCGTAACTTCCCAGGTCGGTCTGGTAGACGGCGATCGTGGGCAGCCGGCGACGGGCTGCCGCCGCCATCCCCCGCGCACCGAGGACGAAGGGGCCGGCGAGGTGCACCAGGTCGGGGCGGTGCCCGTCGAGCGCGGCAGCCAGCCGGCGCCCCGGGAGCGCGATCCGCACCTGTGGATACCCGGGCAGCGGCATCGACGGCACCCGTACGACGGGGCACGGGCCGTCGAGATCGCCACCGACCGGTCCGGAGCCGCCGAGCGGCGCGATGACGAGCGGATCGTGGCCGCGCCGGACGAGGTGGCGGGCGGTCTCCAGGGCGCAGTGGGCGACGCCGTTGACATCGGGCGGGAAGGATTCGGTGACGATGACGACTCGCATACCGCTGTTGTCGACGCACCGTGCGTGGGCAGCACCAAAGGGATCTTTCCAACCGGGGAACACCCCATGAGCGTTCCGGACCACGGCGTCCCGAGCCGTCCTTCCGCCCCCGCGCCGGGCAGCGGCTCGGCGGAGCCCGGCGGAACGGCCCCACGCCCAATCCCGTGCCTCCCACGGGCTCCCCGCTCCGGCGGCCTCCCGGGGTCCGGCCCATCGGTCGGCCGTTCAGTCCGTACGGACGCTCCGGACGGTCCGTTCAGCCGGCCCCTCCGGCCCGGCCTCGGCCGAGCCGTCTCATACCGCCGAGGCGTCCGGTCCGAATCTGGCGCGGACGGCCGTCTGGACCTCGGCCTCCTCGGCGGGATCCGCGGCGAGGCGGCGAAGCTGCTCGACGACCCGGTCGTCGCCGGTCGCGGCATGCCTGGCGGCCAGTTCGCGGGTGGTCTCCTCGCAGTCCCACAGGCATTCGACGGCGAACCCGGCCGCGAATCCCGGGTCGGCCGCGGCGAGCGCGCCCGCGGCCCGGCCGCGGAGGTGGGAGGAGGAGGTCTCGCGGTAGACGTGGCGCAGAACGGGGGCGGCACAGTCGACTCCGAGGCGGCCGGCCCCGTCGACCAGCTCCCAGAGCTGGTCCGCGTCCGGTCCTTCCTCACGCACGGTCCTGCGCAGCGCGGCCAGCACCAGCTCGCTGTCGCGCTTGGCGCCGCGGCGGGCGAGCATCGCGGCGGCGGACGCGCCCAGGCGATCCGCCCGCCGCGCCCAGAACCGGGCCCGCTCGACGGCGGCCACACTGCACATCCGCTCGAAGGCGGCGAGTGCGGCCGAGATCAGCGCGTCGCCGGAGAGCGGGTCGACGACCGCGGCCTCGATCAGATCGAGAACGTCGGGGTCGCCGCGCTCGGCGAGGTGGTGGAGTGCGGCGGCGCGGGCCGCGTCCGGTCCGCTGCCCGCGGCCCGCAGCAGTTCGGGACGGTCCTCAGGACCCGCCACGGCCGCCAGGCAGCGCGCCGCAGCAGCGTGCCGGTGCTCCGCCGGATGCAGATCGAGTCCCTGCTGGGCCCATTGCAATACCTCGGTCACGCTCCAGCCGGGACGCGGCCCACGGGGCCGCATCTGCCGCTGCCAACGGTCGAAGGAGCCCTGCTCCCCCGCGGCGGCCAGGCGAGCGGCGTAGCGCGCGTCCTCGGCCCAGAGCCGCCAGGGCCGGGGCTCGAAGGCGTCGCGGACGGCCGCGGCCAGCTCCGCCTCCCCCTCCGCGGTCTCCGGGAAGCGCGCGAGGACGGCGGGGGCCAGCGTCATCAGCCCGGCGTCGTCGTCACGCAGCGCGAGCTCGTCCAGAGCCCAGCGCCAGTTGCTGCCGACCGCGGCGTAGCTGCGCAGCAGCAGGCGGGCGGCGTCCCGGCCGTAGGAGGCGAGGTGGCCCAGTACGGCCAGGGCGAGGCCGGTGCGCTCCTCGGCGGTGTCGATGCGGTCGTCGGGGTGGAAGAGGTGCCGTTCGATCTCTTCGAGCCCGCCGTCGAGCTGCATGTAGAGGCGTGCGTAGTAGAGCGAGCGGTTCTCCACCTGCCAGTCGCGCCGGGGGTCACGCAGCACGCAGGTGTTGAGTTCCGCGAGCGCCTCGGCCCGCGGCGCCGCGAGGGCATGCAGGGTCCCGTCGCCGCGGCCTCGCTGAAGGAGGCCGAGGAGGGTGCCACTGGGCGCTATGTCTGGATCGAACATGAGGTCAGCATCCGGTGCGGGGGGCAGGCTGGCAACGGGATTTCCGCTGACCGGCATTCTTGCCGGTGACCGCGGGCCGTATGCGTCGTTCCCACCGTGGATCGGCGGGCATGACTGCTGTACGGCGGCCGCAGCCTAGCCTGGAAGCTGTCATTCCGCCGATTCGCCCCAGGGTTGCGCCAGGAAGGCCTGGGGCATATGCCAGCTGCACCACCGTATCGGGTAATGCCAAATCCCTTACGGACAGTCGCAGCCTGTGCAACAGTCGTTACCGGCCCTTCTGTCAGACCTGGCCCCGGCGCCGCCTGATCACGGAGTACGTCATGCCGTCCCCTCTCTTCGCGGACCATCCAGCCGACCGGCCTCCCGAGCGGGACACGGTCGAGGCACTCATCACGCAGGCCCGCCGCCTGCGCGGTGGCCTCGACGCCGTGCGCCGGGAGTCGTCGCCGGATGCCGATGTCGCCACGGCCGACCCGCAGCTTCGCTGGCAGCGGGCCCTGTGCGACCTCGCCGTCCACCACCTCGACGACCTCGGCGGGCATCTCGACCAGCTGAGAGAGGGCCTGCCCGCCGAGTACGGCGAGTACGAGGGCGACGTCGCGCCGCACCCCGAGCTGCCCGCCGCACCGTCTGAGCCCGAGCCCGAGCCGCACGAGCGCGGCTCGCTGCTGCGCCGGGTCGGCAGCGCCGAGTGGAACCTCCTCACCGACGAGGTGAGCTGGTCCGACGAGCTGTTCGCGATGTTCGGCAGGCAGCCGTCCGACGGTCCGCTGACCCTCGACGAGCTGCCGTCCCTGGTCCTCGCCGAGGACCAGGAGCGGCTGGCCACGATGGTCACGGACTGCCTGGTGGACGGCCGGCCGATCGACGGTGAATTCCGCATCGTGCGTCCGGATTCCGACACCCGGACGGTGCACATGGTCGGCGAGCCGGTGCTCGACGCCGACGGCAGTACCGCCTGCATGTGGGCCGTGCTGCGGGACGTCAGCGAGCTGCGCCGCAGCCAGCAGGCGGTGCGCGAGAGCGGTGACTCGCTCCAGCGTCAGCGGCAGATCGCGCAAACCGAGCACCGCATCGCGGTGGAGCTCCAGGAGGCCGTACTCCCGCCGTGGCGTGACTCCCTGCACTTCCCGCAGGGCGGCCCGGTCGCCCTCGACCTCGCCGGTCGATACCTCCCGTCCGGCACCAGCGCCCTGATCGGCGGCGACTGGTATGACGCACTGCAACTCCCCGACGGCAAAACGCTGTTGAGCGTCGGCGACCTCACCGGCCACGGCGTCGCGGCCACGTCCGGGATGGCGATGGTGCTCGGCGCGCTGCGCGGGATGGCCGTCACGGGCCAGCAGCCGGGACCGTTGCTCGGCTTCCTCAATCAACTGCTGGACACCACGGCGCAGCCCGCCCTGGGCAGCGCGCTGTGCGCCCACTTCGACCCCGCCACCCGTCGGCTGGAGTGGGCCCAGGCCGGGCACCCCGCACCGCTGCTTTTCCGCGGCGGCACGGGGCGCGCGTTGGACCCGCCCGCGGGCGTCCTTCTCGGCGCGACCACGGGCGCCACCTACGACCAGCGGATCGAGCAGCTGGAGCCGGGCGATCTGCTCGTCCTGCACACCGATGGACTCGTCCCGCGCCGTACGCCCGCCACGGGCACCGCCCACGAGGGCACCGAGCGACTCCTCGCACTCGCTCCGCGGTTCGCCGTGGCCCGCAGTGCGCAGGACAGCGTCCGCATCGTCGTCGAGGAGTTCGGCACCACCGAGCGTGAGGACGACGCGTGTGTCCTGATCGCCAGGATCGGCGACTGACACACCACACCACAGGCTCCGGCAGCACAGTGGATGACGGCGGCGCGGTCGATATCGGCAGCGCCGCGTAGCGAGGACCGGCCGGCTCTGAGCCGGCTGGGCCCGCATACGAGCTGACGTCAGCGCTGTCTCCAGCCGTGGTGCCCCGCCGAGGGGGCTCGTACCGCTCAGACCGAGAACTTCCGGCCGAGGTCCGCGCCCAGGCGCGGCGCGAGACCGGAGCCCTTGCCCTTGGGCTTGCTCTTCTCCTTCGGCAGGACATGCTGGATCTCCTCGCGCAGGTCCTGGATCTTGGCGAAGTTCGCGTACTGCCCCGTGAGCCGGAACATCTCGCGCAGCCGGTCCCAGGTGCGGTGGGAGCTGTTCTCGCCGATGGACACCAGTGCCAACCTGGCGTAGCGGTCGGCCTGTTCGGGGTCGTTGCCGATGAAGCACGCCGAGGCCAGCGAGATGTAGTCGAAGATCTGCGACCGCTGGCGGCCGTTCTCCCGCAGCCGGAGCGCCTGCTTGGCGTGGTGCTGGGCGATGCGGGCGGCCGACGGATCGTGGTCGGCGAGCGTACGGAACGCCAGGGCCTGCATGCCGTGCAGATCCGCCTCGTCGAACATCTGCATCCAGCTGGGCGGGGGCACATCGCCCTTGTCGGAGACGAACAGTTCCTCCGCCTCGCCCAGGGTGCGGCGCATCGCCTGGCCGTGGCCTTTGGACGCCTGCGCCCATGCCTCGATGGTGTGCAGCATGGCGCGGGTGCGCGGCAGGGTCTCCTCGCCGGAACCGGACTTGGCCAGCTTCATCAGATCCAGTGCGTCATCGGGGCGACCCAGGTGGACCATCTGACGGGCGGCACGGGAGAGCGCCTCGCCGGCCCGCGGCCGGTCTCCGCCCTCGCGCGCCGCGTGGGCCGCGATGATGAAGTACTTCTGGGCGGTGGGCTCCAGGCCCACGTCGTGGGACATCCAGCCGGCCAGCACCGCCAGGTTGGCCGCCACCCCCCACAGCCTGCGCTGCAGATGATCGGGGTGGCGATACGCGAGCATGCCGCCGACCTCGTTGAGCTGGCCGACCACCGCCTTGCGCTGCAGTCCGCCACCGCGGGCGGCGTCCCAGGCGCGGAACACCTCCACGGAGCGTTCCAGGGCGTCGATCTCCTGCGACCCCACGGGCGCCGCCTCGTAGCGGTCGAGGCCGATCTGGTCGAGGTCCTCCAGGGAGTCGGCTACGAACGCGTCGTGGGGTGCGTCCGAGGTCAGGGCCGGGTCGGTGTGCAGCCAGTCGTGCATGGCGCCGGTGAGTGCGGAGCCCGCGGCGAGCGCCGCGCCCGCGCCCACCAAGCCGCGTCGGTTGAGCATGAGGTCCATTCCCGTGAATTCCGTGAGGACCGCGGCGGTCCGTTCGGGTGCCCACGGCAGACCGTCCATGGCCTGCCGTTTCCCCGAGCGACCGGTTCTTGCGAACCCGAGGTCCTCGATGGTTACGACACGGCCGAGTCGCTCGGTGAAGAGGGAAGCCAGGACCTTGGGCACCGGATCGCGGGGGGTCTCCCCCATGTCGATCCAGCGCCGCACTCGCGAGGTGTCGGTCGCCAACTGCGGATGGCCCATGGCCGCCGCATGCCGGTTGACCAGTCTTGCCAGTTCTCCCTTGGACCATCCGGCCAGGCCGAAAAGGTCCGCGAGACGGGTGTTCGGCTCCCTGTCCACGTCAAGCCCCCAGGTTCCTCGACTGAGTTGACAGTAACGGCCCGTGACGTGGGCTGCGACCATTCGCCAGGGTTCGCCAGGGTGCGCCAGATGGTCTGCCACCCGCGCCCGCGTGTTCTGTAGATGTGCAGCCCCCGGCCCGGTGGCGAGACCGCATTCCCCAGGGTGCGCGCCCTTCACAGGGACCCTGGATCGGCCTCCTGCACGGGGCCCGTTCATCGGGTTCTCGCCACCGGGCCGGGAGCGCACGCAACTCGTCGGCGCACGAAGGGATCTGTCTCACCCATGTATGCAGCATCGTCCGCCGTGACCGCCCCCGTCCGGCAGTACCGCCCCCGCCCCTCCGGCAGCGGGCCGTACCTCGACCCCTCCCCTGCCGTGGGGGCGGTCACCGGTCTCGCCGGCGGCCGTGCCCGGCGGACACAGGGGACGGGGGGCCAACCGCTCAGCGGGAGACTTGACTTGTCCGGTCCCCAGGGCGCCCAGCTGCGCGCCGCCGTCGCCTCGGTGCACCGCATCTGTCCGGAGTTCAACCCGGTCCAGGTGCTGCGCCGCAGCGGCAAATCGGTCCTCCTGGTGGGGACGACGGGCCGGACGACCGCGGTCGCGAAGTGTTTACTGGACCAGTCCCCCGCGTGGTCGGAGAGCTTCCGGCAGGAAATAGCTGCTTACCGCGCGTTCGTCCGGCACCGTCCGCCGGTACGGGTGCCGCGGCTCGTGGCGGCCGATCCCGACAACTGCACACTGGTCGTGGAACGTATGCCGGGCCGGGTCGCGGCCGTGGCGCGGCACCCGTCCGAAGCGCCTCCCCGCGCGGACGTACGGGCCGCGCTCGGCGCGATCTGCCGGATCAACCTGTGGCGTCCGCCGGCCGGGCTCTTCGACGCCCCGCTGGACTACGCGGGCCGCATCGGCCGGTATCACGACCTGGGGCTGCTGACCGACCGGGATCTGGGCGACCTGCAGAAGCTGCTGCACGGCCTGTCACACACCCAGGGCCAGTTCTGCCACGGCGACGCCCTGCTGAACAACGTCCTGCTCTCCCCCGCTGGGCCGGTACTCCTGGACTGGGACAACGCGGGCTGGTATCTGCCGGGCTACGACCTGGCGACCCTGTGGTCGGTGCTGGGTGACGCCCCCGTGGCGCGCCGCCAGATCAGTCAGCTCGCCCAGGCCGCCGGACCGGCCTCGCGGGACGCGTTCCTGGTGAATCTGATGCTGGTGCTGACCCGCGAGATCCGGCGCTACGAGACCGCGATCCAGCGCACCATGCGCGAGCCCACGCCGACGGGAACACCGGGTCCGGGACAACCCGGGGTGCTCGCGGCGGGCGAGGAGCAGCGGCTGCTCCTCCGCCGGCTGCACGACGACTGCCAGATGGCGCGGCGTGCGGTGAGGGCGGCGGTCGGCACGCGCTGACCGCTGAGGGGGGAATGTGAGCGGCGCACCCGTGATGGGCGCGCCGCTCACCCATGTGCGCGGGTTCTCGCGCCTCCGGATCGCGTTCGGTCATTGGTCCATTCCACTGACGCCCCGCAGGCCCGGTGCCCGGACCGGGAATGCTCCTCGGGATATGCCCTGACATGCAAAATTCCGACCCGGCTCAATGATTGACGGATCGTCGGCAAACCGATACCCCTAAGCCCCAGAGGGGCTCTGTGCGGGTCCCGCCCCGCACGGCCGTTTGCGCACCCACCGTCACACCGCCCCGGCTCGGGCCGGCTTGAGGAGGCTGTTTTGCGAGGATCCGCCCCGAAGGACGTCAAGAGAACTCCCCGCCCCGCGCTGCGGAGGTCCGCCACCGCCGTCGCCGCCGCGGCGCTCCTGTTGCCGCTGGTCTCGGCCGCGCCGTCCGAGAGTGCCGGGCAGCCTCGTCCCGATGCCTTGGAGCGCGCCTTCACCGACGCCGCCGCGCGCTTCCATGTGCCGCGCAGTGTGCTGCTCGGCGTCTCCTACCTGGAGTCCCGGTGGGACAGCCACGGCGGCGCGCCCAGCGTCTCCGGCGGCTACGGCCCGATGCACCTGACCGACGCCCGCACCGCCCTCGCGCGAACGCCGGAGTTCGGTGACCACTCCGAGGACGCGCGCGGCGACGGCTCACGCACACGGCGAACGGTGCGGGCCGCCGGCACGCAGGCCGCAGTGGTACCCCGGGACCTGCCGGCGCGGCTGCGGACCTTGCTCGCGGCCGCGAAGCTGACCGGGCTGCCCGCCGAGAAGCTGCGCACGGACCCCGTGGCGAATGTGCTCGGTGGCGCCGCGCTGCTCGCCGCGGAGCAGCACAAGCTGGGGATGGACCGGAGTTCCGACCCGGCCGCGTGGTACGCGGCGGTCGCCCGCTACGCCGGTGAGGACAACGCCGCGGCCGGCACTGCCTTTGCCGACGACGTGTACGACGTGATGCGCCGGGGCCTGGTGCGGACCACCGACTCGGGAGCGCGCATCACGCTGGCCGCCATGCCCTCGCTGACGGTCGGCACCCAGGCGAAACGTATCGGCATGCGCACCGCCTCCTCGCAGCAGGCGTCGGAAGGCGAGTCCAAGGCCCGGCTGGAGTGCCCGGCGAGTGTCGCCTGCGAGTCCGTTCCGGCGCCGTACGAGGAGTTCGGCGACGGCGACTACGGCAACCACGACAAGGCGGACCGGCCGAAGGACCAGCGTGTCGACGCGATCGTCATCCACGACACCGAGGGGTCCTGGGAGACCACGCTGAAGTTGATCAAGGATCCGGCGTATGTGTCCTGGCACTACACGATCCGGTCCTCGGACGGCCTGATCGCCCAGCACGTCCCGACCAAGGACGTCGCCTGGCACGCGGGCAACTGGTACATCAACTCGCACTCCGTCGGCATCGAGCACGAGGGTTTCCTCGCCGCGCCCGACGCCTGGTACACCGAGGCGATGTACCGCACGTCGGCGCGCCTGGTGAAGTACCTGTCCCGCAAGTACGACGTACCGCTGGACCGCCGGCACATCCTGGGCCATGACACCGTGCCCGGCACGACGACCTCGACGATCAAGGGGATGCACACCGACCCGGGCCCGTACTGGGACTGGCAGCACTACTTCTCCCTCCTGGGCAAGCCGTTCCGGTCCACCGGCAGCGCCAAGGACGGGCTGGTGACCATCCGCCCCGACTACGACCGCAACCGGCCCGTCTACACCGGCTGCGAGAAGGCCGGCGAGCCCTGCGCCCCCCACGGTTCCGCGGCGGTCCGGCTGCACACCGGGCCGAGCGGGAACGCCCCGCTGGTCAAGGACATCGGGCTGCACCCGGACGGCGCCGACTCGACGACCGGCGTCAACGACACCGGTGCCCGTGCCACGACGGGGCAGCAGTTCGCGGTGGCGGGACGCTCCGGCGACTGGACGGCGATCTGGTATCTCGGGCAGAAGGCGTGGTTCCACAACCCGGCCGAGCGGCCGACGGCGGTGCCCGCCGAGGGGCGGGTCGCCACGCCGAAGACCGGCTCGGCGGAGATCCCGGTCTACGGCCGCGCGTACCCGGAGAAGGACGCCTATCCGGCCGGAGTGCCGGTCCAGGCCGTCTCCCCGCTGCCCTACAGGCTGGCCGCGGGGCAGGAGTACGTCATCGGTGAGCGGATGCGGGGCGAGTATTTCTACGCCCCGACGTTCGACGTCACCAAGCACGCGATCGTGCGCGGTAAGGACGTGTACTACGAGATCCAGCTCGGTCACCGGGTCGGCTACGTCCGGGCGGCGGATGTCGATGTCCGACGGGCCGGTCGGGAGTAGGCAGGGGCGCGCCCCGGTGGGGTGAAAGACCTCGCGCCCGGTGGACGGAGGACCGTCCACCGGGCGCGAGGTGTGTCCGCTCCCGTACGCGCCGGGGTCAGCTCTGCTGGAAGAGCTCCGCCGGCAGCGGCTTGAGAAGGGCGTAGAGGTCGTCGGTGATCGGCCGGTCCCAGCTGGCGATGGTGACCAGCACGCCGTCGCTGCGGTCGAACTGGGCGCAGGAGATCCGGCTCTCGGAGCACTTGATCCGCTTGACGATCAGCAGGTTGTCCTCGTGCATCACGGGGGTGTCCTCGGTCTCGACGACCACCACGGGCTCGTCGTTGCCGAGCGCCGCCAGCAGCTGCGCCACCTCGAAGGGCACCTGGTCGTCGTCCAGCTCGCGGGCCGGGGAGCCCTCCGGCAGGTTCCCGATGATCATCGCGGGGCCGCGGCCGCCGAACAGGTCGTAGCGGAGGAAGACACCCTGGCAGCTTCCGTCGGGGGCGGGCAGCAGCCCGGCTCCGAGGTTGCCCGGCCAGTCCCCGGGGTCCATGGCGAGGACGTCGAAGTCAGGCCCGGCGGGCGTGGCTGCGCTGCGGCGGCGGAGGAAGGACATGCCGCCATCGTACGTGGCCGGGCCCGGCTCGCCGCGCCGACGTCGGCACCGGCGACGGCCGGTGCGCCGCGGGCCCGGCAGGCGCCTTCGGGCGGGCGGGCGCCCTGCCGCTCACGACCGTGCGGCGAGCGAGGTGAGGTGGCGGAGCGCTTCGTGGGCCGCGTCGTGCGGTACGAAGAGGTGGTCGTGGTGGAAGCCCGCGACGACGTTGCAGCTGAGTCCCGCGGCGGCGAGTTCGGTGGCGACGGCGGCGGTCAGGCCGACGGCGTTCAGCGCGGAGTGCACCCGCAGCGTGATCCACGCCGCGACGTAGTCGTACGCCAGGCCGGCGCGGTCGGCCTCCTCCTGTCGGACGACGAGGGTGACGCCCTCGTGCTCGGCGACGGTGACGACCGGGGTCAGGCCCTCGGGGACCGTGCCGGGAACGGTCGTGAAGACGTAGCGGCCTTCGTTCAGCTCGGGCCGCATCCCGCTCAGCAGCAGCCGGAGATCGCTTTCACCCTTCACGCGCTCCACACTACGGGGCGCCGCCCTGTCCGGCCCTGCGGCGTTCATGGTGGCGGGCGACCCGGGCGCGGTTGCCGCAGGAGGGGGCGCACCATTCCTGCCGGGCGTGCTCCTTGACGAAGTAGCGGACGCAGCGCGGGGCGGGGCAGGCGCGCAGCAGATCGCGTTCGGGTCCCTGGAGGAAGGCGATGGCGGCGCGGGCGAGCGCGGCGGTGAGCCGGTCGGCGGCCGAGGGGTCCCCGGTCGGCCGAATCCGCACCGCGGGCGACCCGCCGGGCGCCCAGCTGAACTCCGGCACCGTCGCCACCCCGGCCGCGGCGGCGTTCAGGCGGCCGATCGCCTCGCCCTCGGGGAGCAGTCGCCGGTCGTCGGCGCGGCTCGGCGGCCCCGGGAGGACGGCACGTGCGAAGAGGGAGCGGACGGCGGCGCGCAGTTCCCGCACGGTGTCGAGCAGCTCCTGGTCCACGGCGCCCGGGTGCGCGCAACAGTCCAGCAGGGTGGCGCGGTCGCGCACCCACGTGGCGAGCCCGGCCGTGTCGGCCAGGTCGTCGGCAACGCCGCCGTGACCGTCGTGGCGGAGGGTGACGGCGAGATCCAGTGCGAGCCGTGTGGCGGTCATGGAGCTAATGGTAGCGTCACCGATAACCATTACATCTGAGGGGGCGTCATGGCCGAGGTGCGACAACTGCTGCGCGGTCTTCCGGTTTTCGGGGGTGAGCTGCCGCAGTTCGATCCGCGCGAGACACCCGACGACCCGGTGGAGCTGTTCACCACATGGCTGCTCGGCGCCATACAGGCGCAGGTGCCGGAGCCGCATGCGATGACGCTCTCGACGGCCGATGCCGACGGCCTTCCTTCGGCCCGCACGCTGATCCTTAAGGACATCGACACGGACGGCTGGCGCTTCGCCGCGGACGGCGGCAGCGCCAAGGGGCGGGAGCTGGCGGACCGTCCGTACGCGGCCCTGACGTTCTACTGGCAGCCACAGGCGCGGCAGGTGCGCGTCCGCGGCCCGGTGGTGCGGGAGAGCGCGGAGCGCGCGGCCGCGGACTTCCTCGCCCGAGGCACCGGCGCCCGTGCCGAGGCCCTGCTCGGCCGGCAGAGCGAGCCACTCGCGGATCTCGCCGAACGGGACGCCGCGGTGGCCGAGTCGGCGGCCCGACTCGCCCGGGAACCCGCTCTGGTCGCGCCCGGGTGGACGCTCTACACCGTGCGGGCCGAAGCGGTGGAGTTCTGGCAGGGCGCCAACGACCGCAAGCACACCCGGCTCAGCTACCGCCGTACGGCATCGCACTGGACCAAGGAACTGCTGTGGCCGTGATGACCCCGGACGGCGTACGGGACCGCGTCGAGGCCGGTCACGCCCGGCTGCTCGCCCTGCTGCCCGGCCTGACGGACCAGGACGTCCGCGAGCCCGGCGCACTGCCCGGCTGGTCGCGCGCCCATGTCCTCTCCCACATCGAAGGCATCGCGCAGGCCATGGCGCGGCAGGCCCGCTACGCGCTGCGCGGCGAGCTGGTCGAGCCCTACGACGGTGGCCGGCCGGCGCGTACCGCCGCCATCGAGGCAGGGGCGGTACGCGATGCCGCGGCGCTACGGTTGGCCGTCGGGAACGCGCTGGCCGAGGCCGGGGCGGCCTGGTCGGCGGTCGGCCCGGCCGACTGGTCACGCCCGGTGCGCTACCGCGATGGCGATCTGCGCGCGGCGTTGCTGTGCTGGTGGCGGGAGTTGGAGATCCACACGGCGGACGCCCGGCTCGGTCCCGGCCCGCAGGACTGGCCACGGGAGCTGTGCCTCCACCTCATGGATTTCCTGGCTCCCCGCGCGCCGCGGGAGCTGCGTCTCGTGCTGGAGGCCACGGATGAGGCGTTCTCTCGGGCGTACGGGCCCGGCACCGCGCCGACCGTGACGGTCCGCGGCCCGCTCACCGCTCTCACGGCCTGGCTGGCGGGCCGTGACCCACACCGACCACTCGACTGCCGCCGTGCGGAGGCAGACGTCCCGCTGCCCGAGCTGCTCGACTGGCCGTAGCACCAGCCGGCCGGCCGGGCCGCCACACCCGGCCGGTCGGACCCCGACCCACAACAGAGAGCTTCCCGATGCCGAAGAGCCGGCCCACGCCACCCTTGACGGTCAATCTCTGGAAGGCGGGGCTGACGTCGGTGCCGCCGGAGATCTGGCGGCGCGACGACTGGGAAGTGCTGATCCTCGCCGACAACGACCTGACCGAGATCCCGGCCGCGCTCGGCCGGCTCCGCGCACTGCACACCCTCGACCTCGGGCACAACGCCCTGCGCGCGGTACCTGACGAGATCGGCGAGCTGCACGGGCTGACGCGGTACCTCTACCTGCACGACAACCAGCTCACCCGGCTGCCCGGCGCGCTCTGCACCCTGGACCGGCTCGGCTACCTCAACGTCGGCCACAACCCCCTCGGCCTGCTGCCCGAGGCACTCGGCGCGATGGCCGGACTCGTGGAACTCCGGGCACAGGACGCGGAGTTGACCGACCTGCCGGACTCGGTGGGGCAGCTCCTGCTGCTGCGGGAGCTGTGGCTCGGCGGCAATGCCCTGACGGATCTGCCGGAAGGCGTCGGCGCCCTGCGCGAACTACGGCTCCTGGAGCTTCGGGACAACTCCCTGCCGCAGGTCCCCGAGGCGCTGCGCGCACTGCCGCTGCTGCGCCGGATCGACCTGCGGGGCAACCGGATCGAGGAGCTGCCGTCCTGGGTCGGCGAGCTGCCGTCCCTGGAGAAGCTGGACCTGCGCTGGAACGGCGTGGACGATGCGGCGGAACCGGTCACGGCACTGCGCGAGCGGGGCTGCGTGGTACTCACCTGAGAGCGTCCCCGCCGCGCCCCCTCTGCCGCCCGGCGCGTCTACGTGAGGTCGAACTCGCCGTCGCGGGCGCCGACGACGAACGCGCGCCACTCGGCGGGAGCGAAGATCACCGCAGGGATCTCGGGGTTGCGGCGGTTGCGCATCGCGATGAACCCCTCGACGAAGGCGACCTCGACGTCGCCCACGCCTCGGCTGCTCGACTGCCACTGGGCGTGCGTCAGGTCGAGTTCGGGCCTCGGCCCGCCCACGAGCCGCTCCTCGGTCATGCTGTCGGCCACTGCCGCGCTCCTCCCGGTTCGTCGTCCGCGGTCAGCCTAACCACTGCCTCCGGTGACGGACAGGGTGCGGCGCGAGGAGGTGATGCGGCCGCTCGGGGAGGGGCGCGCGCCGGCGCCTCGCGCCCGCCCCCGGGGAGCGTCACCCGGCCGGCGGCTCGGCGCCCACCAGCCACATCGAGAAGAACTGTGCGCCGCCGCCGTAGGCGTGTCCCAACGCCCGCCGGGCGCCGTCGACCTGGTGCTCGCCGGCCTGACCGCGTACCTGGAGCGCCGCCTCCGCGAAGCGGATCATTCCGGAGGCGCCGATCGGGTTGGTGGACAGCACACCGCCGGAGGGATTGACCGGCAGGTCGCCGTCCAGTTCGGTGACGCCGGACTCGGTGAGCTTCCAGCCCTCCCCCTCCGCGGCGAACCCGAGGTTCTCCAGCCACATCGGCTCGTACCAGGAGAACGGCACATATATCTCTGCCGCGTCGATCTCGCGGCGCGGGTCCGTGATCCCGGCCTGCCGGTAGACGTCGGCGGCGCAGTCCTTGCCGGCCTGCGGGGAGACGAAGTCCTTGCCGGCGAAGAGCGTGGGCTCGCTGCGCATCGCCCCGCCGTGCACCCAGGCGGGCGGGTGCGGTGCGCGGGCGGCTCCGGCCCGGTCGGTGAGGATCATCGCGCAGGCACCGTCGGAGGACGGGCAGGTCTCTGAGTACCGGATCGGGTCCCAGAGCATCGGCGAGGCCTGGACCTTCTCCAGCGTGATGTCCTGCTCGTGGAGGTGGGCCCAGGGGTTCTTGAGGGCGTTACGGCGGTCCTTGTAGGCGACGAGGGAGCCGACGGTGTCCGGGGCCCCGGTGCGCCGCATGTAGGCACGGACGTGCGGGGCGAAGAAACCACCGGCCCCGGCCAGCAGCGGCTGCTGGAAGGGGACCGGCAGGGAGAGACCCCACATCGCGTTGGACTCGGACTGCTTCTCGAAGGCGAGGGTGAGGACGGTGGTGTGGACCCGGGCGGCGACGAGGTTCGTGGCGACGAGTGCGGTGGAGCCGCCGACCGAGCCGGCGGTGTGCACCCGCAGCATCGGTTTGCCCACCGCGCCCAGCGCGTCGGCGAGGTACAGCTCCGGCATCATCACGCCCTCGAAGAAGTCCGGGGCCTTGCCGATCACCACCGCGTCGATGTCCGCCCAGGTCAACTGGGCGTCCTCCAGGGCCTGACGGGCGGCCTCCCGGACGAGACCGGCGATCGAGACATCGCGGCGGGCGGCGACGTGCTTGGTCTGGCCGATGCCGACCACGGCCACGGGCTCCTTGCTCATGACTCCCCCTCCAGAACGGCGACCAGGTTCTGCTGCAGGCACGGCCCCGAGGTGGCGTGCGCGAGAGCGCGGTCGGACTCGCCGCGCTGGATCCGGGCGGCGGCCTCGCCGAGGCGGATCAGCCCGGCGGCCATGACGGGGTTGGCGGCGAGCGCGCCACCGGACGGGTTGACGCGGACGGAGTCGTCGAGGGCGAGGGCGTGGCGCAGCACGACCTCCTGGGAGGTGAACGGTGCGTGCAGTTCGGCGGTGTCGACGGGGCGCTCGAAGGCTCCGGCGCGTTCGGCGGCGAGCCGGGTGGACGGTGAGTCGGTGAGGTCACGGACGCCGAGGCTGTGTGCCTCGATGCGGTGGTCGAGGCCACGGATCCACGCCGGGCGGTCGGTCAGCCGGCGTGCGGTGTCGCCGGCCGCGAGGATGACGGCGGCCGCGCCGTCGCCGATGGGCGGGCAGTCGCCGGTGCGCAGCGGGGCGACGAGATGCTCGCCCGCGGGTACCTCGCCGCGCAGTTGGGCGTGCGGGTTGGCCTCGGCTGCGGCCCGGCTGCGGGCCGCGATCCCGGCCAGCGCCCGCTCGTCGGTCCGTCCCGCGTCGATCAGGGCCTGGGCCTGGAGGGCGGCGAGCGCCACGGAGTCGGGCCACAGCGGCGCGACGTAGTACGGGTCGAGCTGGCGGGTGAGGACCTCGCGGACGTCGCCGGGCGAGGACTTGCCGTACGCGTAGACCAGCGCGGTCTCGGCCTCGCCGGTGAGGATCTTCACCCATGCCTCGTACAGCGCCCAGGCTCCGTCCATCTCGACATGGGATTCGGAGATCGGCGGCCAGGCGCCGACGCCGTCGAGGGCCATGGTGAAGGAGAAGGCGCGGCCGGCGAGGTAGTCGCTGGAGCCGGAGCAGGTGAAGTCGATGTCCCGGGCCTTCAGGCCGGTCCGCTCCAGGACGGAGTGCAGCACCGGCATCAGCATCTCGACCTCGGAGGTCTCCGCGCTGTCGCGGACGTGGTCGCTCTGTCCGAAGGCGACGATGGCGACCTCGCGCATCAGATCAGCTCCTTGTAGCTGTCGTAGTCGGCATCGGGTTCGCCGGTGGGGCGGTAGTGGTCGGGGAAGCGGCCGCCCTCGGTCCAGACGGGTTCCACGCGCAGGCCCATGCGGACCTGGTCGTAGGGGATGCCGCCGATGCGCGCGTGCAGGGCCAGGTCGGCGCCGTCCAGGGCGATATGGGCGTAGACGTAGGGCACTTCGATGTCGTTCGAGCTGTGGCGCGCCTTGATGTTGACGATGCAGTAGGTGGTGACGGTGCCGCGTGGGCCGACCTCGACCTGGGTGTCGGTGGCGACGCCGCAGGTGGGGCAGGCTCCACGGGGCGGCACATAGACCTTGCGGCAGGAGGGGCAGCGCTCACCGATGGTCCTGCGTTCCGCGAGCGCCCGGAGGTAGCGGGACTGGGTGCGGCCCGGTGCGTAGGTGTAGTCGAGGCGGGCGTGGGCGGTGATGCCCGTGACGGCTGCTTCCTCTGATTCCCCGGCGTTCGCGCTCTCCTCCGCCGGGGCGGTCTCCCCCGCAGGGTCCTGCTCCGGTGTGCCGTCGTCGGGCTCGAAGCAGGCGATGTCGGTGATGGCGCCGGTGCGCCGGGCGGCCCAGCGGACCCGGACCCGCATGCCGGTGCGGACGGTGTCCGGCCCCGGCGCGTCCAGGGCGTGCAGCAGCGCGGTGTCGGCGCCGTCGAGCCGGACCAGCACCCAGGCGAAGGGGGTGCCGAGCGGCTGACCGCGGCGCGGGGCGGGGTTCCAGGCCCAGGTGGTGACGGTGCCGGTCGCGCCGACCTCGATCAGGTCGCGGATCTCCTCGGCGGTGACCGGGTCGTATTCGGCGGGCGGCACGATCACCCGGCCGTCGCTCGCCCGGACGCCGAGGACGGTGCGCTCGCGCAGCCCGGTGAGAAAGGCGCTCTGGACGGGGCCGAGCGAGCGGGTGAAGGGGAATTCCACGACGAGGGGTGCGGTGAGGACCTCTGACATGCGGGTCTCCTTGGCTCAGGTGCGCCGGTAGACGGGCGGGCGCTTCTCCGCGAAGGCCCGGGAGCCCTCCTTGGCGTCGGCGGTGTCGAAGATCGGCCAGCCGCGCGCGAGTTCGGCCTTGAGGCCCTCTTCCTCGGTCATGCCGGCGGTCTCGTGGACGGATGCCTTGACGGCCTCGACGGCGAGCGGGCCGCAGGCGTTGATCAGCGCGGCGATCTCCAGCGCCTTCTCCAGCGCGGTGCCGTCGGGGACGACATGGCCGATCAGGCCGATCCGCTCCGCCTCCGCCGCAGGGTAGGGGCGGCCGGTGAGCAGCATCTCCAGGGCGTGGGTGTGCGGGATCTGGCGGGCGAGGCGGACGGTGGAGCCGCCGATGGGGAACAGGCCGCGCCGCACTTCGAACAGACCGAAGACGGCGCTCTCCCCGGCGACGCGGATGTCGGTGCCCTGGAGGATCTCGGTGCCACCGGCGACGCAGTACCCCTCGACGGCGGCGATCACCGGCTTGCGCGGGCGGTGGTGGCGCAGCATCGCCTTCCAGTGCAGATCGGGGTCGTCGCGCAGCCGGTCGCGGTACTGCTCACCGGCCATCCCGTCCCCCGCGAGGGCCTTGAGGTCCATGCCGGCGCAGAAGGTTCCGCCGGCGCCGGTGAGGACGATGGAGCGGATGTCGTCGTCCTCGTCGGCGGCGGTCCAGCCGTCGTGCAGCCCCACCAGCATCGGCAGCGAGAGGGCGTTCTTCGCCTCCGGCCGGTCGAGGGTGAGCACCAGTGTCGCGCCGACCCGCTCCACGGTGAGGTGTTCGGTGCCGCGCGTCCGGCCCGTGGTGCCGGTGTCCGCCGGTGCCCCTCCCCGGCCCCGCTCGTCCCGCGCCGTTGCCGCGTCGTCGCTGTCGGCAGCGGCGCGCTTTTCGGTCCCTTCGGTCCCACCCATTCCGTCCTCCCGTCTCACGACGTAGAACAGGTTGCAGTAGCCGCACACCGACTTCAAGAGTTTTCTGACAGGTAGTCAGTTTTCTTCGCCGTGGCCCTTCCCTGCTGTTCTCCGCGGCGCTCTAATGACCGCCAAGCCGACGCCCGCCCGGTCTGGAGGAGACGTGGAGTACAACCTTGCCGACCTCTTCGAGTCGATCGTCGACACGGTCCCCGACCGCGAGGCACTGGTGTACGTCGACCACCCGGGAACCGGGGCCGAGCGGCGTCTGACGTACGCGGAGCTGGACCGTGCCGCCAACCGTCTCGCCCACCATTTGAGTGACCGCGGCATCGGCCCCGGACACCATGTCGGGCTGCACCTCTACAACGGCATCGAGTACCTCCAGGCCGTCTACGCCTGCCTGAAGATCCGCGCCGTCCCGGTCAACGTCAACTACCGCTATGTGGAAGAGGAGTTGGCATACCTCTACCGGGACGCGGACCTGGTGGCGCTGGTCTTCGACGCGGAGTTCACCGCACGGGTCGCCGCCGCGCTCCCCCACGCGGGCGGACTGCGGCACCTCGTCCGGGTCGGCACTCCGCCCCCGGACGCTCCCGAGCCGGACATCCGCCCGGTCCCGCTGACCGAGGCCGAAGCCGCCGGTTCACCCGCCCGGGGGTTCGGTCCGCGCTCGGCCGACGACCAGATCGTCATCTACACCGGCGGCACCACCGGGATGCCCAAGGGCGTGATGTGGCGCCACGAGGACATCTTCTTCTCCGGCATGGGCGGCGGGGCGCCGACCGGCGAGCCGGTGAAGCGCCCGCAGGAGCTGGCCGAACGGGTCGCGGCCGGCGGCGAGGGCGGCGCCGGCCTCGTCTTCTTCCCCACGCCCCCGTTGATGCACGGCACCTCCACCCTCACCGCGTTCATCGCCTTCCACTTCGGCCAGAAGGTCGTCGTGCACCGCAAGTTCGTCCCCGAAGAGGTGCTGCGCACCGTCGAGCGGGAGAAGGTGACCTGCGTGTCGCTGGTCGGCGACGCGATGCTGCGCCCGCTCGTCGACGCGTTGAGCGGCCCGCTCCGGGACACCGACTGCTCGTCCCTGTTCAGTGTCAGCAGCTCCGGCGCGATCCTGTCCGAGACGGTACGGGCCCAGTTCGGTGCCCTGGTGCCCGGCGCGATGCTGCTGAACAACTTCGGCTCCTCCGAATCCGGTTTCAACGGCACCGCCACCGACGACTCCGGCCCGGACAAGGGCTTCCGGCTACGCGTCAACTCCTCCGTCGCGGTGGTGGACCCGGCCGACCGCGAACCGGTCGCGGTCGGCGAGGTCGGCCGGATCGCGCTGCGCGGCCATGTACCGCTGGGCTACTACAACGACCCGAAGAAAACCGCCGAGACGTTCTTCGAGGCGCGCGGTGACCGGTGGGTCCTGCTGGGCGACATGGCGACCGTCGACGAAGAGGGCATCGTCACCGTCCTCGGGCGGGGCTCGCAGTGCATCAACTCCGGTGGCGAGAAGGTCTACCCGGAGGAGGTCGAGCAGGCCCTGAAGTCCCACCCGGACGTCTACGACGCGCTGGTGGCCGGAGTCCCCGACGAGCGCTGGGGCACCCGCGTCGCAGCCGTCGTCCAACTACGCCCGAACTCAGCTCCGTTGGACCTCGCGGACGTCCAGGCGCACTGCCGCTCGCGGCTGGCCGGGTACAAGATTCCGCGCGCCGTCGTCTTCACCGACCACATCCAGCGCTCACCCAGCGGCAAGGCTGACTACCGCTGGGCCAAAGCGGTGGCAGCCGGCGACCGGGAGGCGTGAGCGACCGGGGTTGCGGCAGCCGCCACGGCCCCCGCCCGGACCGGACGCGGTCAGGCCCCGCCGCAGACCGACCGCAGCGAGCGGGCCAGCGCGGCCGCGTGCAGACCGTCGATATGCCGCTCGTGCCCCACCCGCACCGCGGCCGCGGTCAGCAGCGGGCCGCAGTACGGCGCGGAGCGGGCGGCCGGCGAATCGGCGATCGCGCGCACCAGGGCGCCGTTGATGCGGTTGATCTCCTGGCGCACCTCGTCGAGGTCCGGGCGCTCGGCCGGCGCCTGCGAGGGGTCCGCCTGCCACGCACGGTGCAGTCCCCGCTGGACGACCTTGCTCGCCTCGATCTGGTCCCGGAAGATCCGCACCGTGACCTCCGGATCCGCCCCCAGCTGCCGTGCCTGCGCGGCCACCGCGTCGAGCACCACCTGCTCACGGGCCGGGTCGTCGATCGGGCCGCCGGTCCCCCACTTGGCCGCGGCCACCAGATCCCCGGTCGCCACCCGCTCCGCGGACAGCGCGGCGAGCGGCTGCAGTTGGCCGTAGGGAGAGGGCGCGGCGGCGACCGGGCGGGCCGCCGCGGGCGAGGTGTGTGACGGCGCCGCGACGGCGCCGCCGGCTCCGGCGAACAGGACGGTGGCGGCTGCGCCGGTGATCAGCGCACGGCGCATCGAGGTGGTCAGCTGCACATTCGGCCTTTCTCGAACCTTCGGAACCGCCCGCGTTCACCCGCCGGTTGAGGGTCGGGGCGAGGCCCGCCCGAGCGGTGGGTGCGAGATCGTACGGGCGTGAGCCTAAGCCCTTCTGGGGCTCTGCGTGGCGACTACACCTTCCGTGGCGCGGTCAGGGCCGGCGGCTCGCCGACGACCCGCCTGCGCCCTCACGCGCCGGTGACGCCGTCGACGCATTCCCTGAGCAGATCCGCATGGCCGTTGTGACGCGCGTACTCCTCGATCATGTGGACGAGAATCCAGCGCAGCGAAACGCCCTGGTCACCGAGGACCCCGGCATCCCTCTGCGACAGCTCGCCGGAGTCGGTCAGCGAGGAGTCGGCGGTCAGCTCGCGGCCGCGTGCGACTTCGGCGCGCCAGACGGCCAGCGCCTCGTCGATGCCGCGGTCCGGGTCGAGCGCGAATCCGTCGTCGCCCTCTTCGAAGACGGGTGGTACGTGCTGTCCGGCGAACACCCTTTGGAACCAGTTGCGTTCCACCTCCGCCATGTGCTGGACCAGGCCAAGCAGCGTCATCGCGGACGGTGACACGGGGGCCAGCCGCAACTGACGGTCGTCGAGCCCCGCGCATTTCAGCGCGAGCGTGGCGCGGTGAAACTCCAACCAGCCCTCCAGCATCGCGCGTTCGTCGGCATGCGGGGGCGGAATCGGGCGCCCGTCCGGTGTAGTACCCATGCGCGCTACCCTTCCACAACCCGACAGCGCGGAGCGCGGGAAGGCCGCCGAAGGGGCGCAGCGGACCGCTCGGCGCCCGCTCACGGGACGACGCAGGGCTCTGGCACGATGTGGAGCCACCGAGGAAGGCGAGGGCGCACCATGACCGTCTGGGACGCGGAGTCGTTCGACCGGTTCGAGCGGACGGGCTGGTCCGGCCGCGCCGACGCCTACCGCGCGGGCTTCGGGCGGCTGACCACGCGCCTCGTCGAACCGCTGCTGGACGCCGCGGGCGTGGGCCCCGGGAGCCGCGTGCTGGATGCGGGCTGCGGGCCCGGGACGGTGGCCGCCGCGGCACTGCGGCGGGGCGCGAAGGTGACGGCCGTGGACGCCTCTCCCGAAATGGCCGCGCTGGCCGGCCGGAGCCATCCCGACCTCGATGCCCGCATCGCCCTGCTCGACGACCTTCCCTTTGAGGATGGCGAGTTCACTGCCGTCGTCGGCAATTTCGTGATCAACCACCT
Organism: Streptomyces sp. NPDC017993; assembly: GCF_044328065.1. NCBI lineage: Bacteria > Bacillati > Actinomycetota > Actinomycetes > Kitasatosporales > Streptomycetaceae > Streptomyces > Streptomyces sp. NPDC017993. The sequence continues at coordinate 73,307 of NZ_JBIRGO010000015.1, forward strand.
CGGCGATCCGGCGGCGGGTCTCACGGAGATCCGCCGGGTGCTCGCCCCCGGCGGGCGCCTCGCGCTGACCGCTTGGGAGAAGGAGGCGATGCGGGCGACCGCGCTGTTCGGCGAGGCGGTGGCCGAGTCGGGGGTGCCCCGACCCGCCGACCTCCCGGCGGCCGGACCGTTCCTCGCCGGCGCCGAGGGCCCGGACCGCCCGGCAGCGTTCTTCCGGCTGCTGAGCGGCGCGGGGTTCACGGCGGCCGACGTCGAAACCGTTCGGTGGCTGCATCGCGTCGACCCGGGCCAGTGGTGGACCGATGTGGTCACCGGTACCCCGCTGACGGGCGCGGTCATCTCCCGGCTCGCCCCGGAAGGGCAGCGGGCCGTCCGCCGGATCTACGACCGCAAGGTCGCCGCGCACGCCGTCGGCGACGGGTTCGTGGCACTGCCTGCCGTCGCCCTCCTCGGCAGCGCGACCCGCCCCGCCTGAGGCGAACGGGCCGCGGCCGACGAATCGGGCCCGCATCGGGGCTCCGCACCGCGTCCGCGACGTCCCGCCCGCGACGCGGACACGCCCTAGACGTACGGCGTCAGGAACGTGTTCACCGCCGCGAGGAACTCCAGTGGGCGCTCCTCGTGGACGAGGTGGCCGGCGCCGTCGATCGTCACCAGACGGGCATCGGGGATCCGGTCCACCAGGTCGGCGAGGTGCGACTGCGGGATGTGGCTGGTCGGGCCGCCGCCGATGACCAGGGTCGGGGCGGTGATCTTTGCGAGGTCGGCCCACCAGGCCGGGTCGGGGGCGTTGCGCTCCGCGACCACCGCGGCCTTGGCGCGCCAGTCGAAGGCCGGCGGGCCCTCCGGGGCCTCGGGGACCTCCAGCGGGGGCTCCGCGGGCACCGGCGGCGCCGGTTCCTCGATGATCAGCCGTTCCACGCGCTCCGGGCTCGCCTCTGCCGCCAGCAGGGCGGCGACCGCGCCCAGCGAGTGGCCGATGAGCGTCACCCGCTCCAGGCCCAGCGCCCCGAGGAAGCCGATCACGTCGTCCCGCCACCGCTCGAAGCCGTACTCGCCCGGCCAGTCACTGTGCCCGTGGCCCCGCTGGTCGAGGGCGTAGACCCGGTGGGTGGCCGTGAGCCGCGCGACCACACCGCGCCAGTCCTCGCCGTCCTCCCCGAGACTGTGCAACAGAACGGCCGGGGGCGCCTCCTCCTCACCCCACACCCGGTATGCCAGCTGGACCTCACCGACCTGCACCTTCTGGACGTCACTCATGCGCTGGACGGTACCCGGGAGCCGTCCGCGTCACGCCCCTTGACGTGTTCGCCGCGCGCTGATTACTTGGATGCGCATTCAGCTACCGAATGATCGGTAGGGAGACGAGGCGGTGACACTGCATGGCGCCAGCGGCCACGGGCGGCGATCGGTTCGACGAGGCGGAGCGGCTCTCGGGTGACGCGTTGCGCGAACTGCAACTGACGCGGTTGCGGGAGTCGTTGCGGCACGCGTACGACCACGTCCCCTGCTATCGCGAGTCCTTCGACAAGGCCGGGATACGGCCCGAGGACTGCCGCTCGCTCGGCGACCTCGCCAGGTTCCCGTTCACCGTCAAGGATGATCTGCGCGCGCAGTACCCCTTCGGGATGTTCGCGGTCCCCCGGAGCGAGGTGCGTCGACTGCACGCTTCCAGCGGCACCACCGGCCTCCCGACGGTCGTCGGCTACACCGAGCGCGACCTGTCGACCTGGGCGGATGTCGTCGCCCGCTCGATCCACGCGGCCGGCGGGCGCCCCGGCCACACCGTCCATATCGCCTACGGATACGGGCTGTTCACCGGCGGCCTCGGGGCGCACTACGGCGCGGAGCGGCTCGGCTGCACGGTCGTGCCGGCCTCCGGTGGGATGACCAGCCGGCAGGTGCGGATCATCCAGGACTTCCGTCCCGAGATCATCATGGTGACCCCGTCGTACATGCTCACGCTGCTGGACGAGTTCGAGCGGCAGGGCATCGACCCCCGGAGCACCTCCCTCAAGGTCGGCATCTTCGGCGCCGAGCCCTGGACGGAGGAGATGCGCCGCGAGATCGAGGAGCGCTTCGCGATCGACGCGGTGGACATCTACGGCCTGTCGGAGGTCATGGGGCCGGGCGTCGCCCAGGAGTGCGTGGAGACGAAGGACGGGCTGCACATCTGGGAGGACCACTTCTATCCGGAGGTGGTCGATCCGATCACCGGTGAGGTGCTGCCGGACGGGGAACACGGCGAGCTGGTGTTCACCTCGCTCACCAAGGAGGCGATGCCGATCGTCCGCTACCGCACCCGGGACCTGACACGGCTGTTGCCCGGCACCGCCCGTCCCGCCTTCCGCCGCATGGAGAAGATCACCGGACGCAGCGACGACATGATCATTCTGCGCGGGGTGAATCTCTTCCCCGCACAGATCGAGGAGATCGTGCTGCGGACGCCGGGGGTGGCCCCGCACTTCCAGCTGCGGCTGACCCGCGAGGGCCGGATGGACGAGCTGACCGTACGCGCCGAGGCCCGGCCCGACGCGACCACCGAGGAGCGCACGGCGGCCGTCGGCCGGATCGCCCGCGGGGTCAAGGACGGCATCGGAGTGTCGGTGGCGGTGCAGATCGTCGATCCGGAGACGCTGGAACGCTCTGTCGGCAAGATCAAGCGGATCGTCGACACCCGGCCGCGGGACACGGAGCGGCGCGCCCCCTGACGCGGGGCGGCCCCGGGGTGGCGCCCGGGGCGGCCGTGGGCGCGGGGCGCCGGCGGCCGCCTTCCGGCGCGCTCCCCGGCGAGCCGGGTCAGCTCGTCGTGGGATCGCCCTTGATCATGGCGAACGGCGCCCCCGCCGGGTCCTTGAGCATGGCCAGCCGGCCGACGCCCGGTGCGTCGCTCGGCGGCATCAGGACGGTGGCGCCGCGCGCGGTGGCGGTGGCGAACGTGGTGTCGCAGTCGGTCACGCCGAAGTACGGGTGCCACTCCGGTGTCGTACCGGCGTCGAGGTTCTCCTGCGGCAGCTGCATGACCCCGCCCTGGCTCGTGTCGTCGCCCTTGCCACCACCGGGCGCGGAGACGAGGGTGTAGACCATGTCCTCGCCCATGGGCATGTCCTGGTAGGTCCAGGAGAACACCGAGGTGTAGAAGCTCTTCGCGCCGGCCGTGTCGGTGGTGAACAGCTCCGTCCAGCACAGCGCGTTGGCGTCCATCAACTTCTCCAGGCCCTGGACGTCGCCCGGCTGCCATACGCCGAAGTCGGCACCCTGCGGGTCGGTGAAAGCCGCCATCCGCCCGGCCGTGAAGACGTCCGAAGGCGGGACGCGGACCGAGCCGCCGGCCTGCTCGACGGCCTTGTGCGTGGCGTCCGCGTCGCCGGTGTGGAAGTACGCCGTCCAGGCGGAGGTCGCCCCGTCCTCCGTCAGCGGGCCGACGGCGCCCACGGTCTTGCCGTCGAGCTGGAAGAAGCCGTAGCCGCCGGCTTCCGGGCCGGCCGACAGGAAGGTCCAGCCGAAGACGGCGGAGTAGAAGGTGACGGCGGCGTCGATGTCCGGAGCGCCGAGGTCGAGCCAGTTGGGTGTGCCCGGAACGTAATCGGTCGTCAGCATGGGTGATCCTCCGATGTACTGGTCGTGACGCCGGCCGGTGGGACCGGGCGGGCGCATGGTCCGGTACGGCGGTGTCCTCGCCGCCGTCCGCAGGTCTCCTCGCGGCCCGGCCACGGCCGATTCTCCGCCACTTCTCAGCATGGCAGGGGGCGCTGACAGCCGCCCTCCGTACGCACCCGGGCCGGGCCCGCCCCGGCCGGGGAACCGCCTGGCGTCGTCCCGGCCGTCACCCACGGTGACCGGTCAGGACGCGCCGAACCTGGCCCGCAGCTCCCGCTTGAGGATCTTCCCGCTGGCATTGCGCGGCAGCGCGTCCACGAACACCACCTGCTTGGGAGCCTTGAACGACGCGAGGCGGGCACGGGCGGCGTCGATCAGTTCCTGCTCGCCCACCCCGGCGCCGTCCGCGCGCCGGACGACGACGGCGGTCACCGCCTCGATCCAGCGCTCGTCCGGCAGGCCGATGACCGCGACCTCGGCCACCTCGGGATGCGCGTAGAGCACGTCCTCCACCTGCCGCGAGGCCACCAGCACCCCACCGGAGTTGATGACGTCCTTCACCCGGTCGACCACGGTGAAGTAGCCCTCGGTGTCCCGCACGGCCAGGTCGCCGGAGTGGAACCAGCCGTCGCGGAACGCCTCGGCGGTCTCCTCCGGCTTGTCCCAGTAGCCGGTGCACAGCTGCGGGGAGCGGTAGACGACCTCGCCCGTGGTGCCGTCGGGCACCTCCCGGCCCGCCTCGTCCACGACCCGCGCCTCCACGAACAGCACCGGACGGCCGCAGGAGTCCATCCGGCCCTGGTGTTCCTCCGGGCCGAGCACCGTGGCCAGTGGCCCGATCTCGCTCTGCCCGAAGCAGTTGTAGAAGGCGAGTGCGGGCAGCCGCGCGCGGAGCCGCTCCAGGACCGGCACCGGCATGATCGAGGCGCCGTAGTACGCCTTGCGCAGTCCGCTCAGCTCCCGCACGGCGAACCCGGGGTGCTGCGACAGCGCGATCCACACGGTCGGAGGTGCGAACAGGCTGTCCGCCCGTCCGGCCTCCACCAGGTCGAAGATCCCGTCCGGGTCGGGCCCGTCGAGGATGGTGTTCTCCGCGCCCACGGCCAGATAGGGCAGCAGGAACACGTGCATCTGCGCGGAGTGGTAGAGCGGCAGCGAGTGCAGGGGCCGGTCCGTCTCCTTCAGGTCCAATGCGATGACGGCGCTGGTGTACTCGTGCACCAGCGCGCGGTGCGTCATCATCGCGCCCTTGGGCAGCGCGGTGGTTCCCGAGGTGTACAGGAGCTGGACGAGAGTGTCGTCGGGCAGTTCGGCGGCCGCCGGCTCGTCGGTGTCCCGGTCGTCCGACGCCCCCGGGGGCTCGGCGAGCCGCACCAGCAGCGAGTCGGAGGCGTCGCTCAGCGGCATGGTGCGTACGGACGTGGGCAGCCGGTGCGCGAGCGCGGGGTCGGTGAGCACCAGCGAGCTGCGCGACTGCTCGACGATGTACCGCAGATCCTCGCCGGTGAGGCTGTGGTTGACGGGCACATGGACCAGTCCGGCGCGGGCGCAGGCCAGGAAGCCGATCAGGTACGCGTCGGAGTTGTGCCCGTAGGAGGCGACCCGGTCGCCGGGCCGCAGCCCGTCCGCGAGCAGCACCCGGGCGGCGGCGGTCACCGCGTCGTCCAGCTCGCGGTAGGTCCAGGACCGGTCGGCGTACCGGACCGCCGTCCGCTCGGGCACCCGGCGGGCGCTGCGCCGCAGGACTCCGTCGACCGTGTTGCTCCGCGCTTGCGTCATGGCGCGATCCTCGGCCGCGGCCCGGCGCGGGTCAAGGCGCCCGGCCGTACCGCCGCGGGCCGTCCGCGGGGCCGCGGCGTCCGGTCCGGTTTCCGCGTCCGGGCGAACCACACTGCCGATGACCGACCGCTTGGTACGCTCAACCGCCTTTGCTCTCAAGCCTGTTGGGAGGAACCATGCGCAACCGCTGGAGAACGTTCGCGCTCGCCGGGGTGGCCCTGCTGATATCCGCGGCCGCGCCACCGGACACACCGGCCGCCGACGCCAGGCACCATCCGTCGGCCGGCGGGCTGTCCGCCGTCATCCGCTACACCGAGTACGGCATCCCGCACATCGTCGCCGAGGACTACCCGAATCTCGGTTTCGGGGAGGGCTGGGCCCAGGCCGCCGACCAGGTGTGCACCCTCGCCGACGGGTTCGTGACCCTACGGGGTGAGCGATCGCGGCACTTCGGTGCCGACGCCGTCCCCGACCAGTCGCTGTCCTCGGCGGCCACCAACCTCTCCAGCGACCTGTTCTTCACCGGCGTCCGGCGGGCGGGTACGGTCGAGAAGCTGCTGCGGCAGCCCGCGCCGGCCGGCCCGAGCCGCACCGTCAAGGACCTGATGCGGGGCTGGGCGGCGGGCTACAACGCCTGGCTGAGCCGGCATCGGGTCGAGGATCCCGCGTGCGCGGGGAAGTCGTGGGTCCGGCCCGTCACCAGCCTCGATGTGGCCCGACGGGCCTTCGCGCTGGCCGTACTCGGCGGGCAGGGACGGGTGGTGGACGGCATCACGGCGGCCGCGCCGCCCGGTGCCGGGCCCGCCGCCGGGACCCGGTCCGCGCGCGGCGGAGCCGGCGCCACCGCGGGCAAGGGCGCCGTGGACGCCGTGCGCGAGCTGTTCTCGCAGGACGGCTCCGACATGGGGTCCAACGCGGTCGCGTTCAAGGGCTCCACGACGGCGAACGGCCGCGGCCTGCTGCTCGGCAATCCGCACTACCCGTGGTCCGGCGGCCGCCGCTTCTGGCAGTCGCAGGTCACCATCCCCGGTGAACTGAACGCCTCCGGCGGCTCCCTGCTCGGCTCCGTGGCGGTCTCCATCGGGCACAACGCCAAGGTCGCCTGGAGCCACACGGTCGCCACCGGCATGACGCTGAATCTGCATCAGCTGACCCTGGACCCGGCTGATCCGACCACCTACCTGGTCGACGGCGTCCGCCACAGGATGACCCGCCGCCTCGTCACCGTTCCCGTCAAGGACGGCCCGGACGTCTCCCGCACGCAGTGGTGGACCCGCTACGGCCCGGTGGTCAGCTCCCTCGGACAGCTGCAACTGCCCTGGACCGGCGGGACGGCGTACGCCGTGAACGACCCCAACGCGGTGAATCTGCGGGCCGCCGACACCGCCCTGCGCTTCAGCAAGGCGACCGGTGTGGACGGCATCGCGCGCTCGCTGCGCGACACCCAGGGGCTGCCCTGGACGAACACCGTCGCCGCGGACGCCGCCGGCCACTCCTACTACAGCCAGTCGCAGGTGCTCCCCCGCATCACCGACGATCTCGACCGGCGCTGCTCCACGGCGCTAGGCCGCACCACCTATCCGTCCACCGGCCTCGCGGTGCTGGACGGCGCGCGGTCCGACTGCGCCCTCGGGCGGGACGCGGACGCGCTGCAACCGGGCATCTTCGGCCCGTCCGCGATGCCCACGCTCAAGGACGCGCCCTACGTCGAGAACTCCAACGACAGCGCCTGGCTGACCAACGCGGACCACCCGATCACCGGATATCCGAGGGTCTTCGGCTCGACGGCGACCCCGCGCTCGCAACGGACCCGCGGTGCCCTCCAGGACGTCTCGGCGATGGCAGCGCGCGGCGCACTGACCCTCGACGATCTGCAGCGCCAGCAGTTCGCCAATCGCGCGCCGGTCGGCGACCTGGCCGCCGCCGACACCGCGCGCGCCTGCCGGGACCTGCCAGGCGGCATCGCAACAGGCAGCGACGGCACGGCGGTTGACGTCTCGGCGGCCTGCCGGGTGATCGGGTCCTGGGACCGGACCGTACGTACCGGCAGCACGGGGGCGCTGCTCTTCGACCGCTTCTGGCGGGGGCTCACCGCGAAGGTCCCGGCAGCGAACCTGTGGCGTACCCCCTTCGACCCGGCCGATCCGGTACGCACCCCGCACACCCTCAACACCGCGGCCCCCGGGTTCGCCACCGCACTCGCCGATGCCGTGACCGAGCTGCGTACGGCGAAGATCCCGCTGAACGCGCCGCTCGGAGCACACCAGTTCGTGGTGCGGGGCGGCAAGCGGATCCCGATCGCCGGCGGCACCGAGGGGCTCGGCATCTGGAACAAGACCGAGGGCCGGTGGGATGCCGCGGCCGGCGGCTACCACGAGGTGACCACGGGCTCCAGCTACCTGCAGGCCGTCGGCTTCAACGGCGGTCGCTGCCCCGACGCAAGGGTCCTGCTGACCTACTCGCAGTCCTCCGACCCGGGATCGCCCCACTACCGCGACCAGACCGAGCTGTACTCGGCCGGCCGGATGGTGCGGGCCCGCTTCTGCGAGCGGGACATCCTCGCGTCACCGGAGCTGCGGGTGGTGCGCGCACGCCAGTGACCATGGCGCGGGGAGGGCGGCCGGCCCGGTGGGGCCGGCCGCCCTCCCGCACCCCCAGCTATACGGCGCGGTCCCGCCCGGCCCAGTACGGCTCGCGCAGCCGCCGCTTGTAGAGCTTGCCGTTGGGGTCACGCGGCATGGCGTCGAGGAAGTCGACGGACTTGGGCCGTTTGTAGGCGGCGAGATGCCGCGCGCAGTGCGCGAGAATCTCCGCGGCCAGCTCGGGCCCCGCCTCGTGGCCCTCGGCGGGTTCCACCACCGCCTTGACCTCCTCGCCCCAGTCGTCGTGCGGGATGCCGAAGGCGGCCGCGTCGGCGACGGCGGGGTGGCCGAGCAGCGCGGACTCGATCTCCGCGGGGTAGATGTTGACCCCGCCCGAGATGATCATGTCGATCTTGCGGTCGCGCAGGAAGAGATAGCCGTCCTCGTCGAGAAGGCCGAGGTCGCCGACGGTGAAGAAGTCGCCGATCCGGTTCTTCGCGGTCTTCGACTCGTCCTTGTGGTACTGGAAGCCACCGGTGGACATCTTCATGTAGACGGTGCCGAGTTCACCCGCGGGCAGCCGGTTGCCGTCGTCGTCGAAGACGGCCAGTTCGCTGATCGGCCACGCCTTGCCGACCGTGCCGGGCTTCTTGAGCCAGTCCGCGGCGGTGGCGAACGCACCGCCGCCCTCGCTCGCGGCGTAGTACTCCTCGACGCAGCCGCCCCACCAGTCGATCATCGCGCGCTTGACGTGGTCGGGGCAGGGCGCGGCGCCGTGGATGGCGTGCCGCATCGAGCGCACGTCGTGGGCCGCACGGGTGCGGTCCGGCAGCGCGAGCAGCCGGTGGAACTGGGTGGGCACCATATGGGTGTGGGTGCAGCGGTGTTCTTCGATCAGGGCGAGCATGTCCTGGGGCGCCCACTTGTCCATCAGCACCAGGCGGTGCCCGATGTGCAGGGACGCGCCGGCGAATTGCAGCACGGCGGTGTGGTAAAGCGGCGAGCAGACCAGGTGGACGTTGTCGTCGAACGGCTTGATCCCGAAGATGCCGAGGAAGCCGCCGAGGTAGGTCTCCTCGGGGGGCTTGCCGGGCAGCGGCCGGCGGATTCCGCGGGGCCGTCCGGTGGTGCCCGAGGTGTAGTTCATGACCCAGCCCAGGGTGCGCTCGGAGGGCGCGGATTCGCTGTTGCCGTCCAGGAGTTGGGCGTACGGCCGGAATCCGTCCACGGGGCCGACGGCGTAGCGGTGGGTGGCGGGCAGCTTGGCCTCGTCGGCGGCGCTCCTGGCCTCGTCGGCGAACCGCTCGTGGGCGATCAGCACCTTCGCGCCGGAGTCGGCGACGATCCAGGCGATCTCCGGGCCGACCAGGTGGTGGTTGACCGGGACGAGGTAGAAACCGGCCTGGGAGGCGGCGAGGTAGGCGAGGAGGAACTCCACTCCGTTGGGCAGCACCACGGCGAAGGCGTCGCCACGCTCAAGACCCGCCGCGCGCAGCCCGTGGACCAGTTGGTTGCTCGCGGCGTGCAGCCGGCCCGCGGTCCACTCCTCGCCGCCCGGGGTGACCAGGACGGAGCGGTCCGGGTCGGCGGCGGCCTGCGCCCAGAAGCCGTTGGGCGGTGGGGAGTCGTTGGTCATATCCGCTGTCCTCCTCGGGATCAGACGCGTCCGGCGATGCGGTTGATGCGGTCGATGGCCCGCTCGAAGCCGCGGGTGAGGTCGTCGAAGACGGCCTGCACGCTGCGCTCACTGTTCATCCGGCCGACGATCTGGCCGACCGGCGTGCCGAGCAGCGGCTCGACCTCGTGCTTTTGGATACGGCTGTTGGCCTCGGCGACCAGCAGTCCCTGCAACGGCATCGGCAGCGGCCCCGGGCCGGCCGGGTCGTCCCAGGCGTCGGTCCATTCGGTGCGCAGCTGACGTGCGGGCTTGCCGGTCAGGGCGCGGGAGCGGACGGTGTCGCCGGGTCCCGCGGCGAGCAGTTTCGCGGTCAGCCGCCGGGAGTGCAGTTCGGCTTCCTCTGTGGTCAGCCACAGAGAGCCGAGCCAGACGCCCTGCGCGCCGAGGGCGAGCCCCGCGGCGATCTGCTCCCCGGTGCCGATGCCGCCCGCGGCGAGCACCGGCAGCGGGTCGATGGCGGCCACCACTTCGGGGGTGAGGACCATGGTGGCGATCTCGCCGGTGTGCCCGCCGGCCTCATAGCCTTGCGCGACGACGATGTCGATGCCGGCGGCCTTGTGGTGCAGGGCGTGGCGGGGGCTGCCGGCCAGTGCGGCGACGAGTACGTCGTGGTCGTGGGCACGCCGGATGACGTCGGCGGGGGGCGAGCCGAGGGCGTTGGCGAGCAGTTTGATCGGATAGTCGAAGGCCACGTCGAGCTGGTTGCGGGCGACCTGCTCCATCCAGCCGGTGATCCGCCAGCCGGAGACCTCGCCCTCGGCGAGCTGCGGCACCTCGTGCTTGGCGAGGATGTCCGTGACGAATCGGCGGTGCCCCTCGGGGATCATCTCCTCGACGTCGGCCTCGCTGACTCCTTCCACCTTCTTGGCGGGCATCACCACGTCCAGGCCGTAGGGCAGCCCTTCGGTGTGTTCCTGCATCCAGTCCAGGTCGCGGGCCAGTTCGTCGGGCGCGGTGTAGCGGACCGCGCCGAGCACCCCGAATCCGCCGGCCCGGGTGATGGCCGCGGCGACCGCGGGGAAGGGGGTGAACCCGAAGACGGCGTGCTCGACTCCCAGTGTGTTGCTCAACTCCGTCTGCATGGGCGAAGGATGCCGCAGCACGCCGAACGAGGGAAGAGGTTTTCTGATGCAGCGTCAGTTAATGCGTCAGGGCCCTCTCCGGCGACGACCGACTGCGGACCGGCACGCTCTCCGGCAACACGTCGGCCGACGCGCCGGGTCCGCCGTCAGTCCCCTTCGTCAGCCCTCTTCGAGCACCGCCATCGCCGCGTTGTGCCCGGGGATCCCGCTCACTCCCCCGCCGCGCACCGCGCCCGCACCGCACAGCAGCACATTGGCGTGCGCGGTGGCCACGCCCCAGCGGCCCGGCGCGGTCGCCGCCGCGCCCGTGGCGCCGTCGGCGCCGTCGGGATCGGCGTACGGGAAGGCCAGCTCGCGGTGGAAGATGTTGCCGCCCGGCAGCCCCAGCTCCCGGTCCAGGTCCACCGGGGTGCGCGCCTCGATGCACGGCCGGCCATCGGTGTCGTACGCCAGGCAGTCGGTGAGCGGCTCGGCGAGGTGGGCGTCCAGCTGACCGAGCGTGGCGGCGAGCAGCCGCTCGCGGGTGGCGTCGTTGTCGGCGGTGAACAGGCTCGCCGGGGTGTGCAGTCCGAAGAGCGTGAGCGTCTGCCAGCCCTGGCGGACCAGCTCCTCACCGAGGATCGAAGGGTCGGTCAGGGAGTGACAGTAGATCTCGGACGGCGGCGCGGCCGGCAGCTCACCGGACGCGGCCTGCTGATACGCGGCTTCCAACTGACCGTATCCCTCGGCCACATGGAACGTCCCGGAGAACGCCTCCCGCGGGTCCACCCCGGTATCACGCAGCCGCGGCAGGCGGGTGAGCAGCATGTTCACCTTGAGCTGGGCACCCTCCGCGGCCGGTGGCGGCTCCTCGCCCAGCAGCCTGGCCAGTTCCCGTGGGGCGGCGTTGACCAGCACCCGGCGCGCGCCGACCGTGCCCTGCTCGCAGGTCACCTCCGCCGTACGGCCGTCCGTCGCGATACCGGTCACCGCGCAGTCGGTGACGATCTCCGCCCCGGCCCGGCGGGCGGCCCCGGCAAGCGCGTCGGTGAGCGCCCCCATGCCGCCGATCGGGACGTCCCAGTCGCCGGTGCCGCCGCCGATGACGTGGTAGAGGAAGCAGCGGTTCTGCCGCAGTGACGGGTCGTGGGCGGCGGCGAAGGTACCGATCAGGGCATCGGTGAGCACCACGCCCCGCACCAGGTCGTCGGCGAAGGCCGCCTCGACCGCCTCGCCCAGGGGCCGTTCGAACAGTGCTTCCCAGAGGGGCTCGTCGTCGATCCTGGCACGCAGCGCGTCGCGGGTCGGCAGCGGCTCGGTGAGCGTGGGGAAGACCCGCTCCGCGAGGCGCCGGTTGCTGCCGTAGAAGCTCTGCCAGGCGCTGAACTCCCGGTCGGATCCGGTGAGTCGGGCGAATGCCTCACGGGTGCGGTCCGGGCCGCCACCCACCAGCAGGCCGGTGGGGCGGCCGTCGCGTTCGACGGGGGTGTAGGAGGATACGGTGCGCTTTCGGACCGAGAAGTTCAGCCCGAGGTCCCGCACGATCTTCGGCGGCAGCAGGCTGACGAGGTAGGAGTAGCGGGACAGCCGGGCGTCGAGACCGGCGAACGCCCTCGTCGAGACGGCGGCGCCCCCGGTGTGGTCCAGCCTCTCCAGTACGAGCACGCTGCGCCCGGCGCGTGCGAGGTAGGCGGCGGCGACCAGCCCGTTGTGGCCGCCGCCGACGATGACCGCGTCATACGAAGTCCGTTCCGGCATGCCCCTTGGTAGCACGTGGTGATCTCGGTCGCCAGGTGCAGGCGGCTGAATCCTCCGGCCCGGCCGGTGGGGCTTCTTGACCAGGCATCGGGCGACTCCTAGCGTCCGGCCGTTGCCCCGCTCCCCGCGCCGCTCCGCCCACTCCTGAGGTGACCTGTGTTCCACCCCTCGGCTTCCCGTCCCCGCCGTACCGTCGCCGGGCTGGCCGCCGTCGCCGCCTGCTCCGTGGGGCTGCTCGCGGCCACCGGCCCGGCCTCCGCGGCCCCCGACCCGGTCCGCGCGTCCCTCGTCCCGCGTGCCGCGGAGCCGTATCCGCATCTGGCTCCGACGCCCCCGATGGGCTGGAACAACTGGTCGTACTACATGTGCGACATCAATGAGAAGGTCATCCTCGACAACGCGCGGGCCCTGGTGCGTACCGGCCTGGCGGGCAAGGGCTACAACACCGTCACCGTCGACGACTGCTGGATGGCGAAGCAGCGCGGCCCCTCGGGCGAGCTGCGCGCGGACCCGGCGAGGTTCCCGCACGGCATGGCCCACCTCGGCAGCCAACTGCACGCCATGGGGCTGAAGTTCGGGATCTACGAGGACGTCGGCACGCTCACCTGCGAGAAGTACCCGGGCAGCATGGGCCACTTCCAGCAGGACGCCGAGCTGTTCGCGCGCTGGAAGGTCGACTACGTCAAGGCCGACGGCTGCAACGTACCCACCGCCCCGGGGAGCACCAAGGAGCAGACCTACCGCGACCTGTACGGCCAGATGAGCCGGGCGCTGGCGGCCACCGGCCGCCCGATGACCTTCTCGGTGTCCGCGCCCGCCTACTTCCAGTTCGACGGCCGGAGCCTGTGGCACCGGGTCATCGGCTGGTCCGCCGAGGTCGGCAACCTGTGGCGGGGCGGTCGGGACGTCGCGCTGGAGAAGCAGTCGCCGACCCAGAAGTGGTCCTCCATCGTCTACAACTTCACCTACAACGCGGGTCTCGCCGACCTCCAGCGCCCCGGCCGCTGGAACGACCCCGACTTCCTGCTCGCTGGGGACTCGGGGCTGACCACGGACGAGATGCGCAGCCAGATGGCCCTGTGGGCGATGATGGCCGCGCCGCTGATCTCCAGCACGGATCTGGCCAAGCTCTCCCCGGCCGCCCTGGCGGTGCTCGGGAACAAGGAGGTCATCGCCGTCGACCAGGACCCGCTGGGCGTCCAGGGCAAGGTCGTGCGGCAGGAGGCGGGAATGACGGTGCTCGCCAAGCCGCTGCACAGCGGCGACCGGGCCGTCGCCCTGTTCAACTCGGGCAACGCGCCGCGCACGCTGTCCACCACGGCCGAGGAGGCCGGCCTGCCGGACGCCGGTTCCTACCGGCTGCGGGAGCTGCACAGCGGCCGCACCACGAACAGCGGCGGGGAGATCGTCGCGAAGGACGTACCGCCGCACGCCACCGTCCTCTACCGGGTCACCGCGCGCTGACCCGCCGGGCGGACGAGGCGGCCGCCCGCTACCGCCGGACCCCGGAACGCTCCTGGCGCAGTTGCGCGACGCGGCGGTAGAGGGCTGCCGCCTCCGCTGCCCGGCCGAGCCGGTCCAGGCACTGGGCCTCGTCCCTGCGGCTGGCGAGCGCGTCGGGATGCGCGGCGCCCAGGACCCGTTCCCGGGCGTCGGCGACCTGACCGTATCTGTCCAGCGCCTCCCCCCAGCGGCCCAGCCAGCCGAGTGCCACGGCGACCTCCCGGCGGCTGACCAGGCTGTCGGGGTGGTCGGCGCCGAGGACCCGCTCGCGTGCCGCCGCCACTTCACGGGCCTCCACGAGCGCCTCCTCCCAGCGGCCCAGCCGGCCGAGATTGACGCCCAGGCCGTGCCGGGCACGCAGTGTCTCGATGTCGAGCGCGCCCTGGACGCGGGTCCTGGCGGCGACCAGGTCGCGGAAGACGGTGAGCGCCTCCGCTCCCCGGCCCAGCCTGTCGAGGCTGACACCGACCTCCTGCCGGGCCGCGAGGGTGTCGGGGTGGTCGGCGCCCAAGGTGCGCGCACGGACGGCGGCGACCTGCTCGCAGGCGCTGAGTGCCGCGTCGGGTCGTCCCGTACGGCCGAGGGCGCGGCCCGCCTCGAAGCGGCTGGTGAGGGTGTCGGGGTGATCGGGGCCGAGGAGCTGCTCGCGTTCGGCGGCGACCGCGTGGTGCACCTCGCCCGCTTCCGCCCAGCGGCCGCCCCGGCCCAGCTCCAGCCCGGTGCCGTGCCGCTCGGCGAGAGCGGTGAGCCGGTCGAGGGGCCGCCCCGGACGGGCGTCCGTGGCAGCCTGGGGCGCAGCGCCGCGCAGCGGGCCGGCACCGGTGGTCCAGGAACGGTCGAGGGCCGCCGTGGCACGCCCCGGCGGATTCATCAGGGGCGGCCGGGCACTGCTCGCCGGGGAACCCGTGGTCATCCCCAGGGTCCAGGAGGGCAGGAGCAGGGTCGGCGCGGTCGCGTCCGCGTCCGCCCGCCCCGCGCTGCGGCCGCTGTCCGAACGACGGGCGTCGGCGAGGCGTTTGCCCAGTTCGTCGGCGTCCCGCGGCCGGTCGTCCGGGTCCTTGGCGAGCAGGTCGAGGACGATGTGGTCGTAGGCTTCCGGCAGGTCCGCGCGCCGCGCCCGCAGCGGCGCCGGAACGGTGTCGCGATGGCCGACGAGCACCGCCCAGGCGTCGCCGACGTCGAACGGCGGCGCTCCCGTGGCGATCTCGTACAGCACGCAGCCCAGGGAGTACAGGTCGCTGCGGTGGTCGACGGTGCCGGCGCCGATCTGCTCGGGCGACATGTAGTGCGGGGTCCCCATGGCGATGCCGGTGCCGGTCAGCCGGGCGGTGAAGCCGATGTCGTGGCCCAGGCGGGCGATGCCGAAGTCGCAGATCTTGACCGTACCGTCGGTGATCCGCACGATGTTCGCCGGCTTCAAGTCGCGGTGCACGACCTCTTGTTCATGGGTGTAGGCGAGTGCGGCGGTGAGCTGCTCCGCGATCTCGATGACATCCGCGACGGGCAGCGGCTGGCGCCGGTTGTCGTCCAGCAGCTGGCTGAGATTGCGGCCGTTGAGCAGCTCCATGACGAGGAAGAGGGTGCCGTCCTCCTCCCCGAAGTCGTGGACGACGGTGATCCCGCGGTGCTGCAGGGCGGCAGCGACCCTGGCCTCGCGCCGGAAGCGCTCGCGCAGCACCTGAAGGAAGTTCGGTTCGTGGCGCGGTCCCATCGGCTTGAGGCATTTCACGGCGACCTGGCGGCCCAGCGACTCGTCGCGGGCGCGCCACACCTCGCCCATGCCGCCGCGCCCGATCGTCTCGAGCAGCCGGTAGCGCCCCTGGATCAGCCTGCTTTCCGCCATCGCGCAGCCCCGCCCCCGTCCCCGCGTTCCGTCGCGCAGCTCCCCCTGCGTGTCTGCCGGTCCAGTATGGCGGCGGAAGGGCGCAGCTTGTAGGGGCGCTGGGCGGCCACGGCGCCCGCGTCGCCGCACGGTGCCCGGAATGTGCGGGGCGGGCGGCGCCGCGTCGCTGTGTCAGCGCCGTACCCGGGGCATCCCGAGGCCGATCCACGAGATGATCTCGCGCTGGATCTCGTTGTTGCCACCGCCGAAGGTGAAGATGACGGCGGAGCGGTAGCCGCGTTCGAGTTCTCCGTGGAGGACGGCGCCCGCCGAGCCCTCCTTGAGCGGGCCGGCTGCCGCGACGACCTCCATCAGCCAGGCGTACGCGTCGCGGCGGGCCTCGGAGCCGTAGACCTTGACCGCGGAGGCGTCCTGCGGGGTGAGGGTGCCCTGCTGGAGGGCGTCGACCATCTGCCAGTTCAGCAGCTTCATGGCGTCCAGCCGGGTGTGCGTACGGGCCAAGCGGCCGCGTACCCATCCGAGGTCGATGACCCGCCGTCCGTCGGTGAGTTCGGTGTCGGCGGCCCAGCGCTGGACGTCGTGCAGCGCCCGGATGGCCATGGTGCCGTGTGCGGCGAGGGTGACCCGCTCGTGGTTGAGCTGATTGGTGATGATCCGCCAGCCCTTGTTCTCCGGGCCGACCCGGCGGGCGGCGGGGACGACGACGTTCTCGTAGTAACTGGCGGTGGTGTCGTGCGAGGCGAGCGTGTTGATCACCGTGCAGGAGTAGCCGGGGTCCGAGGTCGGCACGAGGAGCATGGTGATGCCCTTGTGGGGCGGGGTCCCCGGCTCCACCGGGGTGGTGCGTACCGCGAGCCACACCCAGTCGGCGGTGTCGCCGTTGGTGGTCCAGATCTTCTGCCCGTTGACGACGTAATGGCCGGTCTCCTCGTCCCCCTTGCGTACGGCGCGGGTTTTGAGGGCGGCGAGGTCGGTACCGGCGTCCGGTTCGCTGTAGCCGATGGCGAAGTCGATCTCACCGGAGAGAATCCTGGGCAGGAAGTACGCCTTCTGCTCATCGGTGCCGTACTGCATGATCGTCGGTCCGACGGTGTTCAGGGCCATCAGCGGCAGCGGAACGCCCGCCTGCGCGGCCTCGTCGAAGAAGATGAACTGTTCCATCGGGCTCATGCCGCGCCCGCCGAACTCCTTGGGCCAGCCGATGCCGAGCCGGCCGTCCGCGCCCAGCCTGCGCACGGTCTCCCGGTAGAAGCGCTTCTGCGCGGCCGCGGCAGGGCGGCCCGCGGCGGGCTGGGCTTGGGCGCCTTGAGGTTCTCGGGAGTCCTGGGAGCCTCGGGAGCGGGCGTAGGCGTTGTCCGGCACCAGTTCGGCGAAGTACGTCCGCAGCTCGGCGCGCAGTTGCTGCTGCTCGGGGGTGTATTCGAGGTGCACGGCCCCTCCAGTTCGTCCGGTCCCGTCGTCCGGCCCGGCGTTCACCGGGCTTCTGACGGCCCGTCGGATACCGGATCGAGGGGCACAGTAGAACGCGTTCCAGAAATACGGAAGGGCGCGGGCAGCGGTCCGCGAGGGCCGTCGCGCCCGTGGCAGCGGCCACCCCCGGGCGGTCGGGGCCTGCCCGGGTCAGGGGACGATCGAGTCGACGTAACCACCGTCGACGCGGACCGCCGCCCCGGTGGTCGCCGAGGCGAACGGGGAGCTGAGATAGACCACCATGTGCGCGATCTCCTCCGGCTCGATCAGCCGCTGGAGCAGCGACTGCGGGCGGTGCTCACGCATGAAGGTGCGCTGCGCCTCGTGCCAGGACAGGTCCCGGCCGACGAGGTCGTGGACGAAGTCCTCGACCCCTCCGGTGTGGGTCGGGCCGGCGATGACGGAGTTCACGCACACCCCGGTCCCCGCGGCCTCCTTGGCGAAGCCCCGGGAGACCGCCAGCAGCGCGGTCTTGGACATGCCGTACTGGATCATCTCCGCGGGGATCACCACGGCGGAGTCGCTGGCGATGTTCTGGATGCGCCCCCAGCCACGGACCATCATGCCCGGGAGGTAGGCGCGGATCATCCGGACCGCGGTCAGCACATTGATCTCGAAGTACTGCCGCCACTCGGCGTCGTCGATCTCCAGGGCGGGCTTGGCACCGAAGATGCCCAGGTTGTTGACGAGAATGTCGACCTGCGGCACGGCGTCGAGGACCTGCTGGAAGCCGCTGTCGTTCCCGATGTCGCCCGGCGCGGCGACGAACTCCGCGTCCGGCACCTCCCCGCGCAGCCGGTCCAGCGCGGCGTCCACGGACTGCTCGCTGCGCCCGTTCACCGCGACCCGGGCCCCGGAACGGGCCAGGCCGGCGGCGATGGCCGCCCCGATGCCCTGCGTCGAACCGGTCACCAGAGCGGTCTTGTCGGCGAGATCGATCTGCACGGCACTCCGTCCTTCCTCGCACGGTCCGCTGATCCTGGCTCAGCCTTACACGGGCCACCGCGGGGTGCACGAGATCGGGACCTCCCTCGGCGCGCCCTGCCCGGCGCCGCGCCCCGGGCCCCCCTACTCCCTTGCGCCGGCGACCGCCGGCGCGTCCGCACCGAAGCCCGGCTCGGCGCCCGGAACCTTCCCGAGGTGCCCAGCCGGGCCTTGCGCACATCCTGCGGAGCGACCCGCGGCCCGTGCGGCCGCGGTCGGCGGAGATCAGCCCATGGCGTTCTTCGCGGCCGCGTCGGGCAGCATCCGGCTGGGCATGGCGTCCTTGCAGTACTTGACGTAGCCGGTGTTGGTCACGTACTTCGCCGCGATCCAGTTCGCGTGGGGTCCACGGATCAGGTACCAGACGTCATTCCCCGCGATGTTCTGGGCGCGGACCTTGCAGACCAGGCCGACCTGCGCGCGGTAGTGGAGGAAGCCCTTCACGGAGGAGTCCGTGCTGGGGTACTGACGCTCGTTGAGGCCGGTCTTCGCGGTGACGGTGCCGTACGGCTTCGCCGGCACGGCCTGGGCCTGGGCCGGCGCCGCAGCGAGCAGCGTGGCACCGAGAGCGGCAGCCGTGGCCAGTGCGCCCGCACCGGCTGCGAGCGTTCTGCCGCGGGCCACGAGGGTGTCGGTCGTGGACATAGGTGTCTCCTGTTCTTGACGCGCAATGCGACCCATTGGGCGCGAGATCGACATTACGCGCAAAATCATAGAAAAATGTGCTGAAACGACGGCCAAGGAGCCGATCGTGTGACGGATCAAGTGCGCCCGGACAGCGGGAAGTCGGGGCCTTGCGGCCGGTGCCGGGCGCCGCGCTCCGGCCGGGCGCCGGCCCACACCGGCGGCGGCGTCAAGTTTGCCGCGGCTCCGGCGTGTCGGGCACGCGACGGGCGTCACCTCACCGCGGGCCGCGGCTCACCCTTCGGCACTGGCGCGGTGGATCCCGAAGACACCGCCCTGGGGGTCCCGGATCATGGCGACCCTTGGGCCGTCCGGCACGTCCATCGCGGGCACCAGGAGCGTGCCGCCGGCCTCGGCGGCGCGGGCGGCGGTCGCGTCGACGTCGGCCACGGCGAAGTAGGGCATCCAGTTCGCGGGCATATCGCCCGGGTAACGGTCGTCCAGGAGGCTCATCCCGCCGAAGTCGGCACCCTCGACGCCCCACTGCGTGTACGCGTCGCCGGTGTTGACGGTCCAGCCGAAGACCCGCGGGTAGAAGGTGCGGGCGCCCTCGGGGTCCGGGGTGGCGAGTTCGACCCAGCCGAGCGAGCCGGGTGCGCCGAACACGGCGGCGCCGGCGAAGGAACGGGCCTGCCACAGGGCGAAGACGGCACCCGCCGGGTCGGCGAGGACGGCGAAGCGCCCCAGGTCGAAGACGTCCATCGGCTCCATCAGCAGGGTGCCGCCGGCCTTTGTGGCCGCGGCGGCCGACGCGTCGGCGTCCCGGGTCCCGAACGAGACGGTCCACGCGGTCGGGCGGCCCGGTGCGTACAGCGGAGTCAGCGCGGCCACCGGCGCGCCGCCCAGGGAGAGCATCGTGTAGCCGCCGGCTTCAGGGCGCGGGTCGGTCTCCACTCGCCAGCCGAACACCTCGCGGTAGTACACCTTGGCGGCGTCCGGATCCGCGGTGGCCAGCTCGACCCAGCACGGTGCTCCGGCAGTGGGCTCAGTGATCTGCACCGTCTGTTCCGTTCGTCCGCGCGGCCGGACGGCTCCCCCGCACCGCACCCGCCGGGGCGTTCGCGCATCCGTACACCGCAGTCCGTATTCCGTACGCTGCCGATCGTGCGGGGGGCGGGGCGCCGCCGCAACCGGAGGGCGGCCGGGGCGCGCGGGCCGCGAGACGTACCTGTCGTACGGGAGCTGCTGGGCGCGGGGGCCGTCCGGGGCGCGGATCCGGCGGTCGCACGGACGTTCCCCCGAGCATGCGCCGCGAACAGACATGGAAGGCAGGGCACTTGACCGCTCCGCACGGCCGTGCCTCGCCCGGCGTGGCGGCCACGGGCCGGTCAGTGGCGGCGGAAGAGGTGCCGCGTGGCGCCGTGCGGTACGTCGGCGGCGATGGCGTTGTTCAGGTCGAGCGCGGCGGCCTCGGCCGCCTCGGCGGAGCGGGGCAGCATGACCGACTCGTAGTCCCGTAGCGCGGTCTCCGGATCGGCGTGGCGGATGAGGGAGCGGGCGAGGTCGCGGCCGTCGAGCAGGGCGAGATCGACGCCCTTGCCGGAGAACGGCGTCATCAGATGCGCGGCGTCCCCGAGCAGTGTCAGGCCCGGGGTGTGCGGCCAGGTGTGCGGCACCGGCAGGGCGAACAGCGGCTGGTTGAGGAATCCGCCGTCGTTCTCCCGTAGCAGCGCGAGCAGGGTGCTGTCCCAGCCGGCGAAGGCGTCGAGCAGCGCGGCGCGCATGTCCTCGGTGTCGTGGATGTTCACGCCGCGCTCCAGCATCCAGTCCTGGGAGCCGCGGAAGGCGATGTACGCGCGGATGTGGCCGCGTCCGTCGCGGTGGGCGATCAGCCCCTTGCCGCCGGACAGCGCCATCATGCTGCCGTCGCCGACCAGCCGGGCGATGGCCGGGTGGCGGGCGTCGACGTCGTCGAAACCGATTTCGACGAAGGTGACGCCCGAGTAGTGGGGAGTGTCGTCCGACAGCAGGGGCCGCACCCGGGACCAGGCTCCGTCGGCGCCGATGACCAGGTCGAAGGTCTCGGTGTGCCCGCCGTCGAAGACGGCCTTGTGGGTGCCGTCGCCCAGCGGGTGGAGTGTGCTCAGGTAGCGGCCCCAGCGGACGGTCCCGGGGGTGAGGGAGTCCAGCAGCAGACGGCGCAGGTCCACGCGGTCGATCTCGGGCCGGTGGTCCCCGCCGTCCGCGGGCAGGTCGCGGCGCACCAGGGCGCCGGTGTGGTCCAGCAGTCGCGTCTCCCGCCCACCGGGGCGGGCGAGGGCGTGGAATGCGTCGTCGAGCCCTGCCGCGCGCAGGGCCGCCCGCCCGGAGGTCGCCTCCAGGACCAGCGCGCCGCCCTGGGGACGGGTGTCGGCCGACGCCTCGCGTTCGAAGACGGTGACCGGCCGGCCCTCCCGCTGGAGGACGCCGGCGCAGAGCAGGCCGCCGAGGCCGCCGCCGATGACCGCGATCCGGGGAGTGCTGGGGTTCATGACGCTCCTCAACTGTGGGAACACGGCCGGACGTCGGCGTGCCCGAGCCGCCCGGCCGAGCGGCCCCGGCCACCGTCGGGCGGGCGGTACGCGACCGCGGCCGGTACGTCACAAGAGCACAACGAAGGCCAAAGGGTGCAACGACTCCCCTTTCGTATCGACGAAAGGGCGCAAACTCCGCGACGACACCCCGGCCGCCCGCTCCTCCATCAGACCGGAGGACGCGCCCCGGGGCGACCGCAGAGGGATGGAGCAGCTCGCAGGCTTCGAAGGGCGAAGCCGGGGAAGGCGGGAGGGTGCGGGTGGTCCGCCGCCCGCGCGTCGCAGGCTCCGCCGCTCACGCGAGGTCAAGAACCCATGGCCCGCGGGCGGTAGCAGCCACCGGTGGGCAAAACGGATAGTTGACCGTTTCTGTACACCCGTACTTGCAGTTTTAGGTATGCCTAACCTAATGTAACGACGCGTGTCCACGATCAAACCAGCCGCCACGGCACCCCCCGTGCCCGGCACGCAACCCACCGCCAAGACCTTGCGGCGCATCCCGCTGTTCGCGGTCGGGGTCTGCGCGCTCGTGGTCTGCGCGGCCCTGAGCCTCGCCCTCGGCGCGCGGTCCGTGCCGCTGTCCACCGTGCTCGATGCCCTGTCAGGCACCGCCCACGGGCGGGACGCCATCGTGGTCACGGGCCTCCGGCTGCCGCGCACCGTCGTCGCGCTCGCGGTCGGCGCGGCCCTCGGTGTGGCCGGAGCGGTCGTCCAGGGCGTCACCCGCAACCCGCTCGCCTCACCGACCACCCTCGGCATCAACGCCGGTGCCGGCTTCGCGGTGGTCACCGCCATCTTCGCGCTGCATCTGACGCGCCCCGCCGAATACCTCTGGTTCGCCTTCGCCGGCGCGGCGGCCGCCGCGCTGTTCGCCCAGGCCCTTGCCCGGCGCGCCGGCGACCTCGACCCGGTACGCCTCGCGCTGGGCGGCACGGTCCTCCAACTCGTCCTGCTCTCGTGGACCTCGACGGTGATGCTGGCCAGCAAGCGGTCGCTGGACGAGGCCCGGTTCTGGCTGGCCGGTTCGCTGTCCGAGCGCCCGCTCTCCGTGCTCTATCCCGTGCTGCCGACCCTGGTGATCGGACTGGTCATCGCGCTGGCCATCACCCCGGCGCTGAACGCGCTGGCGCTCGGCGACGACTCCGCGCAGGCGCTCGGTGTGCCGGTGGCGCGGATCAGAACGGCCGGCGGCCTCGCCGTCGTGCTGCTCGCCGGTTCCGCGGTCGCCGTGGCCGGCCCGCTGGCGTTCATCGGCCTGGCGGCCCCGCACCTCGTACGCCAGCTGTTCCGCTCCTCCGACCACCGCATCGTGGTGCCCGGCTGCCTGATCGCGGGACCGCTGCTGCTGCTCACCGCCGACATCCTCGGACGGATCGTCATCCGCCCCTCCGAGCTGCAGGTCGGCATCATCAGCGCCTTCCTCGGCGCGCCGCTGCTGGCGCTGCTGGCCCGGAAGGTGGCCCGATGACCGACACCGTGGGTACCGACAAGGTGTCCGCCGTCCGGCCCGCCGGGCGGCGCCCCGCCGCGCTCCGCACTCCCCTGCTCGCCCTCGGCGGCGTGCTGGTGCTCCTCGTCCTGATCACGGTTTCCGTCGCCAACGGCGACATGCCGCTCGCACCGGTCGACGCCGTCAAGGGCCTGCTCGGGCTGGGCGATCCCGGCACCGTGCTCATCGTCCAGGAGTTCCGTGCCCCGCGCATGGCCGCGGCGGTCGTCGCGGGTATCGGCCTGGCCGTGGCCGGTGCGCTCCTCCAGCGGCTGTTCCGCAACCCGCTCGCCTCTCCCGACGTGATGGGCGTGACCGGCGGCGCCTCGTTCGGTGCCGTGGCGATGCTCGCCACGGGCGCCTCGCAGGCGCTGATCCCGCTGGCCGCGCTCGGCGGCGGGCTGCTCGCCGCGGCGCTGCTCGCGGTGTTCGCCTGGCGCGCCGGGGTCAACGTCACCCGGCTGGTGCTCGTCGGACTCGCCGTGCAGGCGGGGCTGGCCGCCGCGGTGAACTTCATGGTCGTCAGCTTCCCGACCGAACTGGCCGGCTCCGCCCTGCAGTGGACGACCGGCTCGGTATACGGGCGGACCTGGACCGAGGTCTGGGTGGCGGGCGCGGCGGTGGCCCTGGCCCTCGTCGTCGCCTTCCTGCTGCACCGCCGGCTGGCGGTCCTCGACCTGGGCGACGACTCGGCGGGGGCGCTCGGCCTGCACACCAGCGCCGCCCGCCTCCAGGTGCTGGTGACGGCCGTGGTGCTGGCCTCCCTGGCCGCGGCCCTCACCGGCCCGGTCGCCTTCGTCGCGCTGGCCGTACCGCACATGGTGCGGTTCGCCGCCGGACCGCCGACCGCCGGGACGCTGGCGCTCTCCGGCCTGGCCGGCTCCATCCTGCTGCTCGCCTCCGATCTGGTGGCGCAGCATCTGCTGCCGGTGAGCGGACTGCCGGTCGGGGTGGTCACCGCCACCCTGGGCGCGCCGTGGCTCCTGGCCCTGATGATCCGTCAGAGCAGTTCCGTCAACAGGAGTGCCCGATGACCGCCAACCAGCTCTCCACGCACGGACTCGACCTGCGCTACGGCGACCGGCTGATCGTCGAGAACCTCGACCTGGTGCTGCCCGGCGGCGCCGTCACCGCCGTCGTCGGCCCCAACGCCTGTGGCAAATCCACCCTGTTGCGCGGTCTGACGCGGCTGCTGGCGCCGTCCTCGGGCACCGTCGCACTGGACGGCGCGGACATCCACCGGATGCCGGCCCGCACCCTCGCGCTGCGCATGGGCCTGCTCCCGCAGCAGCCGGTGACCCCCGACGCGATCACCGTCGAGGCCCTCGTACGGCTCGGACGCTATCCGCACCAGCGGCTGCTGAGCCCCTGGTCGGCGTCCGACCAGCAGGCGGTGGAGGAGGCGCTGGCGCGCACCGGCACCGACGTGCTGCGCGACCAGCCGGTCGACCAGCTCTCCGGCGGCCAGCGGCAGCGTGCCTGGATCGCCCTCGCGCTGGCCCAGGACACCGACCTCCTCCTGCTCGACGAGCCCACCACCTTCCTCGACCTGCGGCATCAGCTCGATGTCCTCGACCTGGTCGCCGCGCTGCACGCCGAGGCGGGCCGCACCGTGGTGATGGTGCTGCACGACCTCGGGCAGGCCGCCCGCTACGCGGATCACCTCGTGGTCCTCAAGGACGGGCAGCTGGCCGCGGCCGGCGCCCCGGCGGATGTGCTCGACGCGGAGCTGGTCAAATCCGTGTTCGACGTGGACTGCCGGGTGATCCCCGATCCCGAGACCGGCACCCCGCTGGTCGTCCCCAAGGGCCGGGCGTTGCGGCACACCGCCGTCTCCGCCTGACCGCCCCGCTCTCCCCCACGAGCACTGTCCCGCGCTCGAAAGAGCGTCAGTCTCCGCTCCCCGTAAGGAAACCGACACCCTCATGTTCAGCAGACTCACTTTCCGCGGCATCAGCCGGCTGCTCGCCGCGCTGCTCGCCGTCGTCCTGGGCACCGCCGGCCTGGCCGCCTGCGGCGGCGCCAAGTCCTCGGACGACGACGCGAAGGACGGCGCCGGCTCCGGTGCCTTCCCGCGCACCGTCAAGGACGCCATGGGCGGCGCGGAGATCCCCGCGAAGCCGAAGCGCGTCGTCGTCCTGGACACCGGCGAGCTCGACGACGTCACCACGCTGGGCATCACGCCGGTCGGCGCCGTCTCTCCGCACATGAAGACCGAGGGCGGCTTCCCCACCTACCTCAAGGACGAGATCAAGGGCGTCACGGACGTCGGCCCGCTGCTGGAGCCGAACCTGGAGAAGATCGCCGCGCTCAAGCCCGACGTCATCCTGTCCTCCAAGGTCCGGCACGAGAAGATCTACGACAAGCTCAAGGCCATCGCCCCGACCGTCTTCACCGAGACCACCGGCGGGCCGTGGAAGGCCAACCTGAAGGTGCACGCCAAGGCGCTGGGCCTGGAGAAGGAAGCCGACAAGAAGCTCAAGGAGTACGAGGCCCGCGCCAAGGCCCTGGGTGAGGCCATCAAGAAGAAGTACGACGGCAAGATGCCGTCCGCCTCGGTCGTGCGCTTCGTGGCCGGCCCGACGCGCCTGTACCAGAAGTCCTCCTACAGCGGCGTGGTCCTGAACGACATCGGTCTGGCCCGCCCCAAGTCGCAGAGCTCCACCGACCCGGTCAAGACCATGCTGGACGTCAGCCCGGAGGAGATCGACAAGGCCGAGGCGGACCTGGTCTTCGTGACCGTCGCGGACGACCCCGACAAGACCCAGAAGAAGGACGTCACGTCCAACCCGGTCTGGAAGGACC
Organism: Streptomyces sp. NPDC017993; assembly: GCF_044328065.1. Lineage (NCBI taxonomy): Bacteria > Bacillati > Actinomycetota > Actinomycetes > Kitasatosporales > Streptomycetaceae > Streptomyces > Streptomyces sp. NPDC017993. Next base: position 99,056 of record NZ_JBIRGO010000015.1, read on the forward strand.
TGAACGCCGTCAAGGACCACAAGGTCTTCGACGTGCCGGACGAGACGTGGATGTCGGGCATCGGCATCCAGGCGGCCGAGCACATGCTCGCCGACGTGGCCAAGGCCACCGGCGTGCAGCTGCCCAAGAGCTGAACCCCAGGGGGTGGGCCGCCGTCCCCACGGCCCACCCCCGACCCTCACCCCCTCGTCCCCCCGCACCACCCCCGATCCCGAAGGGGCCCCGCTCATGCGGATGTATCTGCTCGCTCTCAACCCCACCGACTCGGTCACCGAGGGCTTCCTGCCCGCCGCCACCCGCCTGGGGCTGACGGTCACGATCCTCACGGACCAGCCCGAGGCGCACCGCCGGGCCTGTCCGCAGACCGAAGTCCTGGAGTGCGACGTCCACGACTTCCGCGCCGTCATCAACCGCATCGCCACCCACCACCGCCCCGACGCGGTGTTCACCAACAGCGACCACCTCCAGACCCAAGCGGCCCTGGCCGCCGACTACTTCGAGCTCCCCGGCAAGGACTGGCGGGCCGCGCTGCGCGCCAAGAACAAGGCCGAGATGCGGCGCCACCTCGCCGCGGCCGGCGTCGACACCGTCCGGTCCGCGGAACTCGCCGCCGGCCAGGACCCGTCCACGCTCACCGCCGCCGGCCTGCCCTACCCCTGTGTCGTCAAGCCCCGCGAGGGAGTGGCGAGCGAGGACGTGATGCTGGCCGCGGGTCCCGAGGAGCTGGTGGCGCGCGCCAAGGAGATCCAGGCGCGGCGCCCGCAGGCCGCGCTGGTCGCCGAGGAGTTCCTCGCCGGTGAGCTGCACACCCTGGAGACGCTCGGCGACGGCCGGGTACGCCACGTCCTGGGCGGCTTCCACACGACCGTCTCGGCGCCGCCGGCGTTCATCGAGGAGCGGCACGACTTCGTCGCGGCGCACCCGGAGCCGGTCCAGGCGCAGGTGCTGGCCCAACTCGACGCCCTGGGTGTCGGTTTCGGCGCGTGCCACACCGAGTTCGTGGTCCACGAGGGCCGCGCGCGGCTGATCGAGGTGAACTACCGCGCCATCGGCGACCAGTGCGATCTGCTCCTGGCGCAGGTCCTGGACATCCCGCTGTTCGAGCACATCCTGCGGACGCATCTGGGCGAGCCGCTGCCCGCCGACCTCGGTGCGCGGCGCGACGGTGCGGGCCGGCTGGAGTACGCCCGCGCGGACCGGGCCGGGACGCTCACCGCGGCGCCCGCCGCCACGGACCGCACGGTGGACGGCGTACGGCTGACCTACCGGCCGCTGCGCCCGGTCGGCGCGGAGCACCCGCTGTACCGCACCAACCGCGACTACCTCGGGGTCCTGCGGGCCACCGGCACCGACGGCGGCGCCGTGGACCGCGCGTCCGACGGCTTCTTCGCCGCCGAGCGCTGGGAGATATCGTCATGACCGCCGCGACCGACACCACCGAGGACCTCGGCGCGGACCCGGCCGCCGGCGCGGACGAGGAGGCGGAGCTGCTGCGGCGCGTGCTGAGCGCGCTGCTGCGCGAGGACGTCGTCGGCCTGCGCAGCCGCAGCACGCTGCTGGAGCGGCCGGACGGCCCCTGGCTGCGGCTGCCCGCGGACCCGGACGCGGCGGCCCTGCTGCTTCCGCTCGGCGCGGACGGCTACCAGAGCACCTACGCGGCCCGGCTGCCCCTGGTGGTCCGCGAGACCGACGGCACCCGGCTGACCACCACCGATGACGTGCTCGCCGCGCTGCGCGCACTCGCCGACCCGGCCGACCACGAGGGCTTCGACGCCTTCGCCGAGGAGTGCCGGCAGACCCTGGCGACCATGCGGCTGCACAGCCGGACGCGGGCGGAGACCGACGCGGAACTGACGGAGCGCCACGGGTCGGACCCCGGCGCCTGGTCCGGCCTCTCCGGCGGCCTGGCGTACGACACGCTGGCGGCGCGGCTCGATCACCCCGTCTACCCCACCGCACGCGGCCGCTCCGGTCTGGACGAGCGGCAACTGCGTTCCTACGCACCCGAGTTCCATCCGCGGTTTGCGCTGCGCTGGCTCGCGCTGCCGCGCACCGCGGTGGCCGTGACGGGCGGCGAAGCGGCGCTGCCCGACTTCTGGCCGACGCCGGCGGCGCTGGGCCTGCCGCACCTCGACGGCAGCCATCTGGCGCTGCCCGTACACCCGTTGAGCCTCGGCGACCCGCTGCGCGACGCCCTGCGCGAGACCGGTCTGGAGCAGGACGCGGTCCTGTCCGAGCGCGCGCTGCTCTCCGCGGTGCCGACCCTGTCGATGCGCACGGTGGCGCCGGACGCCGACCCGCGGCTGCACCTGAAGCTGCCGCTGGCCACGGCCACGCTCGGGCTGCGCAACCGGCGGACCATCAAGCCCCGTACGCTCATCGACGGCGCGGCGGGCCAACGGCTCCTGGAGACCGTGATCGCCCGCGAGCCGCGGTTCATGGAATCGATCCTGCAAGCCGACGAGACCGTCTACGCGCACGCCGAGCACGAGCTGCTCGCCGTGCTGTGCCGCCGCTACCCGGCCGGTCTCGACGACAGTGTCGTGGTGCCGATGGCCGCCCTGCTGAGCCGGGCGCCGGGCGGCAGGCCGGTCATCGACCATCTCGCCGAGCGCTTCTACGACGGTGACCCGCTCGCCCTGCTGGACGCCTGCCTGACCCTGCTCTTCGACTGGCAGACCACCCTCTTCGGCTACGGCATCGCCCTGGAGTCGCACCAGCAGAACATCTCTTTGGTGCTGGACCGGGCGGCGGGCCGCACCCGGCTGCGGCTGCTGTTCAAGGACAACGACGCACCACGTCTGCACACCGCCCGGCTGCGGGACACGCTCGGGGACGACGCCCCGGACCCCGCCGCCTTCGCCGACCCGCGGATCTTCACCGACAGCGACCGGCCGATCCTGGACATGTTCGCCACGATCACCGTCCATCTGTGCGCGGGCTCCTATGCCTTCGGGCTCGCCCGGCAGGGCCGCGCGCCCCTCGGACAGCTGCTCGGCCTGGTCCGCGAGCGACTCGCCGAGGCCGTCGAGCGGCAGGGCACCGCACCGGGTGAGCCCGGCGCCGCGCTGCGCGCCCACCTCCTGGACGCGCCGGAACTCCCGGTCAAGGCGATGGTCAGCGCCGGGACCCTGCTGTCCAAGGAGCGCTCGGGCGCCGCCGACATCAACAAGCACTACACGACCGGCCCCAACTACCTGCTTCCCACAGAGATGTGCCGATGATCACCGCTACGCGACGCCGCCAGGCCGCTCCGGACGCCGTCGAGACCAAGACCCGTCCCGCGCTCGCCCGCCGCCAGGTACACGCCGTGGCGGGCTGCTACTTCGTGGCGTCCTTCGCCGCCCTCGGCCTGCCGCCGTACCTCACCGAGATCCTGCCCGAGCTGGGCGACGGCGCGGCCCGCTGGGCCGGGCTGCTCTACATCGTCCCCACCATCTTCGGTGCCCTCGGCGCGCCCCTGTGGGGGCGGCTCGCCGACCGCTTCGGCCGCAAACGGCTGCTGCTGCGGGCGCAGTTGGGGCTCGCCGCGGCGTTCCTGCTGGCCGGCTGGGCCGACTCGATCGGCACCTTCGCCGCGGCGCTGTGTCTGCAAGGCGTCCTGGGCGGCACCTTCGCCGCGTCCAACGGCTATCTGGGTGCGGCGCTGGAGGGCAACGCACTGTCCCGGGCGCTCACGCTGATGCAGGGCAGCGCCCGCGCGGCACTGGTCTTCGCGCCGATCGTCGTCGGCTCGCTGACGCCGTGGCTGTCCCCGCACCGCCAGTACGCGCTGCTGGCCGTGCTCCCGCTGGCCGCCGCCCTGATGCTGGCGGCGCTCCCGGAGCCGCCCCGGTCCCCGGCCGGCGCGCAAGGACCCGACCGGTCCGCCGCGGAGGCCACGGCCACCGAGTCGGCAGAGGTGGCGATGGCCGCGGAGGCCGCCGCGGCCGAGCCGGCACCGCGTGCCCGGTTCGGCTCCCTGCGCACCCTGTACGCGCTGGAGTTCGCGTTCGTGTTCTCCACCGTCATCTCCTTTCCCTACCTGATCTCCCTGATCAAGGAACGGCTCCCGGGGACCGGCCCGATGGTGTCCGGCGTGCTGTTCGCCCTGCCGCACATGTGCTACCTCCTCGCGGCGATGGCGGTGCACTCCGTCTTCCGGACCCGCCCCCGCCTCGGCATCGCGCTCGGCTTCGGCTGTATCGCGCTGGGTCTGGCCGGCCACGGCGCCGCCGACTCGCTCCCCGCCTTCATCGCCGTACGGCTGGTGCTCGGCGCCGGCCTCACCCTCGGGCTGGTCTGTCTGTCGGTGCTGGCCGCCGACTGCGCCAAGGGCCGTGCGCCCGGCGGGCTGTTCGGCTCGATCGAGTTCTTCTCCAAGGCCGGCGCGGTCGCCGCCGGCCTGGCCGCCGCGGCAGGCAACGACTGGTTCGGCCCGTCCGCACCCGTCCTGACCGGCACCGCGATAGCCGTGGTCACCGTGCTCGCGACCACCCTCCCCGCTCTTTCGCCCCGTCTCCCCCGCACCCGCTGGAGCCCCCGATGCCCTCGCTGACCAATTCGCCCGGCACCGCCCCGGCCCCCGCCTCCCCCGCCGGTCTGCCCACCGCCGACCACGTCGTGGCGCACACCCTGCTGAACTGCTTGCTCCGCGAGGTCAGCGGGCCTGAGCACCAGACCGCCGTCGACACCGGCCATCTGCTGATCAGGCTCCCCCGGCGCGGGGTGCTGCTGCGGGTGGCGCTGCGCCGTACGTCCCTGATCGGCGCGCACCGCTTCACCGGCCCGGTGACCGAGCAGGCCGAGGACGGCTGGGCCGAGCTCGGCTGGGGCCGGCTGGCCGAGTACGTGCACGCGGAGCTGTCGCTGCGCACCGGCGTGGCCAACGAGGAGTTCCTCGCGCAGATCGCCTCCAGCCATCAGGCCGTCGCGGCCGCGCTCGCCTCGCGCGACGTGCCGCGGCGGGCCGAGTCGGGCGCGGCGGACGGGGACTGGCTCGCCGCCTACCTGGCCTCCGAGCAGGCGCTGCTCTTCGGCCACCGGTTCCACCCCACTCCCAAGGCGCGTACGGGTGACCCCGCATCCTGGCAGTCGTACGCGCCGGAGGCCGGGGCGTCCTTCCCGCTGCTGCTGCTCGCCGTCCGCGACGAGTTGATCGCCGAGGAGGCGGCCGAGGCCGACGCCACCGCGGCCCTGGACGCGCTGCACACCGACGTGCCGGACGGCTTCCGGCTGCTGCCCGTCCACCCCTGGCAGTACGAGCTGCTGCGCGACCATCCGGGCCTGCGCGAGGCGCTGGACCAGGGCGACATCCGGGTGCTGGGGACCGGCACGACGCCGTTCGCCGCGACCGCGTCCGTCCGCACGCTCTTCGACGGCGCGTCCTTCCTGAAGTTCAGCCTGAACGTGCGCATCACCAACTGCCTGCGCAAGAACGCCAGTTACGAGCTGTCCGGCGCCGTCGCGCTGACCCGTCTGCTGGAGCCGGTCCTCACCGACCTGGCCACCCGCTTCCCCGGTAGCGCCGTTCTCCGCGAGCCCGCGTACCGCAGCCTGGCGCTGCCGGGACCGGACGGCCTGCCGGAGACCGAGCTGCTCGAAGGGTTCGGTGTCATCGTCCGCGAGGGGCTGTCCCGGCGGCTGCTGCCCGGCACCACCCCGCTGCTGGCGGCCGCCGTCGCCGACGAGTACCCGACCAGCGCGGCCCATGTCTCCCGCCTCCTGGACGGCGCCGGCCCGCAGGCCGCGCTGGAGTGGTGGGCGGCGTACCTCAACCTGCTCCTCCCGCCGGTGCTCGCCGCGTACTTCGACCACGGCGTGGTCCTGGAACCGCACCTGCAGAACGTGCTGGTGTGCGTCGACGGCGACGGCATGCCCGCGCAGGTGCTCTTCCGCGACCTGGAGGGCACCAAGCTCGTCCCGGAACACCACACCGACCTGCTCGCGTCGCTGCCCGAGGCGATCGCGGCACCCATGAGTTACGACGCGCAGCGCGGCTGGGACCGCGTCGTGTACTGCCTGCTGGTCAACCACGTGGCCGAGATGCTGGCCGCGCTCGCCGATCTGCACCCGGGCATCGAGGCCGAGCTGTGGGCCCAGGTGCGCCGCACCCTCCAGGCGCACGCCGACCGCCACGGCTGCCCGCCGCGGCTGGCCGCCCTGCTGGCCGGGGTGCCGCTGCCCGCCAAGGCCAATCTGATGACCCGCTGGGAGCGCAAGGCCGACCGGGAAGCCGGCTACGTCCCGCTGCCCTCGCCGCTCGCCGAAGCCGTCCTGACCGGCGCCGTGCGGACCGACGACACCACCCCCTGGAGCGCTCGATGACCCTCCCCACCCCCGCGGTCCGCGCCCGCGTGACGGCGCTGCGGCCCGAGGAACTGCCCGCCTACCTCTACGACCTGACGGCGCTGCGCGAGCACGTGGCCGGGGTGCGGGCCGCGCTGCCCGAGCGGGTGGAGCTGTACTACGCGGCCAAGGCCAATCCGGAACCGGAGATCCTGTCCGCCCTGCGCCCTTACGTCGACGGCTACGAGGTCTCCTCGGGCGGCGAACTGGCGCACGTCGGCAAGGCCGTACCCGGTGCGCCGCTGGCCTTCGGCGGCCCCGGCAAGACGCCCGCGGAGGTCGCCCAGGCGCTGGAGCTCGGCGTGGAGCGCTTCCATGTGGAGAGCGTCTACGAGCTGCACATGCTCGCGGACCTCGCCGCCCGCCTCGCCCCGGAGCGCCGCATCGCGGTGCTGGCCCGCTTCAACCTGTCCGTCGACGACGGCTCGCTGGACGGCAGCTCCCTGGCCATGGGCGGCCGCCCCACCCCCTTCGGCCTGGACCCGGCGCAGGCGGACGACGTGGTCGCACTCCTCACCGACGGCACCTACCCGCACCTCGAACTGCGCGGAATCCACGCCCACTTGGCGAGCGGCCTGGAGGCTCCCGAGCAGCTCGCCGTCGCCGGGGCCATCGTGACCTGGTCCGTACGGCTCGCCGAGCGCCACCGCATCACCCTGTCGGAGGTGACCATCGGCGGCGGGATGGCCGTCGATTACGCCGAGCCCGAGGCCCGCTTCGACTGGGCGGCGTTCGGCGCGGGGCTGGACCGGCTCGCCGCCGCCCACCCCGATCTCACGCTGCGCATCGAGCCGGGCCGCGCGCTCACCGCCTACTGCGGCTGGTACGCCACCGAGGTGCTGGATGTGAAGCGCAGCCACGGCGAGGACTTCGCCGTGGTCCGGGGCGGCACCCACCACCTGCGCACTCCGGCCACCAAGGGCCACGACCAGCCCTGCACGGTACTGCCCTCCGACGAGCCCTGGCCGCACCCCTGGCCCCGGTCTGCGGCCGAGGGCGACCGCGTCACCGTCACCGGCCAGCTGTGTACGCCCAAGGACGTCCTCGCGCGTGACGTGCCGGCGCCGGGGCTCCGGGCCGGCGACCGGGTGGTGTTCGGGGTGGCCGGTGCGTACGCCTGGAACATCTCGCACCACGACTTCCTGATGCATCCCCGTCCGGGCTTCCACTTCCTCGGCAGTGCGGAGGACGCCTGAGATGCTGCGTACCAACGAGGTCCGGCGCAAGCTCGCCGCGGGCGAGGAGGTGCACGGCCTGTTCAGCACCCTCCCCGAGACCGCCATGGTCGAGATGATCGGCTGCGCGGGCTACGACTTCGTCATCCTCGACTGCGAGCACACCCTCGTCGACCCGCAGCAGCTTGAGCACCTGATCAGGGCCGCCGAGACGACCGGGCTGACCCCGTTCGTCCGCGTCCCGGAGGCCGACCCCGGCGCGGTGCTGCGCGCCCTGGACGCCGGGGCGATGGGCATCGTCGTGCCGCACGTACGCGAGCGCGCCGACGTGGACACCGCCATCAGGGCCGCCCGCTACGCACCCGAGGGCATGCGCTCCCTCAACGGCGGCCGCGGCCCCGGCTTCGGCCGGATCGACCTGCCCACGTACATCGAGCGGGCCAACGCCGAGATCATGGTCATCGCCCTGGTCGAGGACGCCGAGGGCGTGACGGCGATCGACGAGATCCTCTCCCCCGGCGGCGTCGATCTGCTGCTGCCGGGCCCCGGCGACCTCTCACAGTCCTACGGGGTCCCCTGGCAGGTCCGCCACCCTCGCGTGCAGGAGGCGGTGCGGACCCTCCGCGCCGGCTGCGCGCGCCACGGTGTCCCGTTCTGCGCGATGTCCACCACCCCGGAGCGCCGCGCCGAGTGGCACGCCGACGGGGTGCGGGCCTTCGTCCTGGGCGAGGACCGGGATCTCGCCGCGCGAGCGCTGCGCGACCACCTCGACCGGGCACGCGGCGGCAGCTGACCGCCGCGTCACCACCAGTAGGCGGGGTACGCAGGGGCCTCGCGCCGGGCGCGGGAGGCGGCGTACCCCGCCATCACCAGCAGGACACAGGCGCCGACCAACAGAGCGAGGAACCGCAGCGGTTCGGGGCTCTGCAGCACCACGATGACGGCGGTGGCGCACGCGGGGCTGTGCGGTGTGCGGGCGATCATCGTGGCCGCGAGGGCGAGGCTGCCCGCGACGGCGGCCGCCCACGGGGAGCTGCCGCACGCGGCGAGGACCCCGAAGCCGATCCCCGCGCAGAGGAGATGCCCGCCGATCACGCTGCGCGGCTGCGAGAGGGGCAGGGCGGGCGCGCTGTGCACCAGAGCGGCGCTCGCGGCCAGCGGGGCGATGAGGACCACCTCGTGTACCAGTGCGCCGATGCCCACCAGCCCCAGAAGCACCACGGCCGCGGCGCTGACGATGTACAGCGCGGTCGCGGGCGGGGGCGGCGCCGGTGCCCGGCCGGCCAGCGGACGGACCGCGGGCCGACCGGAAGCGTCCGTCGGTACGGGGGCAGCCGGTATCGGGGCAGGGGTGGTCGGTGCAGGGGCGTGGTCGAGGCTCATACGACACTTCTGGGCTGTGCCGGCGCGGGCGGGCCGACGGGGCGGGCGGGAGGTGGAGAGGTCCGGTGCTGCAGACGACATCCACACGCACACCCCCGTGGTCCACGGGAATCCGACCGTACGCATACGCCCGGGTTTCGGGCCGCGCAGTCCGTTCGAATTGTAACCTTCGCAGCTCACAGCCCCGCGGGAGGGGTGAGAGTGCCGGAGGGGGCGGTGCCGGACAGCCGTGAGCCCGGGCCACGGGCACGGGCCCGGCACAGGCACGGCCACACCATCAGCGGTACCTCACGGGCCCGTCGCCGGGGCTTGATGAGTGGCACAACCCGGGCGCACGCGACAGCGTCGTCCCGCCCGGGGCAGGGCGACGAAGGAGCTGAGCCGGACATGGCCGGGAACACCGCATTCATGATCGCCGGAGCCGGTCTGGCCGGCGCGAAGGCCGCGCAGACACTGCGCGCGGAGGGCTTCGACGGGCCCGTCGTACTGCTCGGCGAAGAGCAGGAGCGGCCCTACGAACGCCCTCCGCTGTCCAAGGGCTACCTCATGGGCACCGCGGAGCGGGAAAGCGTCTACGCCCACCCGCCCCACTGGTACGCCGAACACGACGTCGAGCTGCGCCTGGGCACCACGGTCACCGGCATCGACCCGGCCGGGCACACCCTGACCCTCGACGACGGCAGCCGGCACGGCTACGCGAAGCTGCTGCTGACCACCGGCTCCGCCCCGCTCCCCCTGCCGGTGCCCGGCGCGGACTTCGGCGGGGTCCACTACCTGCGCCGCCTGGCGGACAGTGACGCCCTCAAGGAGACCCTCCGCACCGCCGGCCGGATCGTGGTGATCGGCGGTGGCTGGATCGGACTGGAGACCACGGCCGCCGCCCGCGCCGCCGGCGTCGAGGTGACACTGCTGGAGATGGCCGAGCTGCCCCTGCTGCGGGTGCTGGGCCGCGAGGTCGCTCAGGTCTTCGCCGCACTCCACACCGACCACGGCGTCACCCTGCGCTGCGGCGTCCGGGTCGCGGAGATCACCGGCGCCGGCGGCCGGGCGGACGGCGTGCGACTGGCCGACGGCACCCACATCCCCGCGGACGCGGTCGTCGTCGGCGTCGGCATCGCGCCCTGCAGCGGCCTTGCCGAAGCGGCCGGTCTCGACGTGGACAACGGCGTGCTGGTCGACGCGCAGCTGCGCTCCTCCCATCCGGACATCCACGCCGCAGGCGATGTCGCCAACGCCTTCCATCCGCTGCTGGGCCGGCACCTCCGGGTCGAGCACTGGGCCAACGCCCTGCACCAGCCGCAGACCGCCGCCAGAGCCATGCTCGGCCAGGACGTGAACTACGACCGGCTGCCCTACTTCTTCACCGACCAGTACGACCTGGGCATGGAGTACACCGGCCACGTCGAGCCCGACGGTTACGACCAGGTCGTCTTCCGCGGCAACCCCGAGGCCCGCGAGTTCATCGCCTTCTGGCTCTCGGACGGCCGGGTACTGGCCGGCATGAACGTCAACATCTGGGACGTCACCGACCCGATCCGCGCGCTGGTGACCAGCGGCCGCAGGATCGACCCGGGCCGTCTGGCCGACGCGAGCGTGCCGCTGGCCGATCTGCTGGACGCCCCCGGCACGGCCGCGTGAGCCCACGGCCGGGACCGGCGCGCCCGAACCGCGCGCCGCGCCTCGGTCGACGAATCAATCGATCTTGAGTCTTTTACCCGGACGGCTCACGGGCAGGAGGCCGGTACGGGGGAATCCCCGGCGGGTGCGCCCACCAGGTCTCCGGGGCGGCCGATCCGGGATCCGACGCACCATGGAGGGGCAGCGCCCCTCCCCCGGCACCAGGCCGGAAATGCCCGGAAGCACCCCGGGAAGCGTCCGGAAGACCGCCGCTCCAGGAGCGCAGGAGAAACCGATGGACCAGGCCGACGAGAGCAAGAAGGCCCACGAGGCCGACGGGAACAACGGAACCAACGGAACCAACAAGGCCAACGAGGAAAGGCGGTCGCGATGACCACCGAACCGAACCCCGACGGGCCGGGGCCCGTGCCGAGCGAACCGAGCCCCCTGCCGCGCGACCCGCGTCCGCCCGAGTCGGAACCGGACGAGCCGGGCCCTGATCCGGTGGAGCCGCCCGGCGCCACGCCGGACCACCATCCGGCGCCCGAACCCCCCGACTGACCCAGCCGAATGACACGGATCCGGCGGCGGTCCTCGTCCGGTTGCAGGAGCCCGGTGCGCGGCGCAAGGTGAGTATGCCTCCCGGCCTCAGGGCGCGGGTAGGGCCCGCCGCCGCCGCGCTCAGGCGCCACCTCCGGTCGGCGATACAGGTCATGACGGCCGCTGCGAATGATGCCGGCCGGGCAGTTGCCCGGCCGGCATCACTCGCGGCACGCCCGTCGTACACCCCCTCGGTTCGGCCGCGCTCACCCACGCGCGCCGACAGGGCTGTTCCCGGTCATCCGGGCCGACGTCGGGAGAAGACAGGATGCTGCTGCCGGACAGGACCGTCCTCACGTCGCTTCTGCGGCGATACCGGGTGTGGGAGCGCCTGGCGCTCGCGGAGCCGCTCGATCCGACCCGGCGCCGCCGCTTGGAGGACGTCGCCTACACCCTGTGCGTGCTGATGGGGCACCGCACGGCCCGCGAGGCGATCATCGCGGCGGAGAACTACCTCGCGCGGGGCACACCGCGGGCCGCCGGCTTGGCCGGCGAACGCCGCTGACGGTGCGCCCGGGTGCGGTGCGGCGGTCGGTGCGTTTCGGAAGCCGCGGAACGGCTAGGGGTATTCAATGGTGCAATTCGGATACACGATGATGACCGAACAGGCGGGCCCGCGGGACCTCGTCAGCCATGTGGTCGGCGCCGAGCGGGCCGGCTTCGACTTCTCGGTCACCTCCGACCACTACTTCCCGTGGCTGGCCTCCCAGGGCCACTCCCCGTACGCCTGGAGCGTGCTCGGTGCCGCGGCGCAGGCGACGTCGCGCATCCCGCTGATGACGTTCGTGACCTGTCCCACGACCCGCTATCACCCTGCCGAGGTCGCGCAGAAGGCCGCGACCATGCAGCTGCTGTCCGGCGGGCGTTTCCGGCTGGGCGTGGGGTCGGGCGAGAACCTCAACGAGCATGTGGTGGGCCAGGGCTGGCCCGCGGCGCCCGTCCGGCTGGAGAAGCTGGAGGAGGCGATCGAGATCATCCGCGCGCTCTTCGAGGGCGGCAACGTCACCTTCCACGGCAGCCACTTCGACGTCGAACAGGCCAAGCTCTGGGACCTGCCCGACGAGCCGGTGCAGATCGGCGTGGCCGTGTCGGGCGAGCGGTCCTGCGAGATCGCCGGCCGTCTCGGTGATCTCGTCATCGCCACCGAGCCCAGGAGCGAGCTGCTGGCCTCCTTCGACCGGCACGGCGGCGCCGGGAAGCCCCGCATCGGCCAGCTTCCGGTCTGCTACGACCCCGACCGCGAGGCGGCGCTCGCGCGGGCCCACGACCAGTTCCGCTGGGCGGTCGGCAGCTGGCCGGTCAACGCCGAGCTGCCGGGCCCTGCCGGTTTCTCCGGGGCGACCCGATACGTGCGGCAGGAAGACATCGCGGACGCGATCCCCTGCGGCGACGACGTCGGCCGGTTCGTGGACGCCGTACGCCCCTACGTGGACGCGGGTTTCACGGAGGTCGCCCTGGTCCAGGTCGGCGGCGACCACCAGGAGCCGTACCTGAAGTGGGCGGAGACCAAGCTGCTGCCCGCACTGCGCGACCTCTGAGGGCCGCGGCTCGCAGTGTTCCGGACAGCGCAGCGGGCGCCACGCGGTGCCCGCTCCCGCCGTGTCCGTCCATGCCAGTTGATGAGGAGATGAGATGCGCGACGCAGAGACAGCAGCGGCGAGCCCCCTCGACCCCGCGGAGGTCACGAGGCTGGACGCCCACTGGCGCGCCGCCAACTACCTGTCCGTCGGGCAGATCTACCTGATGGCCAACCCGCTGCTGGAAGAGCCCCTGCGCCCCGAACACATCAAGCCGCGCCTGCTGGGCCACTGGGGGACGTCTCCCGGGCTCAACCTGGTGCACACGCACCTCAACCGCGTCATCGCGGCCCGCGATCTGGCCGCGCTGTGCGTCTGGGGCCCGGGCCACGGCGGCCCCGCCGTCCTCGCCAACTCCTGGCTGGACGGCACGTACTCGCAGACATATCCGGACGTGAGCCGCGACCGGGCGGGGATGGAGCGGTTCTTCCGGCAGTTCTCCTTCCCCGGCGGCGTCCCCAGCCATGTCGCGCCGGAGACCCCGGGGTCCATCCATGAAGGCGGCGAGCTGGGCTACTCCCTGGCCCATGCCTACGGCGCGGCGTTCGACAACCCGGATCTGTTCGTCCCCTGTGTGATCGGCGACGGCGAGGCGGAGACGGGGCCGCTGGCCGCCTCCTGGCACACCACGAAGTTCCTCGACCCGGTGCACGACGGCGCGGTCCTGCCGATCCTGCACCTCAACGGCTACAAGATCGCCAACCCGACGGTGCTCGCCCGGATTCCGCAGGACGAGCTGGACGCGCTGCTGCGCGGCTACGGCCACGAACCGCTGTACGTCAGCGGCGACGACCCCATGGCGGTGCACCAGGATCTGGCCGCCGCCCTGGACACCTCGCTGGACCGTATCGCCGCCATTCAACGCCGCGCCCGGGACGAGGGCGTGACGGAGCGGCCGCGCTGGCCCATGATCGTGCTGCGTACGCCCAAGGGCTGGACGGGCCCGAGCGACGTGGACGGGCTCCCGGTCGAAGGCACCTGGCGGGCGCACCAGGTGCCGCTGTCCGGCGTCCGCGACAACGCCGACCATCTGCGGCAGCTGGAGACCTGGTTGCGCTCCTACCGGCCGGCCGAGCTGTTCGACGCGACGGGCGCGCCGCGGCCTGACGTGCTCGCCTGTGTGCCCGAGGGGACGCGCCGGCTGGGTGCCTCGCCGCACGCCAACGGCGGTCTGCTGCTGCGCGACCTGCCGGTGCCGCCCCTGGAGCGGCACGCGGTTCTCGTCGACAAGCCGGGCTCCGCCGTGCACGAGCCGACGCGGGTGCTCGGCGGTCTGCTCGAAGCGGTCATGGAGGCCACCGCGGAGCGCCGCGACTTCCGCGTCGTGGGCCCCGACGAAACCGCCTCCAACCGTCTTCAGGACGTCTACGAAGCCACCGGGAAGGCGTGGCAGGCCGAAATCCTCGGCACCGATGAGCATCTTTCACGCGACGGGCGGGTCATGGAGGTGCTCTCGGAGCACCTGTGCCAGGGGTGGCTGGAGGGCTATCTCCTCACCGGGCGCCACGGGCTCTTCTCCAGCTACGAGGCGTTCGCCCATATCGTCGACTCGATGGTCAACCAGCACATCAAATGGCTCAAGACCTCCCGGCAGCTGCCCTGGCGGCAGCCCATCGCCTCCCTGAACTACCTGCTGACCTCGCATGTGTGGCGGCAGGACCACAACGGTTTCTCGCACCAGGACCCAGGGTTCGTCGACCACATCCTGAACAAGAGCCCGGAAGTCGTCCGGGTCTACCTGCCACCGGACGCCAACACCCTGCTCTCGGTGGCCGATCACGCGCTGCGCAGCCGGGATTACGTCAACGTCATCGTGGCCGGCAAGCAGCCGAGCTTCGACTGGCTCACCCTTGAGCAGGCCCGCGCCCACTGCGCCCGCGGCGTCGGCGTCTGGGACTGGGCGGGCACCGAGGACGGCAGCGGTGACCCGGACGTGGTGCTGGCCTGTGCGGGCGATGTGCCCACCCAGGAGACGCTGGCCGCCGCGGACCTGCTGCGCCGGCAGCTGCCGGAGCTGGCGGTGCGGGTGGTCAACGTCGTCGACATGGCGCGGCTGCTGCCCTCCGGGGACCACCCGCACGGCATGCCGGACTCCGAGTACGACGCGCTGTTCACCCACGACCGGCCGGTCATCTTCGCCTACCACGGCTATCCCTGGCTGATCCACCGGCTCACCTACCGCCGCACCGGACACCACCAACTGCACGTCCGGGGCTACAAGGAAGAGGGCACCACCACCACGCCCTTCGACATGGTCGTCCGCAACGACCTCGACCGCTACCGCCTGGTGATGGACGTCATCGACCGGGTGCCCGGCCTCGCCGTCCGGGCCGTCGCACTGCGGCAGGAGATGGCGGACGCGCGGACCCGCCACCACGCGTGGATCCGGGAGCACGGCACCGACCTGCCGGAGGTCGCGGACTGGTCCTGGACCGGCTGACGCCGCGCCGGCGGGGGCCGGCTCCGCCCGCGCCCCCGTCGGAGTGATGCGCGGCGCGGTGACCGGGCGCCGGGAGCCGCGCATGTGAGCCTGAGGCCGGGGTACCCGGGCGGCAGGAGGTGGGCGGATGAACCAGCGGATCGCGACGGGTGCCGAACTCCTCTGCTGGTGGGCGGCGTTGACCGGCCTCTGGCTCGTGCTGATCTCCACCGTCGACCGGCTGGAGTGGCTGGTCGGTGCCGCCTCCGCGTTCCTCGCCGCCTGCGCGGCCTGCGGGGCCCGGCGGGCGGCCGGCCGCCGGTGAACGGCTGGACCGCGGCGGGCACGGCGCTGCTCCTGTGCGGCGCCGCGCCGGCGGCGGTCGGCGCCGCCACCGGCCGCGTCCGGCGCAGGGTCCCGGCGCAGAACCTGACGACCACTCTGGTCGCCCTGGTCATCCTGCTGTTGGCGCAGGGCTACGACCGCACCGCCTACCAGGACCTGGCGCTGGTTCTCGCGGTGCTCGGCCCCGCGGGGACACTGCTGTATGTGCGGCTGCTGGCGGACGAGCTGGCCGCCGCCCCGCCGCGCCCGCGCCCGCTGCGGGCGATGACGTGGCTGTGCTACGGCTCCGTGACCCTGGTGGTGCTGCCGCTGTGCGTGGTCACCGGACCCGGCCGTGCCCTGGTGAAACTGCTGTTCATCGGGGCGCTGTTGCTGTGGGGCAGCTGGGTCTCGTCCCGTGCGGTGACCGCCGCGGCTGCCACCGGCCACGGGCTGGGCGGGCCCGCCGAAGGGATGTCGGATGGCTGATCTGCCGCTGTTGCTCGGACTCGTCCTGGTCGCCGCCGCCGGGACCGCCACCGTGCTGGTGCGTGACCCGGTGCGCCAGTCCTTCCTGCTGTCCCTGCTCGGCCTGGCGCTCGCGGTGCTGTTCCTGCTCCTCCAGGCGCCCGATGTCGCGCTCTCCCAGCTCGCGGTCGGCTCCGCGCTGACTCCGCTGATGGTGCTGCTGTCCGTACGCAAGGTGCGCCGACGGGCGCGCAGTGAGAGCCGGGAGGAGCACGAGTGAGCATGACGCTGCGGCGTTGGGTGCTGGCCGTCGGCGCATTGGGTGTGGCCGTCCTCTTCGTCGCGGCCTGCTTCGATCTGCCGCGGTTCGGCGGGGCGTGGCATCCCTACGGCGAACGGGCCGTCCGCGCCGCCCTCGACCACCGCACCGCCAACTCCATCGCGTCGGTGAACTTCGATCAGCGCGCCTTCGACACCCTCGGGGAGGAGACCATCCTGTTCGGGGCCGTGCTGGGCACCGTGGTGCTGCTCCGCCAGACCCGCGACGAGAACCGGCGGCCGCCCGAGCCGTTCCGGGTCGCGCGGCCGGTGCGCCGCTATGCGCTGATGGCGCTGCCCGTGGCCCTGCTGGTCGGGCTGTACATCGTCGCGCACGGCCAACTCAGCCCCGGCGGAGGATTCCAGGGCGGATTGGTCGTCGCGACGGCGCTGCACCTGCTCTACATCGCCGTGGACTACCGCGCGCTGGAGCGGATCCGGCCGATCGGCCTGTACGAGGTCGCGGACGCCGCGGGCGAGGCCGCCTACATCCTGATGGGCGCGGCGGCGCTGGTGGCCGGATCGGCGTTCCTCGCCAACTTCCTCCCCTTCGGCACCTTCAACACCCTTTCCTCGGGCGGCACCGTGCCGCTGCTCAACGCCGCCATCGGAGTGGAGGTGGCGTGCGGGGTCGTCGTCCTGCTGGCCCGCTTCCTCGACCAGGCCGTCGAGATCGAGGACGACGCCCACGGCGAGAAGGCGGAGGCGGGCGAATGAGCGTACTGCCCTATGTCATCGCGGGGTGGCTCTTCCTGATCGGCTGCTACGGGCTGGCCACCAGCCGGAACCTCATCCACGCCGTGGGGTGCCTGGCCGTCTGTCAGTCCTCGACGTACGTCCTGCTGCTCGCCGTCGGCTACCGCGACGGCGCCACCGCACCGGTGTTCTCCGACATCACGCCGGGCTCCCGCCCCGTCGTCGACCCCGTCGTGCAGGCCCTGGTCCTCACGGACGTGGTGATCGGGGCGACCGTGACGGCGCTGTTGCTCGCCCTGGTCATCCAGGTCGCCAAACGGCACCGCACGGTGGACCCCGATGAGCTGTCGGAGCTGCGGGGGTGAGCGTCGCGGGGCTCCTTCCGCTGATCGTGGCGATCCCGCTGCTCGGGGCGGCGCTCCTGGTCGGGGCGGGCCGGCGGCTGCCGCGGTTCGCCGCCGAGGTGGCGGGGTGCCTGTTCGCCGGGGGCACGGCCGCCGCGGCGCTCCTCGCGCTGAGCGGCACGGCGGGCCCCGCGGGACGGTCCGTCGAGTGGCTGGGCGGTTGGCGTCCGCACGGTGGCGCGAGCGTGGGCATCGTGCTGGTCGGCGACCACATCGGACTGGGCCTGGCCGCCCTGATCTCGCTGCTGGTCCTGGCCGCCCTCGTCTACGCCTGGCGGTATTTCGACGAACCGCCGGTGCGCCACGCGGGGTCGTTTCCCGCCCTGGTGCTGCTCTTCCAGGCGGGCATGTGCGGCTTCGTGCTCACCGGTGACCTCTTCAACGCCTTCGTCTTCTTCGAGCTGATGAGCGTCGTCGCCTACGCGCTGACGGGCTACCGCGTCGAGGAGGCCCGCGCGGTCCAGGGCGGCCTGGTCTTCGGCATCGTCAACTCCCTCGGTGGCTACACCACATTGCTGGGCATCGGCCTGCTGTACGCGCGCACCGGTGAACTGGGCTTCGCGCAGATCGGCAGCCGTCTCGACGCGCACCCCGGCGGCCCGGACGCCCTGGTGACCGCCGGCTTCGTGCTCGTCGTCACCGGTCTCCTGGTCAAGGCCGCGGCGGTGCCCTTCCACTTCTGGCTCGCCGACGCGCACGCGGTGGCCCCGACGCCCGTGTGCATGCTGATGTCGGCGGTCATGGTCGAACTGGGCGTGTACGGCACGGCCCGCGTCTACTGGACGGTCTTCGCCGGTCCCGGCGGCGTCCCGGCTCCCGACGCGCACCGCGCGCTGCTGGCCCTGGGGGTGCTGACGGCGGCGCTCGGCGCGGTGATGTGCTGGCTGCAGCGCCACCTCAAACGCCTGCTGGCCTACTCCACCGTCGCGCACACCGGCCTGTTCCTCGTCGGACTCGCGGTCCTCACCCCGCAGGGCCTCGGCGGTGTGGCCCTGTACGTGCTGGCGCACGCGGGCGTGAAGGCCGCGCTCTTCGCCTGCGTCGGCCTTCTCCTGGACCGGCTGGGGAGCGTCGACGAGCACGAGCTGCACGGCCGAGGCCGCGGACTCCCCGGCCTGGGTGTGCTGTTCGGGCTCGGCGGGCTCGCGCTGGCCGGGCTCCCGCCGTTCGGCACCGCGTTGGGCAAGGCCGTCACGGAAGAGGCGGCGGGCGGCTGGGCGACCGCGCTGTTCGTGCTGGTCTCGGCGGCCACCGGCGGGGCGGTACTGCGCGCCGCCGCACGGGTGTTCCTCGGGCTCGGCCCGCGTCCGGCCGAAGCAGCCCACGAGACCACCGGCAAGGAGGAGGAGCCGGAGACCCGCGGCGGCCGGCTCTCCCGGATCCCGGACACCATGCTCGCGGTGCCCGCGGTGCTGCTGGCCGGCGCGCTGGCGGTCGGCGTGGTGCCCGCCCTGCTGCCGCCCGTGGGCCGGGCCGCGGACGCCTTCACCGACCACGCCGGCTACGCGGCGTCCGTCCTGCGCGGCGGCGCGGCGGCTCCGGTGGCCACGCCGCCGCCGCACTGGTCGGCGACGGGCGTCCTGTGGGGGCTGCTGTCCGCCGTCCTGGCGGTGGCGCTCGCCGCGCTTGCGGTGCGAGCGCCGGTACGCCGCGAGCCCGCCGGGTGGACCGGACCGCTGCGCCGCCTGCACTCGGGCCATGTGGGCGACTACGTCGCCTGGTTCCTGGCGGGCATCACCTTGGTCGCGGCGCTGATCGTGTGAGGTGTGCGGCCGAACGCGGGCCCGTCGCGCGCGAACCCGGCGGGCGTGGGGCGGTCACTTGGCGGAGGCCGGCAGCACGTCGTCGACGACCGACCGGTCCAGCGCCGCGCGCACCAGCGCCGAAGCGAAGGCCGCGGCGTCGTCGTCGGTGACCAGGCGGGAGAGCTTCTCGCTGTCCGCCGGCAGGCCCAGCCGCTCCGCGCCCTGCACGGCCTTGGCATCGAGGTACGGCGCGAGTTCGGTCCAGACGTGCTGCACCTCGCGGAGGAAGATGTCCGCACCCGCGGGGCCGAGGCCCGGCACCTCCTGGAGCACGCGGCGCAGCGCGTCGAGATCGCCGTCGGCCGCGTCCCGCATGCGGCGGAGATCGCCGCCGTACCGGTCCAGCAGAAGCGTGGCCCCGTCGCCGAGCTGGGTGGAGGTGCGCTCGTCGTAACGCCGGTAGCCTCCCGCGCCCAGGGCGTCGACGCGCTGCTGCCACGTCGCCTCCGCCATCCGGCGCGGGGTGCGCATGCCCGCGCCGAACAGAGCGCGTGCCGCGGCGACCGCCACCGACGCGCGAATGCGCGCGCTGAGGAGGATGGCCAGGACGAGTACCTGATAAAGCGGCTGAGGGGTGTCCCGCACGCGGATACCGGCTTCCTCGGCATACGTCCGGCCGTGCCGGTCCAGCAGAATCCGGGCAATTTCCTGCTGTCCACCTCGCCGGCTCACCGTGCGCCACCGCGCTTCCGGGCCGTGCGGAAATCCCCGCAGCCCTTCTCGCCGATCGCCGGAAAAACGCTCACGGTGCCCTCCATTGTCGCGGCATGCACGGATCCCTCCCTCCAGGAGTCCCCGGTTCGCGGACACGGAAACGGGTACGCGTCCTTGCGGCGCACAGGCGGCGCAAGGAATGTGCCGGCCGCACGGAGCGCAGCGCTCGCGCCGGCCGTCCGACCTCGGGGGGAGAAACCGCTTGTCCCAGCAGGCCGATACCACCGCCCGCTCCGGCGCGGCGCCAACGGAAGCGCGAGGGGAAGCGCCCGCCTCCGACGACTCCAGGACCGCGGTCACCGTCCTCGTCGCGCTGGCCGCCAACCTGGTCATCGCCGTAGCGAAGGCACTCGGTGGATTCTTCGCCGGCTCCCCCGCCCTGCTTTCCGAGGCCGCCCACTCCGTCGCCGACTCGCTGAACGAGGTATTTCTGCTCGCCTCGCTCAAGCGCAGCAAACGCGCCCCGGACGCCCAGCACCCGTTCGGCTATGGAAAGGAGCGCTATTTCTGGTCCCTGCTCGCCGCCGTCGGAATTTTCGTCATGGGCGGCTGTTTCTCCTTCTTCCAGGGCATCGAGGCCATTCGCTCGGGCAGTTCCGAAACCCGGAGCGGGTATATCGCCGGTCTCCTCGTGCTCGCCGTCGCGCTGCTCGCCGAGGGCTCCTCGCTCGTCCGTGCGCTGGTGCAGGTCCGCGGCCAGGCACGGAGGACCGGCCGCGGCATGCTCGCCACGATCCGCACGGGCGATGACCCCGCGCTGCGGACGGTGCTCGCCGAGGACTCCACCGCCTGCTTCGGGGTGCTGGTCGCCATGGCCGGCATGGGCCTGCACATGGCCACAGGCGACGTGCAGTACGAGGCGTGGTCCTCGCTGATCATCGGCGCGCTGCTGGTGTATGTGGCCTACCAGCTCGCCAAGGAGTCGCGCGGACAGCTCATCGGGGAGGCCGCCGACCCGGCGCTGCGGAAGGCGATTCAGGAGTTCCTGGACGAGCAGCCGGAGATCGACACGGTGACGATGCTGCTGACGATGCGGATGGGCACGCAGTCGACGCTGGTCGCGGCCCGTATCGATCTGGTCGGCGGGCTCGACAGCGAGGAGGTGGAAGAGGTGCTGGTGCGGGTGAAGGGGCAGTTGCACCAGCGGTGGCCGGTCGCCGACCAGATCTTCCTCGACATCACCGATGCCTCGCCCAGGGACCGGGCGCGGGCCCGGCTGGAGCGCAAGCGCCTCGACGAGGCGGTGGCGGCCGACGACGCGGGGACCTCCGGGCCGGAGAGCACGGAGGACAGCCGGCGCTGACCGCGCAGGTGCCTCACCGGTCGTACGAACCACCCACCCGCTGCCCGGTCACCGCAGGCCGTCCAAGCGCTTCGCCGCGGTTTTCAGGGAGCGGCCGCGGCTCGTCACCTCCGCCCAAGGGCGCGACCGCGCCTGCCGCAGCACCCCCTCGACGTCCCTCAACGACCACCTCTGCGCGGTGAGTTCGGGGTCGTCGAGCTGCTGCCTGCTGATCGGCGTGGCGACCGGGGCGCCCGGCTTCGGCCGCACCGACCAGGGGGCGACGGCCGTCTGCGCGTAGGCGTTGCGCTGCACGTCGAGGTAGAGCCGGCCCTCGCGGGCCTGCTTGCGGACTGCGGTGGTGAGGCGGTCCGGGTACCGCCCGGCGAGCACCTCGGCCGTCTGCTGGGCGAAGTCCCGAACGGTGTCGAAGTCGCTCTTGCCGTCGAGCGGGACGGTGATGTGCAGCCCCTTCGAGCCGGTGGTCATCAGGACGGCCGGCAGCCCGAGTTCGTCGAGCAGCTCCGTCAGGTGGCGGGCCGCCTCGCGGACGGCCTCGAAGTCGGGGCCGGGCGGGTCGAGGTCGAACACCAGCCGGTCGGGGTGGTCGGGCCGCTCGGCGCGGGAGAGCCAGCGGTGCAGCGTCAGACACGCCTGGTCGGCGAGGAAGAGGAGGGTCGCCTTGTCGTCGCAGACGGTGTGCGTGACCGTCCCGCCCTCTTTCGTGACCGTCTCGCGCCGGATCCAGTCGGGGTAGTGGGCGGGGGTCTCCTTCTGCATGAAGTGCGGACCGTCGAGGCCCCCGGGAAGCCGCTCCAGCATCAGGGGCCGCCCCCGCAGGTGCGGCACCATGAACGCCGCCACCTGCTCTTGGTAGCCGACGACGTCGGCCTTCGTCAGACCGTCGTCGGGGAACAGCACCTTGTCCGGCCGGTGGATCTCCACGGTGCGGCGACCCGCCCGCACCTTTTCGGTGCCGGTGTCCTTATCACTCATGCCGGCCGGGGTACCCGCTCGGCGGGTGCGTACTCCCGGCGGACGGGTGGCCCCGCGGTCCGTGCCGCACACCCGGGCGGGCGGTTTCGCACCGCCCCCGAACGCGGAAGGCATGGAGCCACGTCGCCCGGGAACCCGAGGGGCGTAGGGCGAAGAACGCCGGAGCGACGCGTGTCCGCGCCATGGGCCGCGATCGCTGCCGAGTCGTGCCATCGGCGATTGGAGAAACGCCATGACGGTGCCCCAGCCTCCCGGGCCGCCCGGGCCCACGCATCCGGACCCGGTGCCACCCACCCCCGGTCCCGGTCCCGGCCCGCCGGGCCCCACGCCGGGTCCCGGCCCGGGCCCCGTGCCGGCCCCGGGGCCCGACCCGGTGCCCCCGCCGGCACCGCACCCGGAGCCGGACCCCATCCCCCCGAACCCGGCGCCACCGACACCGGGCCCCACGCCGGGTCCCGCCCCCGACCCGGTCCCGCCGCCACACACCCCCTCACCGGGCCCCGCCTAGCTCCACCGGCCGTGTGCCCGCGCGTACCGAGCGGCGGCAGCCGAGGTCTCCGGGCCGTCCGGAGACCTCGGCCATTAGACTGACCGGCACTGATCCAGCCCGAGGAGCCGTATGAGTGCCGTTCGCCCGCCGTCCCGCCCCGCCGGACGGCAGCGCGACGCGGCGCGGACCCGGGCGGAGATCCTGGACGTCGCCACGGAGGAGTTCGCGCGCCTGGGCTACACCGGCGCCCGTATCGACGAGATCGCCGCGCGCATCCACACCACGAAGCGGATGATCTATTACTACTTCGGTGGCAAGGAGCAGCTCTTCAGCGAGGTGCTGGAGCGGGCGTACGCCGTGATCCGCGAGCAGGAGCAGCGGCTCGACGTCGGGCATCTCGACCCGGCGGCCGCCATCCGGCACCTCGCCGAGCTGACTTTCGACCACCATGAGGCGCACCCGGATTTCATCCGCCTGGTCACCATCGAGAACATCCACGAGGCGCAGCACCTCGCCGCCTCGCCGACGCTCGGCGAACTCAATTCCCCGGCGATCGAGGTCATCGGCCGCATCCTCGCGGAGGGCCGCGCGCAGGGCGTGTTCACGGCCGAGGTGGACGCCGTCGACCTGCACGCGATGATCAGCTCGTTCTGCTTCTTCCGGGTCGCCAACCGGCATACCTTCGGCGCGCTCTTCGGACGCGATCTGACCGCCAAGGACCGCCGCGACCACTACCGCACGATGCTCGGCGACATGGTGCTGGCGTATCTGACCGGAAGCGCCCCCGCCGAGGGCTGATGTGCCCGTACGGCCCCTCGTCCACCGCTCCTATGCAGCACCTGGGCGACCGGCTCGCCCGTACCCGCTCGCCCGGCACAGGCGCGAGCGGCCGGCCACCCACTCCCGGCAGGCGCCCCCCGGCGCACGTCCGCTCCCCCGCCGGGCGTTCCGAGTCCGTCGCAAAAGTTTCCGCCGGATGTCTTGACAGTGACAGCCGCCGAACAGCACGATCCCTGGAACGCAACTAACTACCTAGTACGTTAATTCGCCGTGACACCCAGCGGCCCGGAGCGCCCGACGTCGCCCTCGCACGGTCACCCCCGTCAGCAAGCCGTCGCCGCCCTCCCCTTGCCCGACCTTCTGCCCTCCCTCCCGCCACCCGGCGGCTCTCCGTCGGAGCCCGGTGGCCGTTCCCACAGGAGCACGTGTGTCCGCTCACCCGCTCGATGACCCGGCACCGTCCGCACCCCCGCAAGGCAGGCCCCGCAAG
The DNA here is from genome assembly GCF_044328065.1 of Streptomyces sp. NPDC017993. Classification (NCBI taxonomy): domain Bacteria; kingdom Bacillati; phylum Actinomycetota; class Actinomycetes; order Kitasatosporales; family Streptomycetaceae; genus Streptomyces; species Streptomyces sp. NPDC017993. The sequence continues at coordinate 122,921 of NZ_JBIRGO010000015.1, forward strand.
GCCGCCATCGCCGCCTGGATCGGCAGCGCCCTGGAGTACTACGACTTCTTCATCTACGGCAGCGCCGCCGCCCTGGTCTTCCCGCACGTCTTCTTCAGCCCCGACGACCCGGCGACCGCGACCCTGATCTCGCTCGGCACCTTCGGTGTGGCCTACGCGGCCCGGCCGCTGGGCGCGCTGGTCCTCGGGCACTACGGCGACCGGCTCGGCCGACGCAAGATCATGGTCTTCACGCTGATGCTGATGGGCCTTTCGACCTTCTTCGTCGGCTGCCTGCCCAGCTACGCCCAGGTCGGGACGGCCGCCCCCGTCCTGCTCGTCCTGATGCGCGTCCTGCAGGGCCTCTCCGCGGCGGGCGAGCAGGCGAGCGCGAACTCGATGACCCTGGAGCACGCCCCGGAAACCAGGCGGGGCTACTACACGAGCTTCACGCTGAACGGGACCCAGGCCGGCCAGATCCTCGCGACGCTGGCCTTCATCCCCGTCGCGACACTGCCCGAGGAGCAGCTCTACACCTGGGGCTGGCGCATCCCGTTCCTGCTGAGCGCCGTCGTCGCGGTCGTCGGCTACGTCATCCGCCGGAAGCTGGAGGAGACGCCGACGTTCCTGAAGGCGTCGGCGGATGCGGACGTGGCCAAGCTGCCGCTCGCCCACCTGCTGCGTCACCACTGGGCCGACGTACTGCGCGTGGTCGCCGCTTCCCTCATCGCCACCGTCAGCACCATCTTCACCGTCTGGGCCCTGGCCTACGCCACCAGCGACAGCGTCGGCCTCGACAAGTCGGCCATGCTGTGGGTCGGCGCGCTCGCCAACGCCGCCGCCCTGCTGGCCATTCCGCTGTGGGCGCGGCTGTCGGACCGGATCGGCCGCAAGCCCGTCTTCCTCACCGGCGCCATCGGCTCGGCCGTGATGATCTTCGTCTACCTGTGGGCGATCTCCACCGGCAGCTACCCGCTGGTGTTCCTCGCCGGCATCGTCTTCTTCGGCGTCGTCTACAGCGCGGCCAACGGCAGCTGGCCGGCGTTCTACGGCGAGATGTTCAGCACCAGGGTCCGCCTGTCCGGCATGGCCATCGGCACCCAGATCGGCTTCGCGGTCGCCGGTTTCGCGGTCTCCTTCGCGGAGCAGATCGCCGGCCCGGACGGGAAGAACTGGCTGGGCGTCGCGGGCTTCACCGCGGCCATCTGCCTGATCAGCGCGGTGGCCGCACTCACCGGCCGGGAGACGCACCGGGTGCCCACCGCGGAGCTGGGCGTGAAGCCGGCCGAGGTGGCGACGGAGCGGGTGACCTCGGTGCCGACCCCCTCGGCCTGACCCCCCTCCCCCCCGCGTGGCTTTGCTCGGCGCCGCACTGCGGGCACAATGAACTAACTAGTTCGTACATTCACTGGAGAGAACATGCCGAACCCGGCCGAAGGGGCGCCCGCCGCCCCCGTGCTGGTCCTCAACGGGCCCAATCTCAATCTGCTCGGCCTGCGGGAGCCCCAGATCTACGGGCACGACACCCTCGCCGACATCGAGGCGCTGTGCCGCACCACCGCCGCCGAGCACGGGCTCCTGGCCGACCTGCGTCAGAGCAACCACGAGGGCGAGCTGATCGACGCCGTCCACGAGGCGCGCACCGCGCACCGCGGCATCGTGATCAACCCGGCCGGCTACAGCCACACCTCCGTCGCCCTGCGCGACGCCCTCGCGGCGGCGGACCTGCCCGTCATCGAGGTGCATCTGTCGAACATTCACCGGCGCGAGGAATTCCGGCACTTCTCCTACGTTTCCGGGGTCGCCGACGCCGTGATCTGCGGGGCGGGCCCGCACGGCTACGCCCTCGCCCTGGCCCACCTGGCCCGCCTGCTGGAAGGGACCCGGTGACGATGTCCGCCTACCTCACCGGCCTGGTCGGCTCCGGTATCGGCCCCTCGCTGAGCCCCGCCCTGCACGAGCGCGAGGCAGACCGCCACGGCCTGCGGCTGCTCTACCGCACCCTGGACATCGACGTGCTCGGCACCGGACCGGAGTCGGTCGGCGACATCGTCCGCGCCGCCCGCACCCTCGGCTTCGACGGCCTCAACATCACCCACCCCTGCAAGCAGCTGGTGATCGAGCACCTCGACGAACTCGCCCCGGAGGCCGCGGCGTTGGGCGCCGTCAACACCGTCGTCTTCCGCGACGGGCGGGCGATCGGCCACAACACCGACGTCACCGGCTTCGCGCAGTCCTTCAGTCGTGGCCTGCCAGGCGCCGCCACCGGCCACGTCGTACAGCTCGGCGCGGGCGGCGCCGGCGCGGCCGTCGCCCACGCCCTGCTCGCCCTCGGCGCGGACCGGCTGACCCTCGCCGACCGGGACCCGGCCCGCGCGGCGGCCCTGGCCGAAGCACTGAACGACAGGTTCGGCCAGGGACGCGCCGTCGCCGGGACGATGGCGGAGCTGCCCACCGCACTGTCCGACGCCGACGGCCTGGTGCACGCCACGCCCACCGGTATGGCCGCCCACCCGGGCCTGCCCCTGCCGGCCGCCCTGGTGCGCCCGGAACTCTGGGTCGCGGAGGTCGTCTACCGTCCACTGGAGACCGAACTGCTGCTCCTGGCAGGCGAGTTGGGCTGCCGCACACTCGACGGAGGCGGCATGGCCGTCTTCCAGGCCGCCGACGCCTTCCGGCTGTTCACAGGGCGGGAGCCGCACGCCGAGCGGATGCTCGAAGATCTCGCCGACCTCGTCGCCACCCCCAGTCTGTGAGGACCTCCGCCATGCGCAAGTCCATCGCCACGGTCTCCCTGAGCGGCTCGCTCTCCGAGAAACTCACCGCCGTCGCGGCAGCCGGTTTCGACGGCGTGGAGATCTTCGAGAACGATCTGATCGCTTCCCCCCTCGGCCCGGAGGAGGTCCGCGCCCGCGCGGCCGACCTGGGGCTCGGCATCGACCTCTACCAGCCCTTCCGCGACTTCGAGGCCGTCCCGCCGGACACCCTCGACGCCAACCTGCGGCGCGCGGAGCGGAAGTTCGCCGTGATGGAACGGCTCGGGGCGGATCTGCTGCTGGTCTGCTCCAGCGTCTCGCCCGCGGCCCGCGACGACGACGCGCTCGCCGCCGCGCAGCTGCGCCGGCTCGCCGAGCGGGCCGAGGCACACGGCATCCGCATCGCGTACGAGGCTCTCGCCTGGGGCCGGCACGTCAACACCTACGACCACGCCTGGCGCATCGTCCAGCAGGCGGACCACCCCGCGCTCGGCACCTGCCTGGACAGCTTCCACATCCTCTCCCGCGGCTCGGACCCCAAAGGCATCGAGGACATTCCCGGGGAGAAGATCTTCTTCCTCCAGCTCGCGGACGCGCCCCATATGGCGCTGGACGTCCTGCAGTGGAGCCGCCACTACCGCTGCTTCCCCGGCCAGGGCAGCTTCGACCTGGCCGGACTGGTGGGCCACGCCGTCCGGGCCGGCTACACGGGACCGCTCTCCCTGGAGGTGTTCAACGACGTCTTCCGGCAGGCGGACGCCAGCCGGACCGCGGTGGACGCGCTGCGCTCGCTGATCAGCCTGGAGGAGTCCGCGCGGCTGACCTCGCCCCCGGCGCCCGTCGTCCCCAGCGGCTTCGCCTTCGCCGAGCTGGCCGCCGTGGACACCGAGCCGGTGCGGCTGCTGCTGGACTCCCTCGGCTTCAGCCGCACCGGCCGGCACCTGGGCAAACCGGTGGAGCTGTGGGAGCAGGGCGACGCCCGCATCCTGCTCAACGCCGCGGGAGCCGACCGCCGGGAAGGCCCCGCGCTGGTCGCGCTCGGCCTGGAGACCCCCGAGCCCGCGGCAGCCGTGCGCCGGGCCGAATCGCTGCTCGCGCCCGTCCTCCCGCGCCGCAGGACCGGGCAGGACGTCCCGCTCGACGCGGTGGCCGCCCCGGACGGCACCGAGCTGTTCTTCTGCCGCACCGCGCAGGCCGACCACGCCGACTGGACGGACGACTTCGCACCGGTCACGGACCGGCGGCCGGGCCGGGCCGCCGCGGGCGCCCCGACGGCCGGCGTCACACACATCGACCATGTCGCGCTGACCCAGCCCTGGCACCACTTCGACGAGGCGTCCCTCTTCTACCGCAGCGTGCTGGGTCTCCAGCCGAAGGAGAGCCTGGATCTGGCCGACCCCTACGGCCTGTTCCGCAGCCGGGCCGTGGCCGGCGCCGACGGCGGTCTGCGGATCGCGCTCAATGTCGCGCCGGGCCCCGGGGACCAGGAGGTCCGCCCGCAGCACATCGCGCTGGCCACGGACGACATCGCCGCCACCGCCCGCCGGATCCGCGACCACGGCGCCGGACTGCTACCCATCTCCGACAACTACTACGACGACCTCGAAGCCCGCTACGACATGGCCCCCGGCGCCCTGTCCACCCTGCGTGAGCTGGGCATCCTCTACGACCGCGACGAGTACGGCGAGTTCCACCACTGCTACACCGCCACCGTCGGCCGGGTCTTCTTCGAGATCGTCCAGCGCACCGGCGGCTACCGCGGATACGGCGCGCAGAACGCCACCGTCCGCCTCGCCGCCCAGCACACCGCCGAGCACCGGAGCGGTTCACCCCGCTGACCGGGCCGCGAGGCCGCGGGACGGAGGCCGTACGGAGCCGCCCGGCTCGCCCGGGGGTCCGTACGGCCTCGGCCGGGATGTGCACCCCGAACGTCCCGCCTAGCATGGTTTTCAGCCAGGCCGTCAGAGCCGCCCGGCCGCGATCGAGGCCGTCCCTGTGGTGCCTGCCGCCCCACCACTCCCTCACCGCGCAGCCACCGATGAAGGCGGGCCCCATGCGTCCCACGGCGAAGTTCTCCATCAGCTTCGGGCTGGTCACCATCCCGGTGTCCGCCTACAACGCCACGGACAGCTCCGCCTCGGTGTCCTTCGTACGCATCCACACGGCGGACGGCGGACGGGTACGCAATCAGCCGGTGTGCTCGCTGGAAGGCAAGGAGATCACCCCCGACGAGATCGGCCGGGGATACAAGGTCGACAAGGACACGGTCGTACCCCTCAGCGACGACGATCTGGACGCGCTGCCGCTGCCGACCGCCAAGACCCTGACGATCCTGGCCTTCGTCGCCGGCGGCGACATCGACCCCCTCCAGATGGACAAGGGCTACTACCTGGCAGCCGACGGCGCTGCCGCCGCCAAGCCGTATGTGCTGCTCCGCGACGCCATGGAGCGCCATGAACGAGTCGGACTCGGCAAGGTCGCTCTGCACGGCCGGGAGACGCTGGCGATGATCCGTCCGGTCGAGGGCGCCCTGGTGATGCAGGTGCTGCTGTGGCCGCATCAGATCCGGCCGATGGAGGGGGTACTGCCCGACCGCGAGGTCGAGGTCCCCGCCGATGAGGTGGAGGCCGCGGAGACGCTGATGGACTCCTACGGTGACCTGTCCGAGGAGGATGTGCACGACCACTACCGAGAGGCGCTCGAAGAGATCGTCGCGGCGAAGCTGGCGCACCGCGAGCCGCACTTCGAGGAGACCGAGGAGAAGCCCGCCGGGCAGGTGATGGACCTGATGGCGGCGCTGCAGGACAGCGTCCGTGCGGCCAAGAAGTCACGCGGTGAGGACGACGCCGAGCACGCCACCGTCACGTCGTTGTCCGGGCCGTCGGGCCGCCCCGCGAAGAAGACCGCGGCCAAGAAGACGGACGCGAAGAAGACGACCGGGAGCACGGCATCCGGCGGTTCCGCCACGAAGAAGTCCGCGGCACGTGCGCCGAAGGCGACCGGCGGCAAGAAGTCCACCAGCACGGCGAAGAAGACCACGGCCAAGAAGACCGCAGCGGCGAAGAAGTCCACGAGCAGGGGACGCCGGGCCGGCTGAGCCCGCCCGTGCCGTCAACTGCCCTCGGGGCCGTCCGCGTCGGTCGGGCCCGCGGCGTCGGACCCGTCCGCGGCGTAGCGGTGGCGGGCCCAGAGGGGCAGCGCGAACCAGCAGAGGACGAACCACCCCACGAGCCCCCCGACGATCCAGGGGACGGCGCTGTTGTGCATCGCGACGCGCAGGATGAGCAGCAGCGCCGAGGTGACGGTGGCCAACAGCAGGAACACTCCCGCGACGGTCAGCCGTGAGGCGAGGATGACGGTCTGCGGCTTGATCCGGCGTCCGGTGACAAGGCGGTGGAGGGTGACCGGCCCGATGAGCGCGCCCGTGGTGGCGGCGCCGAGGAGGACGGTGACGACGTAGATCGTCTTGTCGGTCTGTTCCAGGGTCGCGAACCGGGAGGTGAAGACCACGGTCAGCAGGAAGCCGAACAGGATCTGCACACCGGTCTGGGTCACCCGCACTTCCTGCAGCAGCTCGTTCCAGCGCCGGTCGGCACGCTGCTCCTCCGTCTCGTGCCGGCCACGGGACAGGCGGGGCGGGCCCGGCGCTTCCATACGACCTCCCGGTGGCGTTCTGCCCTTATGTTGCGCCTGGTCACGGGCCCGGGCAAGACGCCGGACGGCAGCGGCCGGTTACGCCACCCGGGCGACACTGGCCGCCCGCATCGCGCCCGCGCCGGCGGCCCGGGTCACCCGCCGGGACATGAGGCGCCCGGCCGGGGGTACGCGCTGTGTCAACAGACCTTTCTGTCCAGAGAGTTATTGGAGGCGGACACCATGGGAATCGGCGGGTGCATCGGCCTGCTCGCGGTGGGGGCCATTCTCACCTTTGCAGTGGACTGGCACATGGCCGGGATCAACCTCGACCTGGTGGGCCTCATCATGATGATCGTCGGCATCATCGGGCTCGCGACCTATGTGAGCATCCTGAAGCGGCGGCGCACCCAGCCCCCGTCTCCCGGCGCTCCCGTGGTCGACGTCGAGGAACACCGGTACTAGAGGGCAGCCCTCATGGGTAGTACGCGTAGGTATTGCCAGTAGGTAGTGCGCGTAGGTATTGCGCGACAGCTCGCAGACAGGGCCCGGGCCGATACGCCCGGGCCCTGTCCCCTGCCCTGCCCTGCCCGGGGACTGCCCTGTGCGGGGCATCGGCGACACGGTGGGCGCGTGATCGGCGCGCCCGTCCCGGCGTGTTGGCCGCGGGACGCGTGGCGCAGTCCGTGACCCTGGACGACCTTGGCTCGATACTGGGTCCGGGCCGAGAGATCCCGACGAGCAGGAGCTGGCACAGCATCAGTACGCGAGCGGGCCGACCTGCGTGAAGCCGCGTCAGAGCCCGCCGCACCGCCAGCCTCACCAGGAGGTACAGATGAAGATGTTGATCAACGTCGCCGAGACGGTCGTGGCCGACGCGCTGCGCGGGATGGCTTCGGCGCACCCGGAACTCGTGGTGGATGCCGAGAACCGGGTGATCGTGCGGCGGGACGCGCCCGTCGAGGGCAAGGTGGGCCTGATCTCCGGCGGCGGCAGCGGGCACGAGCCGCTGCACGGCGGGTTCGTCGGCCCCGGCATGCTGGACGCCGCCTGTCCCGGCGAGGTCTTCACCTCCCCCGTGCCCGATCAGATGGTGCGGGCCGCGGCGGCCGTGGACAGCGGCAGCGGCGTGCTGTTCATCGTGAAGAACTACACCGGCGACGTGCTCAATTTCCAGATGGCCGCGGAGCTGGCCGAGGACGAGGGCGTGCAGGTCGCCAGCGTCCTCGTCGACGACGATGTCGCGGTGACCGACTCGACCTTCACCGCGGGGCGGCGCGGAACCGGGGCGACGCTCTTCGTCGAGAAGATCGCGGGCGCGGCCGCCGAGGAGGGTGCGCCGCTGGAGCGGGTGGAGGCGCTGGCCCGTCAGGTCGTGGGCGCCTCGCGGAGCTTCGGTGTGGCGCTCGGCGCCTGCACGACGCCCGCGAAGGGCAGCCCCACGTTCGACCTGCCGTCCGGCGAGCTGGAGTTGGGCGTCGGCATCCACGGCGAACCGGGCCGGGAGCGCCGCGCGATGATGACCTCGCGCGAGATCGCGGACTTCTCGGTGGACGCGATCCTCCAGGACCTCCAGCCCCACCTGCCGGTTCTGGTGCTGGTCAACGGCATGGGCGCGACGCCGCTGCTGGAGCTGTACGGCTTCAACGCCGAGGTGCAGCGGGTGCTCGCCGAACGCGAGGTCACGGTGGCCCGTACCCTCGTCGGGAACTATGTGACGTCGCTGGACATGGCGGGCTGCTCGGTGACGCTGTGCCAGGTCGACGGGGAGCTGCTGCGACTGTGGGACGCGCCGGTGCAGACAGCCGGGCTGCGCTGGGGTCGCTGAGCCGGTCCCGCGCGCCTTACCCGCGCCACCCGCCCGCACCGCAGCACCGCGGCATGCCCGCGTGCCGTGCACGAACAGAGGAGTAATACGTGTCAGAGACAGCCCTGGACGCCGCGTTCTTCATCCGCTGGATGACGGCGACCGCCGCCGCGGTCGACGAGGAGGCCGACCGGCTCACCGAACTCGACTCGGCCATCGGCGACGCCGACCACGGGAGCAACCTGCAGCGCGGGTTCGCCGCCGTCGTCACGACGCTGGAGGCGGAGCCGCCGGCGACGCCCGGCGCCGTCCTGATGACGGCCGGACGCCAGCTGATCTCGACGGTGGGCGGCGCGTCCGGGCCGCTGTACGGAAGCCTGCTGCGGCGCACCGGCAAGGCCCTGGGCGAGGCGCCCGAGGTGAACGCGGACGAGCTGCGGACGGGCCTGGGCGCCGGGGTGGACGCGGTGGCGCAGCTCGGCGGCGCGGCAGCGGGGGACAAGACCATGCTCGACGCGCTCATCCCGGGCGTCGAGGCACTGGCGACGTCCTTCGAGGCGGCGGCGGCCGCGGCCGAGGAAGGCGCGGTGGCGACCGTGCCGATGCAGGCCAGAAAGGGCCGGGCCAGCTACCTGGGCGAACGCAGCATCGGGCACCAGGACCCCGGCGCGACGTCCTCCGCCCTGTTCTTCAGCACCCTTGCGGAGGTGGCCAAGTGAGCGAGGGAGCGGCGCAGGACGGCGCCCCACTGGTCGGCATCGTGCTCGTCTCGCACAGCGGGCCGGTCGCCGAGTCCGTCGCGTCCATGGCCACCGGGCTCGCCGGCGGCGGCTCCAAGGCGCCCATCGCCGCCGCGGGCGGTACCCCGGACGGGGGCCTCGGTACGAGCTCGGAGCTGATCACCGAGGCGGCGCGGAAGGTGGACCGGGGTGCGGGCGTGGTGATCCTGGTCGACCTCGGGAGCGCCGTACTGACCGTCAAGGCCCTGGTCGCCGAGGGAGACGAACTCCCCGACGGAGCACGCATGGTGGACGCGCCGTTCGTGGAGGGCGCGGTGGCGGCCGTGGTGACCGCCTCCTCGGGCGCCGACGTGGCGGCGGTGGCTGCCGCGGCCGAGGAAGCGTACGGCTATCGCAAGGAATGAGCGGGAGGAATGACCGGGGGACCGACGGGCGGCACGGCTCCGGCGACGGGGCCGCGCTTCCCGGGCGCCGTCAGGGCTTGCGGGCGATGGCGGCGTAGCAGGCCGCCTCGGCGTCGGTGACGTGGGTGGCGTCCTCCGGGCGGTCGGGGCGCCACTGGTGGGAGAGCGTGACGCCCGGCTCCAGCAGTTCCCAGCCGTCGAAGAAGCGGCGGAATTCGGCGCGCGAGCGGAACTGCAGAGGTGTCCCCGCGTCCGCGTAGATTTTGATGATCTTGTGCATCGCCGCGGCGTCGAAGTCGGGCGTCGCATGTGTCATGGCCAGGGTGCTGCCGCTGGGCAGCGCGTCCTTGAGGCTCTCGACGATGGTGTGCGCACGGTCCCGGCCGTCGTCGGTGACGAAGTGCATCAGCGCGTTCAGGCTGAGCGCGACCGGACGGCGCAGATCGAGGGTGTCGAGGAGCTGGGGCGCGGTGAGGATGCCGGCGGGGTCGGTGACATCCGCCTGGACGTACGCCGTGCGTCCCTCGGGCGTACTGAGCAACAGCGCCGCGGCGTGCGCGAGGACGATGGGGTCGTTGTCGGTGTAGACCACGCGGGCTTCCGGGGCGATGCCCTGGGCGATGTCATGGAGGTTGGGCGGGGTCGGGATGCCGGTGCCGATGTCGAGGAACTGCCGCATCCCCGACCGGGCGAGCAGACGCGTGGCGCGGTGCATGAACTCGCGGTTGATGCGGGCGGCGACCAGCGCGGCGGGCAACACCCCCAGCACACTGCCGGCGGCCATTCGGTCGGCCAGGAAGTTGGTCTTGCCCCCGAGGAAATAGTCATAGATGCGGGACGAGTGGGCCCGGTCCAGTTGCAGGTCCACCACGGCCTCGTCGTGGTCACTCATCTCGCTCCGCCTCCCGGTGGCCCGGCTCTCCCGGCGGTCCGGTGCCGCCGTGCGCCGCGCCCTCCCCGGGTGCTACCGAACGTGCCCTTCGGCCACGGCTGTTGGACCCTTCCCCATAGCCTCCGGATCATGCGGCCAACGGTCCGGTGCCCCGGCGGCTCCCGGCGGCGCGCCTGACGGGCAACGCGCCCCGGCGCGGCGTATTCGGCACCTGGCGGGCGCGTACGGTGGGCGTCCGCCTCCGCGCCACGCACCCGTTGGGCAGGTATGACATCCGACCATGCCCCGGTCACGCGTAGTCATATGAATACGCTGGGCAAGATTTCTTTCCCGCCCGTGCCACAAATGGGCCCGCTTTCGGGTTCATTGGAGGTGAGGGCAATCCGCCCTCCCGCCGTCACCGGCCAGGTGCCGGAACGGCGGCGCACGGCGAACGGAACGAGGACGGCTCGTGGGCACAGACCGGGACCGACTTCTGCCGGCGTGCGCGCAAGCGCGCGCCATCACCGCAGACTCAGCCGCACTCCCCCGCCGTCCCGGTACGGCCGCCGGCCCGTGCCGAGCGATAGCCGGGCGGCCGCGGACTGCCGGTCGCGCGCCCGGGAGCCGCCACCTCCGCTCCGCCGAGGAGCGCGCATGAACCGCCGCGGCACGACCGGTGCGCCGCTCCAGGAGCACGACGGGCGGACACCCGGCCGCTCCGAACCCTCGCGCCACCATCTGTCGATCACCTTCGAGGCCTTCCACGCGACGCACGCCCGCAAATGGCTGACCTACGCCTATCTGCACACCGGCAACGAGGCGGCGGCCCGTCAGGTGACCCGCTCCGCCTACCAGCAGCTGGCCCGGCTGTGGCCGCACGCGCTGCGTCAGGCGTCGGTGGAAGCCTTCGCCTGGTCGGTGCTGAAGGAACGCGTCGTGGAGTGGCTCTACGACCACCAGCGGCCCACCGCGCTCACCGAGACCGCCGCATTCGCCGTCGTCACCCAAGCCCTGCTCCGCGAATGCCAGCAGCAATTCGCTCTCCTGGAGAGCCAGTTGGGCCTGTATGCGGCGATCGCGAGGTTACCGGAGCGGCAGTGCGACGTGATCGTGCTGCGGCATGTCATCGGGTACTGCGACGGGCAGATCGCCGCACTTCTCGGCGTCGACGAAGTCACCGTCCGCTCCCACGCGAGCCGCGGCAAGCGCAAACTCGCCGCCGCGCTCGGCATCGACCAAGGAACCACCAGGGGGAACTGACCATGCCGTACAGCCCGCACAGCCCGCACCCCGGACGTCGCGACACCGTCGAGACGCTGCTCAGCGCCGCCGCCGATGTGGCCGGTATCGACGGCCTCGCGGACTTCAGCGACCTCGACGACGCGGGGACGCTCGACGGCCTCGGCTGCCTCGACAACGCCGCCCGCGCGGGGGGCCGCCCGCCGGGGGCGTCCCGCGCGGACCGCGGGGCGCCCACCTCCTACCCCAGCGCCCGCGACGAGGCCACCCACGAGCTGGAGCTGGCCTGCGCGCTGGTCGTCAACGCCGCGGCCGCCGCGGCCAGCCTGGAGCGGCTGGTCGACGACCACCACATCGACCCCGAGGGCGCGCTGGTCTTCGCGTGTCTGCTGCACATCACCGGGCGGGGCGACGCGGCGCACTTCTGGTGGCACTTCGGGGCGGGCGCCGGTAGCCGCACGGCCGCCTACTGCCTGTATCTCGCGCACCGTCGCAACGGCGAGTACCGCGACGCGGCGTACTGGCGCGAGCAGGCCGCGCACGCGCCGGACGAGGACCGCCCGGCCGCGGCCGCCTTCGACGAGCGGCAGCTGCTGCCGGACGACGCCCGGCACAATCTGCTCGTCCAGTGGCACAGCGGACTCGCCCCGACCCTGCCGACCGCCCTGGAGAGCGTCATCAACCGCCTCGTCGTGGACAGCGACGACGAGGACTTCGGCGAGATCCCCCGTCCGTCCCCGACCCTCGTCGAGGACCTCGGACGCGCCCACTGACGAGATCACGTGCACGCGGTTCGACGGTGCCCGGCTCGGGGTGAAGTGCCCGACCGGGTGACGCCCGGACCGGCGGCCCGCCGGGTGAAGGTGCCGGTCACACCGGCCGGCAGCTCACACCGGCGGGCCGCCCGGGCGGCAGGTCACACCGGCGGGTCCTCGACAGCCGGCGGCCAGGCGGGACGGCTGCCGTCCGGGACCGCGGCCAGGGCGTGGCCGACCGTGGGGAAGCACGAGAAGACGCCGAGCGACTGGGTGCCGATCAGCAGCCGCAGCATCCGTACGCCGAGCGACGCCAGGAGCAGCCGGCCCTCCAGTCGGCGGCACAGCCACTCCAGGGCGAGCAAGCAACTCAGGCCCCGCGAGTCGCAGAAACGCAGGGCCGTCAGATCGAGCACGAGAAAGCGGTGCCCGGCCGAGACGACAGCCCGCGCCTCCGCCAGAAAAGCCTGTTCGGTGCGGAGGTCCAGCTCTCCGCTGACGCGCAGGACGGCGCACTGCTCCTCCTGCACGATCGCAGTGACCGCCAACGACCGCATTTCCGCACTCATGCCGTCCAGACTAAGCGCACTTTTCCTTCACACCATCGGTCCGGGCCGTCGGCGTACGCGGTCCGCCCCCGGTTTCCGGCTACTCCGGACGGGGATCGCCCCGTACGCCGAACGGGTGACACCGGCCGTGTGGCAGGCGGGCAGACGGGCGCGCGGAACGTTCCTGGGCGCCGTACGGGCCCCGCCAAGGCCGTCACACCGGTCCGGCGGGCGACCGGAGCGGGCAGAAACGGGCAAGGTTTTCCCTGCCACGGGCAGCAACGAGCGGCTTCGCGCTTGCTATAAACCTTCATGCGGGCAGAAACGGGCAGGCCCGTGACCGTACGGAACGTGAACATGACGTGGACAGGGCCGCGGACATGGCACGGAGATGGCGAGGGAGCAGACACATGAGGGCCGAGGAACGCCAGCACCGCATCCTCGTGCTCGCACGGCAGTCGGGCCGGGTCGAGGTCGCCGACGCGGCGGAGGAATTCGCGGTCTCGCGGGAGACCGTGCGGCGCGATCTGAGCGAACTGGAGCGCCGAGGGCTGGTCCGGCGTACGCACGGCGCGGCCTACCCCGTCGAGAGCGCCGGGTTCGAGACCACGCTGGCCCGGCGGGAAACCCAGCAGGTGGCGGAGAAGAGGAGGATCGCCGCGGCGGCCGCCCAACTGGTCGGCGAGGCCGAGACGGTCTTCGTCGACGAGGGCTACACCCCCGAGCTGGTGGCCATGCTGCTGCCCACCGACCGTCCGCTGACCGTCCTCACCGCCTCGCTGCGGACCGCCTCACTGGTCTCGGCGTCCGATTCCACCACCGTGCTGCTGGCCGGCGGCCGGGTCCGCTCCGGGACGCAGGCGACGGTGGGGTCCTGGGCCCGGGACATGCTCGCGCGGTTCGTGATCGACCTGGCGATCCTGGGTGCGAACGGCGTCTCCCGCGAGCACGGCCTGACCACCCCCGATCCCGCAGTCGCGGACGTGAAGGCGCAGGCCGTCCGCTCGTCGCGGCGGCGGGTGCTGGTCGGGGTGCACAGCAAGTTCGGCGCGAGCAGCTTCTGCCGGTTCGCCGAGGTCGGCGACTTCGACACGATCGTCACCGACGCCGGCCTGTCCGCGCCGGAGGCCCACCGCTACTCCCTCCTGGGGCCGCAGGTGCTCCGGGTCTGACCGGGCAGGGGCCGCCCGGGACGAACGGCCCCGTGAAGACGCACCACCGCACACCGCCGTAGGCCGCACCCGGTCCGCGGACGGTCCCCCGAGCATGCCCTCAGCCGAGCGGCACACCCCGCCGAAGACGCGCGAACGCACTCACGGCGGGCCGCTCCCCCGCTTCCGGTCCCCGCCGGAGCGCGACCGGCCCGCCCCGGATGTCCCAGAAAGGTACGAGCCGTGAGAGCACGATCCCCCGGACGAGGCCGCGCAGGCCGCGTCATATGGCCGACCGCGGCCGCCCTGGTCCTGTCACTGTCCACCGCCGGCTGCTATCGCGGCGCCGGCGACGCCGGCAACGAGGGCGCCGACACCATCAACGTCCTGATGGTGAACAACCCGCAGATGACGGACCTGCAGCGGCTGACCGCCGAGCACTTCACCCGGCAGACCGGCATCAAGGTGAACTACACCGTGCTGCCCGAGGATGACCTGCGCGACAAGATGAGCCAGGACTTCTCCAGCCAGGCCGGGCAGTACGACGTCGCCAGTCTCAGCAACTACGAAACCCCGATCTACGCCCGCAACGGCTGGCTCTCCCCGCTCGGCCGGCGCGCCGCGAAGGACCCGGAGTTCGACCAGAAGGACATCCTCGCGCCGGTCCGCTCCTCGCTCACCGCCGACGACGGCCAGGTCTACGCGGAGCCGTTCTACGGCGAGTCGTCGTTCCTGATGTACCGCAAGGACGTCCTGGAGGCCGAGGGCCTGACGATGCCCGCGCGGCCGACCTGGCACCAGGTCGCCGCACTGGCCGCGAAGCTGGACGGGGCCCGTCCGGGCATGAAGGGGATCTGCCTGCGCGGCCAGCCCGGCTGGGGGCAGCTCGCGGCGCCGCTGTCCACCGTCGTCAACACCTTCGGCGGCACCTGGTTCACCAAGGACTGGCAGGCCCGGCTCGACAGCCCCCGGTTCACCGAGGCCACCCGCTTCTACGTCGATCTGGTGCGCAAGCACGGCCAGTCCGGCGCGCCGCAAGCCGGCTACACCGAGTGCCTCAACGACATGCAGCAGGGCAAGGTCGCCATGTGGTACGACGCGACCGCCGGAGCGGGATCGCTGGAGAGCGCCGATTCCAAGGTCGCCGGAAAGGTCGGCTACGCGCCGGCGCCGGTCGAGCGGACGCGCAGCGCGGGCTGGCTCTACACCTGGGCGTGGGGCGTGCAGAAGGCCAGCACGCACCAGGACGCGGCGTGGAAGTTCATCCGCTGGGCGTCGGGCAAGAAGTACGAGCGGCTGGTGGGCCGGGAGCTGGGCTGGTCGAAGGTGCCGGCCGGCAAGCGCGCGTCGATCTACCGCGACCCGGAGTACACCGAGGAGTCCGGCGCCTTCGCCGAGGCGACGGAGCGGGCCATCCGCACGGCCCGGCCCGACGATCCCGGGGTCCAGCAACGCCCCGCCCCCGGCATCCAGTTCGTGGGCATCCCCGAGTTCTCCGACCTGGGCACCAAGGTCTCCCACGAGGTGAGTTCGGCCATCGCCGGCAAGCAGAGCGTGCCGGAGGCCCTGAAGAAGAGCCAGCGGCTGGCGCAGGAGGTGACCGATGCGTACGCAGACCACTGAGCCGCCCCGGCCCGTCGAGGCCGCCGGCCCGCCGTCCGGCAGCCCGGCGGCGCGCGCCCGGCGCACGGAGCGGGCGAAGAACTGGGCCCGGCGCGCGCCGCTGCTGCCCGCGCTGGTCTTCCTGATCATCGTGACCCAACTGCCGTTCCTGGCCACCGTGGTGATCTCTTTCGTCCGGTGGAACGCGCTGGCCCCCGACAACCGCGGCTTCGCCGCCTTCGACAACTACCGGGCGGTTTTCACCGACCCCGCGATGCGCGAGTCGGTGCTCACCACGGTGCTGCTGACGGTGACCGTGGTCCTGGTGAGCCTGCTGCTGGGGCTGGGCCTCGCGCTGCTGCTGGACCGCGGGTTCCGCGGGCGCGGCCTCGTCCGCACCCTGCTCATCACACCGTTCCTGGTGGTCCCCGTCGCCTCCGCGCTGCTGTGGAAGCACGCGCTGTACAACGCCTCGTACGGCCTGCTCAACGGCTCCCTGACCTGGATCTGGGGGGTGTTCGGCAGTGACGATCCGCCGCAGCCGGACTGGATGACCGACTCCCCGCTCGCCGCGGTCGAGGTGTCGCTGATCTGGCAGTGGACGCCGTTCATGATGCTGATCCTGCTGGCCGGGCTGCAGAGCCGGCCGACGGACGCGGTCGAGGCGGCCCGGATGGACGGCGCGTCCACCTTCGACATCTTCCGCTATCTGACCCTGCCGCATCTGCGCCGCTACCTCGAACTGGCCGCCCTGCTGGGCACCGTGTACGTGGTGCAGAACTTCGACGCGGTGTTCACCATCACCTCGGGCGGGCTCGGCACGGCGAATTTGCCGTACACCATCTACCAGACCTTCTACCAGGCCCATGACTACGGACGGGCGTCCGCGCAGGGCGTCGTCGTCGTGCTGTGTTCGCTGCTGGTGGCGACCTTCGCGCTGCGTGCGGTGTCGTCCCTGCTGCGTGAGGAGGCCACCCGATGAGCAGCGCACCCCTGACCCTGCGCCGGTCCCCGCGACCGGCGTCACCGGACGCGCGGCGCCGCCGGCGCACCGGCCCTCTGCTGGGCCTGGTGGCCTGGCTGTGCGGGATCGCCTTCTTCCTGCCCGTCGCCTGGATGGTGCTGACGTCCTTCCACAGCGAGACGGACGCGGCGACCAACCCGCCCAGCGTCGGCGCGGGGCTGAGCCTGCACGGCTACCGGGAGTTCTTCGGCGCGGGCACCGGCATCAGCCCGTGGCCGCCGCTGATCAACTCCTTCACCGCGTCGGTCGTCTCCACCCTGCTGGTTCTGCTGCTGGCCATCCCGGCGGCGTACGCGCTGTCGATCAAGCCGGTGCGCAAGTGGAGCGATGTGCTGTTCTTCTTCCTCTCCACGAAGATGCTGCCGCTGGTGGCCGGCCTGCTGCCGCTCTATCTGGTCGCGCAGAACACCGGGATGCTCGACAGCATCTGGCTGCTGGTCATCCTCTACACCTCGATGAATCTGCCGATCGCGGTGTGGATGATGCGCTCGTTCCTCGCCGAGGTACCGGTGGAGATGCTGGAGGCCGCCTCCATCGACGGTGCGGGGCTGACCACCACCCTGACGCGCATCGTCGCGCCGGTGGCCATGCCGGGCATCGCGGCCACCGCACTGATCTCCTTCATCTTCAGCTGGAACGAGCTGCTGTTCGCCCGGGTACTGACCGGGATCGTGGCCGGTACCTCGCCGGTCTTCCTGACCGGATTCGTCACCAGCCAGGGCCTGTTCCTGGCCAAGGTGTGCGCCGCCGCCACCGTCATCTCCCTCCCGGTGCTCATCGCCGGGTTCGCCGCCCAGGACAAGCTCGTCCAGGGCCTCTCGCTTGGAGCCGTGAAATGAAAGCCGCAGTGATCAGCGCACCCGGCAAGGTCGAGGTCGCCACCGTAAAGGACCCCACGCCGGGGCCCGGGGACGTCGTCGTCGCCGTCGCCGCCTGCGGGCTGTGCGGCACCGATCTGCACATCCTCCAGGGCGAGTTCGCGCCCACTCTGCCGGTGGTGCCGGGGCACGAGTTCGCCGGCACGGTCGTCGCGACCGGCAGTGCGGTCACCGGGCTGGCCGAGGGCGACCGGGTCGCGGTCGATCCGTCCCTGTACTGCTTCGCCTGCCACTACTGCCGCATCGGCCGCAACAATCTCTGCGAGCGGTGGGCCGCGATCGGCGTGACCACCGCGGGCGGCGCCGCCGAGTTCGCGGTCGCTCCCGCCGCGAACTGCGTGAAGCTGCCCGACCACGTCCGCACCGAGGACGCGGCGCTGATCGAGCCGCTCTCCTGCGCCGTGCGCGGCTACGACATCCTGCGCTCCCAGCAGCTGGGCACCCAGGTCCTGATCTACGGCTCCGGCACGATGGGCCTGATGATGCTCGAACTGGCCAAGCGCACCGGGGCCGCGGGCGTCGACGTCGTCGACATCAACCCCGAGCGCCTGGCCACCGCCCGCACCCTGGGCTGCAGCAACGCGGCGGGCTCGGCCGACGAGCTGGACCGGCCGCGGGGCTGGGACGTGGTCATCGACGCCACCGGCAACGAGCGCGCCATCCAGGACGCGCTGGGGCGGGTCGGCAAGGGCGGCACCTTCCTCCAGTTCGGCGTGGCCGACTACGCCGCCCGCGCCGTCATCGAGCCGTACCGCATCTACAACCAGGAGATCACCATCACCGGATCGATGGCGGTACTGCACAGCTACGAACGCGCCGCCGAGCTCTTCGCGGCCGGCGCGCTGGACCCGGAGATCTTCATCAGCGACCGCCTTCCGCTGGACGGATACGCGGACGCGCTGGACCGCTTCAAGGCGGGACAGGGCAGGAAGATCCAGATCCAGCCGTAGGGAGGGCGGGGGCGCCGGGCGGGGGAGGGGTGCTGCCCCGGCCCTCGCCGGCAGCACCGCGCGGCCCCGGGCGGCCCGGCCCTCCGCTCACCCCGCGAGGTGCGCGGCCAGCCGCTCCAGAAAGACCCGCTGGCCGGCCACCATCAGCTCCCGGGCCCGGTCCGGGGAGAACCACGCCACCCGGTCGATCTCCGGGAAGCTGCGCTGTTCCCCGGAGCCTTTGGGCCACTCCATGGTGAAGGTGCCGGGCACGATGCGCTCCGGGTCGAGGTCGCTCTCGACGGCCCAGACCGTGACGACCTTGCCGCCGGACTGGCGGGTGTCACCCAGCGGGACGTACGGGCCGTCCGGCGGCGGCAGCCCGAGCTCCTCCTCGAACTCCCGCCGGGCCGCCGCCCGCGGCTCCTCCGGCGGGACGTACTCGCCCTTGGGTACGGACCAGGCGCCCACGTCCCGCCGGGCCCACAGCGGGCCGCCCATATGGGCCAGCAGCACTTGGACCCCGTCATCGCCACCGCCACCGTCACCGCCCCCGCGGAACAGCAGCAGCCCGGCACTTCGTCTTCCCGCCATGGCGTCAGTCTGCCCGGCCGGTCCGCGAACGGACGGCACGGTCTCCGGCGGGCCTACGCCACATCACCGGCATGCGCGGCGAGCACGCTCTCCACCGTGTCCGCCTGGTCCGCCGTCTTGTCCTCCCGGTAGCGCACCACCCTCGCGAACCGCAGGGTCACCCCCGCCGGATACCGCGAGGACGTCTGGAGGCCGTCGTAGGCGATCTCAACGACGAGTTCCGGCCGCACGGTCACGACATGGCCGCTCTCCTCCACGGCCAGTTCCCGCAGCCGCTCGGTCTGCCAGGTGAGGGTCGCGTCGGTCAGGCCCTTGAAGGTCTTGCCGAGCATGACGAACCCGCCGTCCGGGGCCCGCGCGCCGAGATGGAGGTTGGACAGCTTGCCGGTGCGCCGGCCGTGCCCCCATTCCGCCGCCAGAACGACCAGGTCCAGCGTGTGCACCGGCTTCACCTTCAGCCAGGAGGCACCCCGGCGGCCCGCGCTGTACGGGGCGTCCAAGCCCTTGACGACGACACCCTCGTGTCCGCGCCGCAGGGTCCTGGCCCAGAACTCCTCCGCCGCGGCCCGCTCCGCCCCGTCCGCCGGGTCCCGGACCAAGGTGCGGCGCACCCGCAGATGCTCGGGCACCAGCCCGGCCAGCTCCGTGTGCCGCTCGGCGGCGGTCAGATCCAGCAGGTCACGGTCGTCCAGGGAGAGCACATCGAAGAACACCGGGGACAGCGGCAGAGCGGCCTGCGCGGCCGCGACATCCACCCGGGAGCCGAAGCGGCCCGCGACCCGCTGGAACGGCACCGGGCGGCCCTCGGCGTCCAGGGCGATCACCTCGCCGTCCAGGATGAAGCGGCCCACCGGGAGGTCCCGGGCGACGGCGGTGACCTCCGGCAGCCGGTCGGTGACCTCGTCCAGGGTGCGGGTGTAGATCCGCACCTCGGGCCCGTCCCGGTGCACCTGCACCCGGATGCCGTCGAGCTTCTCCTCCACGGCGCACGCCCCGAGCTTGTCCACCGCCTCCCCCACCGTCTTGGCGCTGTGCGCGAGCATCGGCCCGACCGGCCGCCCGACGGTGAGCCGGAATTCCGCCAGTGCCCGCGGCCCCTCGGCCAGCAGCGCCCGCGCGACGTCCTGCAGTGAGCCTGCCAGCATCACTGCGCGCCGCACGTCCGCCGCGGGCGCGTCCGTCGCCGCGGCGAGCCCCTCGACGGCGAGGGCGTCGAGGGCACCCTGGCGTACCTCGCCGGTCAGCAGGCCGACCAGAAACCGCTGCTCCTCCTCGGTCGCCGCGGCCATCAGCTCCCGGACCAGGCGCCGGCGCTCACCCTGCGCACCAGCGCCCGAAACCTCCGCCAGCGCGTCGAGCGCCGTGTCCACGTCGCGCACCGTCAGGGTGGGGGTCTCCGCGGCCGCCACGGGCTCACGCAGGACGCTCCACCCGATCCCGATCCGTCCCTGCGGCAGCCGCCCGGCGAGGTAGGGGATGACCACCGGTACGTCCTGCGGTGCGGCGTCCCGGAAGAGCCCGGCCAGCAGCGCGGTCTTCCGTGACCGCGCCGAGGTCCCTGCGACGTCCTTCGACACCCGTGCGAGCTCGGCCAGCAACATACGGTCATCCTGCCCCCGCGGCGCCGTCCCCGCCCCCTACGGGCGGGCGGTCCTGCCCACACGAGACCCGCGCGGGCCGGGCCGTCTTCGATGCCCGACCCGCGTCGTCCCGGTGGACTCGCGGGCTACGTCACGGTGGGTTGGACGCTCGGTGCGGCCGTGGGCTCGAAGCCGGCCAGCATCTCCTCCAGGCCGCGCTGGTCCGGGCCGACGAACGGGTCGGCCCCCGGTGCGGCGGCGAGCATGTCGAGGAACTCCTGCCCGCGCCCCGTGGAGGGCGGCAGGTGGGTGCTCAGGATGCGTACGGGCTTCATCGCGCGCAGCGGTCCGGCCGAGCTGAGGAACGCCACGGGGTCGATCAGGTGCACCCAGGGACTGTCGACCGTCGCCCACAGGAGCTGACCGGCCCGGAGGTCGTCCGCCGGGACGACCGCCACATCGTCACAGGTGGCGAGGTCGGCGGTGGGCATGGGCGCCCCGAAGCAGTCGGAGCTGAAGCAGGTGTGGGAGGCGGTGTCGAAGAACCCCACGGTCGCCGGGTTGTCGAACAGCGGCGGCCGGAAACCGACCAGCGTCCGGTCACCCACGTCGAGGCTCTGCCCGGGATTGAGAAGGTAGACCCGGTCCATCGGCAGCGGGCGCTCGGTCGACATGATCCCCGCGCCCAGGAAGGTGGTCACCACCCTCGCCTCGGGGGCGGCGGCGAGAAGCTCGAAGAGAGCCCCGGTGTGGTCCCGGTCCGGATGCGTCAGCCAGATCCACCGCACGTCGCTGACGTCGACCGTGGAACCGAGCGCGTCCATGAAGCCCCGGTCGGGCAGGCTGAGCCCGGTATCGACGACCACGGGCTCAGCGGCGTGCAGCACGAACGCGTTCACCGTCAGGAAGCCGATGCCGGGTATGGGCAGGCAGTCATTGAGGACGGTGATGTCCCGTCCCAGCCGGTGGATGAACATACGAGGCCTCCTCGCCCCCGACGGCGTCAACGTCCGGTGTTCGCTCCGCGCCACTCCCCGCCTTCGAGTCTTCTCCCGGCCACCCGGAGTATCAAGGACCTACCGGTACACACCTGCGGTCGCTCCCGGCACCCCTCCGTGGGCCTGTCCGTGACGCCCGCCACCTGCCCCCTTCCCCCGTCCGGCCCCCACGTCGACAAGATCCGTGCTACGTTCATATCAGTTGCAGTTTTGGTACCCATGACTTTGTGTGCGCCTGACGGGCAGTGACCCGCGGGCGCATTTTTTGTTGCCGGTCATCTCCGGATGGGCTCATCAGCGACTCAGGACCCGCACCTGGTGGGCCCTGGCACTCCCTATCGAAAGAGATTTCACATGGCGACTGGCACCGTGAAGTGGTTCAACGCGGAAAAGGGCTTCGGCTTCATCGAGCAGGACGGTGGCGGCGCTGACGTCTTCGCCCACTACTCGAACATCGCCACGCAGGGCTTCCGCGAGCTTCAGGAAGGCCAGAAGGTCAGCTTCGACGTCACCCAGGGCCAGAAGGGCCCCCAGGCGGAGAACATCGTCCCGGCCTGACCCGGACGGTAATACCCCGGGTCCCGCACCTCACCGGTGCGGGGCCCTCCCGTCGGACCGACGGCCCGGCGGGGCTTCCCTTGGGACGCCCCGTACGACGGCCTCGCAGCACCCGGCAGCGGACAATGACGTTCCGCTCACCGACCGGCAGCGCAGCACTGTGGCTGCCCGGTCTCCGGTCCGGCTCTTCGACCGCCGCATTCCCGGCGGGCGCCGACCGCTTTTCGAGGCTCCGGACGCGACGACTGCGTCGTCCGCTCCGGTCTCCACTTTTCCGGCTCGTTCTTGCGATTCTCCGTGCGGCTCCAGTCCGCCGGGTCTCCCTCGATACGCGCCGCATCGAGGAAGGTTCCGCATGAACCGCACCACCCGTTCCAATGACCGCTCCGCCCGCGCCGGCGGCTCCGGCAGCCGCACCGGTGGCTCCGGCGGCTCCCGTTCCGGTGGCTACGCCGGCCGCTCCGGCGGCAGCGGCTCCGGCGGCTCCGGCTCCGGCGGCCGCTTCCGCTCGCAGGGCCCGCGCCGTCCCAAGTCGGCAGCACCGCAGGGCGAGTTCGCGCTGCCCGTCACCGTCACCCCGCCGCTGCCCGCCGTCGAGACGTTCGCCGAGCTGGACATGCCGGCGCCCCTGCTGTCGACCCTGGCCCGGCTCGGCGTGACCGCGCCGTTCCCGATCCAGGCGGCGACGCTGCCCAACTCCCTCGCCGGCCGCGACGTGCTGGGCCGCGGCCGCACCGGATCGGGCAAGACCCTCGCCTTCGGACTGGCCCTGCTGGCCCGCACCGCCGGTCAGCGCGCCGAGCCGCGTCAGCCGCTCGCGCTGGTCCTGGTGCCCACCCGCGAGCTGGCCCAGCAGGTCACCGACGCCCTCACCCCCTACGCCCAGGCCCTCCACCTGCGGATGGCCACGGTCGTGGGCGGCATGTCCATCGGCCGTCAGGCCAGTGCGCTGCGCGGCGGCGTCGAGGTCGTTGTGGCCACGCCGGGCCGGCTCAAGGACCTCATCGAGCGCCGTGACTGCCGCCTGGACCAGGTGAAGATCACCGTGCTGGACGAGGCCGACCAGATGGCCGACATGGGCTTCATGCCGCAGGTCACCGAGCTGCTCAACCAGGTCCGGGAGGACGGGCAGCGGATGCTGTTCTCGGCCACCCTCGACCGCAACGTCGACAAGCTCGTCCGGCGCTTCCTCAACGACCCCGTCGTGCACTCCGTCGACCCTTCGGCCGGTGCGGTCACGACGATGGAGCACCACGTCCTGCACGTGCACGGCGCGGACAAGCACGCCACCACGGTCGAGATCGCGGCCCGTGACGGCCGGGTGATCATGTTCCTGGACACCAAGCACGCCGTGGACCGCCTCACCAAGGACCTGCTCGCCAGCGGTGTCCGGGCCTCCGCGCTGCACGGCGGCAAGTCCCAGCCGCAGCGCAACCGCACCCTGACGCAGTTCAAGTCCGGGCATGTGACGGTGCTGGTGGCCACCAACGTCGCCGCCCGCGGCATCCACGTCGACAACCTCGACCTCGTCGTCAACGTCGACCCGCCCACCGACCACAAGGACTACCTGCACCGCGGCGGCCGCACCGCCCGCGCCGGCGAGTCCGGCAGCGTCGTCACCCTCGTCCTGCCCAACCAGCGCCGCGAGATGACCCGCCTGATGACGACCGCCGGCATCACCCCGCAGACCACCCAGGTCCGCGCCGGTGACGCCGAACTCAGCCGCATCACCGGCGCCCAGGCACCCTCCGGCATCCCCGTCACCATCACCGCACCGGTCACCGAGCGCCCCAAGCGCAGCGCCTCCTCCTCGCGCGGCCGGCGCAGCCGCCCCGCCCAGGCCCGCCGCGCCGGCGGCGGGGACCGTTCGGCGCCGCGCAGGAACGCCGCCACTTCCTGAGACCCCGGCCTTGAGCAGCCCCCGGGAGCCGTGCGTCGCACGGCTGCCGGGGGCTGCTGCGTGTGCGAGGGCCGATCAGGCTTCGTGTACGGTCTCGCCGCCCACGACGGCCCGTTCGACGACGGTGCCCGGTATCTCCTCGGGTGCCACACGCAGGATGTCGCGGGAGAGCACCACGAAGTCGGCGACCTTGCCGACCGTGAGTGAACCGCGCTGCTTCTCCAGGAAGTTGGCGTGGGCGGAGCCCATCGTGTACGCGTGCACGGCGGTCTCGACGTCCACCGTCTCGCCCGGCTGCCAGGCTTCACCCCCGCCGAGGGAGCGCCGGGTGACGGCTGTGTAGATGCCCACCATGGGGTCCATCTCGGCCACGTTCCAGTCGCTGGAGAAGGCGAGCACCGCCCCGGCCTCGTGCAGGCTGCGCATCGGCCAGGCCTTGTGCCAGCGGTCGGGGCCGACGTTCTCCGCCCAGTCCTGTCCGGGTCCGGCGATCTCCGGGGCGCAGTGCCGGGGCTGCATACAGGCCACCACACCCAGCTCGGCGAAGCGTGGGGTGTCGCGGGGGTCGAGGCACTCCACGTGCACCACCTGGTGGCGTGCGTCGCGCGGGCCGTTGCGCGTGCGGGCCTGCTCGACGGCGTCGAGGACGGTACGGATACCGCGGTCGCCGGTGGCGTGCACGAAGCACTGGAAGCCGCGGGCGTCGAGCGCGGTGAGCAGCTCACCGAAGTCCGCCGCGGGGTAGAACGTGTCCCCGCGGTGATGGCGGCAGCCCGCGTAGGGCTCCAGCAGGGCGGCGGTGCGCGGTTCCACGACGTCGTCGATGTAGAGCTTGAGCGGGCCGACCCGCAGCCGGTCGTCGTCGTAGCGCCGCGCGGCCGCCGCGAAGTCGTCGAGATCGGCGTCGGTGGTGCCGCGCGGGTGGAAGAGCGCCGCGACGATCCGGGACCTGAGCCGGCCCTCGGCGCGGGCGCGGTCGAAGAGTGCGAGGTCGTCGAGGGAGTTCTGCGGTTCGACGACGGTGGTGATCCCGAAGCGGATGGCGTCGTCGAGGCTTTTGGCGAGGCGTCCGTACTGGCGGTCGGTGGAGGCCCACGGCACGCCGAGCGCCCGCAGGGCGCGGTGGCCGTCCCGGGAGAGGCCCTTGACCGCGAAGTCCTTGACGAAGCCGGTGGGTTCGCCGGTCGCCGGGTCGGTCTCGGCCTCGCCGAACGGCAGGCTCGTGCGGTCCCGGTCGACGCCCAGGCGGCGCAGGGCGGCGGTGTTGAGCCAGGCGGTGTGCACGTCGTAGCTCAGGACGAAGGCGGGGGTGTCGCCGGTGGCCGGGTCGAGGTCCGCGGCGGTGGGCATCCGGCCGCCGGGGATCGCCGAGTAGTCGAATGCCTCGCCCTCGATCCACTCGGCGCCCGGGTGGGCGGCGTGCCAGGTGCGCAGGCGCTGGTGGATCACGTCGAGGCTGCGGGCGCCCGCGAGTTGGACGCAGGCGTCGTCGGAACCGAGCCGGACGTGGTTGTGGGCGTCGATGAAGCCGGGCAGCACCAGTCGGCCGCCCGCGTCGATCACCTTCGTGTCCGGTCCGATCCAACGTGCCGCACCGTCGTCGGAGCCGAGCCAGACGAGGCGGCCGTCGCGTACGGCGAGCGCCTGCGCCTCGGGGAGGGCGGGGTCGACGGTGTGGATCCGGGCGCTGGTGAGGACAAGGTCTGCGGGGCCGGCGGGTGGTGCGGTGCGGGACATGCGGCGTGAACTCCTGGGCTGGTACGGGGAAAGGGGGGTGTGGACGGCGGGTCAGGCCGGTTCCTTCGGTGAGGTGGCGACGGGGGTGCATGCCCGGCGGGCGAGAACCACGTGGACGAGGCCGGCGACGACCGCGCCGAGCAGGGTGAGGTCGGCGCCACCCAGCGGTGCGACCAGCGGGCCGGTCCACAGCTCGGAGTCGCAGGTCAGGGCGGCGAACACCATGCCGGAGAGCAGCGCGGTCAGCCCCGCGGGGTGGAAGCCGGCGCGGTACCAGTACCGCCCCTCGCGCCCGAGATGCAGGGCGCGGGTGTCGTAACGGCAGCGGCGCAGCAGCATGTCGGCGAGGAAGACGCCGCCCCAGGGAGCGAAGACGATGATCAGCAGGGAGAGGAAGGACAGCAGCGACGCGGTGAAATCGGCGAGGAAGAGGGCGCCGAGCGAGCCGAGGGCGGTGACGACGGCGCTGATCACGATGGCTTTGGCGCGGGTCCAGGGGATACCGAGGACCTGGAGGTTCAGGCTGGAGGAGTAGAGCGTGATGATCGAGTTGGTGACCGACCCGCCCAGGACCAGGGCCAGGAAGACCGGCTGGAACCAGCCCGGCAGCAGTTGCTCGGTGCCGGCGACAGCGTCGGTCATGTCGGTTCGGGTCGCGGCGGCCACCCCGATGACGCCGAGCGCCACGGAGGAGACGAACCCGCCCAGCGCGCCGCTCCAGGTGATGGCGCGCAGCGAGGTGGTCCGCGGCAGGTAGCGGGTGTAGTCGGCGGGCATCGGCAGATACGAGAACGGGCCGGCCAGCATCACGACGAACGCCAGGCTCCAGCCTGCCGCCCCCGGGCCGGCCGCGGGCGCGGCGGTCTCCGCGCCGGGGACGACGAAGACCAGCAGCGCGGCGAAGCCGACGGCGAGGACGTACGCCATCCAGCGCTCGGCGAACTGGACGGTCGCATGGCCCCACATCGCCACCGCGAAGGTGAGGGCGAGGGTGATCAGCAGCGCGAGGGCACGGATGAGGTCGCCGCCGCGCAGGCCCAGGTCCGCGAAGAACGCTTCCAGGGCGAGGGTGCCGACGACCGTGTTGACGATGGTGTAGCCGATGCTGACCACCCAATTGAGCAGGCCGGCCGGCCAGTTGCCGCGCACGCCGAAGGCGGCGCGGGAGATCACCAGGGTCGCGGTTCCGGTGCGGATGCCGCTCAGACCCGCGGCGCTGATGGCGAAGAACGCCAGGCCGCCGATGACGACGACCGCGGTCGCCTGCCAGAAGGACAGGCCGAAGGCGACGGCGAGGGCACCGTTGATCACGTAGGTGAAGGTGAGGTTGGAGCCGAACCAGAGCCAGAACAGGTCCTTGGCACTGCCGTGCCGCTCGTCGTCGGGGATCGGGTCGATGCCGTGCCGCTCGACCCGGAATACCTCGTCGGCGGCCGGGGCCGGGGGCTCGGTCGCGGCGGTGGGGGCCGGCGGGCCCGTGTGGCCGGGGTCCCCACCAATGCCGGTGCCGGTGCCGCCGAATCTGCCGGATTCCGGCTGCTGCTGTGCCATCCGCGTCCCGCCCTTCTCCGCCATACCTTGAATGCCGTTCTAACTTTTAGAACGACATTCAAGATGTGCGACGCCTCCCCCACCCGTCAAGACCCCTGCGCGAATCCACGGATAGGGTCGGGACCACGCAAGGTGAGAGCGGAGGCGGAACGGGTGGCAGGGGCGGTACGACGACGCGACGGGCACCTCACCCAGGAGCGGATCCTGGAGGGGGCCATGGCGGCCATCGCGGAGAAGGGCCTGGCGCCGCTCACCATGTCCGCGCTCGCCGAGCGGCTGGGCACCAGCGGCGGCCACATCCTGTACTACTTCGGCAGCAAGGACCTGCTCTTGCTGGAGGCCCTGCGCTGGAGCGAGGCCGCACTCACCGGCGAGCGACAGGCCCTGCTCGCCCGCCGGCTCGCCGCGGAGCGCAAACTCGACCTGTTCCTGCGGCTCTACCTTCCGCGCGGCCCCCGCGACGCGCGCTGGATGCTCTGGATCGAGCTGTGGGCCCGTACGCCGTCGAACGAGTCGCTGCACCAGGCCCAGGAGGAAATGGACCAGGGCTGGCAGGACGACCTGGAGACGCTGCTCGCGAAGGGCGTGGACCGGGGCCGGTTCGCGCCGATGGACGTCTCGGCGCGCGCGGGCGAACTCCTGGCACTGCTGGACGGTTTGAGCACCCGGGTAGTCCTGGGCCAGCGGGGCACGGATCGCCGGCAGGCGCTGACCGTGGCCCGCTCGGCGGCGGAACGGCTGATCGCCCGGACCGACGACTGACGCCCCGGCCCGCCCCGGCTCAGACGGTCACGCGTCACCCGGCCGTCCGGTCACGCGGCCACCCGGTCGCCCGGTCACTCGTACATCACGTACTCCGGCTGCGGCCGGAGCGCCAGGACCTCCTTGGGCGTCATCAGGCGACTGCCCTCGGCGTCCTCGTCGTAGAAGAGCTTGAAGCCGGTGTGCAGGCCGTCGGGCAGGTCGCTGACGAGCTGGCGCCAGGTGCCGCGCTTCAGCCCCGGCGAGCCGAGGCCGTCCGCGCTCTTGATCAGCGCGACGCCGGGCTGCGGGCGCAGCGCGGATTCCTCGCGCACCACGGACCTGGCGACCTGATGGAAGACGAGGGGCTTCTGCGGCAGGTCGTGCGCGTCGACCAGGTCGGACAGGTAGCGGGCGACCTCCGTCAGCTCCTGGCCGCTGGTGTGGCCGTAGGTGTCGCCCGGCACCTCACCCGGACCCATCTCCCATTCCGGGTCGAGCGCGACACCCACGTCGGGGTGGACCAGCCACTCCCGCAACGCCTTGACCTCGTCGAGCATCGCCGCGCGGCCCGGCTGGATGTTCAGCAGCAGCAGACCACGGTGCTCCCGGGCCAGTTCGTGGAAGCGGCGAACGGTCGCGGCGGGCGTCCGTGAGCGGTAGGTGTCGTCCGGGCCCGCCGCGGCATTCGCCACCACCGCGAGGAGTTCGAAGACGGGCAGCGGCTCACGCCCCGCGGCGTAGGAGCCTGCCACCTTCTCGATCTCGGTGGCCCGCTTGCCGGGGTCGCCGGTACCGAGTCGGCCGAGCGCCGCGGCGCCGGGCAGGCCGCAGAACCCCACGAGGCGGTACCGGGGAAACAATTCCCGTCCTCCACGCGGAAGTTCAGGGCGTCGCTTCGTCGGCCGCGCCGAGGGGCTGGTGGTCGCCGACGGAGCATGACTGCGCCCTTCGGGCGGCGACGCGCCAGGGGCGGGGTCGGCACGCGCGGACGGCCTGGCGCATCCGGCGAACAGCCCGAGGCCCGCCGCAGCCGTGACCGCGAGCACACTGCGACGTCGCGCCCCCGCCGGCACGGCCTTACGGCCGCCGCTCCCGTCGGCTATCCCGGACAGTCCTCGCACCTCGTCAGCCACGTCGCCTCCGTCCGTTGCCTTCCCTGCGCTTCCCAACCCCCGTCCACTGCGCATCTCCCGGTCACCCGGACCAAAACCCGTGCGGCGCGGATACCGCCGCGATCAAGCCAGCCATGCGTGACCTCGGCGAGGAGCTGATGGCGCCTCGGAGCGCGCATTCCACCAGTGGCGAGGTCGAGGACGCGAGGTGCGGTCAGCCGCCGCCCCGACTGTCGCCGCCGTGGGCATGCCGTTGGACGACGTTGGCGCCCGTGGCGGTGCTGCCGTCCGCAACCCATCGGCCCCGTAGCGGCGGTCTTGAACGGCTACTGCTCGCCGTCGAGCCACGCCGCGGCCCGGTCGATCAGCTTCTGCTCGGACACACCGGCCGCCGGCTTGTCGTCCCCGGTGTGGCACGACCCGCGTCCACGATCTCGCTGGGCATCGCCGTGACGTACTGCTGCGTCCGCACCCCCGAGCCCCGGAGCCCCCGAACCCCCCGTAACCGTCGGTCACCGTGAGTAGTTGACGTGGCATGCACGACGTACGCACCGTAAGGGCGCCCTCCATGCTGCGGCTCGCGACCGCCTCACTCGCCGGGACGGCCATCGAGTTCTACGACTTCTTCGTCTACGGGACCGCTGCGGCGCTGGTCCTGGGGCCGCTGTTCTTCCCCACGTTCTCATCGGCCGCCGGGACGCTGGCCGCCTTCGGAACCTTCGGCGTGGGCTTCGTCGCCCGGCCACTGGGCGCGGTGCTGTTCGGACACATCGGCGACCGGCACGGCAGACGCCCGGTACTCATCGCGTCGTTGCTCCTCACCGGTGCCTCCACGGTCGCGGTCGGCTGCGTGCCGACATACGACACGATCGGGGTGACCGCTCCCGTGCTGCTGCTCGTCCTGCGGTTTCTGCAGGGGCTCGGGCTCGGCGGGGAGTGGGGCGGGGCCGTGCTGCTGACCGCGGAGCACGCGCCCGCCGAACGGCGCGCGCTGTGGACGAGCGTTCCCCAGGTCGGGCCGTCACTGGGCTTCCTGCTCGCCAACGGCGTGATGCTGGCGCTGTCGGTGACGCTGTCCGACGCGCAGTTCGCGTCCTGGGGGTGGCGCGTGCCCTTCTGGGCCGCAGGGCTGCTGGCGCTGGCGGGGCTGTGGCTGCGGTCGTCGCTTGCCGAGAGCCCGCGGTTCCTCGAAATCGGCGACCGCGCACGAGTGCCGCTTGCCGAAGTCGTGCGCGACCACTGGCGGCTCGTCCTGCTCACCGCCGGCGCGCTCGCGGCGGGATACGCGATCTTCTACGCCGTGACCACCTGGTCCCTCGCCTACGGGACGGAGCGACTGGGCGTGAGCCGTACGGTCATGCTGACCTGCATCATGGCCGCGGTGGTGGTGAAGGGCTCACTCACGCCGCTGGTGGCGCTGCTGGCCGACCGCATCGGCCGGCGGCCCCTGTGCCTGGCGGGATGCGCGGGCTCCGCCCTGTGGATGTTCCCGATGGTCGCGCTGCTCGCCACGGGGGCTCCGCTATTGATGTTCGTCGGCCTTCTGGGGGCGATGCTGGCGTTCATCACGATGTTCGCCGTGATCGCCGCGTATCTGGCGGAGCTGTACGAGCCGCGCGTGCGCTGCACGGGGGCCGCGGTCGGCTACAACCTCGGCGGGGTTCTGGGTGGCGCGCTGACGCCGATCGTGGCGACGGCGCTAGCCGAGCAGGGCGGCCCGGTGCCCTGGGGCGTGGCCGCGTATCTGACGGGGATCGCCCTGCTCAGTCTGGGCTGCTTCGCGCTGCTGCCGGAGACACGCCCGGTGCGTGTGATGGCGGCGGAGCCCGCAGCGGGGTGACCGATCAGGCGTGTTCCCGTCACGCGCCCGTCGGAGACGCCCTAGGACGCGACCGCCGCGAGGACGATGAGAATCAGGAGGATCACCAGGGTCTCCCAGCGCATCGCCCTGCGCAGCAGGCTCAGTTGGTCCGTGCCGGAGGACCCGCCATGCCGCAGGGGGCCGCCGGAAGACGCCCCGCTGTCGCTGTCGCCACTGCCGTTGTCACCACTGTCGCTCACGCCGTGATCCCACCTCTTCGCCGTCGTTGTGTGTTCCCCACCCAACACCCCTCCCCGCTGGGCGCCCCACCAGCCCCCGGGCATGCCCGAATGATGCTCAGCGATGACCGATTCCTGACCGAACTGGGCGCCGAACAACCCCCATCCACGCGGTCGTGAGGTTCCGGCAGGCCCGTGACCGGCCCGGACACGGTGTCGCGCCCATGGGAGCGGCTTCCCCGGCCCGCCCGTGCCCCGGGTTCGGATGACCGAAGTCGCTCCGGTCGATCTTCGCCTACGCCTCGCTGTGCCATTCTCGTGCCCGGCCGTCCCAACTCCCCCGCTGGTACGGCCTGGTGCGCCCTGCTCTCCGCCCCGTGGCCAATGGCGGGGCGCGCCGCCGGTCGGTGCAGTCCCCCGGCCGGCCGGGCGCGGCAGCTCGGGCAGCGCTGCTCCGAGACGGACCGAAGTGCGGACCCAGGCGGCGAGACCCCGCCCGGCGCGGGGCAGGTGCCGGACCGAGATGAAGGAACCCCACACATGGCCGCTCCTCCTCCCCCGTTGACCCCCGCGCAACGTGCCAGGTCCTTGCAGCGGGCAGCCGAGGTCCGCCGCGAGCGCAGCGAGATGCTGGCCGACCTGGCAGCCGGCCGCATCACACTGCGGGACGTCCTGGAGCGCAAGGACGAGATGGTCGGCAGGACGCTGGTGCGGCGGCTGCTGGAATGCCGGCCCGGCGTCGGCAAGGTCCGGGCCGCGCGGTACCTCGAAGAGCTCGGCATCTCCGGGACCCGTCGTGTGAAGGGGCTGGGGTCCCGCCAGCGCGCCCGGCTGCTGGAGCTGTTCCCGCTCACCACCCCGACCGCGTCGCACCACGTGCCCGGAGGCACGCGGCGCGTGCGATGACCCCCCGAGCCGTGGGCGCGCCCGTCCGTTACGCACCTCACGGCTCACCGCGCTT
This sequence comes from Streptomyces sp. NPDC017993, assembly GCF_044328065.1. NCBI lineage: Bacteria > Bacillati > Actinomycetota > Actinomycetes > Kitasatosporales > Streptomycetaceae > Streptomyces > Streptomyces sp. NPDC017993. Next base: position 155,015 of record NZ_JBIRGO010000015.1, read on the forward strand.
CCGCCCGCTGCACCGACATCGGGGAGGGAGGCCTTCCGGCCTCCCTCCCCGATCTCTCCGGTGGTACCCGGATGCGGCGCAGGTCGTGACCTACCGGGCTCGCGCCTCTCTGCTCCCGGTGCACAGGGCCCAGATGATGAAGGCGTTCACGGCGATGAGCGCCACGGCCCAGAACGGGTAGTACGGAGCCCACAGGAAGTTCGCGATCATTCCGAGCCCCGCGAGGGTGACACCGACGACACGGGCCCAGAACGCCCCGGTGAAGAGTGCGATGCCGGCCAGTGCGATCACGATGCCGAGAATGAGGTGCACCCAGCCCCAGCCGGTCACATTGAACGCGAACGTGTAGTCGTTCGTCGCGACGAAGACATTGTCCTTGGCGATGGCCGAGACTCCCTCGAGGATCGCCATGGCTCCGCCGAAGATCATCAGGGTGCCGGCGAAGGCGGTCCAGCCGGATATCGCGGTACTCGAGGAACGGCGGGCAGCACCTGAGTGCCCGTGCCCGGTTCCGACATGAGTGACCATGTCTAGCTCCTTCGATGCGGATGCCACGTCACTGACCTGCGGGCTCTCGTCAGCAACCTTGCACTCACTGTGACACCACGGCGCACCGCCGTCCTTGGGTCGTTCGGCCCTGGGAACGGTCCGGATGGCACCTGGGACGGGGCACGGCGCGGCGTCCCGGTGGGCCCGGCAGACGCCGGAAGAAGCGCGGGCGCGCCGACGTTTCCGCTGGTGAGCGCGCCGACCGGGCCCGTCGTACCGCATCCTTGCCCGAGCGGCGGCAGCTCCCTGGTGCACCCCGGGGCAGGGGTGCGCACGTCGCCGTGCAGCGCCCCCGCCCGCGGGTACGTCCCTGGGGCCGCAGGGCGTCAGCCCTGGCCGGCGGCCCCCGGCGCGGCCTCGGCGGGTGTGAGCCGCAGCGCCAGGTCCTGGGGCCCGCGGGTGAAGACCCCGGCCTCCGCGGGCGCGGTGCCGCCGGCGAAATCGATGGTGGGGAACGCGTCGAGCAGCTGGTTGATGCCGACCTCCACCTCGGTCTTGGCGAGGAGCGCGCCGACGCAGAAGTGCCGGCCGAGGGCGAAGGCCAGGTGGTCGGCGGCGGCAGAGAAGGCGTTGGCCGCGGTGAGGTCGGTGCGGAAGATGTCGAACGCGTCGGCCCTGGCGTAGCGCCGCTCGTCGCGGTTGGCGGCGCCGATGAGGCAGGTGACGGTGGAGCCGGCCGGGACGGTCCCACCGCTGACGGTGACGTCCTCGGCGGGCTGCCGCATGATCATCTGGACCGGTGGGCTGAACCGCAGGGTCTCGGCGAAGGCCACCGGTACCAGGGCGCGGTCGGCGCGCACCGCCGCGAACTGGTCGGGATGGCTCAGCAGGTTGCGGAAAGTGCCCGCGATGGCCTTGTCCGTGGTCTCGCCACCGGCGGCGAGCAGCAGGCTGACGAACGAGGTGATGTCCTGGTCGCTCATGCGGGTGCCGTCGATCTCGGCGGTGCACAGCACGGACAGCAGGTCGCCCCCGGGTGCGGCGCGCCGCTCGCGCAGGACCGGGCGCAAATAGGCGGCCAGCTCCTCGCCGGCGCGCCGGCCGGCGGCAGCGACGACGGGATCCTGGGCGAGGTTGGACAGGAACGCGACGACCGCCACGTACCAGCCGTGGAAGCGGTCGTGGTCGGCCCGGTCCAGGCCGAGCATGTCGACGATGACGTTGACCGGGAAGCGGGTGGCGAACTGCGCGACGAGGTCCGCCTCCTCGGAGTCCCGGAAGCCGTCGATCAGCTCGCGGGCGTTGCGCTCGATCACCGGCAGGAACCGCTCCTGCAGCTCCCGGCCACGGAAGGCCGGCGCCACCAGGGCGCGGCGAACGGAGTGTTCGCGCCCGCTCATCTGCGGGAGGGTGCGGCCGCCGTGCGCCGGTTCCAGCTGCCAGGCGTAGTTGTCGGTGGTGAACACCGGTTCGCGGAAGGCGCGTTGGACGTCCTCGTAGCGGGAGAGCAGATAGCTGTCGGTGCCCTTGTCGTGCAAGAGCGGGTAGTGCTCCCGCAGTACGCGGTACGCCGGGTAGGGGTCCGCCGCGAATTCCGCGGAGAGGATGTCTGGCGGCTGCGGAAGAGTGGTCACGGCATGTCCTCGTCTTCCCTGCGCGGGGCCCCGGCCCCCCTCTGGATCCGTTCCGGGAGCTGCTTCGGGGTCCGTCGGGAGTTGTTCGTGAGCGGGCGTGTGATCGCGTGGGTGACGGGATCGGCAACGGCGTCGGGAGTTGGCCGGCTTCGGTCAACGGCGCTGGTGGAGCGGCCCGTTGACGGCTGACGGCTGAACGGCCGGCACGTGCCGGCTTCGATGCACCTCGAAGTTAGGGCATGCGCAGGGGCTGGTCCAGAGCGCCTACCGCCCGCCGGCCCCGCCGACCGGCGCCCCCCTGCCAGGGCGTGCGCGGCCACCTCCCCGGGCCGGAAACCTGGTGGAACTCGCGGCCGCCGTCATGCCAAGCTGACGCCACCGAAGGGGTGTAGCTCAGAGGCCAGAGCGCCGGTCTCCAACACCGGATGCCGCAGGTTCGACTCCTGCCTCCCCTGCCGTCGCCGTCGCTCATCTCGGGGACGAGCGGTTCCTCGACGAAGAACGGCAGATACGGCTCCGGCAGCGGAAGGACCCGGCGGGCCATCGCGCCGCTGAGCCTGCCGTGGAAGTCCACCGCGATGTCGAAACGGTCCCCGACCGCCTCGCGGACGTTGGCGACCCGTTCCACTATGCCTCGGACAGCCTCCGGGGTGTCGATCGGACGGAGCTGCGCCGAGGCGTTCATCTTGATCGCCGTGAACCCCTGCTCCTTGCGGTCGAGCGCCGCCTCGGCGACCTCGTCCGGACGGTCTCCGCCGATCCAGCTGTAGACCCGTACCCGGTCGCGGACGTTGCCGCCCAGCAGCTGCCGCACGGGCACGCCCAGGGCCTTGCCGGTGATGTCCCACAGTGCCTGGTCGATGCCCGCGACCGCGCTGGAGAGCACCGGGCCACCGCGGTAGAACCCGCCCTTGGTGAGCACCTGCCAGTGGTCCTCGATGCGCGTCGGGTCCTTGCCGACGAGATGGTCGGCCAGTTCGTCCACGGCCGCGGCGACGGTGTGCGCCCTCCCCTCGGCCACGGGCTCGCCCCAGCCGGTGATCCCTTCGTCGGTGTCGACGCGGAGGAAGCACCAGCGCGGGTCGACCAGGTAGGTGCGCAGGGATGTGATCTTCACTCGGGCTCCTTTTCGCAGGCCGCCGCGGCCCACGGCAAGGTTCGTTGCGGTGATGTATGTGGCGTCGTCCGAGGCCGGAAACGCGACGGAGGCCGCATTCCCGGAGGGGGAAGGATGCACACCGGCCCGCATCGCGGGCTCATGGCGGTCGCGCGCACCCCTGTCCGCCGAAGTGTGGTGTCCCACCACATGTGCCGGTGACCAGTGCATTCCTACGGTGTGGCGAGACCTGAATCGTCCCCGACCCGACCCGCACCCGGAAGTGGTGACCATGGCTGCCTCGGCATCCGCTCCCCCAGCCCCCGCCTCGCTCAAGCGCATCGTCGCCGCGAGTCTCATCGGCACGACCGTCGAGTGGTACGACTTCTTCCTCTACGGATCCGCCGCCGCACTCGTCTTCAACAAGCTGTTCTTTCCCGGGTCCGATCCGCTGGTCGGCACGCTGCTGTCCTTCCTGACGTACGCGGTCGGCTTTGCCGCGCGACCCATCGGCGCCCTGGTCTTCGGGCATTTCGGCGACCGGCTGGGCCGCAAGAAGCTGCTGGTGCTGAGCCTGCTGCTGATGGGCGGCGCGACCTTCGCGATCGGGCTACTGCCGACGCATGCGACGATCGGCTCGGCGGCGCCGGTGCTGCTGACGGTGCTGCGGCTGGTGCAGGGGTTCGCGCTGGGCGGCGAGTGGGGCGGCGCGGTGCTGCTGGTGTCCGAGCACGGCGATGCGCGCAGGCGCGGCTTCTGGGCGTCCTGGCCGCAGACCGGAGCCCCCGCGGGCCAGTTGCTCGCGACCGGCGTACTGTCGGCGCTGACCGCGCTGCTGTCGGAAGGGCAGTTCCTCGCCTGGGGCTGGCGGGTGCCGTTCCTGCTCTCCGGTGTGCTGGTGATCGTCGGGCTGTGGATCCGGTTGTCGGTGGATGAATCGCCGGTGTTCCGCGCGGCGTTGGCGAGCGCGGCGGCCCGGCGGGCGAAGGGCGGAGCGGTGGAGAAGATGCCACTGGTCGCGGTCCTGAAGTACCACTGGCGCGATGTGCTGGTGGCGATGGGCGCCCGGATGGCGGAGAACATCTCGTACTACGTCATCACGGCCTTCGTCCTGGTCTACGCGACCTCGCACACCGGCCTGTCCCAACAGACGGCCTTGAACGCCGTGTTGATCTCCTCCGCCCTGCACTTCGCGGTCATTCCCGCCTGGGGCGCCCTGTCGGACCGCATCGGGCGGCGGCCGGTGTATCTGCTGGGCGCGGCCGGCGTCGCGATCTGGGCGTTCCCGTTCTTCGCGCTGGTGGACTCCGCCAACTTCGGGCTGCTGCTGCTCGCGGTGAGCGTCGGGCTGGTCTTCCACGGCGCGATGTACGCGCCACAGGCGGCGTTCTTCGCGGAGATGTTCGCGACCCGGATGCGGTACTCGGGCGCGTCGATCGGCGCCCAGTTCTCCTCCGTCGCGGCCGGCGCGCCCGCCCCGCTCATCGCGACGGCGCTGCTCGCCGACTTCGACAGCCCGACGCCGATCGCCCTGTACGTCATCGCCGCGGCGGTGCTCACGCTGATCGCGGTGGGGGTGGCCAAGGAGACCCGCAGCCGGGATCTCGGGGCGGTCGACTCCCGTGGGGCGGACGACGCGGCGGATGCGGAGGCGACCGTCGGGAAGTGACGGTCGCCGGGCGCCGCGCCACCGGTAGTGACGAGAAAGCGCCGCGTATCCCGGCAGGCCCGTACGGGCGGGCCGGGATACGCGGCGTTCGTGCGGCGGGGCGCCGCGGGCCCGGCAGGCTCCGTGGAAGCGGGGCGGCGGGCCCTGGCGTCCCTGCTGTCAGGAGTCGTCGCGGTCCTTCAGCGAGTCCTTCATCCCGGCGGCCTTCTCCTTCGGGTTGGACATGGCGTCCTTGGCCTTGGCCTTGGCCTGGTCGGCGCGCCCTTCGCTCTCCATCCGGTCGTTGCCGGTCACCTTGCCGGCAGCCTCCTTGGCCTTGCCCTTCATCTTGTTCATGCCGCTCTTGTCAGCCATGTCGAACTCCTTTGTTCGGTGGGGCGGAGTGGAAGTTCCGGCACCACGCTGCCGCAGGTCGGTGCGGTCCGCACCTGGAGGAGGCCATCGGTACGCACCCGCCCGGCCGCGATGCGCCGGATGGCGCCCGTCACCCCTCCGGGTGCCGTGCGACGGCGGACGAGAGCTGGTGCAGCCGCAGGGCCAGCTGGATCTCCAGCGCGCGGGCGGGCGACTGCCAGTCGGGGCCGAGCAGACGGCCTATCCGCTCCAGGCGCTGGGCGACGGTGTTCACATGGACGTGCAAGGCGTCCTTGGTACGCGCCGGGCTCATCCCGCTGGCGAAGTACGCGCCCAGGGTGCGCAGCAGGTCCGTGCCGCGGCGTTCGTCGTAGTCCGCCACCTCGCCGAGAGTGCGGTGTACGAAGCCGTCCACGTCGCGGGTGTCGGCGAGCAGCAGGCCGAGGAACCCGAAGTCTGCGGCGGCCGCTCCCTCGCCGTCCCGGCCCAGCACCCGCAGCGCCTCCCGGCAGCGCCTGGCCTCCGCGTACGCGTCCGCCACCGCGGCGGGCCTGGCCGACGGGGCCGGGACGGGCTCCGACGCACCGACCGTGACGGGGACGTGCAGGGCGTCGCCGAGCCGGCCGGCGACCTCCCGGGCGGCCCGCGCCGGGTCGCCGTCGGTCCCCAGCGGCAGCAGCAGCACCGCGCCACCGTCACGTACGGCGGCGAGCCCGTGGCGGGTGGCGGCGAGATGCGAGGCCGCCGACCACAGCCGTTGCCGGTCGGCGCCGCCGGTGTGGGCCGCGGCTTCGTATCCGTACGGCGCGTCGGACGACCCGGTCGGGGCCACCGGAGCGCCCGCGGTGGGAAGTGGCGTGGCAGGGTCGGCGGCGATCCGCCTTTCGGGGGCGAGTGGCCGGCCGGAGGGGGCGTCGGCCGGTGCCTCCCTCATCTCGTCCGGACGGACTCCGTGCGGCGCGCGGGGCGGTGGGCAGGCGTAGCCGGTTCCGGCGGTGGCCGTGCCGGGTGCCGCGCCCGTGGGGGCAGGGGCGGGTGAGCCGGGCCGGTGGCCGTCCTGCCGAGGGGGCTCATACGCCGGGGCCACGGCTGCGGGCGGTGTCCGGGGCGCGTCCGGTGGGCCCTCGACGCGCGCCGCCAGGACGACATGCGGTGCGTCGAGGTTCGCGCCGACCCGGGCGGCGCGCTCACGCAGCAGGCGCGGGTCACGGTCGGGCGCGTCGAGGAGATCGTCCAGCAGCTCACCCCTGACCCGCTGCTCGGCCTCGCCCGCGCTCCGCCGGGCGATCAGCAGCAGGGACGTCACCATCGCGGCGCGCTCCAGGGTCCGCTGGTCCACGGGGTCCAGTTCCGGGTGGCCGCGCAGGACGAGGGCGCCGAGGACCTCGCCGCCGGCCCACACCGCCGCGACCCAGTCGGCGCCGTCCCGCACGGCGTGGCCGTCGGCGCGGGAGCGGTCCAGCGCCTCGGCCGGTGCCCGCTCGGGATCGGTGAACTCCACCTCGCCGCGCAGGACTTCGGCCACCGCGGCAGCCACGTCCTGCACCCCGCCGCCGCGCAGCACCAGCTCGGTCAGCCGGTCGTGGATGTCGGAGGCCCGCTCGATGACCGCACTGCGGTCGCGGATGATCGCGGTCGCGTCCTCCAGCTCGGTGAGCGTCTTGCGGGTCTCGGCGAGCAGGTTGGCGGTGTCGATGGCGACGGCGGCGTGTGCCGCGTGGGCGGCGAGCAGGGCGATCTGCTCGCGCTCGAAGACCCGTTCGCGCCGGTCGGCGGCGAACAGCACGCCGATGACGCCGCTGCCGAGCATCAGTGGCACTCCGAGGATCGCCACCAGGCCCTCGTCCTGCACACCCGAGTCGATGGTGCCGGTGTGCCGGAAGCGCTCGTCGTGGAAATAGCTGTCGGTGACGTACGGGCGGGCGGTCTGCGCGACGAGCCCACCGAGCCCCTCCCCCATGCCGAGCCGCAGCTGCTGGAACCGGGCGGAGACGGAGCCGTCGGTGACGCGCATGTACGTGTCGCCGGCCGCGGGGTCGTTGAGCGTCAGATAGGCGACCTCGGTGCCCAGGAGGGAGCGGGCCCGGCGCACGATCGCCCGCAGCACCGCGTCGAGGTCCCGCAGTCCGGCGAGGTCGTGGGCGGTGGCGTAGAGCGCGGACAGCTCCGCCTCGCGCCTCCGCCGGCCCTCCAGCTCGGTCCGTACCCGCAGCGCCAGCAGCTTGGCCCGCTCCAGGGCGGCGAGCCGCTCGGCGGTCGCCCCCTCCGCGCGGGCACGCAGCACCGCCCGCTCGTACTCCTCCGCGGAGGCGCCGGTGGCCAGCAGCCCGAGGAAGGGCGTCTCGGCGGCGTCGTCCGGGGCGGCCGGGGCCTCGGCAGGGCGCCCGGACGGCTGATCGGGCTCGGGCATCGGCTGTTCGGTGGACATGGTCACAGGGATACCTCCGGTCCATCGCGGCGCGCCAGCCTCCGCCGCCCCTTCCCTTGCCCGGGTGCGTCGCAGCCCGCCGGTGTCCGGGCGCTCCCCGTCCCATCCCGGCCCACCACACGTGGGCGCGCGTCAGTGCGCGGTCCAGCCGCCGTCCATGAGGAGTGAGGTACCCGTGACGAAGGACGCCTGCGGGGTGCAGAGATAGGCGACGGCCTCGGCGACCTCGGCCGGTTCGACCAGCCGCTTGAGGGCCGAGTCCGCGAGCAGGATCTCGGCCAGGACGCGTTCCTCGGGGATGCCGTGCGCCGCGGCCTGGTCGGCGATCTGCCGCTCGACCAGCGGGGTGCGGACATATCCGGGGTTGACGCAGTTGGAGGTCACGCCGTGGGGGGCGCCTTCCAGCGCGGCGGTCTTGGACAGGCCCTCCAGACCGTGCTTGGCGGCGACGTACGCGGATTTGAACGGGGAGGCCCGGACGCCGTGCACGGAGGAGATGTTGACGATCCGGCCCCAGCCGCGCTCGTACATGTGCGGCAGGGCGCCGCGCAGCAGCCGGAAGGGCGCCTCCAGCATGACGGTCAGCACCTCGTGGAAGACCTCGGGCGGGAACTCCTCGATCGGTCGCACGAGCTGGATCCCCGCGTTGTTGACCAGCAGATCGCTGCCCGCGGCGGCCCGCTCGGCGGCGTCCAGATCGGCGAGGTCCAGCGGTCGGGGCTCGATGCTGCCGGGGCTGCCGGCGGGGAGAGCCTCCGCGAGGCCGGCGAGCCCCGCCGCGTCGCGGTCCACGGCCCGTACGGTGGCGCCGGCCGCCGCCAGCCGCAGGGCGCAGGCGCGTCCGATGCCACTGGCGGCGCCGGTGACGAGGGCGGTGCGGCCGTCGAGGTCGAGGGATACCTGGCCTGGGGTGCCGATCACGGTCATGACCGCACCCTAGGCAGCCGCCTGCGCCACACCGATGTGCCACCGCCCCATACTTACCGAGCCACGGGTGGCGTCCGCACACCCCTGCCGCGGACGGTGGTGCGCCGGCCCGTGTCCGCACACCCTGCCGCCGGGCGCCGCATCTTCTCGACGCCACTCGTGTCCCACGGTCACCCGATCAGCCGTCCCGGATCGCCGAGCACCTCGCGGCCTCCTAGCGTCAGACGACGCAGCGCGCCGCCTGCGACCGCCGCCACGAGGGAGTTCGATCATGCGTAGGCTCATCGCCGTGCCGACCGTACTGCTCGCCCTCGCCGCCGCCGGATGCGGGGCGGGCGACGACGCGGACGCCACGACCTCCGCCACGACCTCGTCGGGCACCGGCACCGGGCCCGACGAGGGCGAAACCCCCGACCCGGACGGCTCCACCGGCGGGAGCGGAATGCCGGACCCCGACTCCCCCACCGTCCCCGGGCAGCCGGTCAGCTGCGGGGAGATCCCCGACGCGCTGGGCAAGGCGCGGAACGTCGCGCTGTTCGCGGACCCCGGCGCCGGCGGCATGGTGGGCTGCGAGGAAGCCCATGACGTGATGGCGGAGTTCTTTCTGCGGGCGCCGCAGGCCGGTGGTGGCAGCGAGGGGACGCTGGCCGTGCGGGGCTGGTTCTGCCAGTACGAAAGCGGGCCCACCGGCACCTGGGTCACCAGCTGCCGCAAGGACACCCTGGAGATGCACACCGAGGAGCCGTCCGGTCAGCCCCCGGCGCCCGACCCGTCCGAGGAACCCGAGGAACCCGGGGAGAGCCCGGACGAGTCCCAGCTGCCGCCGATCCCGGAGGATCCCGGAGACCCGCTGGACGAGCCGTCGACGGAGGAGCTGTAGCCGGGGAGCGTGTCCTACGCGTCCGCCTCCGACATGCCCCTGAACCACGTCGGCCCGGCCTCCAGCGCCCGCTTGATGCGGATCAGCGCGTAGTCCTCCAGCGCCGGCAGGGCGTCCAGGTCGAACCAGCCCACCTCCAGCGACTCGTCGTCGTTGACCTCGGCCTCGCCGCCGATGGCCCGGCAGCGCAGCGTGACGTCCATGAACTGGCAGACGTCCCCGTTGGGGTACCGGGTCGGCGGCATGGTCTCCACGAGGACGACCCGCTCGGGGACGACCCGCACCGCGGTCTCCTCGTACACCTCGCGCACCGCGGTCTCCGCCGGCTGCTCTCCGGGCTCGGGAATGCCGCCGATCACCGACCAGCCGCCGGTGTCCACGCGCTTGCCCAGCAGCACCCGGCCGTCGTCGTCGAAGACGACCGCGCTGACCCCGGGCAGCCACAGGAGCTGGTGGCCGACGGACGAGCGGAGGTCACGGATGAATTCGGGTGTTGCCATGCGATGAAGCCTAAAGGAAAGCGTCGCCGTTTCCGCGGCGCGCGCCGGGCGGGGACGGCCCGCTCCGGCGCTCAGGCGCCTGCCGGAGTGCCGTTCGCCCGCACGCTGAGCCGGCCGCGGATGTAGCGGACGGCCCCCTCGGCGTTGTCGACGGTGACGGTGAAGGTGCGGCCGTCGTGGAGCTCCAGCACCAGGGCCTCACCACGGCGTACGACCACGGCGGTGCCCTGCTCGGGACGCCAGCGGTAGCCCCAGCCACCCCAGTGCCGCGGGGTGACCTGCGGCGCGTACACGGCGCCGACGACCTCGTCGAGCGGGATCCGGCGACGGGGTACCCCTATATGGCCGCAGCGCACTTCCAGGGCGTCCTTGTCGACGCGCACCGCCACATGGACGAAGGCGATCGTCCCGAAGATCACCAACAGGCCGGCCGCGACACAGCCAACCACCGACATCACCAGGGGCGCCAGGCCCGATGTCCAGGAGCTGTCGACGGCGAGTTCGACGCCGAGCGCCAGGCAGGCCGCGCCCACACCGGCGAGCAGCCACTGGACACGGTTGGTGGCGCCGCCGTGCCAGACCTCGGGAAGTTCCGCGTGGGCGCCGCTGATGGGGGGCAGGCCGCTGTCACCTACGGGGCTGTCGTACTGATCGGGGGCTGCTGCCCCCTCCGGGGGGTGGTCCCTCATGGATCGCAGCGTACGCGTCTTTGCACAGCACGGCACCGTGGTGCGCCCGGCCCGCGCGGCCCGGAACCCGGGGCGCCGGCATCATGGCCGACGTCAGCCGCGGAGGGCCGCCGCGGCCTGGCCCGGAGCCGGATCCGCACCGGGGCCGGCCTCGGTGCCGCTGTCCGCCAGCAGCCGCCCCTCCGCGTAGGCGAGGGCCGCGGTGGGCATCCCGCCCGGGCGGCCGCTGAGGAGCACGCTCACCCTGCCGGTCGGAGCCGCCGCGGGTGCGGGCTCGGCCCCGATGCGGCGCAGCGCCTGGGCGGCGACGGCTTCCGCGGAACCGTGCAGGACGAGGGCGGGGGCGCCGGGCTGCTGCAGGGCGGCCCGGATCCGTTCGGCGACCAGCTCGTAGTGGGTGCAGCCCAGGACGACGGCCTTGACGTCCCGCGGGGTGAGGTCCGCGGCGGCGGCGATGGCGGCGTCGATCGCCCTGCCGTCCGCCTCCTCCACGGCGTCGGCGAGCCCGGGGCAGGGCACGCCCGTGACCTCCACGCCACGGGCGAACCGCTCCACGAGGTCCCGCTGGTAGGGGCTGCCGGTGGTGGCCGGGGTGGCCCAGATGGCGACGGGGCCGCCGCCGGCCGCTGCGGGCTTGATGGCCGGCACGGTGCCGATGACCGGCACCGCGGGCTCCAGTTCGGCGCGGAGCACCGGCAGGGCGTGCACGGAGGCGGTGTTGCAGGCGACGATCAGGGCGTCGGGGCGGTGCGTGGCGGCGGCACGGGCGACCGCCAGCGCATGCGCGGCGACATCGTCGGGGGTGCGCGGGCCCCAGGGCAGGCCGTCGGGGTCGGAGGAGAGGACGAGATCTGCGTCCGGCCGCAGTCGCCGCACGGCGGCGGCCGCCGCGAGCAGCCCGGTCCCGGAGTCCATGAGCGCGATCTTCACGCGGACACTTTACTCAGGAGAGCGCCCGACTTGTCATACCGGCCCCGTCCGCCCGTCCGGAGGCGGGCGCGGTGTGCGGCAGCCGGAGGACGCCGCTGGGTCCCGTGGCGCCCGTCGCCCCGCTCCCGTGCCGGCCGGTCCGGGACACCGCGTCGATGACCGCCGCGCGGCGGGTCCGGTGCGGCAGACTGCGGCCGTGGGAGCGATGGAGTGGATCGGTGCGGGGTCGCTGCTGGCCTGGGCGTGGCTGCTGCTGGGACAGGGCTTCTTCTGGCGGACGGACCAGCGGCTCCCGGCGCGCCGGGACCCGGCGCGCTGGCCGTCGGTCGCGGTGGTGGTGCCCGCGCGGGACGAGGCCGAGGTGCTGCCGGACAGCCTGCCCTCGCTGCTGGCGCAGAAGTACCCAGGACGGGCCGAGGTGTTCCTGGTGGACGACGGCAGTACGGACGGGACGGGCACGGTGGCCCGCGCGCTGGCGGCCGAGCGGGGCGGGCTGACGCTGACCGTCTCCTCCCCCGGTGAGCCGGAGCCGGGCTGGACGGGCAAGCTGTGGGCCGTACGGCACGGCATCGCGCAGGCGCGGGAGCGGCTCGCGCCGGAGTATCTGCTGCTGACCGACGCGGACATCGCCCATGAGCCGGACAGTCTGCGGGAGTTGGTGGCCGCCGCGCGGTCGGCGGACCTCGATCTGGTCTCGCAGATGACCCGGCTGCGGGTCGTGACGTTCTGGGAGCGCCTGATCGTGCCGGCCTTCGTGTACTTCTTCGGGCAGCTCTATCCCTTCCGATGGGTCAACCGCCCCGGGGCACGGACCGCCGCGGCAGCCGGCGGCTGTGTGCTGCTGCGGCGGGAGGCCGCGGAGCGGGCGGGCATCCCGGAGGCGATCCGGCATGCGGTGATCGACGATGTGACGCTGGCCCGCGCGGTCCAGCGCTCCGGGGGCACGATCTGGCTGGGCCTCGCGGACCGGGTGACGAGCGTCCGCCCGTATCCCCGGCTCGCGGAGCTGTGGCGGATGGTCGCGCGCAGCGCCTACGCCCAGCTGCTGCACCAGCCGCTACTCCTGCTGGGGACCGTCGTGGGCCTCGCGCTGGTCTATCTCGCGCCGCCCGCCGTGCTGGTGGCCGGGGCGGCCGGCGGTGAGGTGACGGCCTCGGCGCTGGGCGGCGCGGCGTGGCTGGTGATGTGCGGGACGTATCTGCCGATGCTGCGCTACTACCGGCAGCCGCCGTGGATCGCGCTGCTGCTGCCGTTCACCGCGGTGCTCTATCTGCTGATGACGGTGGACTCGGCAGTGCAGCACTACCGGGGGCGCGGGGCGGCGTGGAAGGGCCGGACGTACGGAGCGCCGTCCTGACCGCGCCTCCGAGGAAGGCGCGGCCGCGGTCTCCCCCACGAGCCGCGAAAGGGCGTCACTTGCGGGCCGGGGACCAGTCCAGGCCCCACCCGTAAGCCTGGTCGACGGTGCGCTGCGGGCTGATGCCGGGCGGGGGAACGAGGAACCGGGACTCGCGCTGGACGACGAGTTCGCTGCCGGTGTGCGTGATCAGGGCCAGGGCGCAGACGTTGGAGGGGACCGTGCACGCGTCGAGGGCGAAATCGACGGGAGCGCCGTGCTGCGGCTGGAGGGTGACGGTCGCGTCCAGCCCCTCGAAGCTGCGGGCGCCGGCGTAGACGGTCACGAAGATCAGGATGCGCTTGATGCGGGCCTGGTGGTCGAGGTTGATGGTGAGGTTCTCGCCCGCCTGCACGGCGCCGGTGCGGTCGTCGCCGTCCAGCTGGATGAACGGCGGGGCGTGCAGCGAGCCGAAGTTGTTGCCGATCGGGTGCACCACGCCTGCGCTGCCGTCGGTGAGTTCGTACAGCGCGCACAGGTCGAGGTCGAGCTCCCCGGACTGCGGCAGCAGCGCGCCGCGGGCGCCCATGGCCTCCATGGCCTTGCGGCCGAGCTTCTTGCCGAGGCTCTTGGCGGCCTTGCCGCCACGCCAGTTGAGATTCACCCGCATCGCGCCCGAGGTGCCGCCCTGCTTCGTCAAGGAGACGGCCGGGGCATCCTTCGTGAGGGTGACTTTTGTCAGACGAACGGGAGCCGGGGCGGGGGGCGCCGCCGCCTGACCTGGCGGCGGGGGAATTGACGCCGCGGGTTGACCGGTCGGCAACGGGGGCGCGGGGGCCACGGTCGGCGGCGCCATCGGGGGCACGGAGTGTGCCGGCGCAGCCGGCGGGGTGGCCGACACCGACCCGGGCGGGGCCGACGGACCGGCGGCGGGAGCCGCCGCCGGCTCCTCCTCGACGCTGATGCCGAAGTCGGTTGCCAGGCCGGCGAGACCGGTGTCGTAGCCCTGTCCGACGGCACGGAACTTCCAGGCGTCCTGTCGCCGGTAGAGCTCGCCGAGCACGAAGGCCGTCTCCGCGGTGGCGTCCTGGCTGTCGAAGCGGGCGATCTCGGAGCCGCTCGCCGCGTCCAGCACCCGGATGTACAGCCCGGGAACGCTTCCGAAGGTGCCGCCGTCGGAGGAGGCGGCGAGCACGACCTTCTCGACGCCGCCCTCGACGGCTGCCAGGTCGACGGCGACGCTGTCGGTCATCGCGCCGCCGACCGGCCGCTTGCCTTCGTGGCGTACGGCGCCGGAGGCGTGCACGGCCTGGTTGTAGAACACGAAGTCGGTGTCGTCGCGGACCTTTCCCGACACCAGGAGCAGCGCGGAGGCGTCCACATCCGGAATCCCCGGAGCAGCCTGCCAGCCCAGTTCCACCCGGACCGCCGGGGCCGGAACCGGAACGTTGCTGCCCTTGAGCATCGACATCGCTGCGCCCTTTCTGTCGTTCGCGGTGCCCCGTCGGTGGTGGCACCTCCAACCTACTGGGCCGACGTCCCTGCGAGTGCCCCGTGTTCACCTGCGGGAAGCCGATCCTTTACAGGATTCCTACGGTCGATCGCGACCGATTTTCCCAAGTTCGCTCACATTGAGGAACCTGGGCCACTCGCGGCCCGTAAAACAACCCTCTTTTCAGGCTCCCCAATCGGCACATCGTGGGCTTAACTTAAGAGGCATGACCTCCCCCCGCTCTACCTACGGCGGCGGCTACTACGCTTCGCCCTCCTTCCCGGACACTCCGATCTACGACAGCCTCGTCGCGGAACGCGGTACCCCTCAGATCGCCCCGATCCGGGTATCTCCCTCCCCGTATGACACCGGCTCGTCCTACCTGCCCGCCCTCCCCTCGGCGCTGCCCGCGCTTCCCGCCGCTCCCTCCTATCCCTCGGCGGGCCAGGGCTACCCCGGCGCCGGACAGCAGGCCGCCCCGCCGCTCCAGCAGGCCCCGGCGCCGTACATCCCGCAGCAGGCCGGCAACCGCGGCTACCCATCGCAGCAGCAGCACCAGCAGTACCAGCAGCGTCCGGCCGGCACGGGCTACGAGGCGATGCGCCCGGCCGCGCCCGTCGCACCGCGTCCCGCCGCGCCCCGCCCGGCCGCGCCGTACGACGATCCGTACGGCCGCCAGTACCCGCGGGGGTACTGAACCGGCCGCTCGGCCAACTGTCCGAGGTGGCTGGCAGGATGGATCCATGCCGAAGCCAGCGCTGCAGTCGATCCATCTCTATCCGGTCAAATCCATTGCGGGGTCCGGACCCGGCGAGGCGGTCGTGGAGCCGTGGGGGCTCGCCGGGGACCGACGGTGGATGGTCGTGGACACCGAGCGCAGGATGCTGTCCCAACGGCAGCAGCCGACGTTGGCTTTGGCCTCGGCCGAGGAGCTGCCGGGCGGCGCCCTCGGGCTGACCGCGCCCGGAATGGAGCCGCTGACGGTCGAGGTTCCCGAGCCCGCGGAGACGGTCACGGTCGAGGTCTGGAGGGACAAGGTCGAGGCGGTGCCCGCCGGCCGGCAGGCAGCGGACTGGTTTCGCGCGTATCTGGGTGTCGAGGTCGAGCTGGTGCATCTGGACGCACCGGACATGCGCCGCCCCGTCGACCCGGAGTTCGCCCTGCCCGGCGAGACCGTGAGCTTCGCCGACGGCTATCCGCTGCTGATCACCACCACCTCGTCACTGGACGCCCTCAACTCCCGCATCGCGCAGGGCGACCACGCCGACGAGGGCCCGTTGCCGATGAACCGTTTCCGGCCCAATGTGGTCGTCGACGGCACGGCGCCCTGGGCCGAGGACGACTGGAAGTCGGTCCGCATCGGCGAGGTGGTCTTCCGGGTGGCCAAGCCCTGCTCCCGTTGTGTCGTCACCACCACCGATCAGCGCACCGCCCAGCGCGGCAAGGAACCGCTGCGCACCCTCGCCCGCCATCGCCGCTTCGGTGACCGGCTGGTCTTCGGCCAGAATCTGGTCCCCCAGGGGGTGGGCACCATCCGCGTCGGTGACCCCTTCGAGATACTCGGCTGACGTGGCCGGCGGGCCTTACGCCGGCACCCCGCGGCGGGCTTCGACGACGGCCGCCGGGCACATTGCGGGCCGCCCACCCGCTGCCTAGAGTGAGCGCTCCACGCCACCTGCGGGAGGGCCGTACGGGGGGAGACGAACAGCCAGGTGTCGATGCCTGAGAGGGGCACCGGGAGCGATCACCTCATCCCTGTCCAGCATCTGCGACCGGGGGACCACGCCTTTGTGAGCTATGGCAATGACGAAGTGCGCTGGGAGGTCGTCACGGCCTTCGTGCGGCTCGGACTGGCCCGCGGCGAGAAGGTCCTGCTCCTCCCCTGCCCCGGCGTGCCCGAGGCGGAGGTGCTGGCCCGGATCGACTTCCCCAGCCGCAGTACGGTCCCGGCCCGCGAACGCGGCCAGTTGGTGCTGACCAGCATGCGGGAAGTGATCCAGCCGGACACGGAGTTCACCGCCGCGCGCCAGATGGGCCGGCTGAGCGAGGAGACCGACCGGGCGACCGCCGAGGGGTACACCGGCCTGCGCGCGTTCATCGACATGGGCTGGGTGGCCGCGCTCGGCACGGACGTCAGCGCCATGGCCCACCGCGAGACGCACGCGGACCACCTGTTCACCGGCCGGCCGTACACCGAGATCTGCGCCTACGACCGCCGGCGGTTCGACCGCTCGATGCTCTGCGCCATGGAACGGGCGCATCCGCGCGCCCTCCTGGAGCGCATCGGCAGCATGCGATCCGAGCGGGGCCCGGACGACGCGCTGCACTTCATCGGCGAGGCCGATACCGCGAACCGGGCCGCGTTCACCAGATCCCTGGAGATCGCGCTGGCCCGGACGACGCGAAGCCGCCGCCTGACGATCGATCTGACCCGGCTGCACTTCCTGTCGGTCGGCTGCGCGACCGGCCTGCTCTCCCTGGTGCGCGACGCCGTCGGGCACGACCTGGTCGAGGTGCGCTGCGACCAGGTGCAGTCCCGGATGCTGCGGCGGCTCGGTGCCGGGACGGTGCCGCGGCTGGCCGCGAAGGAGGTGTCGCGGCCGTGGTGAGTCACGAACCGGTCGGGCCGGCGCAGTCGCCGCCGGAGGAAGCCGGCCGCCGATTGCTCCAGCGTCGTTTCACCGCGCGACTGCTGCCCCAGCTACGGCTGCTGGTGGAGGAGTGCGCGGCCCGCGAGGGTCTGGGCGAGCCGCGGCGCGGTGAGTTCGTGCTGGCCGTGGACGAGATCGCGGGCAACGCCGTGGAGCACGCGGGCGGTTCCGGCCGGCTGGTGCTGAGCCGGGTCGGCGATGAGCTGGAGTGCCGGATCAGCGACGCGGGGCCCGGTTTCAGCGAGGCGGTGATTCCCGAACTGCTGCCGGGCCTTGACGGGGCGCCGAAGGGGCGCGGCCTGTGGCTGGCGCGCCTGGTGACGGACCGGTTCGTGGTCGCGGCGGGAACGACGGACACGGGAATGGGGGGCGGCGCCGTGGTGACGGTGGCGGTGCGGCTGCCCTAGGCCGGGCCGCGATGTCCCGGGAAGTGCGCGCCTGGGGACGCTCCCCGCGGTGGCCGGCGGGTCACGGCCAGGCCGAACCTCGCGGACGCCGGCCCAGCTCCTGAGGCGTCGACGGCCGTCGCGTCAGGCCCCTGGCCTGGCTCGTCGGCACCGAGCCGGACACCCTCCGCGCGTCCCGGTCCTCCGGACCGCTCCGGTCCGCCTCCCGGCTCGCCCGCCACTCGGTCCGCCTGTCACGGCACGCCCTAACAAGCCCCGCACACCCGGGCGTTCACGCGCCGGGAGCGCCCTGGCGGGGCAGGAGTACAGTGTCCGCGCTCCGGCCGGTCCGCCTCTCGCAAAGTGATGTTCCTCTCTCTTTGCGGAACTCGCGCATGGACGAGGCGCGATGCGGTATTCACGGACACGGAAGGGGGTGCAGCGATGCGAGCGATGGCAGGTATGTGGCGCTGGCGGCGCAATCCGCTGCGGCGCCGGACGGATCGGATCGAGGCGTGGGTGGCGCTGGCCGCCGCCCTCCTGATCACGCTCGGGGCGACTTCCGTGGGCCGGCTCACCGGGCAGGCGGCGCACGTCGCGCTCCTGGAGACCGTCCGCCTCCAGCACGCGCAGCGGCACCTGGTGTGGGTCACCGTCGACCGGCTGGTCTCCCGTACGCCGCTCGACCCCGATCCGGAGACCTCTTCGCAGCGCGACGCGCACCGTCGGGTCATCGCCCGGTGGACCGCGCACGACGGCAGTCAGCACACCGGCCGACTCTCCTCCCCTCGGCCGGTGGAGCCCGGCGAGCGTTTCCGGATCTGGACCGACCACGGCGGCCGGGTGATGCCGCGGCCGATGGACGTCAGCACTGCCGGTACCCACGCGGTGCTGGCCGGTCTGGGTGCCGCGGCGGCCGCCGGGGGCCTGATCGAGGGGGGCCGGCGGCTGATCGTCTGGCGGTTGTGGGTGCGCCGCTACCGCCGCTGGGACGAGGCGTGGGAGCGCGCGGGCCAGGACTGGGGACGCGCCGGCGCGGGCAGCTGACCAACCGGCTGACCATGTCAACTGCCCCCCGTCGGGCGCGCTACGGTGGTGCATCCAGCCTCCTGGCTGGGGCCTCGCAGACCCGAATGCGGACATCCGCGGACGGATGCCTGCCGGGCCGACAACAGCCGCACGAGGTGGGGGCACGACAGCGCCATGGCACAGGGCTCGGTCCAGGTGACGCACTCCGGAACGTCGCGTTGGCGGCGCCGCACAGGGGAGTACAGCTCGCTCGCCGCCGCCCTGGAGGCCGCAGGGGACGGTGATGTGCTCACCGTCCCGGCAGGTACCTACCGCGAGAATCTGGTGCTGGTGCGCGCGGTGACGCTGCGCGGGCCGGACGGGGCGCGCGGTTCGGTGCGTATCGCCCCGGCCGACGGCGTGGCGCTGACCATACGTGCCTCGGCCATCGTCCACGATCTGCATCTGGAGGCGACGGACTCGGCCGCGCCCGCGCTGCTGGTCGAGGACGGCGCACCGGAGCTGTCCGGTCTGCGCGTGGTGACCCGGTCCGCGTCGGGCATCGAGGTCCGCGGCGGTGCCCGGCCGACGGTGCGCCGCTGCACGGTCGACAATGCCGGCGGCGTCGGCATCAGCGTCCTGGACGGCGCCGGCGGCGTCTTCGAGGAGTGCGAGGTGGTGGCCGCGGGGCAGGCGGGGGTGGCGGTGCGCGGCGGAGCCCACCCGCGGCTGGAGAACTGCCGGATCCACCATGCCTCCGGCGCCGGTCTGTCGCTGAACGGCGAGGGCAGCGCGGTCGAGGCGGTGGGCTGCGAGCTGTACGAGATCAAGGGTGCGGGCATCCAGGTCGCGGCGCGGGCCACCGGCCATCTCACCGACTGCACCGTGCACCGCACCTCGGCGGACGGCGTCACCCTGGACACCGATGCGGTCCTCACCCTCGCCGACTGCGACATCCACGACATCCCGGAGAACGCCATCGATCTGCGGTCCCGGTCGGTGCTGACGCTGACCCGCAGCACGGTGCGGCACTTCGGCCGCAACGGCCTGTCGGTCTGGGACCCGGGCACCCGCGTGGACGCCAACCAGTGCGAGATCCACGACAGTACGGGCGACTACCCGGCGGTGTGGGTGAGCGACGGCGCCACCGCGGTGCTGGACTCGACGCGGGTGCACGACGTGCCGGATGCGTTGTTCGTGCTGGACCGTGGCTCCCGGGCCGATGTGGTGGACTGCGACATCTCCCAGGTCCGCAACACCGCGGTGTCGGTGAGCGACGGGGCCACCGTGCAGCTGGACGACTGCCGGATCCGCGAGGCGGCGACCGGCGCCTGGTTCCGGGACCACGGCAGCGGCGGCACCCTCGCCAACTGCACCATCGACGGCGCCCAGACCGGCGTGATCGTCACCAAGGGCGCCGACCCCACCATCGAGGGCAGCACGGTCAGTTCACCGGCCGAGGCCGGGTTCTACGTCTCGGCGGAGGGCCGCGGCACGTTCCACGGCTGCCGGGTCACCGGTAGCTCCGGCTTCGGTTTCCATGTGATCGACGGCTGCCGTACGACCCTGACGCGTTGCCGTACGGAGCGGTGCGCCCGCGGCGGCTACGAGTTCGCCGACGGCGGCACCGGGTTCGGCGACGGCACGGCCGGCGGACCCACCGTCCAGGACTGCACCAGCGACGAGAGCCGGGCGACCACCGCCCCGGCGGCCGGGGCCGTGACCGCTCCCGCCGTGCAGACCGCCTCGCAGACCGCCGGGCTGCTGGGCAACGTACCGGCGCAGAGCGCCCCACAGGCCCCGGTGGCGGCCCCCGAGCCGCCCGTCGTCAGCCGGCCCTCCGAGGAGGTGCTGGGCGAACTGGACACCCTGGTGGGCCTGGACAGCGTCAAGCGTGAGGTGCGCAGCCTGATCAACATGATCGAGGTGGGGCGCCGTCGGCAGGAGGCCGGGCTGAAGGCCGCGTCGGTGCGCCGGCACCTCGTGTTCACCGGCTCCCCCGGTACGGGCAAGACGACCGTGGCGCGCCTGTACGGCGAGATCCTGGCCTCGCTGGGGGTGCTGGAGAGCGGGCACCTGGTCGAGGTGTCGCGGGTGGACCTGGTGGGCGAGCACATCGGCTCGACGGCGATCCGTACCCAGGAAGCCTTCGACCGGGCGCGGGGCGGGGTGCTGTTCGTCGACGAGGCGTACGCGCTGTCCCCCGAGGACTCCGGGCGGGACTTCGGCCGGGAGGCGATCGACACGCTGGTGAAGCTGATGGAGGACCACCGGGAGGCGGTGGTGGTGATCGTGGCGGGCTACACCGCCGAGATGGCCCGCTTCCTCGCCGTCAACCCCGGTGTGGCCTCGCGGTTCTCACGGACCATCACCTTCGGCGACTACGCGCCCGAGGAGCTGCTGCGCATCGTCGAGCAGCAGGGCGAGGAGCACGAGTACCGCCTCGCCGAGGGGACCGGCGAGGCCCTGCTGAAGTACTTCACGGCGTTGCCGAAGGGCCCCTCCTTCGGCAACGGCCGTACCGCGCGGCAGACGTTCGAGGCGATGGTCGAGCGGCACGCGGGCCGGGTCGCGCAGCTCACCGACACCAACACCGACGACCTGACGCTGCTCTACGCCGAGGATCTGCCCGAGCTGCCCTGATCGGGCTCGCCCTGCGGGCGCTGGGCGGGTACGCACGGGCTGAGCCGGGCGATGAGCTCGGCGCGGACGGTTTCGAAGACCGGGTCGGCCTGGTAGTCGCCGTGGCCGAGGATCTGGGCGGGCAGCGGGCTCTGCAGGGTGCGGCCGAAGGCCAACGGGTCACGCAACGGCCCCTGGTCGACGGGGCAGCCGTCGTCGCACGTCAGCCGGATCGGGCCGCCGATGGGGTCGGTGAAGCGCCACAGGTTGCGCCAGTCGTCCATCTCGCGGTGCAGGCCGGCGAGGAGGGGCGGACCGAAGAAGGCGGGGAACCAGCGTCCGTAGAGGCGTTCCAGCGGGGAGCCGTAGGTGAGCAGGGCGACGCGGCTGCGGGTGACCAGGTCCAGCTGCCAGACGGCGGCCGCGGCCAGCACACTGCCCTGGGAGTGCCCGGAGATGACCAGACGCCCGTCGAACCGCTCCGTCCACGTCGCCATCCGCCAGGTGAGGTCGGGGACGGCGCGCTCGGCGTAGCAGGGCGGCGCGAAGGGGTGGGCGGCGCGGGGCCAGAACGTGCCGACGTCCCAGAGGATGCCGATGGTGCGACGGGCGGAGTGATCGCGGTAGGCGCGCCGGCCCATGGCGACGAGGACTATGACGCCGGCGCCCATCAGCCAGGAGCCGAGCGCCTCTGCGGTTTGCGCGGCGGCGTGCACGAAGGGCGGCGCCGCCTCGGTTGCGCGGCCGGGCGCGCGGCTGGTGAGCCAGGCGCCGGCCACGGCGCCTGCCCCGAGGACGAGGGTGACGGCGGCGGTGGCCGCGACGAGGACGGGCGCAGCGTCGGTCAGACCGGCGCGGGCGATGGTGCCGGCGATCCGCTTGGTGCGCAGGTCGTCGGGGCGCTCCTGCGGGTCGAAGAGCCCGGGGACGTCCCGGGAGACCGTGCGGCGGACGACGAGCACCCGGATACCGGCGAGCACCACGACGACGGCGACGACGACCAGCAGCGCCGGGATGACCGCGGCCTGCCAGGAGAGGAGCACCGGCGGGCCGGCGATGGGGGCGTGCGCCTGGCCGGGGGTCGCGCCGCCGTCCAGCCAGTCGGCGAACCGCTGGGCCACTCCCCCGGAGAGCACCCCGCCGACGGCACAGGCCAGCAGGGCGACGGCCGGGCCGCCCATACCGCGCAGGGCCGTGCGTGCGTCGTCGCGGGCGGCGCGCTGCAACACCCATGCGGTCACGACCAGCGCGAGGACCATGGCGCCTTGGAAGACGGCGATCGCGCCGAAGGCCGAGGCGCCGGGCAACGGGCCCGAACTGTGCGCTCCGGGGCGCGCCCAGGCGGTGTGCACGGCGACGAGCACCAGCGCGGCGAGAGAGGCGTACGGCAGCGCCCGCACGACCAGGCGGTCGGACTCGTCGTCCGGTGCGGCCTCGCTGCGGGCGGTGCGCCAGACGACGGCGAGGGTGGCGGCGGCCAGCAGCACGATCAGGACGGTCAGCGCCCGGCCGGTGAAGGTCAAAACGGTGCCGGTGCGCCGGTCGGCCTCGGCGGTGGCGACGAGGAGTGCGGCGGCGATGGTCAGCACACCGGCGGCGGTGTGCGCGGCGCGCAGCCGGGCGACGAGCCGACGGCCGTACCAGAAGCCGTCCAGGCTCAGCGTGGTGCGCTCGGCGGCGGGGGTGTGGCGGGAGGTGCCGGGGCGGCGGGGCGGCGGCGAGGCCGACTCGTACGCACTCCAGGTGCGGTACGACAGCCACCACAGGAAGCCGATGACCAGCAGGGGCAGCACCGAGGCGAGCACGAGGCGGCGGCCGGGGGCGCTCCACCAGCCACCGTTGTCGGGGCTGAGGAAGCCCATCCAGGACTTGCCGGCGACGCAGACCGTGGTGCCCGCGCACTGCCAGGCCATGAGGTCCAGGGCGACCTCGCAGGCCGCGGCGGCGAGCAGGACGGTGAGGGTGAGCGCCAGGATCCGTACCAGGACGTCATAGAGCCGCTGTGCGGGGTGCTCGGGGGGCGCGGCCGGGCGCATCCAGTGGGCGAGGTTGGCGACCATGAAGGGCACCAGGATCAGCCAGAGGGCGCGGGCGCCGTTGCCGGAGGTGAGGTTGGACCAGCAGTACGCCTCGCGGACGGGCTGGTCGCGGTAGTCGCCGGGCCGTTCCTCGGCGTCCGCGTCGTCGGTGCGGCGGTAGCAGGCGGCGGTGTCGTCGCCGGTGATCCGCTGGACGCGCGGGTCGCCGAGCATCTCCGCCGGGGTCGTGCCGCCGACGCCGTGCACCAGCAGTTCCAGGGCGAGCTGCGGGGCTTCGCCCGGCGGTCCATCTGCCGTGTTCCGGTGCGGTGTTGGGCGGGCATGCGGTGTCGTGTCCGCGGTCTCCACTGGTCTTCCCCCGTTTGTCCGTGCGGCGCTGTGCGGTGCGGCGCCCTCAGGATTGTCCCTTTCCCCTGCGCGGGCGTCCATCCACCTCTGCGACACACGTCACGGTCCTCCCGGAGGCAGCGGCGGACCGGGTCCGGCTGTCGGCGCGTCGTGCGAGGATGAGGGGACCAGTGATCGCGGGCGGCAGCCGGCGCGAGAGACCGGACACAGCGAGCCGGGCGGAAGGGACGGGCCGGGGTGAGCGACAACCAGAACCTGCTCGCGGAGCAGCGACGGGCCCTGATCCTCGACGAGGTCAGGCGGCGCGGCGGGGTGCGGGTCAACGAGCTGACCCGCAAGCTGAACGTCTCGGACATGACGGTCCGTCGCGACCTGGACGCGCTCGCCCGCCGGGGCATGGTGGAGAAGGTGCACGGCGGCGCGGTGCCGGTCAGCGAGCCGAGCGCGCACGAGCCGGGTTTCGAGGCGAAGTCGGCGCTGGAGCTGAGCGCCAAGGAGGACATCGCCAGGGCGGCGGCGGAGATGGCGGCGCCGGGCAGCGCGATCGCGCTGGCGGGCGGCACGACGGCGTTCGCGCTGGCGCAGCAGCTGCTGGAGGTGCCGGATCTGACGGTGGTGACGAATTCGGTGCGGGTGGCCGATGTGTTCTACACCGCGCAGCGGGCGGCGGCGACCGGCGGCACGGGCCCGCGGGCGGGCGCCGCGACGGTCGTTCTGACCGGCGGGGTGCGGACGCCTTCGGACACCCTGGTGGGCCCGGTGGCGGACGCCGCGATCCGGTCGCTGCATTTCGATGTGCTGTTCCTTGGTGTGCACGGCATATCGGTGGAGGCGGGTCTGTCCACGCCCAACCTCGCGGAGGCGGAGACCAATCGGCACTTCGTCCGGTCCGCGCGGCGGGTGGTGGTGGTCGCCGACCACACCAAGTGGGGGACGGTCGGCCTGAGTTCGTTCGCGTCGCTGGAGGAGGTGGATGTGCTGGTGACGGATGCCGGGCTGTCCGCCGAGGCGCGCGCGCAGTTCGCCGAGCTGCCGCCCGAGCTGCTGGTGGCGGGCGAGCAGCCGGACGACGCAGACATCTGATAACTCGTCAGCTAGGGTGTGCGGCGCAGATCCACCGCCGCCGCCGTGAAGGGGTGCTCGTCCCATGGCGCACCGACTCCGCCCCGTAGAACTCGACTTCACCGCGTCCGCCCCCGTGCGGCTGGTGTTCGCCGAGGAGATCGCCGCGCCGCCCGAGGAGGTGTACGCCGCGCTCGCGGACGACGTCGCGGGCTGGTCCCGCTGGTTCTCCGGCGTCGCCCGCTCGGCGTCCACGGACGGCGGCCGGGGCCGCGACATCCACCTCACCGGCGGCACCCGCTTCGTGGAGACGGTCCTGGCGGCCGAGCCCGGCGCCCACTACGCCTACCGCGGCGACCGCACCAACGCCCCTGGCCTGCAAGCCCTGTTGGAGGACTGGCGGCTGACACCCGTGGGCGGTGGGACCCGGGTGCGCTGGATGTTCGCGGCGGACGGCCCGGCGGCGTTCCGCTTCGTGATGCCGCTGGCCAGGCCGGGCCTGGGGCGCGCCTTCCGTCAGTCGGTGCGGTCGCTGGATCGCCGGCTCGCCGACTCCTGAGGCACCGGCGGGCCGGCCGCCTCAGGCCGGCCAGGCGCCGGTGGCGAGGAAGGTGTCGAGGGTGCGTGCGTACGGTGCGATGTCCAGGCCCTGGGAGGCCAGCCACTCGTCGGAGTAGTACTTGTCGAGGTAGCGGTCACCGGGGTCGCAGAGCAGCGTGACGACGGATCCCGTACGGCCCTCGGCGACCATCTCCGCGACGATCTTCAGGGCGCTCCACAGCCCGGTACCGGTCGAGCCGCCCGCCTTGCGGCCGATGGCCTTCTCCAGGGTGCGTACGGCGGCGACACTGGCCGCGTCCGGCACCTTCATCATCCGGTCGATCGCGCCGGGCACGAAGCTCGGCTCCATCCGCGGCCGCCCGATGCCCTCGATGCGGGAGGCGGTCGCGCAGTCGGTCCCGGCGTCGCCGGTGAGCCAGCCGTCGAAGAAACAGGAGTTCTCCGGGTCGGGGACGCAGACGCGGGTGTCGTGCTGCATGTAGTGGACGTACCGGGCGATCGTCGCGGAGGTGCCCCCGGTGCCGGCGGTCGCGACGATCCAGGCGGGCTCGGGATAGCGCTCCAGCCGCAGTTGCTGGTAGATCGATTCGGCGATGTTGTTGTTGCCGCGCCAGTCCGTGGCCCGTTCGGCATAGGTGAACTGGTCCATGTAGTGGCCGCCGGACTCGGCGGCGAGTCGGGCGGAGACCTCGTAGACCGTCCGCGGGTCCTGGACCAGGTGGCAGCTGCCGCCGTGGAACTCGATCAGCCGGGTCTTCTCGCGGCTGGTCGTCGCGGGCATCACCGCGATGAACGGCACCCCGATCAGACTCGCGAAGTACGCCTCGGAGACGGCCGTGGAGCCACTGGAGGACTCGATGACCGGCTTGCCGGGACGGATCCAGCCGTTGCACAGGCCGTAGAGGAACAGCGAGCGGGCCAGCCGGTGCTTGAGGCTGCCCGTGGGGTGCGTCGACTCGTCCTTGAGGTAGAGGTCGATGCCCCACCGCTCGGGCAGCGGGAAGCGCAGGAGGTGGGTGTCGGCGGTGCGGTTGGCATCGGCCTGCACCTTGCGGACGGCTTCTTTGAGCCAGGCCCGGTAGTCCGGATCGGTGCGGTCGACGTCGACGGTCGGCATCGGGGTGTCGTCCGCGGCCGTACGGTCCGGCCGGCTCTGCGGCTGCTGTGCGGTGCTCACCGGCGCTCCTCAGGGTTCGTGAGCCCGCGCGGGAACGCCGGGCCGATTTCGACTATAGCCACCTCCGGCACGCTTCTCACCTGCATAAACAAGCCTTTGAGTGCCCCCAAGGAAGCCCTGGGAGAGGGCTGTTGCGGGTGCCGGGCCCCAGAGGCACTGGTGTCCGGGCCGTCCTACCGGCAGACTCCCACCAAGGGGCGGTGGAGGGCACCTGCCCGTGTCACCGAGGAGGTGGTGGCCATGGCGGAGCCGGAGTACAACGCGACCGGCGTACGGATCGAGCGGTGGCTGCGGTCCCTGACCCGCGCCGGGCAGGTCGTCATCGCGGACGGCAGACTGGCGCTCCTGACGAGCTACGGCACGGAGATCGACAGCGCGCCACTGACGGCCGTGCAGGCACACAAACCGCTGTTCGCGGCCCGGGACCGGGCGTTCGCCACACTCAACGGCCACCGCTACTCGCTCACTCTCGGCGCCCCGGAACTCTTCCTGAAGGCCCTGGAGGCGGCACGCCCGCCACGCGCCTGACACCTGCTCCGGCCGGGGTGGTGCGGTTGCGGGAGCGCACCACCTGCCCGACCCTGGACACGTATCACTGAGGGTTCACCAGCGGTGACGCTGTGGTGCAGCAGATATCGCTGGATCCGATCTTCGCCCCTGCCCGGTTCGGGGGGCGCCCGGCCCATCAGGGAGTCGTGGTCGTGATCAGGCAGCCCAGCAGGCATTGCACGGTGGGGCTCCATGCCCTGCCGTCCCGCATCGGACATGTGCGCAGAATCGTTTCCGCGCAGCTGTGCTACTGGCGTCTCGACGCCTTGGTGGACCCCGCGACGCTCGGCGTGACCGAACTCCTCGCCAATGTGCACCGGCACGCCCGACCCAGTAAGCAGTGCACGGTCGAACTCTGCGTATTGCTGGACCAGTTGACGGTCTCCGTACACGATCTGGATCCGCGGCTGCCGCACCTCCGCTCCGCCGACAGCTGGGAGACGTGCGGGCGCGGTCTGGCGCTGATCGCGGCGCTCAGCGAGAGCTGGGGGGTACGCCCGGACGGGGAGGGCAAGGTCGTCTGGTTCACCCTGCCGGCCCTCACGCCCGCCGTCGAGGAGGCCCGCGCGGTCACCACCCACTGGGGGACCGTGACGCTGGAGCCCGAGCCCACCGGTGCGCCGGCCGACCCCCTCGCCCCGGTCCGGAGCGCGAAGGTCGGCTGAGCACGCGCCGTCCCGCCGGCGGGACGGCCTCACTCGGTGGCCACGGCCCGGAGCACATCGAGCCGCGCGGCCCGGCGCGCCGGACGCAGCCCGGCCACCGCCCCCGCGGCCAACCCGATCAGCGCAACCGCCGCCAGCTGCACCGGCGGCACCGCGAACACGCTGCCGCCCGCGCTGTCGGACGCCCGCACCAGCGCCCAGCCGAGGAATCCGCCGAGCAGCAGCCCGCCGGCCGTGCCGAAGGCGGCGACCAGCACCGACTCCCACCGGACCATGGCCCGCAGCTGCGCCCGGGTCTGGCCGACTGCGCGCAGCAGGCCCAGTTCGCGGGTGCGCTCGTGCAGGGCCAGCGTGAGGGTGTTGGCGATGCCGAGCAGGGCGATCAGCACGGCCAGCGCGAGCAGGGCGTAGACCAGGGTCAGGAAGGTGTCCACCCCGTTCGCGGCGGACGCGGCGTAGGCGTCCCGTGTCTGCACCTCGGGGTTGCCGTGGGCGGCGGCCGTGTGCTGGACCGCAGCCTGTCCTTCGGCCGTCGTCACACCGTCCTTGAGGACGACCGCGACCAGGTTGTCGGAGTCCTGGACGCGGTGCGGCTGCCACGCCTGGCGGGAAATGACGTAGTCCCCGGTGAGGTCGGGCTGTTCGTAGACGGCGCGGACGGTGAAGGGCACGCGGTCGCCGTCGGTGAAGGTCAGCTCGGCGGTGCTGCCCAGCCGCCAGCCCTTCTTGTCGGCCTCCTCCTTGGCGACGGCCAGACCGTCGTCCCCGAGGCCCTTCAACGAGCCCTGGACCGCGCCCAGATCGAGGACCTCGGGAAGTGCGCCCGGGTCGGTGACGGTCAGCGAACGCCCGCCGCCGTCGACCCTCGCGACGCCCTTGCCCAGGCCGAGGGCGGCGTCCACCTCGGGCAGCCGGTCGAGGGCCGGGGCGAGGCGCGGGCTGATGCCGCTGCCCCCGGGCCCGAAGGACGTGGTGCCGACCGCGACGTCGCCGGCGAACGCCTGGGAGACGGACCGGTCGGCGGTGGCCTTGAGGGAGGCCCCGAAGACGGTGAAGAGGCAGACCACCGCGACGCCGATCATCAGGGCGGTGGCGGTGGCCGCGGTCCGCTTCGGGGAACGCAGCGCGTTGCGCTGCGCCAGGGCGCCCGTCACACCGCGCAGCCTGGCGACCGGGCCGCCCAGCACCCGTACGGCGAGCGTCGCCGCGACCGGCCCCAGGACGACGAACGCGATGAGGGTGAGCAGCGCTCCGGCGCCGGTGAGCAGGACATTCGGGGTGCCGGCGGCACCGAGTGCGGTCAGCGCGATCCCTGCCGCGCCGATGACCGCGCCGGTCAGCGCGCGGCGGCGGGAGCTGCCGGAAGCGTCCACGGAGGCGTCGCGCAGGGCCGCCAGCGGGGCGGTGCGACCGGCGCGGACTGCGGGCAGCAGCGCGGAGCCGAGACAGACCAGCACACCCACGGCGACCGGCAGGGTCATCGACAGCGCGCTGATGACCAAGGGGCCGCCCGGGAAGGGGAAGCCGATGGCGGGGAACAGCGCCTGCAGACCGGCCGCGATGCCGATACCGGCGAGGAGCCCGACGGCACCGGCGACGACCGCGACGACCGCGGCTTCGACGAGGGTGGCGCCGACGAGCTGGCGCCGGGACGCGCCGAGGATGCGCAGCAGGGCGTTCTCCCGGGTGCGTTGGGCGACGAGGATGGCGAAGGTGTTGTGCAGGGAGAAGGTCGCCACCAGCAGGGCGATGCCCGCGAACACCAGCAGCAGCGTGGTGAAGAGGTTCAGGAATCCACCGGCCACGGCGCTGCTCTCCTCGGTGTAGCGGTCGCCGGTGATGGCCTCCACGCCGTCGGGCAGGGTGGGCTGCAGCGCGTCGACCAGCTGCTGCTGGGAGACATCGGGAGCGGCCCGCACGAGGATGCTCGACGCCCGGCCGGGCTCGGGGCCGAGGTGGCGCTCCGCGTCGGACCGGGTCAGTGCGGTGAAGGTGCTCTGTCCCATGCCGTCCTCGCCGCCGAAGGTGGCGATGCCGACGACCGTGACGGGGACCGGGTCGGGCGTGCGCAGGACGGTGCGGTCGCCGATCCGCAGGTCACCGGCCTTGGCCGCGCCCCTGTTGATCACGGCCTGGCCGGCCGCCTCGGGGGCGTGGCCCTCGGCGAGTTGATAGGCGTTCAGCTGCGGATCGGTGATCCAGTTGGCGCCGCGCGAGGGCGGGCCCTGGCCGGCGCCGACGACCTTGCCGTCCTTGCCGACGAGCCGTCCCTCGCCCTGGATGGCGGGCTCCGCCGCGGCGACGCCCGGGACCTTCTCGACGGCCGCGGCCAGCGAGGTGCTGACGGGGCTGCGGCTGCCCTGGCCCGCGCCGGGCACGGTGACGACGTCGGCACTGCGCACCACCGCGGCGGTGCCGCGGGTGGCGTCGCCGAACATCGTGTCGAAGCTGCCGCGCAGGGTGTCACCCATGACGAGGGTGCCGCTGAGGAAGGCGACGCCGAGCAGCACCGCGAGGAAGGTGCCGAAGAACCGGCGCTTGTGGCCGCGCAGCGCGGAGCGGCCGAGGAGCAGGGGTACGGGCGGGGTGGTCATGACGGGACCGCCTGTTCGGCGTGTGGCGCGGAGTCGTGGTTCCCGGTGTCGAACGCCTTGATCCGGTCCAGGACGCGTTCCGCGGTGGGATCGGCCATCGTGTCGACCAGCCGCCCGTCGGCGAGGAAGACGACCTCGTCGGCGTGTGCGGCGGCAACCGGGTCGTGGGTGACCATGACGACGGTGCGGCCCATGGTGCGCACGGCCCGGCCGAGCAGGCCGAGCACCTCCTCGCCGGAGCGGGAATCGAGGTTGCCGGTCGGCTCGTCCGCGAAGACCACCTCGGGGCGGCCGGCGAAGGCGCGGGCGACCGCGACGCGTTGCTGCTGGCCGCCGGAGAGTTCGGCGGGCCGGTGGTGCAGTCGGTCCCGGAGGCCCACGACGTCGATGAGCGTGTCGATCCACTCGGAGTCGCCCCGCTGCCCGGCCAGGTCCAGCGGCAGGGTGATGTTCTCCGCGACGGTGAGGGTGGGCAGCAGGTTGAAGGCCTGGAAGACAAAGCCGATGCGCTGCCTGCGCAGCAGGGTCAGCCGTCGGTCGTCGAGGGTGGTGAGGTCGGTGCCGGCCACGAAGGCCGACCCGGACGTGAGGCTGTCCAGCCCGGCCGCGACGTGCATCAGCGTGGATTTGCCGGAACCGGAAGGGCCCATGATCGCGGTGAAGCGGCCGGCCGGAAAACCGGCCGTCACCCCGTCCAGGGCCCGTACCTGCGCGTCGCCGGATCCGTAGATCTTGACGGCGTCGACGACGCGGGCGGCGGCAGGCGGGGTGGGGCCGGTGGAAGTCATGCCGTGTCTCCCTTGGGTCCGGTGCCGAAGTGCTCCTCAAGGACACTCAGCCGCCGCCAGTACTCCTCCTCGTCGATCTCGCCTGCCGCGAAGCGACGGCCGAGTACGGCGATGGGCGTGGGGGTGTCGCTCCTGGCCGTGCTCTGCGGGCCGTGGAAGTACCGGCCGGGGCCACCGTGGCGCCTGCCGGTGCGGCGCAGCAGGGTCACCACGCCGAAGATGACCAGCGCCCAGAGCACGGGGACGAAGAGGATCCAGAGGCCGGGGCCGCCGTCGGACCAGGGATGTGCCAGCTCGAACATGAGACTCAGCTCCTCGGGGAACGGGGTGCGTTCTGATGTCTTCGAGCCTCGTCCCCGGGGCGCCGCAAGTCGTCGTACGGCCAGCGGCTTCGCGCGTACCCCGCAGGAAGTACGCGGCGCGTGCGGCACTGCTCCGGCCTCCCCTGGATTCTGTAACTACTAGTATGTACAGTGCCGCCATGGACACTCGGGAACGACTGGTGCGCAGCACCCAGGAACTGTTGTGGGAGCGGGGTTACGTCGGCACCAGCCCCAAGGCGATCCTGGAGCGCGCGGGCGTCGGCCAGGGCAGCATGTACCACCACTTCACGGGCAAGTCCGACCTCGCGCTCGCGGCGATCCGGCGCAGCGCCGAGGACCTGAGGGCCGCCGCCGAGGAGTGCTTCTCCGGCCCCGGGACGGCGTACGAGCGGGTGGCGGCCTACCTGCTGCGCGAGCGGCGGGTGCTGCGCGGCTGCCCCATCGGCCGGATGGCCCAGGACCGCGACGTGGCGGAGAGCCCGGAGCTGCGGCAGCCACTGGACGAGATGTTCGGCTGGCTCCAGGCCCGGATCACCGAGGTGCTCGCCGACGGCCGACGGCGCGGCGAACTGGCCGCGGGCCTGGACCCCGCGGCCACCGCGGCGACCGTCGCTGCGGTCGTCCAGGGCGGCTATGTGCTCGCGCGGGCGGCCGATGACAACGCGCCGTTCGACGCCGCCGTCCAGGGCGCGCTGGCGCTGCTCGCCGCCCAGGCCACGCCCGGAGGGGCGCCCACGCCCCCACCGCCCGCCACCGACTGACCCTCCTTCCAGCCCGTCGGCGACAACGCCAGTCGCCCGGTGAGGGGTTGGGCCGCGCTTCGAGTGCCCGGGGCCCACCCCGGGCCGAGCGGCCTCAACCGGACCCCGGCGGCCCGTCAAGGACCGCCGACACCCCTCCCGCCCCGATCGGAGCCCGCCATGCACGCCATGCGCTACGCCATCACCCTGCCCGCCGACTACGACATGGAGATCATCCGGCACCGCGTGAAATCCAGGGGCCATCTCCTGGACGACTTCGAGGGGCTCGGCCTGAAGGGCTACGGAATCCGCGAGCGCGGCGTCGACGGGTCGCCCGTCAACCAGTACGCGCCGTTCTATCTCTGGGCCGATCCGCAGGCGATGAACCGCTTCCTGACCGGTGAGGGATTTCGCGGGGTGGTCCGCGACTTCGGGCGCCCGGTCGTCCAGCACTGGCAGGGCCTGTTCCACCGTTCGGGCCCGGCCGCCGGCACGCTCCCGGCCGCCTTCTCCCTCCGGACCGAGACCGTCCCCGAGAGCGCCGACCCGGCCACCGTGCTCACCGAGGCGGTGGCCAGGCACGAGGAACTCGCCACCGCGGACGGCGTCCACTCCACGGCGCTCGGCCTCGACCCCCGACACTGGGAGTTGGTCCACTTCACCCTCTGGGCCGACGCCGTCCCCGCCGCCGCGGGCGACCGCTACCAGGTACTGCACCTGTCGGCGCCGGGCATCGGCCGGCTGGGCGCGGGGCGGCAGTGGTGACCACGGAGCGGGCCGAGCGGGACGTGCCGGAGGTGGCACCGGGCCGCACCGTCCGTACCGTCCTCGGTGATATCGCCCCCGACACTCTCGGCGTCTGCGACGCGCACGACCACCTCTTCCTCCGCAGCCCGCAGTTGCCGGGCCAGGAGCTGGCCGACGCCCGGCTCGCGGCCGCGGAGCTGGCCGCCTTCCGCGCGGCAGGTGGCGCCGCGGTGATCCAGTGGACGCCGTACGGCATGGGTCGCCATGCTGCCGAACTCCCTTCACTGGCACGGGAGTCGGGGGTGCATCTGGTCGCGGCGACCGGGCTGCACCAAGCGGCGCAGTACACCCCCGAACTTCTGGAGCGGGTCGGGGCGGACCTGGCGGGTCTGTTCGTCCGCGAGCTGACCCAGGGTATCGGCGGCAGCGGGCCGCGCGCGGGGATGATCAAGGTGGCGGGGGGCTTCCACGGACTGGACCGGCACGCCCGGCACACCATGACCGCGGCCGCCGAGGCCCAGCACGCCACCGGGGCAGCCATCGGCGTCCACCTGGACCTGGGCACCGGGGCTCCGGAGGTACTGAACCTGCTGTGCGGGGAGTTGGCTGTCCCGCCGGACCGGGTGATCCTCGGTCACCTCAATCGTTCGCCGGACCCGGCCGTGCACCGGATGGCGGCCGAGGCGGGCGCGTACCTGGCCTTCGACGGCCCCTCGCTCGCCCATCACGCGACCGACTGGCGGCTGCCCGACGCGCTGGCCGCGCTCGCCGACGCGGGCCACGGCGAGCGCATCCTGCTCGGCGGTGACACCACGACGGCCGGCGCCAGGTCGGTGAACGGCGGGCCCGGCATGCCGTATTTGCTGCGCGGGCACCGCCGAAGGCTCGCACTCGCCCTGGGCGAGGAGATGGTGACGCGCTTCCTGACGGCCAACCCGGCACGGGCGTTCGCCGCCGAATGGAGGCGAACAGCGGCCGCGCGAGGTGCCCTGCCGAGTTTGCCGGAGGGACCGACCGGGCCCGACCGGCTGCCGCTCAGAGGCTGACGGCGATCCCCACATGCGGCCGCTTGCCGCCGCG
The DNA here is from genome assembly GCF_044328065.1 of Streptomyces sp. NPDC017993. Taxonomy (NCBI): domain Bacteria; kingdom Bacillati; phylum Actinomycetota; class Actinomycetes; order Kitasatosporales; family Streptomycetaceae; genus Streptomyces; species Streptomyces sp. NPDC017993. Next base: position 188,779 of record NZ_JBIRGO010000015.1, read on the forward strand.
CAGCAGCGCGCCGCCGGTGTCCAACAGCCGGAACCGCAGCCCGTATTTGCGCGCCATCGCCTTGCGCACCCGGCCGAGTTCGGCCTTGCCCTCCAGCAGCCGGGCGGTGCCCTCCGCGGTCCGGGCGCTCTCGGCGATCCGGCCGCGGACGTCGCACGGGGTGACGGCCGCCCGGGTGTCGTTGCGCAGCCGCTTGACCTTCCAGCTGTCGTCCCGCGTCCAGACCAGCAATTCCTCCCCTTCGGCGACCGCCCAGACCGGGGTGGCCACCGCGGTGCCGTTCTTGCGGAAGGTGGCCAGGCTGACGTAGGGGCTGCGGGCGATCGCTTCGGGAATCATGGGCGCAGCCTAGATGTATTGATCTGGAGCCTTTCTTCCCCGCCCCGTCGTTCGCCCGAAGGGCGGGCCGCGCGGCGTCTGGTGCACCTCGCTCGTCGCCCGCGCTCCGTCTCGACCCGGAGCCGTCTTCGGAGGCCGAGCGCGATCGCAAGGCGGAGGGTCGTCCCGGTACCGGGTGTACCGGGTGTACCGGGACGATCCGGCAAGGCCGCTGGCGGTCCCCCTCTGGGCGGCCGGACGCCGCGAGGCGGACGGGGCCTTGGAGACGGGCCCTGGGCCGCGTCCGTCTACCGGTCGACGACCACCAGCGGATCGTCGAGCACCGGCTGCCAGGCCAGCTCCGCGGCCCCGACGAGGCTGTTGTGGTCCAGGCTGCACGGCAGGATCGGCACACCGCCGCTGCGCCCCCACAGGCTGCGGTCGGCGACCACCGCCCGGAGCCGGTCCGGGTCGGCCTCCAACAGCGAGCGGTGCAGCCCGCCGAGGATGATCCGGTCAGGGTTGAGGATGTTGACCAGGCCCGCGATGCCCAGTCCGAGCCGGTCGATGAGGAGGTCGGCGGCGCCGCGTACGGCCGGGTCGGCGTACTCGTGCCGCAGCAGATCGACGGCCTGCTGGAGCAGGGAGACCTCCGGGCCCGCCTCGCGGCCGGCGGCGCCGAGAAAGGCGAGCGGATCCGCCTCGACATCCAGGCAGCCGCGGCTGCCGCAGTGGCAGGGCGCGCCCTCGGGGTGCACGGTCAGGTGGCCGACCTCCAGCGCGAGGCCGGAACTGCCGCTGTGCAGGCGCCCGTCCAGCACCAGCGCCCCGCCGACACCGCGGTGGCCGGACGCCACGCAGAGCAGGTCGCGGGCGCCGCGGCCGGCACCGTGGCGGTGCTCGGCGAGCGCCATGAGGTTGACATCGTTGCCCGTGAAGCCGATCCGCTCGGTCACGCCGGGGATGCCCGCGTCGGCGAGGGAGCGCAGGAAGAGTTCGCGTACCGGGGCGCCCGAGGGCCAGGCGAGGTGCAGCGGGTTGAGGGCCTCGCCGTCCGGCTCCGCGACGGCGGAGGGCACCGCGAGACCCGCGCCCAGGCAGCGCCGGCCGGTCTCGCGCAGCAGCCGCGAGCCGGTCGCGACGACGTCGGAGAGGACGTGGGCGGGGTCGGCGGGGATGGCGCCGCGGCCGGTCGCGGTCGCCGCGATACGGCCCCCGAGGCCGACGAGGGCGACGCGGTAGCCGTCGGCGTGGATCTGTGCGGCGAGCACGACGGGGCCGCGCTCGTCGATGAACAGCCGGTGGGAGGGGCGTCCTTGGGAGCCGGCGATGGCGGTCGGCCGGGAGTCGACGGTGATCAGGCCGAGCGCTTCGAGCTCGGCGGCCACCGCTCCGGCCGTCGCGCGGGTCACGCTGAGTTCGGAGGTGAGGACCGCGCGGGTGGGCGCGCGTTGGGTGTGTACGAGCTCCAGTGCGGGTCCGAGGGCGCCACGGCCCCGCTCCAGCCTGGTTGTCCGAGTCTGGGTCACGGCTCTATTCTGACTTTGTGCCACTGCTGAACAAAACACGGAGTGCTCTTTTCCGTGCCGGACCCCAGCATGCCACCGATCCGCGGCTGGTCCGGCTCCGCATCGCGATCACCGCGTTCTTCGCGGTGGACGGCTTCCTCTTCGCCGGATGGGTCGTCCGCATTCCGGCGATCAAGGCGCAGACCGGCGCCGGCGCGAACACCCTCGGGCTCGCGCTGCTCGGCGTGTCGGCGGGCGCGGTCGCCTTCATGCTGATCACGGGGCGGTTGTGCCGCCGCTTCGGCAGCCATGCCGTGACGATCGCCTCGGCCGCCGCCCTCTCACTGAGCATCGTGCTGCCGCCGCTCACCCACTCGGCGATCGCGCTGGGACTGGTGCTGCTGATCTTCGGCGCCGCCTACGGCTCGCTCAACGTCGCGATGAACAGCGCCGCCGTCGATCTGATCGCCGCACTGCGGCGCCCCGTGATGCCGAGCTTCCACGCCGCCTTCAGCCTCGGCGGCATGCTCGGCGCGGGGCTCGGCGGGCTGATCGCCGGCGGTGTGACCCCCACCGTCCACCTGCTGCTGCTCGCCGTGACCGGACTGGTGGTGACGGCCGTCGCCGGTCGCGCGCTGCACGCCCACCCGGCACCGACCGCCCCGGAGCGGCTGCCCGCCGAAGACCGTGGCGACGGTGCGGTGGCCGAGGACGCAGGCCGATCGCGCCGTACCGGCCGGCTCTCCGGCCCGGTCCTCGGCTTCGGGCTGCTCGCGCTGTGCACCGCGTACGGGGAGGGGGCGATGGCCGACTGGGGCGCGCTCCATCTGTCGGAGGATCTGCATGCCGGGCCCGGCCTCGCGGCCGCGGGCTATGCGGTGTTCGCGCTGGCGATGACCATCGGGCGACTGTCCGGGACGGCCGTGGTCCAGCGCTTCGGCCCGGCCCGCGCGCTGATCACCGGCGGCACGACCGCGACCGCCGGGATGCTGCTGGGGGCGTGGGCGCCCACCGCCTGGGCGGCCTGCGCCGGTTTCGCGGTCGCCGGCCTGGGGCTGGCCAACATCTTCCCCATCGCCATCGCGCGGGCGGGCGAGGCCGGCGGTCCGCACGGCGTCGCCGTGGCGTCCACCGTCGGGTACGGCGGCATGCTGCTCGGCCCGCCGGCCATCGGCTTCCTTGCCGAGGCGTTCACCCTCCCGTCGGCACTGACGTCGGTGGCGGTGCTGGCCGCGGTCGCGGTGGTGCTGTCGTATACGACCCGCGGGGCACACCACACCGGGCGGGTCTGATTCGCGGGCGGGCCCGGGGGTACGCGCACCGTATGTCCGTCCGCGGGATGATTCCGGCGTACGGCATGGCCGACGGAGGGGGCAGCGCGATGGAAGAGGAATCGCCCGGGACCACGGGATCGGCGGCGACGCCCGGCGGCCGGAGCGGGCTGCGCCGTCTGGCGCGGCTGACGTTCGGCAACCCGGTGTCGCTGGGCTATCTCGCGCTCGTGCTGGCCGCGGTGGCGTTCGCGGTGCTCGACGGCCTGGTCACGGAGCCCGCCGACGCCTCCTTCTCCGGTGTCTGGGCGCTCCTGCTCACCGCCCCGACGATCTTCCCGCTGTGGCTCGCGGGAGACGCGCTCTGGGGCGGATCCGGGGCCCCGGACGGCTACTTGATGGCCTCGGCCGCCGTTGCGGCCCTGGTCAACGCCCTGCTGCTGGGGCTGGCCCACCGTGCGGTGCGGGGCCCGAGGAGGTCCGCTGTCGGTACCGGCTGGCACACTCGTCGACATGGAGATCACTGAGTTCGTCGAAACGCTGCGGCTGGACGGGGCGCTGCTCGCCAACGCCGCGGAAGAGGCCGGGCCCGAGGCCCGGATTCCGGCCTGTCCGGAGTGGCAGATGCGGGATCTGGTCACCCACGTCGGGCAGACCCACCGCTGGGCGACGGAGTTCGTCACCAAGGGCATCCGGCAGCCCCAGCGGCCGGCCGAGGCCCCCGCGATGGACGACGAAGAACTCGTGAGCTGGCTGCGCGAAGGCCATCACCTCCTCGTGCTGGCGCTGGACTCCGCGCCTGCCGACCTGACGGCCTGGACGTTCCTGGACGCTCCGTCCCCGCTGGCGTTCTGGGCGCGTCGGCAGGCGCACGAGACATCGGTGCACCGGGTGGACGCCCAGCAGGCGGCCGGCGCCTCCCTCACTCCCCTGCCGTCCGCCTTCGCCGTCGACGGCATCGACGAGCTGCTGTCCGGCTTCCACTCCCGGGACCGCAGCCGGGTCCGTACGGAGGTGCCCCGGACGCTGCGGGTGCGCGCCACGGACAAGGCCGGAGCGGAGTGGACGGTGCATCTGTCCGAGGCACCGCCGCGCACGGTGCGCGCGGCCCCCGGCGCCGAGCAGGGCGAGGCCGGGCCCCCGGCGGACTGCACGGTCGAGGGGCCTGCCGAGGAGCTCTATCTGGCGCTGTGGAACCGCTTGCCGTGGGACGCCTTGAAGGTCACAGGCGATGACGCGGCGGCCCGGCTGTGGCAGGAACGCGGCGGCATCTGAGATGCCGGGCGTCGCGGGCGCGGACACACCGGGGTGTGTCCGCGCCCGCGATGTCGTTCGACGCGCCGTCCGCGCACACCCATTGACACCGCTCTCGCCACGTCATTACGGTCACGCCACCATTTCGAACGAGTGACGAAATATCGAACACGGCGAAGGGCAATTCCCGTGCGTATCACGCGAATCAGCACGCATGTCGTCGGCACCCCCTGGCGCAATCTCACCTATGTGCAGGTCCATACCGACGAAGGGCTCACCGGCGTCGGCGAAACCCGGATGCTCGGCCGCACGGACGCGCTGGTGGGCTATCTCCGCGAGGCCGAGGCGCATCACATCGCGGGCTCCGACCCATTCGCGGTCGAGGACCTCGTACGCCGGATGAAGTACGGCGACTACGGCCGGGCGGGCGAGATCGTGATGTCCGGCATCGCGTGCATCGAAATGGCCTGTTGGGACATCAAGGGCAAGGCCCTCGGGGTGCCCGTGTGGCAGCTGCTCGGCGGCAAGGTGACCGACCGGGTCAAGGCGTACGCCAACGGCTGGTACACCACCGAGCGCACTCCCGAGGCGTATCACCGCGCCGCCCGCGCCGTGGTGGACCGCGGCTATCAGGCGCTGAAGATCGACCCGTTCGGCACCGGGCACTTCGAACTGGACCACGCCGCGACCCGCTACGCCGTCTCCCTCATCGAGGCGGTCCGGGACGCGATCGGTCCGGAGCGGGAACTGATGCTGGAGATGCACGGGCGCTTCAGCCCGTCCACCGCGGTGCGGCTGGCGCACGAGATGGCGCCGTTCCGGCCCGCGTGGCTGGAGGAGCCGGTTCCGCCGGAGAACCTCAAGGCACTGGCCAAGGTCGCCGGGAAGGTGGATCTGCCGGTGGCCACCGGCGAGCGCATCCACGACCGGACCGAATTCCGGGAGCTGTTCGAGTCGCAGGCGGCGGACATCATCCAGCCGGACATCGGCCATATCGGCGGCATCCTGGAGACCCGCAAGCTCGCCGCCACCGCCGAGACGCACTACATGATGGTGGCGCCGCACAATGTCGGCGGCTCGGTGCTGACCGCGGCCTCGCTCCAACTGGCGGGCTGTACACCGAACTTCAAGATCCTGGAGCACTTCAACGACTTCGCCGACGCGGAGATCAAGAAGGTCGTGAAGGGCGCACCCGAGGTCGTGGACGGCTACTTCCCGCTGTCGCACGCGCCGGGTCTCGGCGTGGAGCTGGACACCGACGCGGCGGCCGAATTCCCGCAGCAGGCGGCCCGCTTCGACCTCTGGGCCGACGGCTGGGAGCAGCGCGACCCCGACCGGAAGCGGTCATGAGGCGCCCCCGGCCCGCCGCCCCGGGTTCCGGTGGGGCGGTGGCGACATGACGGCCCGCTCCCGCCCTTCCCGCGCCGTCGTCCTCGACGGCCCCGGGCAGCACCGGCTGGTGACCCGCCCGCCGCGCGAGCCCGGCGCGGACGAGGCCCGGGTGACGGTGTCGGCGGCGGGCATCTGCGGCAGCGACCGCGAGGTGTACGACGGGACGCGACCGGCCGGCTATGTCCGCTACCCCGTCACGCCCGGCCACGAGTGGTCCGGCACGGTGGACGCGGTGGGCCCCGGCGTCGATCCGGCCCTGGTGGGCCGCAAGGTCGTCGGCGAGGGCTTCCGCAACTGCCGGACCTGCGACCGGTGCCGGGCAGGCGACACCTCCCTGTGCACCGCGGGCTACTCCGAGACCGGCTTCACCGAGCCCGGCGGCTTCGCCGACACCTTGGTGCTGCCCGCCCGTCTGCTGCACCCGCTGCGCGGCGACGCCGACCTGCGGGCGGCGGCGCTTTTGGAGCCGGCCGCCGTGGCCGCCTCGGCGGCGCTGATGGGCAACGCGCTGCCCGGCGAGCGGGTCGCGGTGGTGGGCGCGGGGACGCTCGGGCTGCTCGCGGTCCAGTTGCTGGCGGCCGCCTCCCCTTCGGAGCTGGTCGTCGTCGATCCCCGCACGGCCCGCGCCGAGCAGGCCCTGACGATGGGGGCGACGCGGATCCACACCCCCGCGGACGACCGGCTGCCGTCCGGCTTCGACCTGGTGGTGGAGACGGCCGGTGCGCGGGGCAGTGCCGCCGCCTCGGCGCTGATGGCCAGGCGTGGTGGCCGCGTCGTCCTCGTCGGACTGCCCGCGCCCGGTGCGCAGGGCATCGACCCGATCCACCTCGCGATGAGCCAGATCACCGTGCGCAGCGTGTTCGGCGCCCCGTCCGCCGCGTGGACGCACGCCGTGCGGGCCTTCGACGCGGGGCTGCTGGACCCGGCCCCGCTGATCACCCACACCTTTCCGCTGGAGGAGTTCGCCACGGCCGTCGCCCTGGTCGGCGGCGGTGACGCGTCGGTCGGCAAGGTCCTGCTGGAGCCCGGCGGCAGCGCCGGGCCCTGACCTGCGGCGCCCCGCTCCACGACCGCCGTCGGCATGCCCGAAAATCCGAACGCTGTACGAAATATCGAACGGCGCGCGCACCTCCACAACGCCGCGTAGCTCATCCCCGTCTCCCGAGGAGCCCCATGCCCACGCCCTCCCCTTCCGCCGGGCCCGGACCCGGCGCCGGCACCAACCCCCGGCATCCCGCCGCCCACGTCCTCGCCCCGCTCGGGCACGCCGCCCCCGCCGACGACCCCGCCGACACCTCTCCGTACGCCTTCCCCGACGGCGGGACCTGGCGTACCGAAGTCCCCTCCGTCGAAGGGCCCGAGGCGCTGGCCACCGTCTTCAAGGAGGCCGGGCGGCTGGACGTGCCGATCCACCGCGTCAGCCAGGGCAGTGGCGTCTGGATGCTCGGCGATGCCGAGATCACGGAGATGGTGGAGTCCTGTGCGGAACGGGACACCGAGCTGTGCCTGTTCACCGGCCCGCGCGGCACCTGGGACATCGGCGGGGCCACCCGCTCCGACTCCGGCGGCGGCGGGCTGCGCGCCCGGGGACAGGAAGCCGTCGCCGGCTGCGTGGAGGACGCGCTGCGCGCCGTCGAACTGGGCGTCCGCTGCCTGCTCGTCGCCGACGAGGGCGTGCTGTGGCTGCTGCACCGGCTGCGGGCCGAGGGCACCCTCCCCGCCGACACCACCCTCAAGGTGTCCGCACTGATCGGGCCGGTCAACCCCGCCGCGTACGAGGTCTACGAGCGGCTGGGCGCGGACTCCGTCAACGTCCCCTCGGATCTCACCCTCGATCATCTGACGCAGATCCGGCGGGTCTCGCGCGCCCCGATGGACTTCTACATCGAGGCACCGGACGACCTCGGCGGCTATATCCGCATGTACGACGCCGCGCAGCTCATCCGGCGCGGCGCCCCCCTCTACCTCAAGTTCGGCCTGAGCCGCTCCCCCGGCATCTACCCCTACGGCGCGCAGCTGCGCGAAACCGCGCTGAGCAGCGCACGCGAGCGGGTGCGGCGCGGCCGGCTGGTGCTCGACCTGCTGGCCCGGCTGGGCGCGGACGGCGGGATGTCGCCGCTGGGGTCCCGGCTGCCCGGTGAGCTGCGCCGGTTCCCGCTCCCCGAGAGGACCAACTGACCATGGCTTTCACCAGAGTTCATCGCATCCCCGCCGTGGTTCTCGCGGCCGCGCTGGCCCTTTCCGCGACCGCCTGCGGACAGGAGGCAAGGGGTGGCAGCCGCTACCGGCCCGGCGGCACCGGGGGCGGCACCATCGGCATCGCCATGCCCACCAAGTCCTCCGAACGCTGGATAGCCGACGGCAGGAACATGGCCAGGCAGTTCGAGGCGAAGGGGTACAAGGCGGATCTGCAGTACGGCGACGACAAGGTCGAGAACCAGGTCGCCCAGCTGGAGAACATGATCGCCAAGGGCCACCGGCTGCTGGTCGTCGCGGCGATCGACGGCTCCGCGCTCACCGATGTGCTGCGCCGCGCCAAGGACGCCGGCATCCGCGTCATCTCCTACGACCGCCTCATCCTCGGCACCCCCGACGTCGACTACTACGCCTCCTTCGACAACGAGCGCGTCGGCCGGCTCCAGGGCCAGTACATCGTCGACGCGTTGCACCTGGACGAGGAGAAGGACGACAAGTTCAGCATCGAGCTGTTCGCCGGATCGCCCGACGACAACAACACCAAGTACTTCTGGAGCGGCGCGATGGCCGTCCTCAAGCCGTACTTCGACCGCGGTCAGCTCACCGTCCGCAGCGGGCAGAAGAAGATGAACCAGGCCACCACGCTGCGCTGGGACGGCGGCACCGCACAGAAGCGGATGGACGACCTGCTCAGCAAGAACTACGGCGACGCGCGCGTGGACGCCGTGCTCTCCCCGTACGACGGCATCTCCATCGGTGTGATCTCCGCCCTCAAGAGCGTCGGCTACGGGTCGGCGGACAAGCCCTTTCCGGTGGTCACCGGCCAGGACGCGGAGCTGGCGTCCATCAAGTCCATCCGCGCCGGGCAGCAGACCCAGACCGTCTACAAGGACACCCGCAAGCTGGCCCGGCAGGCCGTCCGGATGGCCGATGCCGTGCTGCACCGCAAGAAGCCGAAGGTCAACGACACCACGACCTACGACAACGGCTCCCGGGTGGTCCCCGCCTTCCTCCTCGACCCGGTCAGCATCGACGAAAAGAACACCGAACTCCTCGTCAAGGAGGGCTACTTCAAGGCCGGTGAGCTGAAGTGACCGGCGTGCAGGGCGAGCAGAGCACCCCCACCGGCAAGACGGCGGGCCCGGTGCTGGAGATGCACGGCATCACCAAGAGCTTCGCCGGGGTCACCGCGCTGTCCGACGTCCGGCTGTCCGTGCGCGCCGGGGAGATCCACGCCATCTGCGGTGAGAACGGCGCGGGCAAGTCGACGCTCATGAAGGTCCTCAGCGGGGTGCACCCGCACGGGAGCTACCAGGGCGAGATCCTCTTCGAGGGCGAGCGCTGCGCGTTCAAGGACATCCGCGCGAGCGAGCAGCGCGGCATCGTCATCATCCACCAGGAACTGGCGCTGGTTCCGTATCTGTCGCTGGCCGAGAACATCTTCCTCGGCAACGAGCGCGCCCGCCGCGGCGTCATCAGCTGGAGCGAGACGCTGCGGCACGCGTCGGCGCTGCTCAAGCGGGTCGGTCTGCACGAGACGCCGCAGACCCGGGTCGCCGATATCGGGGTCGGCAAGCAGCAGTTGGTGGAGATCGCCAAGGCGCTCTCCAAGGAGGTGCGGCTGCTGATCCTCGACGAGCCGACGGCCGCCCTCAACGACGAGGACAGCGAGCACCTCCTCGACCTCATCCTGGAGCTGCGCGCGCAGGGCATCGCCTGCATCCTCATCTCCCACAAACTGGGGGAGATCCGGCGGGTCGCCGACTCCGTCACCGTCCTGCGCGACGGGCGGGCCATCGAGACGCTGACCGTCCGGGCCGATCCGGACGCCGCACCGGAGGTCTCCGAGGACCGCATCATCCGCGGCATGGTCGGCCGGGACCTCGACCAGCGCTTTCCCGACCGCACCCGCTACGAGGGCGCGGACGCCGGCGAGAGGGCGCTCGCGGTGTCCGGCTGGACCGTGCACCACCCCATCGACCAGCAGCGCAAGGTCGTCGACGATGTCTCGCTCGACGTGCGGCGCGGCGAGATCGTAGGCATCGCGGGCCTGATGGGAGCCGGCCGCACGGAGCTGGCGATGAGCGTCTTCGGCCGTTCCTACGGGCGTTACGCGGGCGGCACCCTGCACATCGGCGGCCGCGAGGTGGCGCCCCGTTCCGTCCCGGAGGCGGTGGCGCACGGCATCGCGTATGTCACCGAGGACCGCAAGACGTACGGGCTGAACCTCATCGACACCGTCCACCGCAACATCTCGCTCGCCTCGCTGCCGACGATGGCCCGGCACGGCATCGTCGACCAGCACGAGGAACGGCGGGTCGCCGAGCGCTACCGGCGGTCTTTGAACATCAAGACACCCACCGTCCACGAGCAGGTGGGGCGGCTCAGCGGCGGCAACCAGCAGAAGGTCGTGCTCGGCAGGTGGATCCACGCCGATCCCGACGTGCTGATCCTCGACGAGCCGACGCGCGGGATCGATGTCGGCGCGAAGTACGAGATCTACACGGTGATCGACCAACTGGCCGCGCAGGGCAAGGCCGTGGTCTTCATCTCCTCCGAACTCCCCGAGCTGCTGGGCATGTGCGACCGCATCTACACCATGGCAGCCGGCCGGCTGACCGGTGAGATCGCGCGTGCGGACGCGACCCAGGAAGCACTGATGCGCCATATGACCATGGACAAGAGCTGAGGCCCGACCCATGACGACCGCAACCCAACACTCCACCGGCTCCGCGCCGCCACCGCGCGCGGACCGTCCTTCGACCGGGGCGCTGCTCCTGCACACCGTGCGTGCCAACATGCGGCAGTACGGCATGATCATCGCGCTGGCGCTGATCGTGGTGCTGTTCCAGATCTGGACCGACGGCACGCTGCTGCTGCCCAACAACGTGTCCAACATCGTCCAGCAGAACAGCTACATCCTGATCCTGGCCATGGGCATGATGATCGTCATCATCGCCGGGCACATCGATCTGTCCGTCGGCTCACTGGCCGCCTTCGTCGGGGCCGCGGCCGCCGTGATGATGGTCAAGCACGACATGCCCTGGGGTCTCGCCCTGGTGGTGTCGCTGCTGATCGGGGCGATCGCCGGGGCCTGGCAGGGCTTTTGGATCGCGTATGTCGGCATCCCGTCGTTCATCGTGACGCTGGCCGGGATGCTGCTGTTCCGGGGCGCGACCCAGATCATGCTGGAGGGCCAGTCGCTGGCGCCGTTCCCCGGCGGATTCCAGAACATCGCGCAGGGCTTCCTGCCCGAGATGGGGCCCTACACCCAGTACCACAACCCGACGCTGGTCATCGGCCTGCTGGTGATCGCCCTCGTCCTCCTCCAGGAGTGGCGCGACCGGCGCCGGCAGCTGGCGTACGAGCTGGACGTGCTGCCGTTCAACCTCTGGCTGCTGAAGTGCGTGGCGATCGTGGCGGCGGTGGTCGCCTTCACCCTGACGCTCGCCAGCTACCACGGTGTGCCAGTGGTCCTGCTCATCATGTGCGCGCTGCTGATCGCCCTGGGCTTCGTGATGCGCAACGCCGTCATCGGCCGGCACGTCTACGCACTCGGCGGCAACAAGGCGGCCGCCAAGCTGTCGGGCGTCAAGGACCGCCGGGTCACCTTCCTGGTCTTCGTCACCATGGGCACCCTGGCGGCCCTGGCCGGCTGTGTGTACGCGGCCCGGCTCAACGCCGGCACGCCCCAGGCAGGCATCAACTTCGAACTGGAGGCGATCGCCGCGGCGTTCATCGGCGGCGCCTCGATGAGCGGTGGCGTCGGCACCGTCCTGGGCGCCATCATCGGCGCCCTGGTGCTCGGCGTCCTCAACAACGGAATGTCCCTGGTCGGCATCGGTACCGACTACCAGCAGGTCATCAAAGGGCTGGTGCTGCTGGCCGCGGTCGGCTTCGACGTCTGGAACAAGCGGCGCGTCGGTTCCTGAGCGGGTCGAGCCGCCCGAGGAGGCGGAAGCCCGCGGACAGCGGGCCACCCGGCCGTGGCCGCGGGGAGCCCCCGCGGCCACGGCCTCGCGCGGTCAGCCGGCCGCCCCCTCGCGGCCGGATGCCGGCGTCTCACTCGCGGTGGCCGCTTGCCCGCATCCCACACGCCGTGTTCGGCACCACCGGGGCCCGGTCGCCTGCGCCCAGCCGGGTCGACACGCCTCGGCGATTGGCGATGGATCGCAGCACTGCGAGCCCACCCCCGCCGTTCGTGATCTCGAACGACGATCGGAACTCCGGCCGTGAAAATAGATTCCGACTGATGGCCCGTCAACACTTCGCGCCGAATCCGTGCGCCGCGCCGCCCGATCAGGGTGATTGCCCCGCTTTGCCACCCACCGACCCCGTTCGGGATCTCGATCGGCGCCGCGGCGGGATCATCCGGCGAAGGCCGGCTGGGGCAGTCCCTCCCCCGCTGCCGGAAGCACCAGCAGCGCCCCCGCCGTTCCGTCCGGCGCCACCCCCTCGCTCGCCGAGGTGACATAGAGATCCGTCAGGTCCCGGCCACCGAACGCACAGGCCGTCGGCCGCCGTACGGGCAGTTCCACCACCCGGTCGAGCCGCCCGTCAGGGGCGTAGCGACGCACCGCCGCACCGTCCCAGAGAGCCACCCAGACACAGCCCGCCGCGTCGACGGTCAGCCCGTCGGGAAAGCCCGCCCCCTCCTCGACGGTGGCGAACGGGCGACGACCGGTCGGCTCGCCGTCCGGCCCGATATCGAAGACATCCACCCGGCGGGTCGGACTGTCGATGTAGTACATGCGCCGGCCGTCCGGGCTCCAGCCGATGCCGTTGCTGACCGTGACGCCGGACAGCTGCGGCGTGGCCCGGCCGTCCGGCGCGATGCGGGTCAGCGTGCCGCCGCCGGGCGCCTCGTCGTAGCGCATGGTGCCCGCCCACAGCGATCCGTCGGGGGCGACGCCGGCGTCGTTGCCTCGGCGGCCCGGCACCACCTCGCGGTGCAGCCAGCGCAGCGCGCCGTCGGCGTCGTAACAGGCCACGCCGTCACGGAGATTGACCACCAGGCCGCCGCCGGCGCGCGGCTTCGCGGCACCGACGTGCTGCTCGGTGGCCAGTACCGTGCGGCGGCCGGTGGCCGGGTCGAGGGTGTGCACCCGGGAGGCGAGGATGTCCACCCAGATCAGCCGCCGGGCCGCGGCGTCCCAGGTCGGCCCCTCCCCCAGGCGCGCCCCCGCGGCCACCGCCACCTCCCACGGCTTCACCGCCGGCCCCGGTGCCCGAGCGCCTCGGAGAGCTGCCCGGCGCCCTTCACCGCCAGTTCCTCCAGCTCCGTCCGCCGCTCCTCGCTCCAGCGCACCATCGGTACGGAGATGCTGAGCGCGGCCACGACCCGCCCCGCGGAGTCCTTCACGGGCGCCGCCACACAGCTCACATCGGCGTTGGACTCGCGCTGCTCGACGGCGATTCCGCGCTCGCGGACCACGGCGAGGTGCCGGTGCAGCGTGGCGGGGTCGGTGATGCTGTTCTCCGTCATGGCGGTCAGCTCGGCGCCGTCCGGGATCCGGGCGGCGAGTTCGTCCTCCGGCAGCGAGGCCAGCAGCATCTTGCCGACGGAGGTGCAGTGCGCGGGCAGCCGGCGGCCGGCGGCCGAGACCATGCGGACCGCGTGCGTGGAGTCCACCTTCGCGACGTAGATGACATCGGCGCCTTCGAGGAGCGCGACATGCACGGTCTCGTCGCAGGTCTCCGCGACCGTACGCGCCACCCGCTGCCCTTCGGCGGCGAGGTCGAGCTGCTCGGCGTAGCGACTGCCGAGCTGATAGGCGCGGACCCCCAGCCGGTAGCGTCCGGGCTGCTGCGGTACGGGCACCAGGTAGGTGCGCGCGGTGAGGGTGGAGACCAGCTCGTGCACGGTGGTGCGGGGCAGTTGCAGCTTGCGGGTGATCTCCGGGGCGGACAGCGTCCCGTCGCCTTCCAGGAACAGTTCGAGCACGTCCAGGGCTCGGGTCACCGCGGGTACCAGTCGTCCCATGTGCGTCCCCCTCCTTCGTTCGGTCAGCCGCTCGTTGGCCGAAATGACGAACACAGGCTAGGTTTGCGCCACTTCCCCTGGCAATGGGTGTGCAGCGGGCAAACTTGTGACATGTCACCCACGCGCAGCCAGGCCGAGAAGGACGCCCTCACCGTCGAGATCGTTTTCGCACTGCTCAGCGCCGCGTTCGCGGGCGGCATCTGCTTCCTGGCGATGGGCAGCCCGGCGCTGTGGGGCGCACTCCCGCCGCCGTGGAAAGGCCCTTGGCTGACGGCGAGCGGCGCCCTCGGCGGGGCGGTGGGCGTCCTGCGCCTGGTGTGGGTGCTGCGGCGGGGTCAGCCCAGCCAGCCGGGGCGCACCAGCCCCGACTCGTAGGCCAGCACCACCAGTTGGGCGCGGTCCCGCGCGCCCAGCTTGACCATGGTGCGGCTGACATGGGTCTTGGCGGTCAGCGGACTGACGACCAGCCGCCGGGCGATCTCCTCGTTGGACAGCCCGATCCCGACCAGCGCCATGACTTCGCGCTCCCGCTCGGTCAGTACGGACAGCGCGTCGGCCGCCGCCGGTTCCTTGGAACGGGCCGCGAACTCGGCGATCAGCCGACGGGTCACCCCGGGCGAGAGCAGGGCGTCACCGTCGACGACCGCGCGCACCGCCCGCACCAGCTCCTCCGGCTCGGTGTCCTTGACGAGGAACCCCGACGCCCCGGAGCGGATCGCCTCGAAGACGTACTCGTCCAGCTCGAAGGTGGTCAGCATGACGACCTTCACATCGGACAGCTGCGGATCCTCGGTGATGCGGCGGGTGGCGACCAGCCCGTCCACCACCGGCATCCGGATGTCCATCAGCACGATGTCCGGGCGGTGTTCGCGGACCGCGGCCAGCGCCTCCTGGCCGTCCGCCGCCTCGCCCACCACCTCGATCTCCGGCTGGGCGTCAAGCAGCACCTTGAAACCGGCGCGGACCAGCAACTGGTCGTCGGCGAGCAGTACCCGGATCACGACTCCTCCTCGGCGGTCGGAGCCACCGTACCGGCAGCCGCGCCCCCGGGCGGGCTCTCCGCCGGGGCCAGTGGAATGCGCGCCACGACCCGGAAGCCGCCGTCCGGGCGCGGGCCCGCCTCGACGGTTCCGCCGAGCGCCGCGGCCCGCTCCCGCATCCCGACCAGGCCGTTTCCGCCACCGGCGGGCTCCCCCGCCTCGGAGGTCGCGGGCCCGTCGTCGTCGACCTGGATTTCCAGCGCCGACGGGACATAGCCGAGCCGGACCAGGGCGGTGCGCGAGCCGGAGTGCCGGACGATGTTGGTGAGCGCTTCCTGGACGATGCGGAAGGCTGCGAGATCGGCTCCGGGCGGCAGGGCGACGCGGCTGCCCTCGGTACGCACGCTCACGGCGAGCCCCGCCCCCGTGGCCTGCTCGGTGAGTTCGGGCAGGCGATCCAGGCCGGGGGCGGGCGCGCGCGGCGCCGCCCCGCGGGCACGCAGGGTGTCCAGAACCTGCCGGACCTCGCCGAGCGCTTCCTTGCTCGCGGCCTTGATGGTGGTCAGCGCGCTTCTGGCCTGCTCGGGGTCGCTGTCCAGGAGCGCGAGCCCCACCCCCGCCTGGACGTTGATGACGGAGATGCTGTGGGCGAGGACGTCGTGCAGTTCGCGGGCGATCCGCAGGCGTTCCTCATCGGCCCGGCGCCGTTCGGCGGCGGCCCGCTCGGCCCGGGCCTTCGCGAGCTGCTCGCGGCGCACCCGCACCAGCTCGGAGACGGCCACCACGGCCACCACCAGCACGGCGATGAACAGTTCCTGACTCCACGGCGCCGGACCGTCGTGCGGCGGCAGCCAGCGGTAGAGCCAGTGGGCGACGAGGAGATGACTGAGCCAGAGCCCGCCGACCGCGCCCCAGGCGACGATGCGGTACCCGGCGACGATCGCGGCGAAGGTCCCCAGCGCCACGAGGAGGAAGACCGGCCCGTACGGATAGCCCGCGGCGAAGTACACCGCCACGGAAGCCGCGACGCCGAGACAGACAGCGCGCGGGAAACGATGCCGGAAGAGCAGCAGGGCCGCACCCACGACCAGCAGGGCCCGCCCGAGCGGATCGAGCGGGACGCGATCGGGCTGGTTGTGCCCTGCGAAGCCCGAGCCGACCAGGACGAAGACCGTCACCGCGAGAGTAGAGAGCCAGGGCAGCCGGGTGCCCACCCAGCCTCTCGGTTCCTCCTGGGCGGGCGAAGGCCACCGCCCCCGCAGCCGACCGAGGGGGCGCCGCGCCCACGGCGGCCGTGCGTTGTCCATGCCGGTAACGCTAGACCGGACGGCACCCGACGGCGTCCCCCCGACGCAGTGATCAGCCGTACTCCTGCGGGAGTAGGCGGTGTGGGCGGCAGGGGGGGTGGGCGGCAGGCGCGGGGCGCGTGGGGAGGCCGGGCGTGCGTGGGAGGCCGCGCGGTCGGTCGCGACGAGTTCCGTGCGACGCCGGCGGTGGGTCCACTGCGGACCCCGCCAGCGGAGCGGCAGGGCCGGGGGGATTTCACGCGCTGCGCGAAGTGGGCGCGCGGCGGGGCGGATCAGCACGACGGCGGACGGGCGCGGAGGGTGGCCACGCGGGCGGGACCGGCGCGGAGGGCGGGCGCCGGGCGGACGGGGCGCAGCAGGCGGGCGCGCTGCGCAGACGCCCCCGTCGCGCCCCGCCCCCAGCCGTCGAAGGCATCCCTGCCGACCCCACCGACACCGGCCGCAGCTTGGCCGCGCCTCCCGGCGCCCCCGGGCCATGCAGCGGCGGTCAGCTGAATTCCGTCGTGCGAACAAGGTCATCGGCTACCGGGGCAGCGGGTATCGCGCGCGGCGAGGGATCGGTGTGGGGCGGAGGGGCGGGTGCGGCGGACGGGCGCAGCTTGCGGTCGGGGCAGACGAGCGGGCGCACCGGGCAGACAGGCCCCGTCGCCAGGAGCCCGTCGCGACCCGCCCCCATGACAGCCCGCGCACGCGCCCCTGCCGACCCCACCAACGGCGGGCGCAGCCCGGCCGCACGTCCGCGCACCCCCGGGCCATGCAGCGGTTGCGCCGAACTCCGTCGCGCGAACAAGATCAGCGGCTACCGAGGCAGCGGGTATCGCGCGCGGCGAGAAAACGGCGTGGGGCGGAGAGGCGGATACGGCGGGTGGCGGCCCGGACGGATCGGCACCCGCCGTCAGGGCCGTCGGCCCGTCAGCGGGGGGTGGGGAGGCCGACGCCGCGGGCGAGCTGGAGCACCGCCTGGTCGAAGAATTCCGTGCGGGCCTCGATGACCCCGTTGAACTGGCCGAACAGTTCGAAGCTCAGCAGCCCGAAGAGCTGCGCCCAGGCCGCCACGAGCCGCACCATCACCGCTCCCGGCAGCTCCACCCCCAGCCCGGCGGCGAGCGTCAGCGCCTCCCCCAGCACCTCGTCGGGCACCGGCTCCGCGGGCTCCTTGAGCGTTCCCGCGGCGTACGCGTCGCGGATCACGCCGATCAAGGCGAGGCCGACCCGCGCGGCCGGCTCGGTCGTGGTCTGCGGGGCGCTGTAGCCGGGGACGGGTGAGCCGTAGATCAGGGCGTACTCGTGCGGATGGGCCAGGGCCCAGTCGCGGACAGCGCCGCAGACGGTGCGCCAGCGGGTGACGGGGGCGGCCGCGCCGGGACCGCGCAGCGCGTCCCGGGCGGTCTCCGCGGCCTCACCGACCGCGTTGTAGGCGTCGACGATCAGCGCGGTGAGCAGGTCGTCACGGCTGGGGAAGTAGCGGTAGAGCGCAGAAGAGGCCATGCCCAGCTCACGGGCCACCGCGCGCAGGGAGAGCTTGGCGGCACCCTCCGCCGCCAGCTGTCTGCGGGCCTCGTCCTTGATGGCCGCGGTGATTTCGCTGCGGGCCCGTTCCCTGGCTCCTCGGATCGCCGTCATGAGGAGCAGTCTGCCACCTTTCGGAGCACCGCACAAAAACGAGAGCAGTGCTCTTGCTTTGAAGTACACCTCTACTTCACACTGCTCATAAGCGAGAGCACCGCTCTCGAATGGGAATGGCGCTCACACCACGTCGGCGCCGAGAAGGAGGACCCATGTCCCAGTACCTCAAGCCAAACCGTTTCGCCGCCCGTCTCAACAGCACCATCGGCTGGCTCGCCCGCCGCGGTATCAGCCTCGCCGGCGCGGCCGACCTCGCCGTCCGCGGCCGCAAGAGCGGGGAATGGCGCCGCGTCCCCGTGAACCCGATGACCTTCCAGGGCGGCCGCTATCTCGTCTCGGCGCGCGGCCACTCCGAATGGGTGCGCAACATGCGTGCCGCGGGCGGCGGGGAACTGCGCGTCGGCCGCCGGACCCGCCCCTTCACCGCCGTCGAGCTCCCGCCCGCCGAGACCCCGGCGGTGCTGCGGGCGTATCTCGCGCGCTGGGGCTGGGAGGTCAAGTCCTTCTTCGGTGAGATCAATGCCGACTCCACCGACGAGGAACTGCTCGCCGCGGCCCCGCGCCACCCGGTCTTCCGGATCACCGAATCCTGAGCGCCGGCGAACCCGCCGGTGCTCGTGCGGACGCCGGAGTCCCACCTCCGGCTACGCCCGCCGTTCGCACCCGCTTGCCCAGCGCGCGTCGTTGGCGGCTTGGCGGCCCGCCCGCCGCACCCTTCCGGGGGTCGACTTCACCAACGGCGAAACGGGGAGCAACGGCGCTTGCGACTCACATCCGCACCGGCACGCACCGGCACGCACCGGCACGCACCACAGAACACGCGCCCCGGATCGATATCCCGCCCCCGGCAACCCCGACAGGCAAACGTCCCGGCCCCGGGCGGGACGCCCCCGCCGGATGCCCGAAACCCACGGCCGAAACCCACGACCGACGCCCCCGCCTGACGCCCCGCCGCACACCCCCACCTCACGACCGCGGCACCCGGACCCGGCACCGGGACCTCCTCAGGAACGGTCGAACGCCTCCAGCGCCCGCCGCGCCATCGCGTGGGTGCGGACCAGTTCGGCCAGCGTCGTCATGCCCCGGGTGATCTTCGCGAAGGCGTGCCAGGCCGGGCGGAAGCCGGTGATCGCGGCGTGCAGCAGGCCGGGGCGCCGCGAGAAGACCTGCAGCATCCGCCGCCCCACCCCCATCTCCACGCCGAGGCCCGCCTTGATGGCGAAGGCGTAGTTCAGCGCCTGCCGGCGTGCGTCCACCGCGTCATGCGCCTCGGCGACGCGGACCGCCCACTCCCCCGCGAGCCGCCCCGAGCGCAGCGCGAAGGAGATGCCCTCGCGGGTCCACGGCTCCAGCAGTCCCGCCGCGTCGCCGCACACCAGGACCCGGCCCCGGGACAACGGCGAGTCCTCCGCGCGGCAGCGCGTCAGATGCCCCGACGAAATGCTCGGTTCGAAGCCCGCGAGCCCCAGCCGCCCGATGAAGTCCTCCAGGTACCGCTTGGTCGCCGCGCCCTCGCCGCGGGCGGAGATCACGCCGACGGTGAGGGTGTCGCCCTTGGGGAAGACCCAGCCGTAGCTGCCGGGCAGCGGACCCCAGTCGATGAGCACCCGGCCCGCCCAGTCCTCGGCGACCGTCTCGGGCACCGGGATCTCCACCTCCAGGCCGAGGTCGACCTGGTCGAGCTTGACCCCGACGTGGGCGCCTATCCGGCCGGCGCTGCCGTCCGCCCCGATCACGGACCGCGCCAGCACCACCTCGCCGTCGCCGAGCACCACGGCGACGGTCCGCCGGTCGGGGACCTCGGCGCCGTGCTGCTCCACCCGGGAGACCGCGACGCCGGTACGGATCCGGGCGCCCGCGTCCTTCGCGGACTCGACCAGCGCGGCGTCGAACTCGGGGCGGTTGATCAGCCCGAAGAGCATCTGCTTGGAGCGGCGGGTGCGGGAGAGCTTGCCGTTCAGCGAGAAGGTGACCGCGTGGACGCGGTCGCGCAGCGGCAGTTCGAAACCGGGGGGCAGGGAGTCCCGCGAGGGGCCGATGATGCCGCCGCCGCAGGTCTTGTACCGCGGCAGGTCCGCTTTCTCCAGGAGCAGCACCCGGCGACCCGTACAGGCCGCGGCGTGCGCGGCCGCGGCGCCCGCGGGTCCCGCGCCCACCACCACCACGTCCCACACCTGCTGGTTGTCCTCGGCTGCCTGCTCGCTGCTCACCTGTGCTTCTGCTCCTGTTCGATGCCTGGCTGCGCGTACCGCCCGCATCCTACGGGCCGCTGTCGCGCGGACCGCCTGTGGGAAGATCGGGAGCACCCATACCCGTACGTCCGGCCCGTCCGCACACCCCGCCGGACGGCCCGTAGGTACACAACGCCGCGCCTACAAGGAGCGTTCCATGTCTGACAGCCCGCTCGCGCACACCGTCGCCTCGCTGCAGCCCCGGGCCCTGTCCGAGCTGGCCGAGCTGGTGGCCTTCAAGTCCGTCGCGGACCCGGCCCAGTTCCCCAGGAGCGAGTGCGAGGCGGCCGCCAACTGGACGGCCGACGCGTTGCGGGCGGAGGGCTTCGAGGACGTCGCGCTGCTGGACACCCCGGACGGCACCCAGTCCGTGTACGGCTTCCTGCCCGGCCCGGCCGGCGCCCCCACCGTTCTGCTGTACGCGCACTACGACGTGCAGCCGCCGCTGGACGAGGCCGCCTGGGTCTCGCCGCCGTTCGAGCTGACCGAGCGCGACGGCCGCTGGTACGGACGCGGTGCGGCCGACTGCAAGGGCGGCCTGATCATGCATCTGACGGCGCTGCGCGCGCTGAAGGAGCACGGCGGCGTCCCGGTCAACGTCAAGGTGATCGTGGAGGGTTCTGAGGAGCAGGGCACCGGTGGCCTGGAGCGGTACGCCGAGGCACACCCGGAGCTGCTGACCTCCGACGCCATCGTCATCGGTGACACCGGAAACTTCCGGGTCGGCCTGCCGACGGTGACCGCGACGCTGCGCGGCATGACGCTGGTGCGGGTGCGGGTCGACGCCCTGGAGGGCAATCTGCACTCCGGGCAGTTCGGTGGCGCGGCCCCGGACGCGCTGGCGGCGCTGATCCGTGTGCTGGACTCGCTGCGCGCCGAGGACGGTTCGACGACGGTCAATGGGCTTGCCGCGGACGCGACCTGGGAGGGGCTGGAGTACCCGGAGGCGGACTTCCGCAAGGACGCCAAGGTGCTGGACGGCGTCGAGCTGATCGGCAGCGGCTCGATCGCGGACCGGATCTGGGCGCGCCCGGCCGTCACCGTGCTCGGCATCGACTGCCCGCCGGTGGTCGGCGCGACCCCGTCCGTGCAGGCGGGGGCGCGGGCGCTGGTGAGCCTGCGGGTGCCGCCGGGCACCGACGCCGGGGAGGCGACGAAGCTGCTCGCGGCGCATCTGGAGAACGCCGCGCCGTGGGGTGTGCGGGTCGCGGTGGAGCAGATCGGGCAGGGCCAGGCGTTCCGTGCGGACACCGGGAGCCCGGCGTACGCGTCGATGGCGGCCGCCCTGCGCGAGGCGTACGACGGGGAGGAGATGCAGACCTCCGGCATGGGCGGCTCGATCCCGCTGTGCAACACCCTGGCCGGTCTCTACCCGGAGGCGGAGATACTGCTGATCGGGCTGAGTGAGCCCGAGGCGCAGATCCACGCCGTCAACGAGAGTGTCTCGCCGCAGGAGCTGGAGCGGCTGTCGCTGGCCGAGGCACTGTTCCTGCGGCGGTACGCGGAGAGCCGGGCCTGACGCCCCCGGGGTCGGCGGAGGGGGTTCGGGCGCCGCGGCCCGTCGGCCGCGGCGCCCGGTCTGCCGTCTCAGCCGAGCGGGACGCCCGCCTCCAGGTGGAGCGGGCAGCCCTGTTCCCGGGCGCGCAGCGCCCAGCGGAGGCGGTTCCAGCGCACGGGCGGCAGCATGTCCTCCGCCTCGGCCTCGGTCGCGAACCGCCAGTCGCGCAGCTCCGCGCCCGGCAGCAGCACCTCGCGGATGCGGTCCGCGGTCAGGGTGCCGCCGTCGAAGAGCAGCCGGAGGCCGCCGTAGCCGGGGGGTTTGGGCGCCTCCCAGTCCAGGACGAGCAACCGGGGGGCGCGGGGCAGTTGAATGCCCAGCTCCTCGGCGACCTCGCGCACTCCGGCGTGGGCGGGTGCCTCGCCGGGCTCCACGATGCCGCCGGGGAACTCCCAGCCCGGCTTGTATGTCGGGTCGACGAGGAGCACCCGGTCCTGGTCGTCGAAGAGCAGCACACCCGCGGCCAGCGTCTCCGCGGTCGGCTCGGGTGTCTGGACGATGTCGCAGGCGCCGGCGCCGACGCGTACGGCCTCGGCGATCTGCTCGGCGGCCTGCCGGGGCGTCAGCCGGGTGGTGTCGACGACGTGGGCGTCGTCCTTGATCCAGTCGGGGGCGGTGGCGTACGGCGGGTGCCCGGGATGTCCCTGGTGTGCCGAAGCGCCGGCCGCCGGCTCCGGGGCAGTGTTCGCGCGGCGGGATATTCGCTCCCGCAGGATCGTTTCCTCCGCATCCAGGAATACATGCCGCACGGGAATGCGGCGGGCCGCGAGAGCGCCGAAGATCTCGTCGCGGTACTCCTGGCGCAGCAGGGCCATCGGTGTCACGAGGGGGCCCGGGACCTCGGTGAGCAGAGCGGCCGCGGTGTCCACGACCATCCGACGCCAGGCCGGCAGGTCCTGATAGTCGTCGATCTCCTCGAATCGCTTGGCGGGCAGCATCAGCCGCAGTCCGCTGCCGAGGATTTCGGGGTCGTAGAGCGTGCTTCCGGGAAGCAGGTCGAGCAATTCATGAGCCGCAGTGGTCTTGCCCGCACCGAACGTGCCGTTCAGCCAGACGATCACGGTTTCCCCTCTTCCCTAGGACCCAGGTGAGTTGCCCGCAACACCCTGCCACGGAAACCCCTCGGGACCACGGGCCGCGGGCGCGACCGGGGACGGCACATCTGCGACGGGCGGCCCGGCCAGGGAGACCTCGCGGCTCCGTGGACGCGCCGATCGCGCACTGCGCCACGACGGAGGATGCCGGTCACCGATCCCCCGCCGCGAAGCCCCCGGCAACCAAGCGCTCCCCCACCCCTTCCGCACCGAAACCCCCATCCGTACAACGAAGTTGGCCCCCTGGACACCCCGCTGTCCGTCGCATATGACGGCGGCGCATCACGCCGTCACCAGCCGTTTGCCGGCCGCTCCGCTACCCCTTGTTCGCCCCCAGGGTCAGCCCCGCGATGAAGTGCCGCTGCAACAGCAGGAAGACCAGGATCGTGGGGAGCGCGACGAGGACGGAGCCGGCCGCCAGCAGGTTGTAGTCCGTGAAGAACTGGCCGCGCAGATTGTTCAGGGCCGAGGTCACGGGCAGTTTGTCGCCGTCGGAGAGGAAGACCAGGCCCCAGAGGAAGTCGTTGTACATCCAGGTGAATTGGAGGGTTCCCAGGGCGGCGAGTGCGGGGCGGCACAGCGGAAGGGTGACGCGCCAGTACTGCGCCCAGACGCCCGCGCCGTCGACGATCGCGGCCTCCAGGATCTCCAGGGGCAGTGTCCGCATGAAATTGGCCAGCACGAACACGCAGAAACCGAGTTGGAAGGCGATCTGCACGGCGATGACGGCCCAGAAGGAGTCGTACATCGTCATGGAGTCGGACATCCAATAGGGCAGCGGGATCTTGTTGAACAGGACGTACAGCGGAGTGACGATGACCTGCTGGGGCAGCAGGTTCCCCGCGGTGAAGACCATCAGCAGGACGATTCCGCCGCGCATCCGCAGCCGGGCCACGGCGAATGCCACGAAGGATGCCAGGAACAGTGTGAGCAGGACGCCGGGCACCGCGATGACCAGTGAGTTCATGAAGTACCTGGTCATGCCGGAATCGACGAATGCCTGCACGTAGTAGTCGAAGGAAAGATGCCGCGGGAGGGAGAAGTAGCCGTATTTCGCGGTCTCCTCGTAGGGGCGCAGTGAGGCGTAGACGGCCAGCAGCAGCGGCGCGAGGAAGCCCAGCGAGACGACGAACAGAAAAGCGTGCACGCCGAAGCGGCCGCGGCGTCGCGGGGCGGATGCGACGGCGGGCGCCGGCCGTGCGGCAGGGGGCGGGGCGGTGGCGGGGGCCGTCATCGCTTCTTCTCCCCTCGCAGCTCCTGGACGAGATAGGTCACGATGAATCCCATGGAGACGAGGAGGAGGACGACGGCGATCGCCGAGCCGAATCCGATCCGGCCGGCCTCGCCGATGATGTTGTCGGTCACCAGCACCGACAACAGTTCCAGGCCGTTGCGGCCCTTGTTGATGGCGTAGACGATGTCGAAGGCACGCAGTGATTCGATGACGGTGATGACCCCGACGATGACGTTCACCGGACGCAGCGTGGGCAGGACGACGCGGAAGAAGGTCTGCCGGTCGCTCGCGCCGTCGATGGCGGCGGCCTCTTTGAGGCTCGGGTCAACGGATTTCAGGCCGGCCAGATAGAGAATCATGACGTATCCGGTGTGCCGCCAGCAGGCCGCCAGCATCACCATCCAGATATTGAGGTCCGGGTTTCCCAGCCAGTCGGTGGGATTGTCGCCGCCGAGCACGGCGTTGAGCGCTCCCTGGTCGCGGGAGAGGATGAGCTGGGCGATGAATCCGACGACGGCGAGCGAGAGCACCACCGGCATGTAGAGCGTCGACTGGTAGAAGCGGCTGAAGCGGACACCTCGGTCGATGAGGACGGCGAGCAGCAGCCCGAAGGGTGTGGCGAGGAATCCGAGAAAGACCAGCCAGAGAAGGTTGTGCCGGACCGCCGGCCAGAATTGGGGATAGTTGGTGAAGAGGTTGTCGTAGTTCTTGAGGCCGGCCCAGCGAACGTCGCCGATCCCGTCCCAGTCGGTGAAGGACAGCCCGACGGAGGCGAGCGTAGGTCCCCATATCAGGGCGAGGTCGAGCAGGATCGGAATGCCCAGCAGCAGACCGAGAACGGCCAGGTCGCGGCGGGTGTACCGACGTGGCCCCCGCCGCCCGGCGCGCCATACACGGGTGCGGGGCGCGAGGCGTACGCGGGCGTGCGGCGCGGCTGGTGTGCGGGTGTTCGGCACGGCTCTTCGCTCCCCGTCGTGTCCGTGGTCACCCGGCGGTGACCCGGCGGCAGTGGCTAGTTGGCGGCGGCCCGTCAGTGGTGGTCATACGGCGGCTGTCCTGGCCGGCGGTCATTCCGCCGCGAAGATCTGCTTCTTCTGGCGTTCGATGTCGTTCACCAATCCGTCGATGTCATCGGGCTTGTTGAGGAACTGCTGGATCGCCTGGATCATCACGGTCGACGCGAAGTCGGGGCGGGTGTCGCGGTCCATGAACTGTGATATCTGCCGGGCGCCCGCGACGAGTTCGACGGCCTTCTTCTGCAGTGGTGTGTAGGCGCCGGTGTCGGCACCGCTGTTGACCGCGATGTTGTTCGGGTCGGAGCGAAGATAGATGTCCTCCGCTCGGGGAGTGGCGAGGTATTTCAGCAGGTCCTTCGCCCCGCTCGTGTCCTTGGCCTTCCTCGACATCAGGAATCCGTCGATCGGCGCCTCGACCGCCTCCTGGCCGAAGGACGGGTCGATCTCCGGGAAGGGGAAGAAATCGAGGTCCGCACGGTCGGCGGCGCTGAACTGCTGGCCCGGGTGCGGCAGCCCCAGGACCGTCATACCGGCCTTCTTCTGCGCCAGGCTCTGCGTGGCCTCCTGCCAGGTCCGTCCGTTGGCGCCCTTTTGGTGGTACGGCATGAGGCCGCGCCAGAGGTCGAAGACCTGCTTGACCTGCGGGCTGTTCCAGGACTTCTGGCCGCTCATCAGCGCCAGGTGGAAGTCGTAGCCGTTGGCCCGCATATTGAGGTAGTCGAAAGTGCCCATCGCCGGCCAGCCGTCCTTGTCGCCGAAGGCGAACGGCACCAGCCCGTCCTTTTCCATCTGCCGGGCGAGGGCACGGTACTGGTCGAAGGTCTTGGGGACCTCGTACCCCTTCTCCTGGAAGACGCTCTTGCGGTGGAAGACCGCCCACGGGTAGTAGTAAAGCGGCACGAAGTACTGCTTTCCGTCCGCGCCCGTCGACTGCTTCTTCAGCGCGTCGGAGAATCCGTCGAAGTCCCGCCACAGGTCACTGATGTCGGCGAGCAGGCCCTTGCGGGCGAAGTACTGCATGCGGTTTCCCGCGAACCACATGAAGACATCGTCCGGTGTGCCCTGGAGATAGCGGTTGATGTTCTCCTGGAAATTCTCGTGATTGACGGTGTTCACCCGCACCGTCTTCTTCGACTTCTTCTCGTACGCCCGGAAGACGTCCGCGAAGGCCTTCTTCGGCACCGCGTCCGAGGCGTTGGAACCGACCGAGACGCCACCCGGCCCGCTGCCGCAGGCCGCGAGGACGGACGGCAGGGCGACCGCCCCCACGCCGAGGGCCGTACCTCGCAGCAGCGTCCGCCGGGACATCCGACGTCCTGCCGCTTCCCCGTATGAGCCTGAGCCGCTGAACGTTGACTGGGCCATGTCCCCCTCCTCAGGGGTGGAACCAACAGAACCGAACGCGAGTGGTGGGATCTCACTCTCAACGGCAGGCCCAGTCAAGGGTTTTTGCAGGCGAGGCAACAACCGTTACCGCTCCCCTTACAACAGAGTCCAACAAGCCCTACCGTAAACACCCGTCAGTGAGCGGTACCCGACTCCCCACACCTCTCGCGAGGACGGAGGACGCGAAGCATGCGCGTTCATATCCGCACCACCCCACTGCGAGGTCATCGAAGAATCGTCGGAGCGCTGTCCGCCGCACTGCTCTGCACGGCAGGGGTAACCGCCCTGCCTGCCGCGGCCCGCACGCCCGACACACCGGTCTCCACCCAGGTGTCCACCGACACCGTTCGCCCCACCGGCACCGCCGGCTCCCCCGGCGCCACCTCCGCACCACGGCTTCCCGACGGGCTCGCCAAGACGCCACCCATGGGCTTCAACAACTGGAACTCCACCCACTGCCGGGCGGAGTTCAACGAGGACATGGTCAAGGGCATCGCCGATCTCTTCCTCGCGAAGGGCCTCAAGGACGCGGGCTACCAGTACGTCAACCTCGACGACTGCTGGGCGCTGCCCGAGCGGGACGCCAACGGCAAGCTGGTGGCCGACCCCCGTCGCTTCCCGCACGGCATCAAGGCCGTCGCCGACTACGTCCACTCCAAGGGCCTGAAGTTCGGCATCTACACGAGCGCGGGGACCAAGACCTGCAACGAGGCGGGATTCCCCGGTTCACTGGGGCATGAGGTCTCCGACGCCCGCCAGTTCGCCGACTGGGGCGTCGACTACCTCAAGTACGACAACTGCAACAACCAGGGCGTGGACGCCGAGTACCGCTACCGCGCCATGCGCGACGCCCTCAAGGCCACCGGGCGGCCCATCGTCTACAGCATCTGCGAATGGGGCGAGAACAGGCCCTGGGAGTGGGCGTCGGACGTAGGTCATCTGTGGCGCACGACCGGCGACATCAGCGACAGCTGGTCGAGCATGCTCGGGATCCTGAAGCAGAACCTGCCGCTCGCGCCGCA
This sequence comes from Streptomyces sp. NPDC017993, assembly GCF_044328065.1. NCBI lineage: Bacteria > Bacillati > Actinomycetota > Actinomycetes > Kitasatosporales > Streptomycetaceae > Streptomyces > Streptomyces sp. NPDC017993. The sequence goes on from NZ_JBIRGO010000015.1 coordinate 216,155, forward strand.
CGCGGGCCCCGGCCATTGGAACGACCCGGACATGCTGGAGGTCGGCAACGGCGGCATGACCGATACCGAGTACCGCAGCCATTTCGCGCTCTGGTCGATGATGTCCGCCCCGCTGCTGATCGGCTCCGATCTGCGCAAGGCGACGCCGGAGACCTTCGAGATCCTGAGCAACAAGGACCTCATCGCGCTGGATCAGGACGCGCTCGGCAAGCAGGCCACCGTCCTGGCGTCCGAGGGTGGCCGCTGGACTGTGGTCAAGGAGCTGGCGAACGGTGACCGCGCGGTCGCGCTGTTCAACGAGACCGGGCAGCCGCAGCGCATCACCACCAGCGCCCGCGAGGTGGGTCTCCCGCAGGCGGACGGCTACCGCCTGCGCGACCTGTGGCAGCACCGCGACTTCCACACCACCGGCACCGTCTCGGCCACCGTCCCGGCCCACGGCACCACCGTCTACCGGATCTCCGTCGACCGGGGCTGGGCCACCTACCCGCCGGCCGTCGAGGCCGGCACCGACGGTACGCCGCTGGTCGAGACCGGCGCCCCCACCGGCCTGCGCTCCACCGTCGGCAACCTGGGCGGCACCACCGCCAGGGACGTACGGGTCGCGCTCAAGGCCCCGAACGGCTGGCAGCTCAAGGCGACCTCGCCCGCCACCGCCCGCGCGCTGCCCGGTGGCGCCACACTGCGCACCGACTGGAAGATCACCGCGCCGAGCCAGGCGCGGCCCGGCGCCTACGAGTTGACGCTGACCGCCGCTTACCGCGCACCGGGCGGACAGCGGATCACCACGACACTGCCCGGTTCCGCCCACGTGGTGGTGCCCCCGCCTGCCGGAACGGCGTACGCCGCCGAGCTGCCCTGGCTGACCTCCGCCAACGGCTGGGGCCCGGTGGAGCGGAACACCAGCGTCGGGGAGAGCGCGGCCGGGGACGGCAGGCAACTCACCATCGGTGGAGCCACCTTCGCCAAGGGCCTGGGCACGCACGCCCCGAGCGAGGTGAGCTTCTACACCGGAGGGCGGTGCACCGCGTTCCGCGCCCAGGTCGGTATCGACGACGAGTCGGGCGACAAGGGTTCGGCCGGCTTCGAGGTCTGGGCCGACGGCAGGCGGCTGACCGAGAGCGGCACGCTGACAGGCAAGGACGCCGCCGAGTCGGTCGCCGCCGACGTCTCGGGGGCCCGCACCGTCCGCCTCGTCGTGACCGACGGCGGGGACGGGGTGGACCACGACCACGCCGACTGGGGCGACGCCAGGTTCAGCTGCTGAGGGGGCAGCTGCCGCCGGGCGGGCCCACGGCCCGCCCGGCGCTCAGCAGGTGCGCAGCCCGGGGACCGGCTGGTCGTTCTGACCGCCGGTGAGGTAGACGACGCTGACGTAGACGCCGGAGTTGCCGCTGTCGTCGTCGGTCTTGGCCCACCAGACGTTGGTCCACTTCCCGTACGTCTCGCGGCGGCCCAGGTTCGCCTGGCAGTAGAAGTAGTTGGTGCCCGCGTTGAGCGTGCCGACCTGCTGGAAGGACTCGGTGTAGGAGCTGGCGGTCCGCCACACCTGGCAGTTGGCCTTACCGCCCCCGATGCCCACGCAGGACGGCCCCTCGGTGGGGTCGCCGCCGCTGCCGCCGCTCGCACCGCCGCTGTCGCCGCCACCTCCGGACGTGCTGCTGCCCCCATCCGAACCGCCGGTCGTGCCGCCGCCGTCCGTGCCGCCCTCGTCACCGCCGTCGCCAGATCCGCCGTCCTTCCCGCCCGAACTGCCGTCCGCGGCTCCGGACTCGGGGTCCTCGGAAGCCCCGCCACCGGCGGGCTTCCCGGACGCGGAGGGCGACGGGCTCTTGCCCTTGTCCGTGTCCTTGGCGTCGTCCTTGTCGGCCGTCGCGCTCTGCTCATTGGCCGGCGCCGGCTTCCCCGCCGACGCCGCCGCCTGCCGGCCCCGTTCCGCGACGCTCTCCCCCGCGTCCCCGCCGACCAGCGCGTACGTCCCGCCACCGGTCGCCAGCACGGCGAGCACCGCCGCCACGGCGAACACCACGCGGCGACGACGCCGGGCCGGCAACCGCGCGGTGTCCTGCCCGGACGGACCGGACGGGTGCGGGTAGCTGCCCGTGCTGCCGACGGGCGGGCCGCTGACCACGCCCGGCGGGTCGTAGCCGATTCCGGCAGCAGGCGGGCCCGCGGGAACGCCGTCGGGAGCGCCCGTGGCGGGAGGCGCCGGCAAATGGCCCGCCCCGACCGTCGGCGAGCCGGCGAGAGCTGAGCCGCTCGTGGCATCCCGGCCGCCGGGCGCGGCCTGCTGAGCGGGCGGTGGCGCGGGCTGGGCCGGGCTCCCCGGCGCGGCCTGCGCACCGGGCCCTGACAGCCAACTCATGGGCGGTGCCTGACCGTTCTGCGGCCCGACGGGCGCGCTACCGCCTGCGGCCACTCCCCCAGCGGCCGGGTCTCCCGCGCCCTGCCCGCTCTGCCCGCCCGCCGGCTCTCCACCCTGCGAGCCGGCGTCCTGCGGCGGATGCGGCACGGGAGTCGCGCGGATATCCGTCGCGGTGGGCACCGGCGCCGCCCCGGGCACCGGCGCCGGCTCCCGGCCCTCGGCCACCGCCTCCAGCATGCTCCGCGCCGCAGCGGCGGACGGCCGCTCGGCCGGGTTCTTCGCCATCAGCGCGTGCAGTACCGGCGCGAGCGGACCCGCCTGCCGTGGCTCCGGCAGCGGCTCGGTGACGATCGCGGTCAGCGTCGACCAGACCGACGTCCGGCGAAACGGCGCGCCGCTGCCCTCGACGGCGGCGTACAGCGTCATGCCCAGCGACCAGATGTCCGAGGCCGGGCTGGGATCCATCCCCTGCGCCCGCTCCGGCGGCAAGTAGTCGAGGGAGCCGACCAGTTCGCCGCTGCGGGTGATGTTCGTCGACGCGCCGTCGCCCGGCGCCTCGATGCTGGCGATGCCGAAGTCGGTGAGGACCACCCGGCCGGTGCTGTCCAGCAGGACATTGCCGGGCTTCACATCGCGGTGCAGGACACCCACCCGGTGGGCCGCGTCCAGCGCGTCCATCACCTGGGCGCCGATCCTGGCGATCTCCCTGGGTTCGAGGGCGCCGCGACTGCCGATGGCGTCATCCAGCGACGGGCCGTCCACCAGCTCCATCACGATGACGGGCCGGCCGTCCTCGTCGATGACGTCATGGACGGTGATCACACCGGAGTGCCGGATACGGGCCGCGGCACGCGCTTCGCGCTGCATACGGGTGCGCAGGTCGGCCAGCTCCGGGGCCGAGGCATCGGTGTAGGCACGCAGAACCTTCACCGCGACCTCGCGGCCCAGCACCTCGTCGACGGCGCGGCACACCACGCCCATACCGCCGCGCCCGATCCGGCCGGTCACGCGGTACCTGCCGCCCAGGACGTGGCCGGTCAGATCGGCGTCTTTCCCCCGCCGGGGGCCGCTCGCGGCGGCGGCACCGGGTGCGCCACCGCCCTGTGGCCCGGGTGCACCGCCCGCCGCACCGGGCTCGTTCACGCCGTCCGCCCCGCCGGCCTGATCCGCACCGCGCTGCTCACGCTCCCCCGCTGTCACCGTCGCCGATTCCCCTCGTAGCCCGTGCACTGCCCGTCGTCGTGGGCTACAGCCTAGAGACTTTCCGCTCGCGCGCGGGAGGCAACGTCGTACCACCTGCTTTCGGTGAGCGCGGCGGACGGCCGGACCGCCATTCGGCCCGGCACCCCGTACGGGAGAGCCCGCGCCTCCGCGGCGGCCGGGCGCGATTGCCTCTCGCCCGGCCCCCGATGTCTTCCGGTCAGGCAGCGGCGGCCTGAGCGGCCGCTGCCTCTGCGGCGCGCCGCTCGCCCGCGGCCTGCGAGCGCTTGGCGTAGAGGGCGGTCCACACGCTCAGCGCACCGAGCACCCCGTAGGCCATGACGGGGCTGATGACCACCATGGTGCCGGTGTCCACGACGAAGGCCAGGGCGATCCGCACCCCCGCCTCCAGGAGGTAGGCCACTCCCCAGACGGCGGTCATCACCGTCATGGTGCGGCGGAAGCCGTCGTACTGCCACATGCCGTTCCACCAGGCGGTGCTCTCCGGGGTGCCGTCGGTGGCGAACTTGCGGCCGAAGTAGAACATCAGCGGACGCGGCGCGAGCAGGGTGGCCAGGCAGAGGGCCCCGAACAGCCCGGTCACACCCGAGTCCTTGACGAGGAGCGCCCGTTCCGAGTGCGCGCCGATCAGCGAGACGGCGGCCGTGATGACCAGGAACACCAGGGTGACGACGGCGAATTCGTCGAGACGGCGGCGCCAGGCCAGGTGCACGGCACTGTCGAGCACCGGCCAGGCGCCGCTGAGCAGCAACGCGGAGAAGTTGCTCCAGCCGTGGTCGGTGAGCACGTTGTAGGTGACGATCGGTGCGACGACGTTGAGGCCGATGGTCAGGATCCAGCCGAGCGCGGCGGCGGGCCCGGAACGGGCCGGCGGTGCGGGACGGGATCCGTCGACTTCCTGAGCGGACATTCTTCCCCCGTGGACATGCGTGATGAGTGCGGCAGGGGAAAACGTAGACGACCTGGTCCGCCCGGTGAGCATCCGGCATCCCAAATCATCACCAAGACATCCGATCCCGAGGCTTCCTCGGCCTCTGGAGGGCGGGCTCAGCTCATGGGCGCGAAGGCTTCGAGACGGGACTGCTGCGCGGCGGCCGCGGCAGCGCCCACCAGCCCGGCGTCGGTGCCCATTTGGGCGGGGACCACCGTCAGATCCGCCACGAAGGACAGCGTCGCGTAACTCCGCAGAGCGGCACGCAACGGGGCGAAGAGCACGTCTCCCGCGCCGGCCACGCCCCCACCGATGACCGCGATGTCGATCTCGACCAGCGTCGCGGTGGCGGCGATCCCGGCGGCCAGCGCCTGCGCGGCCCGTTCGAAGGAGCGGAGCGCGACGGGGTCGCCGGCATGCGCCGAGTCGGCGACCGCGGCGGCGCTGGTGTCACCGTCGGCGCCCGGCAGCCAGCCGTTCGCCAGCGCACGGCGGGCGATGTTGGGTCCACTGGCGATCCGTTCGACACAGCCTCGGCCACCGCACGGACACGGGTCGCCGTCCAGATCGACGCTGATGTGCCCGATGTGACCGGCGTTTCCGGTGGGGCCTGGATGCAAGCGGCCGTTGAGGACGAGGCCGCCGCCGACGCCGGTGGAGACCACCATGCACAGCGCGTTGGCACGACCGCGCGCCGCGCCCTGCCAGTGCTCGGCCGCGGTCATCGCCACACCGTCGCCGACCAGCACCACCGGAAGCTCCCCGACCAGCGCCCGCACACCGGCGACCAGCGGAAAGTCGCGCCAGCCGGGGATGTTGACCGGGCTGACGGTGCCCGCCGAGGCGTCCACGGGGCCCGCACTGCCGATACCCAGCGCCGCCACCCGCGCCCAGTTGGGGCCCGCCGCCAGATCCGCCACCACCTCGGCGACCGCGCGCATCACGGTCGCCCCGTCCCTGTCGGCGGGCGTGGGCCGCGCCGCCCGTACGATCATCCTGCCGCGTCCGTCCACCAGAGCGCCGGCGATCTTGGTGCCGCCAATGTCCAACGCTGCGCTGAGGTCCATCTGCATCGGTGTCGAATCTCCTGGTGGGCCCGGGGGCCGGGGGTGCCGGCCCGGCATGAGAACACCCAGTCTTCCTCCTGTTGACAACGTTGTCTAGAGGCTATGCTCGACGGCACCTCCCGACGCCGACAGAAACAGGACCGCACACCGTGAGCGACACCGCCCGGGGCACCTCCCGCCGCTACGGCACCCGGCCCACGATGAAGGATGTCGCGGCGCGCGCCGGGGTCGGGCTCAAGACGGTCTCCCGCGTGGTCAACGGCGAACCGGGCGTCACTCCGGACACCGAACGACGCGTCCAGGAAGCGATCACCTCCCTGGGGTTCCGCCGCAACGACTCCGCCCGCATTCTGCGCAAGGGGCGGACGGCCAGCATCGGACTGGTGCTGGAAGATCTCGCCGACCCGTTCTACGGCCCGCTCAGCCGCGCCGTCGAGGAGGTCGCCCGCAGCCACGGCGCACTGCTGATCAACGGCTCCAGCGCCGAGGACCCGGCCCGGGAACAGGAGTTGGCGCTGGCGTTGTGCGCGCGGCGGGTGGACGGCCTGGTCGTCATCCCGGCCGGCGACGACCACCGCTATCTGGAGCCGGAGATCGCGGCCGGGATCGCGACGGTCTTCGTGGACCGCCCGGCCGGCAGGATCGACGCCGATGTCGTGCTCTCCGACAACTTCGGTGGCGCCCAGGACGCGGTGGCACATCTCATCGCGCACGGCCACCGCCGGATCGGATTCATCGGCGACCAGCCGCGGATCCACACCGCGCGGGAGCGGCTCCGCGGCTATCGCACGGCGATGGCCGCGGCGGGGCTCCCGGTGGACGACTCCTGGGTCTCGCTCGGCCCCACCGACCCCGAGCGGGTCCGGGGCGCCGCCACCGACATGCTGGACTCCCCCGAGCCGGTCACCGCACTCTTCGCGGGCAACAACCGGGTCACCGTCACCGTCGTACGCGTCCTCGGCGAACGACCGCGCCAGGTCGCCCTGGTGGGCTTCGACGACTTCGAGCTGGCCGATCTCGTCCAGCCGGCGATCACGGTCGTCGCACAGGACGCCGCCCGCCTCGGGCGGACGGCCGCCCAGCTGCTCTTCCGCCGCCTGGAGGGCGTCGACGACCCACCGCGGCGGGTGGACATCCCCACCCGGCTGATCGCCCGCGGCTCGGGCGAGCTGCGCCCCGCCGGGAGCTGAGGGAGCGCGGACGGCGCGTCGAGAGCTGACGGAGGGAGAGCGCCGACGCCACCGTCGCGTGCGAGAAAGACGTGGGGGCGGGATGCCGGCAAAAAATCGACCCTCAAGAACCTTCGCTGCAACCTCATTTGACGATGCGTCAGGCGTGACCTTTCGCTGAGACGTAGGGCTGAGACGTAGGGCGAGGGTGAAGCGTTCACCCCCGGTCGACGCGCCTCACAGCGAGCGTCCCGCCGCGGCGGGAAACGCGCGGCCCGGCCGGGCAGAGGAGCAGCCGGGCCCGCCGCCGGCCGGGGAACGAGGCCCGACCCGATCGCTGCGCGGGAGGGTGGACGGCGCGCGGATCACGGGCGGTCAGATCCGGGTCGGCGGCCCCTGGCCAGGCGGGGGGCCGTCGGCGACCCGTGTCGCTCGCTACGCGGCAGCATTCCCACGACAGTTCCCCTCCCCGACTCACGGAAAGCCGCCGCCCCGGCCGCAGCGCCAGAGGGCTTCGACCGGGGCAGTGGGCAACGACCGACCCAGGGGCCGGCCCAGGATCAGGCGGTCTTGGCCGCGCGGCCGGCGAGGGCGTCCAGGTCGGCGCGGGTCAGGCCGGTGAGGCGGGCGACCTCGGCGGTGTCGACGGCGCCGCAGTCGAGGCCGCGCAGCAGGTAGCCGCTGAGCGCCTTGGCGGTGGCCGGCTCGTCCATGACATCGCCGCCGGCCTTTGCCACGTATGCGGTAAGACGGGCCGCGGCCTGCTCCAGGCCCTCGCGGTAGAAGGCGTAGACCGCGGCGTAACGGGTGGGCAGGTGGCCCGGGTGCATGTCCCAGCCCTGGTAGTAGGCGCGGGCCAGCGACCGGCGGACGAGGCCGTGGTGCAGCCGCCAGGCGTCGTGCACCTGGGCCGTCGGGCCGACCGGCAGGACGTTGGTCGAGCCGTCCGAGAGGCGGACGCCGGTGCCCGCCGCGGCCACCTGCATCACGGCCTTGGCGTGGTCGGCGGCGGGGTGGTCGAGCGACTGGTGGGCGGCGCTGACGCCACAGGAGGCGCTGTAGTCGAAAGTGCCGTAGTGCAGGGACGTCGCACGGCCCTCGGCGGCCTCGATCATGCGGGCCACGGTGGCACGCCCGTCGGCGCCCAGGATCGACTGGGTGGTCTCGATCTGGATCTCGAAGCCGATCCGGCCGCTCTCCAGTCCGCGGGCCTTCTCGAAGGCTTCCAGCAGCCGCACCATGGCGGTGACCTGCTCGGCGTACGTCACCTTGGGAAGCGTCAGCACCAGGCCGTCGGGCAGGCCACCGGCCTCCATCAGGCCGGTGAGGAAGATGTCGAGGGTGCGGATGCCGCGGTCGCGGACGGCGGCCTCCATGCACTTCATCCGGATGCCCATGTACGGAGCCGCGGTGCCGTCCTTGAAGGCGGCGGCCACCAGGGCGGCCGCGCGCGCGGCCGCCTCGTCCTCCTCGGCGTCCGGTCGGGGGCCGTAGCCGTCCTCGAAGTCGATGCGCAGGTCCTCGATGGGCTCGCGCTCCAGCTTGGCGCGGACGCGGTCGTGGACCGGCCCTGCGAGCTCGTCGGAGAGGCCGAGGACAGCGGCGAGCGCGCCGGCGTCCGGGGCGTGCTCGTCGAGGGCGGCGAGGGCCTGGTCGCCCCAGGAGCGCAGGGTGCCCGCGGTGAAGACATCGCCGGGGACGTAGACGGTGTGAACGGGCTGGCGGGTGCCGGGGTCTCCCGGGTAGCGCCGGGCCAGATCGGCGTCGACCTCGGCGAGAGCGGCTCCGATTCCCTCACGTACGGTGTGCGCAAGGCTCGTTGCCACGGTCTCCTGCTGCCCCATTCGACACCCTCCCGGTGCTCACGCCCGACGATCGAGCGTTTTCCGCCTAACGGAATCAACAATCCGTATAGCGAAGTTATCCGTGTCAGGTGCCGAGGTCAACACCCCCTCACCCGCAGCGACGCAGGTCACGGCCCCGCGGACTGCGTAAATCCGTGGCGCCGAGCCCTTCGGGGCGGTCACACTCGCCCTCATGACATGGATCGCACCACATATCGAGCGCAGGGACCTTCCGGCGGCGGCCGCCGAACGGGAGATGTTGCAAGGCTGGCTCGATTGGCACCGTGACACCTTGCTCACCAAGTGCGCCGGGCTCACCCCGGAGCAGCTGGCCGAGGCGAGTTCCCCGCCGTCCACCCTCACTCTGCTCGGCGTGGTGCGGCACATGACGGAAGTCGAGCGTGCCTGGTTCCGGCGGCGTCTCGCCGGTGAGCGGATCGCTGCCCGCTACTGCACGGACGCGAATCCGGACGCGGATTTCGACGACGTCGATCCGGCGGGCGCGGAGGCGGCGTTCAGCGCCTTCCGCGCCGAGGTCGAGGCGTGCGACGCGGCGGTGGCCGACCGAAGCCTGGAGGACCTCTTCCGCAACCCCCACGGCGACGGGAAGCTGAACCTGCGCTGGATCTACGTCCACATGATCGAGGAGTACGCGCGGCACAACGGCCACGCGGATTTGCTGCGTGAGCAGATCGACGGCGCGACCGGCGACTAGGCACGGTCCGATGGGTCGTGTGACCAGGCGGCAGCGGACCGGTCTTCCGTGGCGTGATCTGCCGGCGCGGTTCGGGAAGCGCAAGACAGTGCAAGACAGGCACCGAAGGTGGTCGGCGGACGGCACGTGGGAGAGAGGATTCCGCGAGCCGTCAGGGCGCTGCCGATGAGGCAGGCCGCATCGACTGGAGCATGGTCAGGGTGGACTCGACCTCCTGCGGTGCCCATCAGCACGCTGCGGGCCACTCCCGGGGCGGGCTGACCTGCAAGATCCATCCGGCCGGTGAGGGCGGCACGTACCCGTCCCGCCGGAACCGCCGGCATCTGCGGTGTCGGCACATCAGGCACACCATTGCCGAGCGCAAGGACCGGCGTGCCAACCGCCGGCGCGCGGTGGCGCGGGCGGCCGACCCACCGGCTTCGACGAGACGCTCTACAAGCGCCGCACCGAAGTCGAGCGAACGATCAACGCGCTCAAGGGCTTCCGCACCGTCTCCACCCGCTTCAACAAGAGGGCGGATGTCTTCCACGGCACGGTGGCCGTCGTCGCTATTCGACGGGCTTCGCTCGTGATCAGCCTGACAGCCCTTGGGGCCGGTGGCAGACAGCCTCGACGTTGTTGCCGTCGGGGTCGCGGACGAAGGCTCCGTAGTAAGAGTCGTGGTAGTCGGGCCAGAGTCGGGGCGCGTGCAGGACTTCGGCACCTACTGCCAAGGCAGCAGCGTGGAAGGCGTCCACGGAGGCGCGGTCGGCCGCGGTGAACGCGATGTGCGCTTCGCGCGAGGGCGCGGGGTCCGTTGCCGGGACCAGCCACAGCTGGTGCCCCGTGATGCCAAAGCTGATGTTCGCGCCGAACTGCTTCTTGCGCTCGCCGCCCAGTGGAGCGAGTACGGCGTCGTAGAAAGCGGCGCCGGCCGCGATGTCATTCACCTGAAGAGCGATGTGATCCAACATGCGCCAACCTTGCCCGGCCGCAGCTGAGTTGTCGCGCACATTTCCGTCCCCGCCCGACCAGCCGCCCCCTGGCCGTGCGCGAAGGAGCACGCCGGTGCCGCGACCCGTCGGAGAGGCCCTGGGCCGCAGTGGCTCAGGAGATCGTGCGAGGGCTCCCGAGCCTGCTCCGGGGCGGGTCGTCTCAGGCACGCTCCGCGGCGAACGGGCCGCCGGGGCGGAAGGCGTGAGCGGCGAAGCGCTCGCCGATGCGGCGGTGGGTGGCGGCGTCCGGGTGGAGCTGGTCGGGCAGCGGCAGTTCGGCGAAGTCCGCCTCGCCGTAGAGGTCGCGGCCGTCAAGGTAGGACAGATTCGGGTCATCGGCTGACCGCTGCTTCACGACGCGGGTCAGTTCGTCCCGGATGACGTTGAGCGTCAGCTTCCCGGCGGCCCGTTCCGCGGGGTCGCCCACGGCCTTGAACTGCAGCTGTCCCTCGCTGAGGTTGCTGAAATCCGGGGCGGCGGGGCCGGGTGTGTCCTCATGGATGGGGCACAGCAGGGGCGAGACCACCAGAAGGGGCGTGGTGGGGTGGCCCTCGCGGATGGTGTCGAGGAAGCCGTGCACCGCCGGGCCGAAGGCACGCAGGCGCATCAGATCGGCGTTGACGAGGTTGATGCCGATCTTGACGCTGATCAGGTCCGCCGGGGTGTCGCGCAGGGCGCGGGCGGTGAACGGATCGAGCAGGGCGCTGCCGCTCAGGCCCAGGTTGGTCAGTTCCACGCCGCCGAGGGAGGCGGCCAGAGCGGGCCAGGTGGTGGAGGGGCTCGCCGCGTCGGAGCCGTGGCTGATCGAACTGCCGTGGTGCAGCCACTGCCTTGCGCCCCGGTCCGGCAAGGGTTCGACGGGGGCGTCGGTGCGCAGCGCGACCAGCTCGGTGATCTCGTTGTGCGGCAGCCAGATCTCGACGTCCTTGGCGCGGTCGGCGAGGCCGGTGAACCGGACGGTGCCGACCGGGCCGGGCCGGATCTCCGAGGTCCCGGTGGTCATGTCCACCAGCAGGACGTTGCCGCCGGGCACACTTGCCTGCCCCGCCGGCCGGCCGTCCACGACCAGGTCGTAGACGCCGTCGGGGCGGGGCGGGGCTCCCTGGTAGTCGTTCTTGGTGCGGAGTGCGTCCAGTTCCACGGTGGTGGCCCGGGTGCGGAACACCAGCCGTACGCCGGACGGTTGGGCCTCCGCCATGGCCAGCAGCCCGTCGGCGCACTGGGCACGGGCCCGGGCGGGCAGCCGGTGTGGCAGCACACCGTGTTCGGTGCGCTCCAGGTCGAGCGCGCCGCGCAGCAGATCGGCGGTGAGGGGCGTGGTGATCCAGTCCGTCGCGCGGGCCCCCATGGGGGCGCCGGGGACGTCATCGAGCCGGTCGTTCATGCCGGGCATTCTGCCCGTCGGGCGCCTGGTCCGGCCAATTTTTTTTCCGGCCCTGGTAGCCGGCGGCCGAAGACCGCGGGCGGCCCCGGCTCATGCACCGCGGCTGACGACCCGACATGGTGAGCGGCCGCGTGCTCGCCGGGCCTGAGCAGGACGTACGCGGTCGGACGGCGTCTTAGGCTGAGGTGTCCGCCATCGAACACCAGGAGGCCCTGTGCCCGTCGTCGTCGCCACTTTGAGGACCAAGCCCGGCCGCCGCGAGGACGTTCTCGCGGCGTTCCGCCGGCACGCGCCCGCTGTGCACGCCGAGCCCGGCTGCCTGCTCTACGCCGCGCACGCCGGCGACGACCGGGTCACGATCGTGGAGCACTGGGCGGACCGGGCCGCGCTCGACGCCCACTCGGCGGGCCCGGCGATGGCGGCGCTCATCGGGGAGATCACGGACGCGATGGCGGCGCCGACGGACGTCGCGGTCCTGGAGCCGGTGCCGGCCGGAGATCCCGCGAAGGGCCTGCTGGCCAAGGGCTGAGCCGTCCCGTCGGGAGAACGGCGAAGACCCTTGAGGCCACCGGCCCCGTACTCGCCTGGCGGGTACGGGGCCGGTGGCCTCAAGGGTCAACTGCTGCCTGCGGGCTCCGGCGAGCCCAACGGCCTCAGCCCTTGCGGGTCTTGACCTCTTCGGTGAGGGTCGGGACGACCTCGAAGAGGTCGCCGACGATGCCGTAGTCGACGAGGTCGAAGATCGGGG
>NZ_JBIRGO010000016.1:0-194017 GCF_044328065.1 Streptomyces sp. NPDC017993
GACCGCGAAGTACTCCTCATGCACCGAACGCACGATGTCCGGACGCGTGATGTTGAGGATCTCGTTACAACCCTCAAGCTGCTCGAAGTCCTCCATGGTCGGATCCTGCGCCTGCAGCATCGTGCCCATCGCGCCGTCGGCTACCACCACCCGGGTGGCGAGCGCCTCACGGAAGGATTCGACGCGGGATGAGCTGGTGGACGATGGCGTGTACGAGGCCATGGAGATGCTCCCTGGTTGCGACGGCTGTCGGCTTTGCACCCTCCGGGAGAGGGCGCACCCGGCCAGCCTAGCTGCCGGTCCGGGAGACGGGACTGTTGTTCCACGCCGTGGACAGGGAGGCACGGACCTGGCCGGTGCATTCACCATGATCGCTGCAACTCTTCCGTTGCGTCCCCACGAGTCGGCATGGGCCGATATCGTTCAGCATTGTCGAACCACTTACCTCGGAGGTCGCCCGATGGCACGCACCATCCAGTCGCTGGAGCGGGCCGCCGCGATGTTGCGGTTGCTCGCAGGAGGGGAGCGGCGGCTGGGGCTCTCCGACATCTCCTCCTCCCTGGGACTGGCCAAGGGCACCGCCCACGGCATTCTGCGCACCCTCCAGCAGGAGGGCTTCGTCGAGCAGGACGCGACCTCCGGCCGCTACCAGCTGGGCGCGGAGCTGCTGCGGCTGGGCAACAGCTATCTGGACGTCCACGAGCTGCGGGCCCGCGCCCTGGTGTGGACCGACGACCTGGCGCGCTCCAGCGGGGAGAGCGTCTATCTGGGCGTCCTGCACCAGCAGGGCGTGCTGATCGTGCACCACGTCTTCCGTCCGGACGACAGCCGGCAGGTGCTGGAGGTCGGGGCGATGCAGCCGCTGCACAGCACGGCGCTGGGCAAGGTGCTGTCGGCCTACGACCCGGTGGCGCACAGCGAGGTCGCCGAGGCGGACCGGGAGGCGTTCACGCCGCGCACGGTGACCGGGCTGGAGGACTTCGAGGGGCTGCTCGACCTGACCCGGGCGCGCGGCTGGGCCGCGGACGTCGAGGAGACCTGGGACGGCGTCGCCTCGCTGGCCGCCCCGATCCATGACCGGCGGCGGATGCCGGTGGGTGCGGTGGGTGTCACGGGGGCCGTGGAGCGGGTCTGCAAGGACGGTGAACTGCGGCCGGAAATCATCGCTGCGGTGCGCGATTGTGCACGCGCGGTGTCAAGGGATCTTGGTGCTGGGCGGTTCTGACCGTATTCCACCGATATGTTCATCTAAGTTTTTCGCCACGGCACCCTTGACGGGGTGCTGGAGGTGAACAAAACTGCCGTTCGTCGGTCGGCATTGTCGAACACCTAACGACAATATTCGCTATGGTGGTCACTGCCGCCGGCCGACCACTGCCCTCTCGGAGGGTGCGGACCACCGGAGGGACCCGGGGTTCGCCTTCCCCTGGACGTAGGACAAAGGAGTCGCCGGTGTCCAGCTCCGACATCTTCATCAGCGAGACCATCGGTACCGCTGTTCTGATCTTGCTCGGCGGTGGCGTGTGCGCCGCCGTCACCTTCAAAAAGTCCAAGGCGTTCAACGCGGGATGGGTCGCCATCGCCTTCGGGTGGGGCTTCGCCGTCCTCACGGGTGCCTACATCGCCGCCAAGTCCGGCGCGCACCTCAACCCCGCGGTCACCATCGGCCTCGCCATTCAGGGCGGCATCGAGTGGAACCAGGTGCCGGTGTACTTCGCGGGCGAGATGCTCGGCGCGATGATCGGCGCTGTACTGGTGTGGGTCACCTACTACGGACAGTTCCGCGCCCACCTCACGGACCCCGAGGTCCTCGCCGACCACACGGGTGAGGAAGGCATGGTCGACAAGGCCGCCGCGCCGAAGGCCGGCCCGGTCCTGGGCATCTTCTCCACCGGCCCGGAGATCCGGAACGTCGTGCAGAACATCGCGACGGAGATCATCGCCACCATCGTGCTCGTGCTGGCGATCCTCACCCTGGGCCTGAGCGACAACGGAAAGGGCGTCGGCCCGATCGGCACCCTGCTCGTCGCGCTCGTCGTCGTGGGCATCGGACTGTCGCTCGGCGGACCGACGGGCTACGCGATCAACCCGGTCCGTGACCTCGGTCCGCGAATCGTGCACGCGCTTCTGCCGCTGCCGAACAAAGGCGGCTCAGACTGGAGCTATGCATGGATTCCGGTTGTCGGCCCGCTGATCGGCGGAGCCATCGCCGGAGGCATATATCAGGTGGCATTCGCCTGACCTGCCTGACCGTCCGGAATCCGCCCGCACAGACTCCTTGGAGCACACCATGAGCGACACCCACAGCACCTCCTCGCACGGCCACGGTCCGTTCATCGCGGCCATCGACCAGGGCACCACCTCCAGCCGCTGCATCGTCTTCGACAAGGACGGCCGGATCGTCTCGGTCGACCAGAAGGAGCACGAGCAGATCTTCCCCAAGCCCGGCTGGGTCGAGCACAACGCGACCGAGATCTGGGCCAACGTCCAGCAGGTCGTCGCCGGCGCCGTCGAGAAGGCCGGGATCACCTCGGCCGACGTCAAGGCCATCGGCATCACCAACCAGCGCGAGACCACCGTCCTCTGGGACAAGAACACCGGTGAGCCCGTCCACAACGCCATCGTCTGGCAGGACACCCGCACCGACGCCCTCTGCCGCGAGCTCGGCCGCAACGTCGGCCAGGACCGCTTCCGCCGCGAGACCGGCCTGCCGCTGGCCTCGTACTTCGCCGGCCCGAAGATCCGCTGGCTGCTGGACAACGTCGAGGGCCTGCGCGAGCGCGCCGAGGCCGGCGACATCCTCTTCGGCACCATGGACTCCTGGGTCATCTGGAACCTCACCGGCGGCGTCGACGGCGGCGAGCACGTCACCGACGTCACCAACGCCTCGCGCACCCTCCTGATGAACCTGCACAACCTCGCCTGGGACCCGAAGATCCTGGCCTCGATCGACATTCCGGCCGCTCTGCTGCCGAAGATCAAGTCCTCTTCCGAGGTGTACGGGCGGTGTGCGGAGGGCGTCCTGTCGGGCGTCCCGGTCGCCTCCGCGCTCGGCGACCAGCAGGCGGCCCTCTTCGGCCAGACCTGCTACGAGAAGGGCGAGGCCAAGTCGACGTACGGCACCGGCACGTTCATGCTGATGAACACCGGTCACGAGCCCGTCAACTCCTACAACGGGCTGCTGACCACCGTCGGCTACCGCATCGGTGACCAGAAGCCGGTGTACGCACTGGAAGGCTCCATCGCCGTCACCGGCTCGCTCGTCCAGTGGATGCGCGACCAGATGGGCCTGATCAACAGCGCGGCCGAGATCGAGACGCTGGCCAGCTCGGTCGAGGACAACGGCGGCGCCTACTTCGTGCCCGCCTTCTCCGGCCTCTTCGCACCGTACTGGCGCCCCGACGCCCGCGGTGTGATCACCGGCCTCACCCGCTACGTCACCAAGGCGCACATCGCCCGTGCCGTGCTCGAGGCCACCGCCTGGCAGACCCGCGAGATCAGCGACGCCATGACCAAGGACTCCGGCGTCGATCTGACCGCACTCAAGGTCGACGGCGGAATGACCTCCAACAACCTGCTGATGCAGACCCTCTCGGACTTCCTGGACGCACCCGTGGTGCGCCCGATGGTCGCCGAGACGACCTGCCTCGGCGCTGCCTATGCGGCCGGACTGGCCGTCGGCTTCTGGTCCAGCACCGACGAACTGCGCGCCAACTGGCGGCGGGCCGCCGAATGGACCCCCCGGATGGATGCGGCCACCCGTGACCGCGAGTACAAGAGCTGGCTCAAGGCCGTCGAACGCTCGATGGGCTGGCTCGAAGATGACAGCACTGTCGAGGAGTAAACATGAGCACCCTGCAGAGCGTCCCGGCACTCGGGACGCACCCGGCCGACGGTTCGACCGCGAGCCGCGCCGAGACTCGGGAGCACCTGTCCAAGGCGACGTACGACCTCCTGGTGATCGGTGGCGGCATCCTGGGCATCTCCACTGCCTGGCACGCCGCGCAGGCCGGGCTGCGGGTGGCTCTGGTGGACGCCGGTGACTTCGCCGGCGCCACCTCCTCCGCCTCCTCGAAGCTGCTGCACGGCGGTCTGCGCTACCTGCAGACCGGTGCGGTGAAGCTGGTGGCGGAGAACCACTTCGAGCGGCGTGCGGTGTCCCGCGATGTGGCACCGCACCTCGCCAACCCCCTCACCTTCTACCTGCCCGTCTACAAGGGCGGCCCGCACGGCGCGGCCAAGCTCGGCGCGGGCGTCTTCGCCTACTCCGCGCTCTCCGCGTTCGGTGACGGCGTCGGCCACGTCATCAGCCCGTCGAAGGCGCAGCGCGATGTGCCCGAGCTGCGGACGGAGAACCTCAAGGCCGTGGCCGTGTACGGCGACGACCAGATGAACGACTCCCGGATGGCCCTGATGACCGTCCGCGCGGCGGTCGCGGCCGGCGCCACGGTCCTCAACCACGCCGAGGTCACCGGCCTGCGCTTCACCCAGGGACGGGTCACCGGCGCGGAGCTCAAGGACCGGCTGGACTCCCACGAGTTCGGGATAAACGCGCGCCTGGTGCTCAACGCCACCGGGCCCTGGGTGGACCACCTGCGCAAGCTGGAGGACCCGAACGCGGCGCCCTCCATCCGCCTGTCGAAGGGCGCGCACCTGGTCCTCAAGCGCACCGCCCCCTGGAAGGCCGCGCTCGCCACCCCGATCGACAAGTACCGCATCACCTTCGCCCTCCCCTGGGAGGACATGCTGCTGCTCGGCACCACCGACGAGGAGTTCGAGGGCGACCCGGCGGATGTCACGGTCACCGAGAAGGACACCGCCCAGATCCTGGACGAGGCGGCCTACTCCGTCCGTGACCAGCAGCTCTCCCGCGACCTGATCACGTACTCCTTCGCGGGCCTGCGGGTGCTGCCCGGCGGCCCCGGAGACACCTCGAAGGCCAAGCGCGAGACGGTCGTCACCGAGGGCAGCGGCGGCATGCTGTCGGTCGCCGGCGGCAAGTGGACGACCTTCCGCCACATCGGCCGTACGGTCATGAACAAGCTCGCCGCGCTGCCCGGCCAGCCGCTGGCCGACGACATGGAGCCGATCGCGCACCTGCCGAAGAAGCTCCCGCTGCCCGGCATCGCCAACCCCAACGCGGTCGCGCACCGGCTGCTCATCGACGGTGGCACGCCTGGCCCCCGGATGGCCCCCGAGACCGCCAGGCACCTCGCCACCCACTACGGCTCGCTGTCCTTCGACATCGCGCGGATGGCGAACGAGGACTCGGCGCTGGCCGAGCGCATCCACCCGGACGCGCCGGAGATCTGGGCGCAGGTCGCCTACGCCCGGGACAACGAGTGGGCCGAGACGGTCGACGACGTGCTCCGTCGCCGTACGACGCTGATGATCCGCGGCCTGGACACGGAGGACGTTCGCGCCAAGGTCAAGGGCATGCTGGAGGGCTGACTCCCCGGCCGGGGACACGGCTGACGGCAGCTCATGTGCCCGAAGAACAACAGTGATGGGGCGGTCCACGGGGGGCCGCCCCATCGCCGTGTCCGCGGGCGGGCTGCCCCGGTGATCCGCCGCGAGGCGCCCGGCGCCTCGGTGCGGGCGGCGGAGGGGTGACTGTCAGTGGCGGCTGCCATGATGTCCCCGAAAACGCATCAACGGGGGTAGGACGATGGCTCGTCGACGGTTGCGGCGCGCGGGGAAATGGGCGGCCTGGGTGGTCGCCGTGCTGGTCGTCCTGCCGGTGACGATCGCCGGCACCGCTCTGCGCGCCGGGTATGCGGGAGCGGCCTCGCCGGAGGCGGTCACCCGCGGCCGGGACGCCATCTGGCTGGGGCACGCCTGGGTTGACGGCCGGCGGGACGCCACCGATGTGGCTGCGCTGAAGCGGCGCGTCGCGGGCACCGGGATACGCGATCTGTACGTACACGCCGGCCCGTTGGAGCATGACGGCACCCTGCCCCCGGCCCGTACGGCGCATCCGCGTGCCAAGTGGCTGATCGCCGCGGTGCACCGCGCGCTGCCGTCGGTTCGGGTGCACGCCTGGCTGGGCGACCGGCTGGTGTACGACGCCGACGAGCGGGGCGGGCTGCGGCTGTCGGACGCGGCGGCCCGCCGGGCGATCGTGGCGAGCGCGCGCCGGGTCCTGGCGGAGGGGTTCGCCGGGGTCCATCTGGATCTGGAGCCGGTGCACTCCGAAAACGCCGACTACCTGCGGCTGCTGGACCGGCTCGGGCCCGCGGTCCGCGGCCGGGGCGCGTTGCTCTCCGTGGCCGTCCACCAGATAGACCCGCTGCCCGGCCTGCACACCCTCAGCGGGGCGGTGACGGGGCATCGCAAGTGGATATCCCAGCGGTTCTTCGGGCAGGTGGCGCGCCGCGTCGATCAGATCGCGCTGATGTCGTACGACACCGCGCTGCCGACCGAGGGGCTGTACGGCGGCTATGTGGCGCAGCAGACCCGGCTGGCGCTGGAGGCGACCGGCGGCCGTACCGATCTGCTGATGGGGCTGCCGTTCTTCCACACCGACGACGTCGGGCACCGCGCCTCGGCGGAGACGGTGCGCGCGGCGGTGCGCGGGGTGCGTCTGGGGCTGACCCGCGAGGACGGGGACCGTCGGAGGTTCGGAATGGCGCTGTATGTCGATTTCGCGGCCACGGAAGAGGACTGGTCCGCGTACCGCACCGGCTGGTGCGAGCGTCCCGGGTCATAATGGGCCCAGACATCGGATGTCTGTGCGGATGTCCGGCGGGTCCGAGCGGGGAGGGCGGCCATGGCGGTCACCGACGAGGCCATCGAGAAGATCAAGGGGATGATCGTCTCCGGGGCGCTGCGGCCGGGCGACCGGCTGCCCAAGGAGAGCGAGCTGGCGGCCGAGCTGGGACTGTCGCGCAACTCGCTGCGCGAGGCGGTGCGCGCGCTCTCCCTCATCCGCATTCTGGACGTGCGCCAGGGCGACGGCACCTACGTCACCAGCCTCGACCCCAAGCTCCTGCTGGAGGCCATGAATTTCGTGGTGGACTTCCACCGCGACGACACGGTGCTGGAGTTTCTCGCCGTCCGGCGCATGCTGGAGCCGGCCGCCACCGCGATGGCGGCCGGCCGGATCCCGGTCGCCGAACTCGACGCGCTGGAGGACCAGTTGGACGCACTGGGCCCGCAGCCCGCGGTGGAGGACCTGGTCGCCGGTGATCTGGAGTTCCACCGCCGGATCGTCGCGGCCTCCGGCAACTCCGTGCTCTGTTCCCTCCTGGACGGCCTGTCCGGTCCGACCACCCGGGCCCGGATCTGGCGCGGACTGACGCAGAAGGACGCGGTGACGCGCACGCTCACCGAGCACCGGGCGATCGTCGCCGCGCTGCGCGACCGGGACGCGGAGGCGGCGCGGTCGTGGGCCACGGTGCACATCGCCAGCGTGGAGCAGTGGCTGCGCTCGACGCTGTGACACCTGACCGGGCTGCCGGGCGAGCGGTCGGCGCCCGCCCGGCAGTTCCCCCACACCCGCCGCCGACCGCTCAGACCGCGAAGCCGCCGTCCACCGCGATCGAGGCGCCGGTGATGTAGCGCCCGCCCTCGCCCGCGAGATGCGCCACCGTCGCCGCGACGTCCGCCCCCTGTCCGTACGATCCGAGCGCGGTGAGCCCGGCCTGCAGCGGGGCGCTCTCCCCGTCGGCCGGATTCATGTCGGTGTCGACCGGCCCGGGGTGCACGAGGTTGGCGGTGATACCGCGCGGGCCCAGCTCCCTGGCCAGGGTCTTGGTCAGGCCGGTGAGCGCGGCCTTGCTGGTGGCGTAGAGGGTGCCGCCGGGGAAGGCGACCCGTTCGGCCATGCAGCTGCCGATGGTGATGATCCGGCCGCCGTCGGTCAGTAGCCCGGCCGCGGCCTGCGACGCCAGGAACGGCGCCCGGACGTTGATGTGCAGCACCCGGTCGACGTCCTGGAGGGAGATCCCCTCCAGCGGACCGAGCACGCCGGCACCCGCGTTGTTCACCAGGATGTCGAGCCGCCCGAAGCGGTCGGCGGTGCCCGTCACCGAGGACCGCACCTCCTCCGGGTCCGCGCTGTCGGCCCGTATCGCCCATGCCTGTCCGCCGGCCTGCTCGATCTCCTTGACGACCTGCTCCGCGCGGTCCTGCCGGCTCAGGTAGGTGAGCGCCACGGCCGCGCCGTCCGCGGCGAGCCGTAGTGCCGTCGCCGCACCGATGCCGCGGCTGCCGCCGGTCACCAGCGCCACCTTGCCGCGGAGCTGCCGCGCACCGCCCGTCGCCGTTCCCCCTTCCGGCGTTGTCGTCCCGGCCGTCGTGCCTGCCCCGGTTCCCGCGGCTGTCGTTGCCATGCTGTCGCCCACCTTTCGGCTCGTGGTCCGCACCGCTCACGTCAGCGGCACAACTCGATCCTCGGACGGCGCGAAGAAGGGTGCTGGCGGAATCCGGACGCCGAATCGGCGGCCAGGGCGTGCGGACGCGGCCTGGGACGCGTCCGCGAACTACCGCCCGGCCCGCCCCGGCCCGATGCCGTACACCCGCACGGCCGTTCCGCCGAAGACGGCGGCCCGCTCGGTGTCGTCGAGCGGGCCGGTGGCGGCCTCGGCGAGGGCGAAGACGTCGTCGTAGTCGGCGGCCAGGGTGCAGACCGGCCAGTCGGAGCCGAACATGACGCGGTCCGGCCCGAAGACATCCAGGACGTGCCGGGCGTAGGGCAGGATCTGCTGCGGCCGCCAGCCGGACCGATCGGCCTCGGTGACCAGCCCGGAGAGCTTGCAGGTCACCTGCGGCAGCCGGGCCAGCTCGGCGACCAGGTCGGCCCAGGGCTGCCAATCGCCCTGGGCGATGGCCGGTTTGGCCGCGTGGTCCAGCACCAGGGCCAGGCCCGGCAGGGCGCGCGCGGCGGTCAGCGCGGCCGGCAGCTCGCGCGGCGTGACCAGCAAGTCGTAGACCAGCCCGGCATCGGACAGGACGCGCAGACCGCGAAGCACATCCGGCCGCGCGAGCCAGTCCGGGTCCGCCTCGTCCTGCACCTGGTGCCTGATGCCCACCAGGCCCGCAGGGAGCCCCGCGAGCACCTCGGCGAGCGCCGGATCGGTGAGGTCGGCCCAGCCGACGACGCCGCGCACCGGCCCGTCCCCGGCCGCGACCGCCAGCAGTTCGGCCGTCTCCTCGCACGACGACGAGGACTGGACCAGGACGGTGCCGTCGATGCCGTGCGCCTCCAGATGCGGGAGGAGATCGGGCAGCGCGTAGCTGCGGCGGATCGGGTCCGCCCACGAACCGTCCATCCACGGCTGAGCGCGCCGGCTCAGGTCCCACAGATGGTGATGGGCGTCGATGCGCGTCAAGAACAGGCTCCAGGGGCGGCGAGGGGCAGCGGCAGATCCGGGTCGAGCAGGCCCCGGGCGACGAGGGTATGCCACAACTCGTCGGGGATGTCCCGCTCGAAAAGCGTGGCGTTCTGCGCGGCCTCCTCAGGGGTGGCGGCACCGACCACGGCTGACGCGACGCTCGGGTGCCCGAACGGGAAGCGGAGCGCCGCGGCCTTGAGCGGGACGGCGAATTCCGCGCACACCGCGGCGAGTTGACACGCCCGGCGGAGCAGCTCGTGCGGTGCGGGCGCGTAGTTGTACGGCGCGCCGGGGGACGGATCCGCCAGCAGACCGGAGTTGTAGACACCGCCGACGACCACCGAGGTGCCACGCCGCGCACACACCGGCAGCAGATCGTCGAACGCGGTGCGCTCCAGCAGCGTCCAGCGGCCCGCGCACAGCACCACGTCCACGTCGAGCTCCGCGACCAGACGTGCCAGCACATCGCTGTGGTTCATGCCGAAGCCGATGGCGCGGACCACCTTCTGGGCGCGCAGTTCGGCGAGCGCGGGAAAGCCGGTCGCGTACACCTCGGGCAGGTGCTCCTCGACATCGTGCAGGTAGACGATGTCGACGGCGTCCACGCCGAGCCGCTTCAGGGACGCGTCGAGGGTGGCGCGGATGCCGTCGCGGGAGAAGTCCCGTACCCGGGCGCGTGCCGGGGTGTCGACAAATCCCTCGCCGTCCACCCCCTCTCCCGGTGCGAGCGGCCGCAGCCTGCGGCCGACCTTTGTGGAGAGCGTGTACGCGCCCCGGTCGTGGCCGCGCAGCGCCCGCCCGAGACGCTCCTCCGAGAGGCCGAGGCCGTAGTGGGGGGCGGTGTCGAAGTAGCGCGCGCCGGTGGCGAAGGCGGTACGCACCACCTGCTGGGCCTGTTCCTCGGGGATGGCGCGGTAGAGGTTGCCGAGCGGGGCGCAGCCGAGGCCGAGGGCCGGGACGGTGACGCCGCTGCGCCCCAACTCCCTTGGCGCAAAGGGTTGATGGCTCATGGCCGCTCAGTCCTGCTTCTCGCCGCTGGTGAACCGGGAGATGACCAGCGCGATGATGATGATCATGCCGTTGAGGAACTGCGTCCACAGCGGCGGCACTCCGCCCAGCGTCATCACATTGATCACCAGCTGGAGGGTGAGGACGCCGGTGAGCGCGCCGAACAGGGTGCCGCGGCCGCCCTTGAGGCTGATACCGCCGATCACCGCGGCGGCGAACACCTGGAAGATCCAGCCGTTGCCCTGGCTCGCGGAGACCGCGCCGTAGTGGCCGGTGTAGAGGATGCCGGCGAACGCGGCGAGCACCCCGCCCACCGCCAGCACGATCCAGGTGATGCGGTCCACCCGTACGCCGGCCGCGCGGGCCGCCTCCGGGTTCCCGCCGATCGCGTACAACGCCCGTCCGTGCCGCAGATATCCCAGCACCCCGCCGCCGCACGCGAAGAGGGCAAGGCAGATCCAGACGGCGGCCGGGACGCCCAGCCAGTCGGCCTTGCCCAGATAGGCGAAGGACGCCGGGACGCCGCCGATGGACTGCCCTTCGGAGATGCCCACCTGAAGGCCGCGCAGCATGGTGAGCATCCCGAGGGTGGCGATGAATCCGTTGACCCGCAGGGTCAGGATGAGGAAACCGTTGGCCGCGCCGACCGCCGCGCCCACGGCGAGGCAGAGCGGGATCGCCGTCCAGGCCGGGAAGAGTTCCAGGCCGGCGAAGCGGGAACCCTGCGCGGGCATCACCAGCCACAGCGCGATCACCGGTGCCAGGCCGATGGTCGACTCCAGCGACAGGTCCATCCGGCCGCTGATCAGGATGAGCGCCTCGCCCAGCACCAGCAGGCCCAGCTCCGTGGACTGCTGGATGACGCCGATGAGGTTGTCCTGGGTGAGGAAGGCGGGCGAGACGATGAAGCCGATGACGCCCAGCACGAAGATCACCGGTACGAGGGAGAAGTCCCGCCAGCGGGCGAGGCCGCCCGGGGCACGATCGGGCGCGGCGGACTTGCCCACCGCGTCGGTGGCCGGTGGCGATGCGGTCTCGGTCATGGCGCGGTCCCTTCCGTTCCCTCCGTGTGCGATGGAGCGGGCCCGGTGCCGGGTGCACCCGCCCTGTCCGCCCTGTCCGCCATACCTTCCATGGCCGCCACCAGCTCGTGATCGCGCCAGCCGCCGGTGAACTCGGCGATCACCCGGCCGTGGAAGACCGCCAGCACCCGGTCGCAGATCCGCAGGTCGTCCAGCTCGTCGGAGACGATCACCGCGGCGCGGCCGCGGTCCGCGACATCGCGCACCACGCCGAGCAACGCGTCCTTGGACCTGACGTCCACCCCGTTGGTGGGCCGGACCGCGACCAGCACGCCGGGGTCGCGGGCCAGCGCACGGGCGATGACGACCTTCTGCTGGTTGCCGCCGGAGAGCCCGGACACCGGCTGCCCGGGGCCGGTGGTCTTGATGTCCAGCGACCTGATCATGCGCCCGGCGAACTCCCGGATCCTGGCGGGCAGTACGGTTCCGGCCGGCCCGAGTTGGTCGGTGACGGTCAAGGTGGCGTTCTCGGCGACACTGCGGCCCAGGATCAGCCCCTCCCGGTGCCGGTCCTCGGGGACGTAGCCGATGCCCGCGTCGAGGGCGTGCGGCACACTGCCCGTTCTGACGGGCCGGCCGCGCACGGCGATCCGGCCACCGCTGGGCGCGCGCAGCCCGACCAGGGTCTCGGCGATCGCGGTGTTCCCGCTGGCCGTCGCGCCTGCCAGCCCCACCACCTCACCGGCCCGTACGGTCAGATCCAGCGGCGCGAACCGGCCGTCGAGAGCGAGCGCTTCGGTACGCAGCACCGGCTCGCCTGCCGGCCGCCGGGACGGCGCCGCCCGCCGCGCAGCGCCCGCCCCCTCCCCCGTCATCGCCGCCACCAGGTCGTCCTTGGCCAGCCCGGAGACCGGGGCGGTCAGCACCTGCCGGGCGTCTCGGAAGACGGTGACGGTGTCGCACAGCTCGTAGACCTCCTGCAGATGGTGCGAGATGAACAGGAAGGCGACGCCCTGGGCGCGCAGTTCCCGCAGTTTGGCGAAGAGCCGGGCGATGCCGCCGGCGTCGAGCCGGGCGGTCGGCTCGTCGAGAATGATCAGCCGGGCGCCGAAGGACAGCGCGCGGGCGATCTCCACGAACTGCCGCTGCTCGACCCCGAGATCCTTGATGCGGGCGGCCGGGTCGACCTCGACGCCGTAGTCGGCGAGCAGCTCGCGCGCCCGCGCGCGCAGTGCCCGCCAGCGGATGGTCCGCTCGCCCTGGAAGCGGTTGAGGTAGAGGTTCTCCGCGACGGTCAGCTCGGGCACGGTCATGGACTTCTGGTAGACGCAGGCGGCCCTGCGCTGCCAGGCGGCGGTGTCCCCCCAGCCGGGCGCGGGCGCACCGCCGAAGGTGACCTCGCCGGCGTCCGGCCGCTCCATCCCGGTCAGCACGGAGACCAGGGTGGACTTGCCGGCGCCGTTGCGGCCGACGAGGGCGTGCGCCTCGCCCGGCCGTACGGTCAGCCGGGCGCCGTCGAGGGCGACGGTCGGCCCGTAGCGTTTGACGATCCCCTCGGCGTGTACCGCGGCCTCCTGCGGGCCGACCGCGGGTCCCTCCTCGCCCGGGGCGGGGCGGCCGGTGGTGTCCACGGCCGCTACTTCCGCTTCTGGAGCTGATTGGCCCACAGCTTCGGGTCGTCGACGTTGTCCTTGGTGACCAGAGGCGCCGGCAGCTGGTCCTCCAGCCCGTTCTTGATCTTCACGATCGTCGAGCCGTGATCGGTCGGGCCGGGGGTGAAGGTCTTCCCGTCGAGGCCGGCCCGTGCGTAGAACAACGCGTACCTGGCATAGAGGTCGGCCGGCTGGGAGAGCGTGGCGTCGATCTTCCCGGCGCGTATCGCGGCCAGTTCATCCGGTATGCCGTCGTTGGAGATGATGGTGATGTGCCCGTCGGCACCGGCCGGTTTCAGCAGCTTCTTCTGCTCCAGCAGGGCGAGGACCGGCTGGAGGAAGGCGCCGCCGGCCTGGAGGTAGAGGCCGTCGATGTCCCGGTGCTGGGCGAGCAGGCTCTGCAGTTTGGCGGAGGCGACCTCGCCCTTCCAGTCTGTGGCCAGCTCGTGCACGGTGATGCCGGGGAACTTCTTCTTCATGCACGTCGCGAACGCCTCGGAGCGGTCCCGCCCGTTGATCGAGCTGAGGTCTCCCTGGAGTTCGGCGACGCGTCCCTTGCCGCCCAGCTTCTTGCCGAGGTAGTCGCAGGACTTCTCGCCGTAGGCACGGTTGTCGGCGCGTACGACCATGTAGACCTTGCCCTCGTCGGGCCGGGTGTCCACGCTCACCACCGGGATCTTCTTCTCCTCCAGCCGCTCCAGCTCGGCGGTGATGGCGCCGGTGTCCTGAGGGGCCATCACGATCGCCTTGGCGCCCTGGTCGGTCAGGGCCTGCACGTTGGAGACGACCTTGGAGATGTCGTTCTGCGAGTTGGACAGCGGCAGCGCGGACACGGTGCCCTTGTCCAGCCCTCTCTCCACGTACTGCTGGTAGGAATTCCAGAAGTCGGTGTCCGTACGGGGCATGTCGATGCCCACCTTGGCGCCGGCGGCGTCGCTGCCGCGGTTGCAGCCGGCGAGCGCGGCGGTGGCGAGCAGTACGGCGCAGGCCGCCGCGCCGGTCGTACGCAGTCTCATGGTGGTCCCTTGGTCGTGGGGTACGGCTGGGGTGACGGAGCGAGGGATACGGGGCCGCCGGGCGCGGCTCAGGTGGCCGGGCGCAGGCGCAGGCCGTGCATGCCGCCGTCGACGGCGAGTGCGGTTCCGGTGATCCCGGACGCGGCCGGTGACGCCAAGTAGACGATGGCGGCGGCCACTTCGTCGGCGGCGACCATGCGCCCCATCGGTTGGCGGGCGTTGAGTGCGGCGCGCTCTGCGGCCGGATCGTCCGCCCGGTCCAGCAGCCGGCCGACCCATGGGGTGTCGGCGGTGCCGGGGTTGACGCAGTTGACGCGGATGCCTTCGCGGATGTGGTCGGCGGCCATGGCCAGCGTCAGCGAGAGGACGGCCCCCTTGCTGGCGCTGTACAGCGCGCGTTGCGGCAGGCCGGCGGTGGCCGCGATGGAGCAGGTGTGGGTGAGGGAGACCCGGCCGGGCTGATCGGCCGCCGCGCGACGCAGGTGTGGCAGTGCGGCGCGTGCGGTGCGCACCAGCCCCATGACGTTCACCTCCAGCACCCGGCTCCATTCGGCGTCATCGTTGTCCTCGACGGTGCCGACGGCTCCCACCCCGGCGTTGCCGACGACGGTGTGCAGGGTGCCCAACTCCCCCACCGCTTCGGCGACAGCGGCGCGGACGGCCGCGTCGGAGGTCACATCGGCCTTCACACCGATCGCCCCCTCGGGCGCGCCGGACGGGTCGCGGTCCAGGACGGCGACCCGGGCGCCGCGGGCCAGCAGCAGGGCGGCGGTGGCCGCGCCGATGCCGGAGCCGCCGCCGGTGACGAGGGCGCCCATGCCCGCGAAGTCGGCAGGCGGGCGGCCGGTCTGCGCTCCGGTGCTCATACGGTGATCTCCTGTTCGTCCTGGCCCGTGGGCCTGCCGTGCGCGTGCGGTGGCCGGCGGTCGCGTCGGGCACGCCACACCGGGCCGTCGGGATAGGAATGGGCGGCGACCGACTCGGGCCTGATCCGGGCGGAGAACCCCGGCGCGGTGGGGGCTCGGTAGCGGCCGTGCTCGACGACCACCGGATCGGTGAAGTGCTCGTGCAGGTGGTCGACGTACTCGATGACCCGGTCCTCGCGGCTGCCGGAGACCGCCACGTAGTCGAACATCGCGAGGTGCTGCACCAGCTCGCAGAGCCCCACCCCGCCAGCGTGCGGGCAGACCGGGACGCCGAACTTGGCGGCCAGCAGCAGGATCGCGAGGTTCTCGTTGACACCCGCCACCCGCGCCGCGTCGATCTGCACGAAGTCCACGGCGCCGGCCTGCAACAGCTGCTTGAAGACCACCCGGTTGGCGACATGCTCGCCGGTGGCGACCGGCACGGGCTGCCCGGCGCGCACGGCCGCGTGTCCCAGGATGTCGTCCGGGCTCGTGGGCTCCTCGATCCAGTGCGGGGAGTACGGCGCCAGCGCGGTCATCCAGCGGACCGCCTCGGCCACGTCCCAGCGCTGGTTGGCGTCCACGGCGATACGCACCGCGGGGCCGACGGCGTCCCGGGCAAGCCGCATCCGGCGGCGGTCGTCCTCCAGGTCGCCGCCCACCTTCAGCTTGATCTGCCCGAAGCCGTCGGCCACCGCCTCCTTGGCCAGCCGCACCAGCTTGGCGTCGTCGTGGCCGAGCCAGCCGGGCGTGGTGGTGTACGCGGGATAGCCCTCGGCCCGCAGGCGGGCGGTGCGCTCGGCGCGGCCCGGTTCGGCGGCGCGCAGCAGGGCCAGCGCCTCGGCGGGAGTCAGGGCGTCGGAGAGGTGGCGGAAGTCGACCAGCGAGACCAGGTCCTCGGGGGACATGGCCGCCAGGTACTCCCAGACCGGCAGGCCGGCCCGGGTGGCCGCGAGGTCCCAGGCGGCGTTGATCACCGCGCCCGCCGCCATGTGCATCACGCCCTTCTCCGGGCCGAGCCAGCGCAGCTGGGAGTCGTGCGTGAGGTCGCGGTACAGGGCGGCCAGGCCGGCGGCGGTGGTGGGGGCCGGGCGGCCGACGAGGTGCGGCGCGAGAGAGCGGATCGCGGCCGCCATGACATCGTTGCCGCGCCCGATGGTGAAGCAGAAGCCGTGGCCGGGCGGCCCGGCGGCGGTGTGCAGCAGGACGTAGGCCGCGGAGTAGTCGGGGTCGGGATGCATGGCGTCCGAGCCGTCGAGCTGCTCCGAGGTGGGGAAGCGGACGTCGTGCACCTCCAGCGCGGTGACGGTGTCGGCTGCAGCCATGCGGACGCCCCCTGGCATGTCGCGGAAGAACATCGGACCTTTACCGGTCATCCGATGTATAGCCCCGCCCACACGGCAGCGTCCAGACCGCGTACGGAAGTTGATCGGACGATCTCGAAACAGGTCGGATGAATGAGCACTCGTTCGTGCAGAGGGGCTGCGAGCAGACACACCGGACGCCGTAGTCTTGGGAACGCACGTAATGGAACTGCTGCCGGCGGCCGCCCCGAGGCGGCCCGACCGGTCGGAAGGAGGCGCTGGGTGATCGAGCTCGAGGGGGTACCCGAGCTGATCGACCCGGTCATGGTGGCCGCGTTCGAGGGCTGGAACGACGCCGGCGACGCCGCCTCCGCCGCGGTCGCGCACCTGGACCGGGAGTGGAAGGGCGAGGTCTTCGCCGCGCTGGACGCGGAGGACTACTACGACTTCCAGGTGAACCGCCCGACCGTCTTCCTGGAGGGCGGCGCGCGCAAGATCACCTGGCCGACGACCCGCCTGTCCGTCGTGCGCGTCGCCGACTCCGACGGCAAGGGCCGGCCCCGCGACCTGGTCCTGGTCCGCGGCATCGAGCCCAGCATGCGCTGGCGCTCGTTCTGCAACGAAATCCTGGGCTTCGCGCACGAGTTGGGCGTGGAGATGCTGGTCGTACTGGGCGCGCTGCTCGGCGACACCCCGCACACCCGGCCGGTGCCGGTCAGCGGCGTCACCTCCGACACGGAACTGGCGGGCCGGCTGGATCTGGAGGAGTCGCGCTACGAAGGCCCCACGGGCATCGTCGGCATCCTCCAGGAGGCGTGCACGCACGCGGGAGTTCCGGCGGTGAGCCTGTGGGCGGCGGTGCCGCACTACGTCTCCCAGCCGCCGAATCCGAAGGCCAGCCTCGCGCTGCTCAACCGCCTTGAGGACCTCCTCGACATCCGCATCCCGCTCGGCGAGCTGAGCGAGGACGCGCGCGCCTGGCAGCTGGGCGTGGACCAGCTGGCCGCCGAGGACAGCGAGGTCGCCGAGTACGTCCAGTCGCTGGAGGAGGCCCGGGACACCGCGGAGCTGCCGGAGGCGTCGGGCGAGGCGATCGCCCGGGAATTCGAGCGCTACCTCCGCCGCCGCGATCCGCAGGCCGGACCGGGCGTGGCGACCGAGGGCGGCCTCACCGACGGCCGCGACGGCTCCTACCTGCGGGACACCTCCAGCGGCCGCACCCGCCCGCCGCGTCCGGCGCCGAAGGAACCGCGCGAGTCCCGGCCCGCCGAGGACGCCACGGAGCCGCGAAGGGACACCTCGGAGCCGGACGGGAGCGCCAAGGACTCGCCCGCGTCACCGGACGTTCCCGACGGGGCGGACTCCGGCGACACCGGCAAGCCCGAGGACGGCAGCGGCACGGAGGACTCCGACCGCTGAGTCGCGCACCGAACACCGCGTCACCACACCGGGCGCCGAACCTGCCGCGAGGCCGGATCGGCGCCCCGGTCCGTTCGGCGGCGACTGCGGCCCCTCCGGGCGCTGGTGACGACCCGTCGGCAACGGATTCGACGCGAGGAGTCCCGGTACGCCCCCGACAAGCGCCGGCGTACCGAGCGGGAACACGCGATCGCTGCGATCACCTTCGCCGCAATCGCCTTCGCCCGCCGACCGGTTGGGCCCCACGCACAAAGAGCCGCGCACAAAGAAAGAGGGCGCTCCCGCCGATCGGCGGGAGCGCCCCGGAGGACGGAGGGGAGGACGTCAGCGCACGGCCGTCAGAGCGCCACGCCGAGCAGCGCGTCGACCGTGCGGGAGACCAGGCCGGGGGCGGACTCGTCGTTGCCGCCGTCGGCCTGCTGGGCCGCGGCCCAGCGGTCCACGGCCGCGAGCGCGGCCGGGGAGTCCAGGTCGTCGGCGAGCGCCGTACGGACCTCCGCGAGGAGGGCGTCGGCGGACGGGCCGTCGGGCCGCGAGACGGCGGCACGCCAGCGCGCCAGGCGCTCCACGGCCTCTTCCAGCACCGCGTCGGTCCATTCCCAGTCCGCGCGGTAGTGGTGCGCGAGCAGCGCGAGCCGGATCGCGGCCGGGTCGGTGCCCTCGCGCCGCACCGTGGAGACGAAGACGAGATTGCCCTTGGACTTGGACATCTTCTCGCCGTGCAGCGCGACCATCCCGGCGTGCACATACGCCTTGGCGAACGGGTGCTCGCCGGTGAGCGCCTGGGCGTGCGAGGCGCCCATCTCGTGGTGCGGGAACGCGAGGTCGGAGCCGCCGCCCTGGACGTCGAAGCCCATGCCCAGGTGTTCCAGGGCGATGGCCACGCACTCGATGTGCCAGCCGGGCCGGCCGCGGCCGAGGGAGCCGCCGTCCCAGCTCGGCTCGCCTTCACGGGCGGCCATCCACAGCATCGGGTCGAGCGGGCTCTTCTTGCCCTCCCGCTCGGGGTCGCCGCCGCGCTCGGCGGACAGCAGCCTCATCGCCTCCGCGTCCAGCCCGGAGACCTCGCCGAAGTGCGGGTCGGACTCGACGGAGAAGTAGGTGTCGCCGTCCAGTTCGTACGCGGCGCCGGCGTCGCGCAGCCGCTCCACCAGCGGGACGATCCCGGGTATCGCCTCGACCGCGCCGATGTACTCGCGGGGCGGCAGCATCCGCAGGGCCGTCATGTCCTCGCGGAAGAGGGCGGTCTCACGCTCCGCGAGCGCCGTCCAGTCCACACCGGTGTCGACGGCCCGCGCCAGGAGCGGGTCGTCGACGTCGGTGACGTTCTGTACGTAGTGAACTTGGCGCTTCGTGTCGAGCCACACGCGCTGAACCAGGTCGAACGCGTTGTAGGTCGCCGCGTGCCCCATGTGGGTGGCGTCGTACGGCGTGATGCCGCAGACGTAGATACGGGCGACGGGACCGGGGGCGAGGGTCACCCGTCCGCCGGTCGCGGTGTCGTGGATCCTCAGGTCGCTGCCCTGACCGGGCAGGGCGGGAACCTCAGAAGCGGGCCATGCATGCATGCCTTGAGCGTAACCGGACGCATGTTCCGCATACGAACCGGATCAGCGCTCTTGGCCGGATAGGCGCTCTTGTGTTCGGGGCCCGATCATGCAAGGAGCCACGACGGGCGAGCGGGCGCTCTCAGACCGGCGGCCAGGGGATCGCGGGCCACTGACCGCTGGGCTCCGGGTGCCGGCCCGTCCGCAGCAGCCCCGCGACCCGCTCCCGCAACGCCTCGATCTCGGCGTCCGTGATCAGTTCGGCCAGTCGGGCGGCGAGCGGCGCGGCGTCCCTCAGTGCGTCCTGGAGACCGCGGAGGACCTCCAGGGCCTCCTCGGTCAGCGGCTCTCCCGCCCAGCCCCACAGAAGCGTGCGCAGCTTGTCCTCGGCGTTGAAGGTGACCCCGTGGTCGATGGCGAAAAGTCGTCCGCCGGTCGCGGGCAGCAGATGCCCGCCCTTGCGGTCACCGTTGTTGATCACCGCGTCGAGCACCGCGAGCCGCCGCAGCCACGGGTGGTCGGCGTGCACCAGCAGCGCGGTGCGGCCCTCGCCGATCTCCGCGAAGCCGACGGCCTTCCAGCCCGGCCCCGGCTCCTCGTCCTCCACCAGGGCCAGCAGTTCCGGGACGGCCTCGCCGTCATCGCCGGCGGCCGGCGCCTCGATCCACTCCTGGACCATGCCGGTGCCGTACGGGCCGTCCCGCAGCACGGTCGTGGGGATCAGGTCCCAGCCGGTCGCGCGGGAGATCTCGTACGCCGCCACTTCCCGCTGCGCGAGGGTGCCGTCGGGGAAGTCCCACAGCGGGCGCTCGCCGTCCACCGGCTTGTAGACGCAGGCGGCGGTGCGGCCCTCGTGGGTGACCGAGCAGTAGAGCACGGCGTTGGACGCCTCCCTGATCTGCCCGCGCACCGTCAGCTCGCCCTCGGCGAGAAACGCGTCCGGCAGTCCCTGGGCCCGCTCCCGCGGCGCCGCGCCCTGCGGCGGGTCCTGCGGGGCGGCGGGGCCGGGAAGCTGCCCGGCCGGCTCGACGGAGGGCTCCATGGCGCTCACGCGTCCCGCCGGTATCCGTTCTGGCGCGGACACACGTGTCCCTCCGGGTCGAGCGGCAGGCTGCACAGCGGGCACGGCGGACGCCCGGCGTTGACGACGTCCAGGGCCCGCTTGGCGAACGCCCTGGCCATGGTGCCGGTGAGACGCACCCGGAGCATCGGGGGGCCGTTCTCGTCGTCCTGGAGCAGCCGCTCCTCGGCGTCCGCGAGGTCCTCTTCGTTGTCGGCGTCCAGCTCCACCAGGGCCTGCGCCTCGACGATCATCCGCTCGTCCTCGCCGTCCCAGGCGAGCGCCATGGTGCCGACCCGGAACTCCTCCTCGACCGGCGACTCCAGCGGGGCGGTGTCGGACACCTCCGTGGGGGTCATCGCGGGCACCGGGGCATTGCCGCCGCTGCGCCGCACCACCTCGTCAAGCAGCTCGTCGATCCGCTCCGCGAGGGCCGCGACCTGGGTCTTCTCCAGGGCGACGCTGGTGGTGCGGCCTGCCGCGGTGGCCTGGAGGTAGAAGCTACGGCGGCCAGGCAGCCCGACCGTACCGGCCACGAAGCGGTCCGGCGCGTCGTAGAAGAACACCTGACGGGACAACGTCCTGCTCCGATTGCTCGACTGCGGGGGCACTGCGGTCGCTGCGGCCCTGGTCACTGCGTCGGATCGCAGGGGCGTGGCGGGCAGCGCCGTCGCACCACCCTACTGCGCGGACTGATCACGGTGCTCCCGCACCACCGCCGACCGCGGCATCCCGTTCGGCCGCGGCCGCTCCGCCCTCCTCGCGGGGAACCAGCCCGCCGAAGTCACCGGTGTCACCGAGGCGTACGAGGAAGGGGCGCAGCCGGGTGTAGCGGATCGCGGTGACCGAGCAGGGCTCCACGGAGATCCGCTGGAAGAGGTCGAGGTGCATGCCCAGGGCGTCGGCGACAAGGGATTTGATGATGTCGCCGTGCGAGCACATCACGTAGGCCGCCTCGGCGCCGTGGGCGGCCTCGATGCGGGCGTTCCAGTCGCGTACCGCGTCGACCGCGCGGGCCTGCATACCGCGCATCGACTCGCCGCCGGGGAAGGCGGCGGCGGACGGGTGCTGCTGGACCACCTCCATCAGCGGCTGGTCGCTCAGCTCGGCGAGTTTGCGGCCCGACCAGTCGCCGTAGTCGCATTCGCTGATCCGGTCCTCCTGGTGCAGCGGCAGACCGGGGCGGGCGTCGAGCAGCGGCTGCACGGTCTCCTGGCAGCGCTGCAAGGGGCTGCAGACGACGGCGGCCAGCGGCAGCTGCGCCAGCCGCGCGGGCAGCGCCGCGGCCTGGGCGGCGCCCCGCTCGTCGAGGGCGACACCGGGCGTCCGTCCGGCGAGTACGCCGGAGGTGTTGGCGGTGGAGCGGCCGTGCCGCACCAGGATCAGCGTGGGCATGGCCGCCAGCCTACGTTCCCCGGGCCCGTTCCTGGCAGGCGGCCGGAGGAGGGGTGAGAATGCCAGATGTGATCGTGGACTGCGCCATCTACCGGGACGGCCGCCGCACCGAGGGGCCGAAAGATCTCTCCGTCGCGCTCGACGAGGCACGGGCCGAGGGAAATTCCTTCCTGTGGCTCGGCATGCACGAGCCGACGCAGGAGGAGTTCGATCGCGTCAGCAGCCAGTTCGGGCTGCATCCGCTGGCGGTCGAGGACGCCCTCAAGGCCCATCAACGACCGAAGCTGGAGGTCTACGACGACTCACTGTTCGTGGTGCTCAAGCCGGTCACCTACGACGACGCGGCCGACACCGTCACCGCCTCGGAGCTGATGCTCTTCCTCGGCGACTCGTTCGTCGTCACCGTCCGGCACGGCGAGGCGAGCCCGCTGCGCGCCGTGCGCCTGCGCCTGGAGCAGCAGCCGAAGATCCTCCGGCACGGGCCCACCGCGGTGCTGTACGCCGTCAGCGACGCGGTGGTCGACCACTACATCGAGGTCGCCGCCGAACTCCAGCTGGATCTGGAGGAGTTGGAGGCCGAGGTCTTCGCACCGGTCCGCAGCGACACCAGGAACACCGCGGCCGCGATCTACGCGTTCAAGCGCGAGATCCTCGAATTCCGGCGCGCTACCGGCCCGTTGGCCGAGCCGATGGCCCGGCTGCAGAACCCCGGGGTGCCGTTCGTGCACGAGAAGGCCCGCCCGTTCTTCCGCGACGTCGACGACCATCTCACCCGCGCCAACGAGTCGGTCGAGGGCCTGGACCGGCTGCTGTCGGACATTCTCTCCGCCCACCTCGCGCAGATGGGTGTGCGGCAGAACGACGACATGCGCAAGATCTCGTCGTGGGCGGCGCTGGCCGCCGTCCCCACCCTGATCGCCGGCATCTACGGGATGAACTTCGAGCACATGCCGGAGCTGCGGTGGTCCCTGGGCTACCCGGCGATCCTGCTGGTGATGGTCTCCCTGGAGGTCTGGCTGTACCGGCAGTTCAAACGCCGCGGCTGGCTGTGACGGCCGGGCCGGCAGGCCCCCGTCACACCGGTGGGCGGTGCGCCGTCAGGCGAACTCCGCCGCGGAACTGGCCGGCCCGCCCAGCGCGTCACGCCGCTCGGGCATCGCAAGGCTGACCATCCGCCGCCAGCCGCCCGCCCGCTCGTAGCCGTACATCGCCCGGATTCCCGCCCGTAGCATCGCGGACTTGGCCGGGGGCCACTTCAGGATCCGGCCCATGTGGCTCATCACCGCCAGGCTCACGTCCCGGTAGACCGCGATCTCGGCGTTCGCGCACTCGTGCAGGATCCGCTGGATGGTCCGCCCGTGCCCGGCCCGGGCCAGCCGGAGCAGTTCCTCGTGGCAGTAGGCGAGGTGGTTGTCCTCGTCGTTCGAGATCATCCGGATCGCCTTGCCCACCTCGGGGTGGTCACCGAAGTAATTCGTCAGCATGTCCATCTGGTCGGCGGCACGCTGCTCGGTCACCCTGCTGTGCGAGAGGTAGGTGATGATGTCCAGCTCGCTGAGGGGGGCGTCGCGGCGCAGCTTGTCGTGCGCCAGACCGATGCCGCGCCGCTCCAGCAGCATGGTGTAGTCGGTCTGCTCGGGGACATCGGTGGCCGTCATGCCACGCTTTCGCAGCAGTGCCTGGAAGATTCTGCCGTGCTTGTCCTCATCCGCGCCGTGCCGCGCGACCTTGGGCGCGAGATCGGCCATCGACGGGGGGAGCAGAGCCGCGATCCGGCCGTTCTCCCACCCTCCCTGGGTCTCACCACTGGCCGCTATGGAGCAGAACAGGCGATAGGAGTCGTCGTTGTCGACGATCTCTTGGAACAGGCTTCTGGCCGAGAACATTCACGCCACCTCCGAACGGACACACCCGCAGAAAAAGTCAAGGTCGGCGTGCGGAGTGCGGCAACCGGAGGACCGGCCCATTCGGCCGTTCGAATGACATGCCCGCTCGGCACCGGGGCGTAACCACCGTGCCCGGCGCGGCGTTGTGCTGCGTGACGGCCGTGGCGGGGAAGACCCCCGAGCCCCCACCACGGCCGCAGCGCTTCCCGGAAGCCCGGCACTCTCCGTGCCGGGCTTCGCGTTGTGTCGCGGTGCGCTGTGTTGCTCTCGGGCGGCGTTATGCCAGCCCGGCGCGCTCCAGGGCCTCGGTGCCCGCCCGCAGGGACGCGAGGCGGTCCTCCAGGGTGAAGCCCGCCGGCGCCAGCGTCAGGGTCGTGACCCCGGCCGCCGCGTACGCCTGCATCCGCTCGGCGATCCGCTCGACGGAACCGAGCAGCGTGGTCTGGTCGATCAGCCGCTCCGGGATCGCGGCGGCCGCGCCCTCCTTGTCGCCGGCCAGGTACTTGTCCTGGATCTCGGCGGCTTCCTTCTCGTAGCCCATGCGCTGGGCCAGCTTGTTGTAGAAGTTCTGCTTCCGGCTGCCCATACCGCCGACGTACAGCGCGGTGTACGGGCGGAACATGTCGGCCAGCGCGCTGACGTCCTCGCCGAGGGCGAGCGGCAGCGTCGGACAGACGTCGAAGCCCTCCATGGTCTTGCCTACCTTCTCGCGGCCGGCCCGGATGGGGGCGATCGCGGTCTCGGCCAGGTTCTCCGCGGAGGGGAAGATCAGCAGCGCTCCGTCGGCGATCTCACCGGTCTGCTCGAGGTTCTTGGGGCCGATCGCCGCGATGTAGAGCGGGATGTGCTCGCGCTGGGGGTGCACGGTGAGCTTCAGCGGCTTGCCGGGGCCGCCGGGCAGGGGCAGCGTCCAGTGCTCGCCCTCGTAGGACAGCCGCTCGCGCGACATCGCCTTGCGGACGATGTCGACGTACTCGCGGGTGCGCGCCAGCGGCTTGTCGAACTTCACGCCGTACCAGCCCTCGGAGACCTGCGGCCCCGAGACACCGAGACCGAGCCGGAACCGGCCACCGGAGAGCGAGTCGAGCGTGGCGGCGGTCATCGCGGTCATCGCGGGGGCACGCGCCGGGATCTGGAAGATCGCCGATCCGATGTCGATGCGCTCGGTCTGGGCGGCCACCCAGGAGAGCACGGAGGGAGCGTCGGATCCGTAGGCCTCGGCGGCCCAGCAGACCGAATAACCGAGGCGATCGGCCTCCTGCGCCACGGCGAGATTGTCCGAGTCCATCCCGGCACCCCAGTAGCCGAGGTTGATGCCAAGCCTCATGCCGCTCCCCTTACTGATCAGTAACGTCGCTGTTGCGGGGACTCTAGCGCGCAACCCCGCCGACCGTCACCGGCGGGTTGTCCACAGGTCCCCTGATCCGGGCCCACGGCCAGTAATCTCACAGACCATGGAGCAAAGGCACCTCGGGCGTACCGGCCTTCGTGTGTCCCGCCTCGGGCTCGGCACCCTGAACTGGGCACGCGACACCGACGAACAGGAAGCGGCCGACCAGCTCAAGACGTTCTGGGAGGCCGGCGGCAACCTCGTCGACACCGCCGACATCTACGCCGACGGCGGCGCCGAATACCTCCTGGGCCGGCTGACCGAGGCGCTCGTCCCCCGCCAGGATCTGGTGATCGCGACCAAGGCCGGCAGCGTCCTGGAGACGGACCGCCGCGTCGACTGCTCCCGCCGCCATCTGCTGGCCGCGCTGGATGCCTCGCTGCAGCGGCTGGGGACCGACTACGTCGACCTGTGGCAGCTGCACGGCTTCGACGGGCAGACACCGCTGGAGGAGACCCTGCACGCCCTCGACCTCGCCGTCAGCAGCGGCCGGGCGCGCTATGTGGGGTTGTCGAACTTCTCCGGCTGGCAGCTCGCCAAGGCCGGCACCTGGCAGCTGGCGGTTCCCGGCGCGCGCAACCGGCTGGCGAGCACGCAGATGGAGTACTCCCTGCTGCAGCGCGGTGTCGAGCGCGAGGTGCTGCCCGCGGCCCTCGATCTCGGCGTCGGCCTGCTGCCGTCCTCGCCGCTCGGCCGGGGCGTGCTCACCGGCAAGTACCGCCATGCCACACCGGCCGACTCGCGCGGCGCCTCCGACCACCTCGCTCCGTTCGTCGCGCCCTACCTCGACGAGTCGGCGGGCCGGATCGTCGAGGCGGTGAGCACCGCCGCGGACGGACTCGCCGTCACCCCGCTTCAGGTCGCGCTCTCCTGGGTCCGCGACCGTCCCGGAGTCACCGCCCCGATCGTGGGGGCGCGGACCGCGCAGCAGCTCAGAGCGGCGTTGTCAGTGGAGACCCTTAGTCTTCCTGACGAGATCCGCCGGGCGCTGGACGATGTGTCGGCCCCGGTGCACCACTATCCCGATCACGACTGGAGCACGCTGTGAGTACCGACCGCCTCGCCGGCGAGACCACGCCCGAGCAGGAGGCCGCGCCCGGCGCTACGGATGCCCAGTCGCCCGACGACTCCCCACGCGCGCGGGGCGACGAGGCGGCGGGCGCCGACGCGGCGAGCCACGGCTCCGAGGAAACGGCCCCTGCCGCCGAGCCGGAGCCGGATACCGGCTCCGGACCCGAGACCGCCCCGGAGGCCGCCGCCCCGGACGCTGCCGCCGGCGACCCCGCCGAGGCTGCTGTGGCGCCGGGATCCGCCGCAGCGACGGCCGCCGCGCTGGCCGCGGCGGTGCGGGCCGTCGAGAGCGGCGAGCGCTCGGCCGCCTCCTTCTTCACCCAGACCCAGCGCGCCCCCAAGCCGGCCACCCCCGCCGCCTCCGGACAGCAGGCCGGCACGCCGGCCGCGGACGCACGGCCCGCGCAGGCCGGCGGACCGGCCGGCCCTGCGCCGCAGCAGGCAGCCGGCCCCGCCGGCGCGCCCGCGGGCCCCGTCCGCCCGCCGGTCGCGGACGGCGGCGCGGGCGACCACGGCGGCACACCCGCTCCGGACCACGCCGCGCCCACCCCGAGGCCCACCGTGGCGACGGCCCCCGGCCTGGCGGGCGTGCGCCAAGTTCTCGCGGCCGGCGGCGCTCCCGCGGAGTTGGCCGACAAGGCCGCCGAGACGCTTGGGGAGCGGGCTGCCGAGGCGCTGAACGACGACCCCTGGCAACTGCTCGCCGTCCCCGGTGTCCGCCCCGAGCAGGCCGACGGGTTCGCCCGGGCGCTGCTCGGCGCCGCCTGCCGGCCGGACGACGAACGGCGCGCACAGGCGCTGGTGCTGTGGCTGCTGGAACAGGCCGCCGTCGCGGGCCACTCCGCGCTGGAGGCGCCCGCGCTGCGTGCCGCCCTCGCCCAGCGCTCGGTGCCCGACCCCGACGAGGCGCTGCAGACCGCCATCGCGGACGGCGCGGTGCTGGTGTTCCAGGACGCGATCGACACCCCGGGCCGGCCGCGCCCCGCGGCGGACGACGACGAGGAGCAGCAGCCGGTCCGGGTCCTGCTCGGCCTCGACCGGTTCGCGATGGCCGAGGAGAGCGTCGCCGACGGCCTGGCACGGCTGCTCAACACCTTCGAGCCGGCGCCCGAGAGCGAAGGCCCCGCTGCCGACGAGAGCGACACCGGAGCGCAGGACGCCTCGACGGCCGTCGCTGCCGACGACGCGGAGGGCAGCCCCGCGGCAACTGCCGAGGAGCCCCGAGGCGATTCGCCGGCCCCCGGAGAAGAGGAAGAGCCCGAGGGGATCCGGCGCGCCCACCCGTCCGCCGCGGCATGGGAGGCCGCGGCGGCTGCCGCACCGTCGCCGTCGGCCGCCGAGCTGATCCGCGCTGCCGCGCACAGCGGACTGGTGGCCCACACCGGAGCGGAGGCCGCCCGTGCCGAGCCCGCCGCACTGATCGCCGCGGCCCGCGCCCTGGGCCTGCGGGCCTTCGGCGCAACCCACAGCGAGAACGGCCGCCGACGGCTGGCGGCGCAGCTCTCCCAGGCCCCGCAGGGCACCGCCCCCACCGCACTTGAGGGCGCCGACACCGCGGCGGTGACGGTGTCCGGGCTGCTCTCCGGGCAGCAGGGCCCCGGCCGGGACGCGGACGGCGCACTGGCCCTCGATCTCCTGGTGGTGCTGGACGCACCCCAGCTGGATCTGGAGACCGCCGCGCTGCTCATCGAGTCGCTGACCGACGGGACCCGTCTCGTGCTCAGCGGAGACCCGGGCGTCCTGTGGTCCGCCGGGCCCGGCCGGCTGTTCACCGATCTCCTCGCGGCCCACTGCTGCCCCCAGGTCGCCTCCCGTACCCCGGACTTCGGCCCGATCGGCGAGCTGGTGTCGGGTATCGGCATCGGGGAGCTGAACCAGGTCGAGGCACCCGGCAAGGAAGTGGTGATCGTCCCGGCGCGGGACGCCGGCGAGGCGGTGCACCGCACCGTCCAGCTGGTCGCCGACTCCGTGCCCCGGGCGCTCGGCGTCCCCGCCGACCAGACACAGGTCATCACGGTCGGCCACGGCGGCGCGGCCGGCACCCGCGCGCTGAACACCGCCCTCAAGGAGCGGCTCAACCCGGGCCCCGGCCGGTTCGGCGGCTTCGACCCCGGCGACCGCGTCGCGTACGCCCCTGCGCCCGGCCGCACCGTGCCCGGCACGGTCACCGGAGCGGACGCCGACGGCCTGCACCTGGACTGCGGCGCCCCTGTGGTGGTGCCGCGCGAGCAGGTCGGCTCCGGTGCCGTCCGGCACGGTTGGGCGCTCACCGCCCATCAGGCTGCGGGCATGCGCTGGCCCGCAGTGGTGGCCGTGCTGCCCGGTGACGCGGCGGGCGGTCTGACCCGCGCCTGGGCCTACACCGCCTTCAGCCGTGGCGAACGCCATCTCTCGGTGGTCCAGGGCGTCGACCAGGCGCTGGCGCGCGCCGTGGCCGAAGTGCCCGTCAAGGAGCGCACGACCCGGCTGCGCACCCTCCTGCAGATGCAGACCGTGCAGGCCGCGGCGGACGCGGCGGCCGGCTAGCTTTCGGTACGCCGCTGCCCCGGTCCCGTCGGTACGTCCTGACGGGGCCGGGGCAGCGAGGTGCACGAGGACGGAAGGCAGGCAGGAGGCAAAGCATCCCGCCCTGGCTCACCGGTCCTGGTCGAGCACCTCCAGCAGATCGTCGTCATCCTCGCCCAGCTCCTCGTCGAAGACGGAACTGACGTCGAAGCGGCAGACCACCCGCTGCGGATCTGCCTGGTCGAACGGCGCGGACAGCCACTCCCCCGGCTCCGCCGGGTCGTCCGCGGCCGCCACCCACAGCGTGGAGTCGCCCTCCTCCAGGCCGAACTCCTTGTGGCGGGAGGCGATCTCGTCCGGCTCGAACTCCCCGAAGAGCACCCCAAGCGCCGCATGCACGCTGTTGCCGACCACACCGCTCGCCCCGGCACCCGCGGAGCCGTTCGCCGGTACGTCGTCGGCGGCGTCCGGATCGAGGTCGGCGATGCGCTGGGCCTGGTGCAACAACCGCTGTGGCTCCACGACGGTGTAGTCGCGCCGGATGAGCACGCTCAACGCGCTGGGCTCCTCGGGGCCCGCGTAGGAGGGCAGCACGTCGCTGCCGGGGATCTCGAAGGGGGTGACCTCGTCGTAGGTGTCGTACAGCAGCTCGTCATAGGCCTCGGCCGCCGCGGCGAGCTCGTCGAACGCGGCATAGACAGCTGGATCATCCTGCCCCGAGCGGCGTTCGACCGCGTCGAGGTGACGGTCCAGCGCGGCTTTGACCGCCTCGGCGGCGGCACGTACCTCGGCAGCGGAGGGCTGCGCAGCATCAGACATAGTGCAGACGCTATCCGTACCGGGGCCGGTCCCGCACAATAGATGCGATGCCGGAATACGAATTCTGCGATGTGTACGTGCCTCGGGGGGTCTCCCGGAAGGCCGCCACACGCCTGCTGACCGACCACGCCGAGTACGGACACTGGGAGTTGGACCGACTTCGCCTCAATCCCGACGGCAGCCGCAGGGTGCGGCTGCGCCGCCGGATCATCCGACAGCTCCGCGCCACATGGTGACCGCCGGAGCGGTCTGAGCACAGCGAAAGCGGGCCCCGTCGCCGCGGGGCCCGCTCCGATGCCCGGTCGGTGTCACGCCGGGCTATGTGGTGCCTGTCACCTGCGAGCGGTGCGCGCCCGGCGGTAGAGCACGGCTCCCCCGAGCAGCAGTCCGGCGCTGGCCGGAACCGCGAAACCGATCGTCCCGGCACCGGTCTGCGCGAGATGCCCGGCAGTCTTGGGCGGCGTGACGATCTGGGTGTGCGGCTCGGTCTCCGTCTGCGGCCCCTTCCCCGGGTTGTCCGGGGAATCGGGGCTGTCCGGGGTCTCCGGCCCCCCGGGGGTGCCCGGCTCCTCGGGCTCCTCGGGGTTGTCCGGGTTGTCCGGCTCCTCGGGGTTCTCCGGGGACGGCGGCTGCTCCTCCGTCGGCGGGGTGGGCTCGCCGGGGTTGTCCGGGTACTCCGGGCTCGTCGGCGGCACCGTGTGCGACCCGCTGTTGTCGCAGTCGTTGCCGAAGGCGGGGTTCAGCAGCCCGCCCACCGAAGCGCTGTTGCCACAGGCGTTGACCGGAACGTCGACCGGGGCCTGGACATGGTTGCCGGAGACGACGCCGGGCGAGTGCGATGCCTTGCCCTTGGCGCTGGAGCCGTGGTGCTTGCCACCGGAGTCGTTGGCGCACTTGTTCCCGAACGCCGGGTTGAGCAGTCCGATGACGTTGACGGTGTTTCCGCACACGTTCACCGGTACATGGACCGGGATCTGGACGGTGTTGCCGGAGCCGACGCCGGGCGAGTGCGCCGAGCCTCCCCGTGCTCCGGAGTCCGCCTGCGCGTAGCCGCCCGCGAGGGCGAGTAGCCCACCCGCGGCCGCCATCGTGATCAGGCCCTTTTTCGCGACCTGCCTCATAGCTTGGTTCCCCTGCCTAGTGCCATTCAGAAATGCGCGCGAGTAAGATCCACCCGCCCGCCGAAATACCCAGAGGCTCCGGAATGCGCGCGGCGCATTCCGGAGCCGACCTGGATCAGCCCCGTAAAGGGGCCGTTACCACGTCAGTGAACGTCAGTGGTTGACACACTTGTTGCCGAAGGCGGGGTTCAGCAGCCCGATCACGTTGACCGTGTTGCCGCAGACGTTCACCGGAACGTGGACCGGCACCTGGACGACGTTGCCGGAGACGACACCCGGGGAGTTCAGGGCCGCACCCTGGGCACCCGAATCGGCAACAGCCAGGCCCGCGCCGGCGAGCACAAGGCCACTGGTGACTGCCGCAGCCGCGACGATCTTCTTGATCATTATTCCTCCTTGTAGGCAAATGCGATCCCAGCCGCGGACCGCACTCACTCCAACGAGGCCGGAGCGATTGAGCTACGAACACACCAAGGCATTCACCCGTTTCAGCTAAGTCGACGCGGACGGCAGGTAATCCGCGCCGAATTCAGCTCTGTTCGATGAACCGGTCGAGTACCCGCACTCCGAACTTCAGCCCGTCCACCGGCACACGCTCGTCCACGCCGTGGAACATCCCGGCGAAGTCCAGCTCCGGCGGCAGCTTCAGCGGCGCGAAGCCGAAGCCGCGGATTCCGAGGTCGTCGAAGGACTTGGCGTCCGTACCGGCCGAGAGCATGTACGGCACCGCGCGCGCGATCGGGTCCTCGGCCTGCAGCGCGGACTGCATCGCGTCGACCAACGCGCCGTCGAAGGTGGTCTCCAGGGCCTTGTCCGCGTGCACGTCCTCCCGCTTGACGCGCGGGCCGAGGATCCGGTCCAGGTCGGCCAGGAACTCCTCCTCGTAACCCGGCAGGAAGCGGCCGTCGATATGCGCGGTGGCCTGACCCGGGATGACGTTGACCTTGTAACCCGCGCCCAGCTGGGTGGGGTTGGCGGTGTTCTTGAGCGAGG
The DNA here is from genome assembly GCF_044328065.1 of Streptomyces sp. NPDC017993. Lineage (NCBI taxonomy): Bacteria > Bacillati > Actinomycetota > Actinomycetes > Kitasatosporales > Streptomycetaceae > Streptomyces > Streptomyces sp. NPDC017993. Next base: position 31,449 of record NZ_JBIRGO010000016.1, read on the forward strand.
CGCCGATCAGCTTGGCGATGCCGCCGAGCTTGGCCAGCGTGTCGTCCATGTTCTCCGGGTCGAGCTCGGTGCCCAGCGCGTCCCCCAGCTCGTCCAGGAAGGCCCGCAGGGTCTTCGTCACCCGCACCGGGAACTCGTGCCGCCCCAACCGCCCGACGGCCTCGGACAGTTCGGTGATCGCGTTGTCCCGGTGGATCATCGAACCGTGTCCGGCGGAGCCGTCCACGGTCAGCTTCATCCAGTGCATGCCCTTCTGCGCGGTCTCGACGAGATAGAGGCGCAGCTTCTCGTTGACGGTGAAGGAGAAGCCGCCGACCTCGCTGATCGCCTCCGTCACGCCCTCGAAGAGGCCGGGGTGCTTGTCGACGAGGAAGCGCGCGCCGTAGGTGCCGCCCGCCTCCTCGTCGGCGAGGAAGGCCAGCACGATGTCGCGCGGGGGCTTGCGGCCGGTGCGCATCCGGTCACGGACGACGGCCAGCGTCATCGCGTCCATGTCCTTCATGTCCACCGCGCCGCGGCCCCACAGGCACCCGTCCGCGATCTCGCCGGAGAACGGGTGGTGGGTCCAGTCGTCGGCGTTGGCGGGCACGACGTCGGTGTGCCCGTGGATCAGCAGCGCGGGCCGGGAGCGGTCCTCGCCCTCGATCCGGGCCACGGTCGAGGCGCGGCCACGGTGCGACTCGAAGATCTGCGGCTCCAGCCCGACCTCGGCGAGCTTCTCCGCGACGTATTCGGCGGCGGCGCGCTCACCCGGGCCCGAGTGGTCGCCGTAATTGCTGGTGTCGATCCTGATCAGGTCCCGGCACAGGTCGACGACCTCGTCCTCGCCGGTGACCGTACGGGTCGGCTGCGACTCGCTCATGCCTGAACCTCGCTTCGTTCGGCCCCGCATCCGCGGGGCTCGCACCTTGCCATGGTTCGCTCGCCGAGCTCGCTCACACTGCCTCCTCATGGTTCACGGCCGCGTCGCGCTCCCCGCGGGAGCCCGCAGCGCGGCGGGGGTCCACCGCCATCCTCCACCTCGCGACCGCTGTGCCCAAGGCCGCAATACTCCCGACATGCCCTGGTCACAGCCCCTCCCCCGGCCAAAAGAGTGGGTGATCGACCACCGCCGAAGGTTTGCTATTGTTTTCCACGTCGGAACGGCGCAGCCGCGACGACAGACACCTTGTCCGGGTGGCGGAATGGCAGACGCGCTAGCTTGAGGTGCTAGTGCCCTTTATCGGGCGTGGGGGTTCAAGTCCCCCCTCGGACACCAGCCAGGACCCCAGTTCATCTGGGGTCCTTTGCTTTTCCCGGGGGCGCCCGGCCGCAGGGCCCGTTCGCTCCGGCACCGCGATATTTCCGGTGCGCGGGCCGGCCGGGCGTGCGTAGGCTGCGCGGGTCGGTGGAGCGTGGGAGGGGCGGGCAAGTGCTGATCTTCGATGCGGATGACACGTTGTGGGAGAACAACGTGATCTTCGAGCGGGTCATCGACGAGTTTCTGGAGTGGATGACGCACCCCGAGCTCGACCGGGCCGGGGTGCGGGCCGTGCTCGACGGCATCGAGGCCGCGAACGCCCTGACGCACGGCTACGGCAGCAAGGTGTTCCTGCGCAGCCTCGGCGAGTGCGTGGCACGGCTGCGGGAGCGGGCGGCGACGGCCGAGGAGACGGCCCGTATCGCGGGGTGGGCGTCGGCCTTCGCCCACGACCGGGTGGAGCTCGTTCCGGGTGTGGCCGAGACGCTTGCGGAGCTGGCCAGGCGGCATGAACTGCTGTTGCTGACCAAGGGCGACACCGAGGAGCAGGAGCGGAAGGTGGCGGCGTCCGGTCTGCTGCCGTACTTCCGGGACGTGCACATCGTGGCGGAGAAGGACGTGTCGACGTACGAGGAGCTGGTGCGGGTCCATGACCTGGTGCCGGGCTCGACCTGGATGATCGGGAATTCCCCGAAGTCGGACATCCTCCCCGCCCGCGCGGCCGGGCTGAACGCCGTCTTCATTCCGCACGAGCACACCTGGGTGCTGGAGCACAGCGACGTGGATCCGGGCGACGAGAAGGTGCTGCGGCTGTCGGCGTTCGGCGAGTTGCTGCGGCACTTCTGAGAGGGGCGCGGGTATGGGGAAGGCCACGAGAGTGTTGAGGGGTGCGGTGTGAGCGGGTCGGAGCCAAGGGTGTCGTGCGTCTTCGTGTGCCACGACGGGGCCGGGCGGGTGCTGCTGGCGCGGCGCAGCCGGGGCGCCAGGGACGAGCCGGGGACATGGGACTGCGGGGCCGGGGCTCTGGAGTTCGGAGAGACCTTCGAGGCGGCGGTGACGCGGGAGGTGCACGAGGAGTACGGCACGATGCCGCTCGGCATCGACCGGATCGGAGTGCGCAATGTGCTGCGTGGCGATCCGGTGCACTCGCACTGGGTCGCGGTGGTCTTCGCCGTCCGGGTGGAGCCGGGTGAGGTGGCGCTCGGCGAGCCGCACAAGTTCGATGCGTGGGAGTGGTTCGCGCCGGACGCGCTGCCGGCGCCGTTGCACTCGCAGTGCGGGGCGAGCCTGGCGCTCTTCGCGGCCCGGTCTGCGTAACGTCGCAGGGCCTGACGACGGCGGCGTCACGGGCGGTGCGAGTCGGTGCGGTCGGTCAACTCCGGGACGGGGACCGGGCTCCGGCCCGGCGTCCGCGCGGTCAACGGGTGGGGCGGCAACCGCCCTTCCTGTAGGTCATGCGCAGCAGCATGGCCCACAGGAACGGCACTCGGCAACCGAATTCGGGCGGTAACGGCCCACCGTGGGGCGGCTACCCGGGTGCCACGGGGCCTCGATTCCGCGGACCGGCTCGCTCACCTGCCTTCCGCGACGAGGTCGCGCGGGCGCAGGCGTACCCGGGCCGGGCCGGTCGCCTGGAGGGTGATACCGGCCGCGACCGGCACCTCCTGGTCCACGGCCTCCAGTTCGTGGGACCGCAGCAGCGTCGCCATCGCCAGCACCGATTCCAGCATCGAGAAGTGCTGGCCGATGCAGGCGCGCGGGCCACCGCCGAACGGGAACCAGGCGTAGCGGTGCCGGGCCGCCTCCCGCTCCGGAGTGAAGCGTTCGGGGTCGAAGCGCTCCGGGTCCTCCCAGAGGTCGGGGCTGCGGTGGGTGACCCACGGCGCGACCACCACATCGGCGCCCGCGGGAATGACGTAGCCCCCGATCACGGTGGCCTCGACGGCGCGGCGGCTGATGACGGGCGCGGCCGGATACAGCCGCATGGCCTCCTTGAACGCCCGGGTCAGACACGGCAGTCGCTCCAGGTCCGCAGCCGTGGGCGCGCGGTCCGCCAGTACGCGGTCGATCTCCTCGCGGACCCGTGCCTGCTCCTCCGGGTGCTTGGCGAGGAGGTGGAGGGTGAAGGCCATGGAGGTGGCGGTGGTCTCGTGGCCGGCCAGCAGGAAGATGAGCACCTGTTCGCGGACCTCGGTGGCATCCAGGGAGCCGTCCTCCTCGTTGCCTGCCTCGGCGAGGAGTGAGAGCAGGTCGTCGCCGTCCGCCGCGCGGCCACCGTCCTCGGCGGCCTCCCGGGACGCGGCGCGCCGTTCCGCGATGATGCGGTCGCAGACGGCGGAGAATTCCGCGGAGGCCTCCTGCGCCTTGCGGTTTCCGGGCGTCGGCCAGTCGCGTGGGACCTTCAGGGGAGCGTAGGCGCGGCGCACGACATAGGCGTTGATGATCGGGGCGCACCGGTGGATGACGTCCACGGCGGCCTCGACGTCCGTGCCGAACAGGATCCGGGAGACGGTGCGCAGCGCCAGCCGGTTCATCTCGGCGACGAGGTCGACGCCGGCCGGGTCCGCGGTCCGCCAGCGCTCGCAGACGGCATCGGCCTCGGTGGTCACGGCCGCCGCGTAGGTGTCGACGCGGCGCTTGGTGAAGAGGGGCTGCACCAGTCGCCGCTGGCGGAGGTAGTCCTCGTCCTGGCTGGTGAGCAGGCCGTTGCCGAATGCCTGCCGGACCTCTTCGTAGAGGGGGTGGTCCTTGCGGAAGTTGGCGGCTTCGGTGCCGAGGATCTGCTGGACGCCGGCCGGCGAGAAGACGGCGTGGAACACGCTGCGCAGGCCGGGCGGGCCTGCTTCGAGGCGGACCACGTCGCCGTGTTCGCGCCGCGCGCGGAGGAACGCGCTCAGGGAGTCGCGGCGGAGGTCGAGCATCGAACCGATGAGGGGCAGGCCGGCCGGTCCGGGAATGTCGGTGACGGGCTCTCCGGAACCGGGTCCGGGGCCTGGGGTGCGATCGGAATCGGTGAGCGTCATATTCGGATTCCTATCCCAAAAACGTGGCCCGCACAGCGGGTTGCGGCATTCCTTCGAGGCGGGCCGACGGGACGGTCGGTGCGGGTGGCTTGGGGCCGGGGGCACGGGGCGGGCCGCCGGATCGCCGCACGTAGCATGGGGCGGATGAGCTCCCAGCGTTCCGGCCGTGCGGCCACCGCATCCCCGTGCCGGGTCACCGTCTGCCGCGGCTGCTGCTGCGGCGACGCGGCCAAGATCCCGGGCGTCGACCACGCCGGCCAGATACCCAAGCTGCGCGCGGCGCTCGACGGTGCGGCGCCGGTACGCGCCTCCGAGTGCCTGGACGTCTGCGACCAGGCGAATGTCGTCGTGGTCCAGCCGTCGGCGGCGGGCCGGGCCGCGGGCGGACGCCCCGTCTGGCTGGGACTGGTCAACGACGACGACGCGCTGGCGGACATCGCCGCCTGGATCCGCGCCGGCGGTCCCGGCCTCGCCGAACCGCCGGGTGTGCTCGACCTCTACGCGATCTCGGTGTCGCGGCGGGTGCGGGAGGGGCTGGAGAGCTGACCCGGGCGGGCGGGGGCCGGAGACCGCCCGCTATTACCGGAGTCTTACGGCGGCAGGCCCGTGCCGCACGCCGCGGCGCCGGCCGGTGTTTCCTGGAGGCATGACGCACCACCTGTACAGCCGACCTGTCGAGGGGACGGGTGACCCCGGACGGCCCTTGGTCGGCGGGTATCCCTCGCCCGCGGGTAGCCGGGAGGCCGGCTGCCTGAAGGAAACCGGCGCGTACGCTCCCGCGGGCGTCGCTGCCGCCCACGGCGCCGCGCCGGGAATGGCACGCTGACCCCGTGCACCGAGCCACGCCTCCCGCGCCCCCACGCCCCCCGTCACACGGGCCGCCGCGCCGCGTCCTGGTCGTCGAGGACGATCCGACCGTCGCCGAAGTCGTCACCGGCTATCTCTCGCGCGCCGGCTACGCCACCGAGCATGTGGCCGACGGCTTCGCCGCCCTCGACCGGGCAGCGGCCTTCCGCCCCCATCTCGTCGTCCTCGACCTCATGCTGCCGGGCATCGACGGCCTGGAGGTGTGCCGGCGGCTGCGCCGCGCGGAGGAGGGCCCCGCCGTTCCGGTGGTGATGCTGACGGCGCGGGGCGAGGAGGCCGACCGTATCCTCGGCCTGGAGCTGGGTGCGGACGACTACGTGACCAAGCCGTTCAGCCCGCGGGAACTGGTGTTGCGCATCGGTTCGGTGCTGCGGCGGGCGGAATCGGCGCCGCCGCCCGCGGCCCCCGCCCCGGTCCTGCGGTCCGGTGATCTGCGGGCCGATCCCGGCGGCCGGCGGGCCGACCGGGACGGCCGCGAACTCGCCCTTACCGCCCGAGAGTTCGACCTGCTGGTCTTCTTCATGCGGCACCCCGGACAGGTCTTCTCCCGGGAGGCACTGCTGCACCGGGTGTGGGGGTGGGAGTTCGGTGACCTGTCGACGGTGACCGTGCACGTACGGCGGCTCCGCGAGAAGGTCGAGGACGATCCGGCGGCGCCCCGGCTGGTGACGACGGTGTGGGGCGCCGGCTACCGCTTCGACCCCACGGAAGGCGGGGCGCCGTGATGACGGACTTCCTGGTCATCGTGGGTCTTGCGGCGCTCGGCGCGGTGCTCGTGGGCCTGCTCGCGGCACCCGCCGTACGCGTGCTGCGGCGGCGCTCCGTCGCCGTCTCCCTGTTCGCGGTGGCCGCCCTGGCGGTGGTCTCGATGGCGGCGGGCACCGTCGCGGTCGCCCAGGCGATGTTCCTGTCCGGGCACGACCTGGGCGTGGTGATGGCGGTGGTCGGTGTCTCGGGGGTGGTCTCGCTGGCCGCCGCCCTGCTGTTCGGGCGGCGGATCGCCACGGGCAGCCGGCAGCTGGCGCGGTCGGCCCGTACCGTCGGCAGCGAGGGCGGGTTCATGGCGCCCGCCGAACCGCCGACCGCGGAACTCGCCGCGCTCTCCGCCGCGTTGGAGGAGACCAGCGGGCGGCTCGCCGAGGCACGCGAGCGGGAGCGGGCGCTGGACGCCTCCCGGCGCGACCTGATCGCCGGGATCTCGCACGATCTGCGCACCCCGCTCGCCGGGCTGCGGGCGATGGCCGAGGCGCTGGAGGACGGCGTCGCCGAGGACACCGCCCGCTACCACTCCCGGATGCGGGTGGAGGTGGAGAGGCTCGCGGCGATGGTCGACGACCTCTTCGAACTCTCCCGCATCCAGGCCGGGGCACTGGCGCTGACCCTGTCGCGGGTGTCCGTGTACGACCTGGTGGACGACGCGCTCGCGGGGGCCCGGCCACTGGCCCGGGTGAGCGGTGTGCGGCTGGTGGACGGCGGGGTGGTGCCGCTGCCGGTGCGGGTGGACGCCCAGCAGATCACCCGCGTACTGGGCAATCTGCTCGTCAACGCCATCCGCGCGACACCGGCTGACGGCACCGTCGCGGTCAGCGCGCGGCACGAGGCAGGCCGGGTCGTCCTCGCCGTCGAGGACGGCTGCGGCGGCATTCCGCCGGGCGACCTGGAGCGGGTCTTCGACACCGGCTGGCGCGGCGGCCAGGCCCGGACGCCCCGCTCGGACGGTGAGAGCGGCGCCGGTCTCGGCCTCGCGATCGTCCGCGGCATCGTGGAGGCCCACGAGGGCCGCGCGACGGTCCGCAACGCCGGCGCGGGCTGCCGCTTCGAGGTCGAACTCCCGGCAGCGGAAACGCCGGTGGGGTGAGGCTCCCGGCAGCGGACCTCCGCGGCACGGCTTCTGGGAGCGCTCGCCTTCGGTGGTGGGCGCGCGCCCACCGGGCCCTCCCCCGGCGCGAAGTCCTCATCGCCCCGGCAGGGACGCCGTCCCCTCGCGACCCGGCGTTTCGGGGTCCCGGTCGGCTTCCGGTGGGGCGAGGGGCAGGTCCCGGACGGTGCGCACCGGAGAGAACACGAGGATCAGGGCGGCCAGCGGGACGCCGGCGGTCAGGATCCACATCGCGGTGCGGGGCCCCAGCACCTCGCCGAGCGCGCCGCCGAGGAGGGCGCCCAGCGGCAGCGTCCCGTAGTTGAGGAAGGCGGTGCTGGCGACGAGCCGGCCGAGCAGCGCCGGCGGACAGTAGCGCTGCTGGAAGCCGACCTTGACGATGTTGCCCGCGACGATGCCCGCGGAGACGCAGAAGCTGCCCGCGACGAAGAGCAGCGCGCCGGCGCCGCCTCCGGTGAGGGGGATGAGCAATGCGCCGGTGGGCAGGACCAGTTCGGACAACAGCATGGCGCGGGCGGTGCCCAGGCGGTTCGCCAGCCGGCGGGCGGCGAAGGCACCGGCGATCCCGCCCGTACCGGCCAGCGCCAGCAGGCCGCCGACCACCCCCGGCGACAGGCCGACCTCGCGGACCAGGAAGACGACCAGGAGGGACTGGTAGCCCATGAGCGCGAGGTTGGACGAGGCGCCGAAGAGGGTGAGCGTACGGAACCATTTGTCGCCCGCGACCAGCCGCAGGCCCTCGGCGACCTCCGCGATCAGCGCCCGCGGCGCGCCGCCCCGCCCCGCTGGCCGCGGTTCGCGGTGGCGGATGCCGAGCAGGCACAGCAGCGAGACGAGGAAGGTCGCGGCCTGGGCGGCCAATCCGCTGACCGCGCCCGCCAGTTGGACGAGCAGGCCCCCAGCCCCCTGCCCCGCGATCTGCGCCGCGGACGCGCTGCCGTGCAGTGCGGCGTTGCCCTCGGCCTGATCGGCCGGCGGGAGGAGGGTGGGGAGGTAGGCGCTGTAGGCGGTCTGGAACACCACCGAGGCGGCCCCCGCCAGCAGCGCCACGACGATCAGCATGCCGAGCCCCAGCCCGCCGAGCCAGGCGAGAACCGGCACGGTGGCGAACAGCGCCAGCGACAGTGCCGCGGCGGACAGCATCAGCGGACGGCGGCGTGTGCGGTCCACCCAGACGCCCACCGGCAGCCCTATCAGCAGCCACGGGAGCCAGCTGCAGGCACCCAGCAGCCCGACCGCGAAGGTGTCGGCGTGCAGGGTGGAGACGGCGACCAGCGGCATGGCCACACCGGTGACCGCCGTGCCGAACTTCCCGGAGGTCTCGCCGCACCACAGCAGCCGGAAGTCCCGGTCGCGGCGCAGCAGCCCGCTCATCGGCCGTCTCCCCGCGGGCGCCGCGGTTCGCGCCGCCCCTCCTGCTCGCCCTCGGCACGCCCGTCCGGCTGCTCCGGGGCCGCGGCGCGCTCCGCGCGTTCCTTACGGGGGAAGGACTGCAGTTGGACGAGGACGGGCTGGGTCTCCGGCCCCCCGGAAGCGCTCGTACGGGCGGCCGCTTCGTCGCTCGACTGCTCGCCGGTGGCGGCCGCGGACTGCCGGTAGCGGTCGACAACGGCCGTCACCTCGGCGTTCAGTGCTTCGAGTTGACCGGCGGTCAGGCGCAGGTCGTGCCATTGGGCGATGGTGCCGGCGTTGCGCCAACCGGCGTCCCAGTCCTCGGCGAGGTAGCTGACGACCTGGTGGAAGTGCTGCTGGACGAGCTCGTGCACGTAGACGGAGAGCGGCCCGCGGGCATCCGGATCGTCGCGGAACTCCGTCGTTTCGAGGTGGCGGGAGACCGCGACCGCCCGCCACCAGCGCTGCCGCTTGGTGCCGCGGCCGGTCTCCTCCTCGATGAATCCGTGGTCGGCCAGGTGGCGCAGATGCCAGCTCACGGTGCCGGTGTTCTCGCCGACGCGGCGGCTGAGGCCGGTGGCGGTGTCGGGGCCGTCGAGGGTCAGCAGTTCGAGGATGCGCATCCGCAGCGGGTGCGCGAGGCCGCGCAGGCTACGGGCGTCCAGGCGGCGGACGGGGCGCGCGGCGGCGGCCGTCGGGGGTGGCTCGGGAGACTCCGTCATGGCGACAGAGTAGAAGATGCAGAGACTTCTTTGCAGAGGTTTCTCTGCAAGAGTCGCGACACTTTCTCCGGAAGAGCCCGGGACCTAACGAACGCCGCTCCCGCCGTCGTCTTCGCGGCCGTCGCCCCTGTCGGCTTCGCGGCCGCTCCCCCGGCTTCCGGTGCGATCGCTCCGGTGATCCTTCTCGTGGTCCCAGAGGGGGTGCTCGCGCCGGGCCCAGTCCGCGTCGACGAAGCCGGTGCGCATGCCGCGACGCGACTCGGGGTCGCCGAAGGCCATCCAGACGTGGCCCGCGATCACGATGACCACGGCGAGGGCGAGCCAGTCATGGACGAAGGTGGCGCCGGTCCGCCACACCAGCGGGGCGAGGTCGGTGAACCACATCAGCAGACCGGTGCAGAGCATGACCAGGACGGCACCGGCGATCCAGGCGGCGTAGACCTTCTGGCCGGCGTTGAACTTGCCGGCGGTGCGGGCGCGGGTGCGGTGCCTGCGGCGGCGCAGGGACGCGCGCAGCCAGCGGCGGTCGTGCGGGCCGTAGCGGTTCAGCCGGGTGAGGTCCGCACGCAGGGCCCGCGAGGCGAGGCCGACCAGGAGGGGCACCGGCAGCAGGATGCCCGACCATTCGTGGACCGTGACCATGAGGGCGCGCCGGCCGACGAGTTCGGCGAGGAAGGGCAGGTAGAGGCAGCCCGCGGTCAGGACGCAGAGCGCCATCAGGGTGGCGGTGGCGCGGTGCACCCAGTGTTCGGCGGGCGTGAAGCGGGCGACGCGGCCGGCCTCGGCGCGCTCAGGTGGTCGGGGCATCGTCGCGTCCGTTCGACTTGCCGACCCAGGCGTCGACGTCATATCCACGGTCCTCCCAGTAGCCGGGCTCGACGCGCTCGGTGACGGTGATCGTGGAGAGCCACTTCGCGGATTTGTAGAAGTACATGGGTGCCACGTAGAGCCGCACCGGCCCGCCGTGTGCGTGGCCGATCGGCTTGTCCTGCATCCGCAGGGCCACCAGGACGTCGCTGCGGCGGGCCTGTTCGAGGGTGAGGGACTCGCTGTAGGCGCCGTCGAAGCAGGTGAACCGGACGGCCTTGGCCTGGGGGCGGACTCCGGCGTCGTCGAGGAGGTCGGCGAGGCGTACGCCCTCGAAGGGGGTGCCGGGCACCCGCCAGCCGGTGACGCACTGCACGTCGCGGACGAGCCGGGTCTGCGGGAGTCGGCGCAGGTCGTCGAGGCGGTAGGTGACGCGTTGGCGCACCAGACCGTCGATCGTGAGCCGGTAGGTCCGTTCGTCCTTGGGCGGGACGGAGCCGGTGACCGAGTAGTAGCGGAAGCCGCCGCCGGCCGGCAGCAGACCGGACAGCCCGGTGGGGTCCTTCTGGGCGGCGGCGCCGAGGGTGTTGTCGTACGCACGCTGGAGGAAGGGGGCCGCGGCGACGCCCGCGGCGCCCGCCCCGAGCATGCCGAGCACGACGCGGCGGCCGACGGGTGTACCGCGCCCGTCCTCGCCGTCGCCGTCCGCCGGGCGGGCCGGAATCGCGTCCTTTGTCACTCTTGGATTCGAACACCGTACGGCCGCCCGGTCCAGTGCCCCGGCCATCGCGTCAGACTTTCGTCATCGGCGGCGGCGCCAGGTGCACGGCGACCGGACCGGGCGGCTCCCTGCCTTTTCCGTCGTGCGACCGCGGCGGACGCATCAGATCAGGTGGCCGAGTGCCCCACCGTCGACGGGCAGCGCCACTCCGTTGATGAACGCGGCCTTGGGCGAGGCGAGGAAGGCCACGACTCCGGCGATCTCCTCGGGCTGACCGCAGCGGCCCAGGGGGATGCTCCGCAGATGCCCGGCCTTGGCCTCCTCCGAGAGCTCGTCGTACATGTCGGTCTGGACGGGGCCCGGGAGAACCGCGTTCACCGTGATGTCCCGCGGAGCCAGCTCGCGCATCAGCGACTTGACCAGCCCGATCTGCCCGGCCTTGGAGGACGCGTAGTTGGCCTGGCCGTAGGCGCCGTAGGGGGCTATCGCCGAGGAGATCGCGATGATGCGGCCGCCGTTCGGCATGGGCGCGGTGGCGGCGCGCCGGGCGACGTAGAAGGTGCCCGCCACATTGGTCTCGTAGACGTGCCGGAACTGCTCGTCCGACATGTCCGCGAGCAGGTTGTCGGCGGTGACGCCCGCGTTGGCGACGAGCACCTCGACGTTGCCGTGCCGGGCCTCGACCTCCGCGAACGCCGCATTGACCTGCCGGCTGTCGGTGACATCGCAGCGCACCGCGAGAACCCCCGGTATCTCCGGGTCTTCCTTGCGGTAGGTGATGGCGACCTTGTCGCCCTCGTCGCGGAACGTCTCGGCGACAGCCCGGCCGATGCCGCGGTTGCCTCCGGTCACCAGTACCGATCGGGACATCCGGGTGACTCCTTTGTCTGAAGTGTCGGTGGGGACGGGTGAAGCGGCGGTGCGCAGGGCCCGCCGCAGGGATCGCCCCGCGCGGCACCTGCGGTGTCCATGACACCCCTGGGTGGTCCCGTCCGATGTCTCGAGAACCTCATCCGGGAGCGCGCAGGGCGTCAGGGCGACCGCGTGGGCAACGGTAGAGCGTCGCACCGCGGGCATCGCAATCAGGTCATGACTGTCACCGCCAGGGATGCGTCGGCCATTTTTTCGGGCCGTCCCGACCGTCCCGGCCATCTGGCCGACGCGAAGCCCGGCGCCCCGGCGCGGCGGGCGCCGTGCGCCGTGTGGCGGGCGCTCTCCGCCCCGCCTCTCACGAGGGGGCCGGCACGGCTACGCTGCGCACCACCAGGTACGTTCTGCTGTTTCCGGGCTCGACCGAAGACGACTGGTGGTCTGCCAAATGACGTGAGCAGCGAGTTGCTCACCTGACATTCTTCGACGGACGGGAGGCGCCCTGTGGTTCAGCAGGAACGCGCGATGGCAACCAGGCGAGTGATACTCGAAGCCGCTGCCAAGGTCTTCGCCGAGAACGGCTACGACAAGGCCAGAATCTCCGACATCCTGAGAGAAGCGAACGTCACCAAGGGCGCGTTGTACTTCCACTTCACGGACAAGCAGGCGCTCGCCGACACCCTCCTGACCGAGCACGTCAGCGAGATCAGGGTCGAGCCGGACGCCATCAAGCTCCGTGAACTGATGTCCGCGGGCTACACCCTGGTGGACCGGCTCCAGACGGACGTCGTGCAGCGCGCGGCCGCACGTCTCACCCTGGAGCAGGGCGCCAACCAGTTGGACCGTGCGCAGCCGATGCTCATGTGGACGGAGTATGTCGAGGAGTTGCTGACGGTGGCGCATGCCCGGGGTGAACTGCTGCCGACGATGGAGAGCGCGACCGCGCGTCGGGATGTCGCCGAGATGATCGTCGGGTCGTTCGCCGGCATCGAGCTGGTGTCGGACACCTTCTCGGCGGGACGCGGCCCGTCGCCCCTGCAGCACTGGCTCACGGTGTTCTTCCAGACGGTGATCCCGACCCTCGCCCACCCCCCGATCATCCCCTTGCTGGGCCTGGCCTCGGCCGAGGCGCACGCCAAGATCGTGCAGAGCTCCTCGGCGGCCTAGGAGAGAGAGTCCCCCGGGCCGCCCCCCGGCCCTCCGGTCAGGAGACCGCCTTTGCCGCGGCGCGGCCCGCCGTGCGGCCGGAGAAGAGGCAGCCGCCGAGGAAGGTGCCCTCCAGCGAGCGGTAGCCGTGGACTCCGCCGCCGCCGAAGCCCGCCGCCTCGCCCGCCGCGTACAGGCCCGGGACGGGGGATCCCTCCTCGGCCAGTACCCGCGAGGAGAGATCGGTCTCCAGCCCGCCGAGCGTCTTGCGGGTCAGGATGTGCAGGCGCACGGCGATCAGCGGCCCGGCCTTGGGGTCGAGCAGGCGGTGCGGGGCAGCCGTGCGGATCAGGCGGTCGCCGAGGAATTTGCGGGCGCCGCGCATCGCCGTCACCTGGAGGTCCTTGGTGAAGGGGTGGGCGATCTCCCGGTCCCGCGCCACCATCTCGTCGCGCAGCGCGGCCTCGTCGATCAGCGGCTCCCCGGTGAGCTCGTTCATCCGCCGCACCAGGTCGGCCGGCGACCGCTCCACGATGAAGTCCGCGCCGTGGTCCATGAACGCCTGCACCGGCCCCGGCGCGCCGGCCCTGGCCCGCCCCAGGACGTCCCGGATGCTCTTCCCGGTCAGGTCCGGGTTCTGCTCGGAGCCGGAGAGGGTGAACTCCTTCTCGATGATCTTCTGGGTGAGCACGAACCAGGTGTGGTCATGACCGGTCCGCATGATGTGCTCCAGCGTGCCGAGCGTGTCGAAGCCGGGGAACAGCGGCACGGGCAGCCGGTTTCCCCGGGCGTCCAGCCACAGCGGGGACGGTCCGGAAAGGATCCGGATGCCGTGCTGCGGCCAGATCGGGTTCCAGTTCTCGATGCCCTCGGTGTAGTGCCACATCCGGTCCCGGTTGATGATCCGGCCGCCGGCCGCCTCGGTGATGCCGAGCATCTTGCCGTCCACATGCGCCGGTACCCCCGAGAGCATCCGCTCCGGGGGGTTGCCCAGCCGTTCGGGCCAGTTGGCGCGGACCAGGTCGTGGTTGCCGCCGATTCCGCCTGAGGTGACGATCACGGCCTGCGCCCGGAGTTCGAAGGAGCCGGTCACCGCCCGGCTGCTGGGTGTCCCCCGTTCGGCGTCGGAAGGCTCCAGGATTTCGCCGCTGACCGTGTCCAGGCTGCCCGCGCTGCGCGACAGGCCGGTGACGCGGTGGCGGAAGCGCAGCTCCACCAGGCCACGCGCCACACCGGCGCGCACCCGGCGTTCGAAGGGTGCCACGATGCCGGGGCCGGTGCCCCAGGTGATGTGGAAGCGGGGGACGGAGTTGCCGTGCCCGGTGGCGCCGTAGCCGCCACGTTCGGCCCAGCCGACGACGGGGAAGATGCGCAGGCCCTGGCGGTGCAGCCAGGAGCGCTTCTCCCCCGCCGCGAAGTCGACGTACGCCTCCGCCCATTGGCGCGGCCAGTGGTCCTCCGGGCGGTCGAAACCGGCCGTGCCGAGCCAGTCCTGCCAGGCCAGCTCATGGCTGTCGCGGATCCGCAGCCGGCGCTGCTCGGGCGAGTCCACGAGGAAGAGGCCACCGAAGGACCAATGGGCCTGACCGCCGAGGGATTGTTCGGGCTCCTGGTCGAGGAGGATGACCTTGCGCCCGGCGTCCACCAGCTCCGCCGTCGCCGCCAGCCCCGCAAGACCCGCTCCGATCACGATCACATCAGCGTCGTACGCCATCTCAGCTCTCCTCACCGGACACGCCGGACGACCTGGCCGCCGTGGTGAACACGATCCTCAGCGCACCGGGCACGGCCGTCAACAGCTGTTACCGGGTGGTACGCACGGGTGAGCGGGAGAATGGGGGTGACCAGGGCCACTCCACCGACGCCGGCGGATGACTATCCTCAGGCGCATCCCCCGCCCCGCGCGATACGAGGTGTGCGACGTGACGGTGATACTGCTCGCCCTTGGTGCGGCTTGCTGTCTGGGACTGGGTTTCGTGTTCCAGCAAGCCGCGGCGCAGCAAGCCCCGATGAAGGACTTCCTCTCCCTTCGGCTGCTGCTCGACCTGGTGCGGATGCCGCGCTGGCTGGCGGGCATCGGCCTGATGGTGGTCGGGATGTCGTTGGGCGCGGTGGCGCTGGGGATGGGCGACATCACCCTCGTGGAGCCGCTGTTGGCGACCAATCTGCTGTTCGCGATGGCCCTGGCCAGGCGGCTGACCCGGCAGCGGCTCGGGCGCAGCGGCTGGGCGGGGCTGTGGCTGCTGGCGGGCGGGGTGACGGCCTTCATCGTGGCGGGCCGGCCCCGCGGCGGGAGCACCGAGAGCGAACCGATGTGGCACTGGCTGATCATGGGCCTGGTGCTCGGTACCGCCCTGCTGCTCGCGGCGGTCGCCAAGCGGGCGCGGATAAGCGTGGAGGCCGCACTGCTGGGCGTCGCGGCGGGGCTGCTGTACGGGCTCCAGGACGCGCTCACCCGGATGAGCGGGGAGCGGTTCGGTGAGGGTGGCTGGAGCGCCCTGCTCACCACGTGGCAGCCGTACGCGATCGTGGTGCTCGGCGTGCTGGCGCTGGTGCTGGTCCAGAGCGCCTTCGAGACCGCGCCGCTGCGGATGTCCCTGCCCGCGCTGACCGCCGCCCAGCCGCTGGCCGGTATCGCCTGCGGAGTCGGATTCCTCGGCGACCGGCTGGAGGTCACGGCCGGGGCACTGGCCTGGGAAGGGGTCGGGATCGCGGCCGTCGTCACGGGCATCGTGCTGATCGGCAGCCACCCCGCGATGCCGCCGGGCGCGGGCCGCTCCGAGGCCTCGCGGGAGCTGCAGCCGCGCTGACGCCGACCGTTGCCCGGCGGAGCCCGGGTGCCTGGCGGGGCCCAGCCGGCAGGCAGGCCCCAGGCGGGTGTCGGGAACCGGCTGACCAATGGCTTTTTAATAATGGCCAGCATTAGAGTGGCGCCATGGCCAGGACCTCAGGACCCGAAACCCGGGAGAAGTTGCTCCGTGCCGCCGAGGAGGTCTTCGCGGCGCAGGGGGTGGACGGTGCCCAGACCCGCGACATCGTGCGGCGGGCGGGGCAGAGCAACCCCTCGGCGGTGCAGTACCACTTCGGCTCGCGTGCCGGGCTGCTGGACGCCGTGATGGCCAGCCGGCTGGCCCGTACCGAAGCCGCGCTGGAGCCGCTGCTGGCGGCGATGCCGGGCGAGCCGTCCCTCAGGGAGCTGATCGGCGCCCTGGTCACCGCGGAGGCGACCGAGCTGCGCGACAACCGCGGGCGGCGCTGTCTGCGGATCTCCGCCCAACTCAGCCACGAGAGCGGGGTGCGCACCCGGATTCCGCACCCGACGCTGGCCGGCACCGCCTACTGGCGGCTGATCTGCCGTGTCGAGGACGCCCTCGTCGCGGGCGGGCTGCCCGAGGCGCTGCGGCTGGAGCGGCTGGACCTCGCGCTGACCCTCATCGGCGCGGCGATGGCCGACCGCGCACGGCACCACCTCGACGGTGCCACACCCCTCACCGGCGAGGAGCTGTTCCTCGCCGACCTCACCGGGACCACGGTGGCGTTCCTGCTTGCCGCCGCCCCGGGCCCGACCCCGTCTTCAAGGAGCGCTTCATGACCGCCGCCGCACCCGCCGCCGCACCCGCCGCCGCACCCGCCCCCGCCGCGAACCTGGCCGGCAAGACCCTCATCATCACCGGCGGCGCGCGCGGGCTGGGCGCGGCCGCCGCCGAGCAGGCCGTGGCCGCCGGGGCCCGGGTCGTGCTCACCGATGTGCTCCAGGAGGAGGGCGCGGCGACGGCGGCCCGGCTCGGCGAGCGGGCCCGCTTCCTCGCCCATGACGTCACGTCCGAGGAGGACTGGCAGCGGGTGGCGGAGTTCTGCGTGGACGCGTTCGGCGGTATCGACGGCCTGGTCAACAACGCCGGGATATCCACCGGGGCGCCCTTGGAGTCGGTCTCCGTCGACTTCTTCCGCAAGGTTTTGGACGTCAATCTCACCGGCGTCTTCATCGGGATGAAGACCGTCATCCCCGCCATGCGGGAGCGCGGTGCCGGCTCGATCGTGAACATCTCCTCGGCGGCCGGGCTGATGGGGCTGGCACTGACCGGCGGCTACGGCGCGTCGAAGTGGGGCGTGCGCGGACTGACCAAGATCGGGGCGGTGGAACTGGGCACGGCGCGGATCCGCGTGAACTCCGTCCACCCCGGTATGACGTACACGCCGATGACCGCCGAGGTCGGCATCGAGCGGGGCGAGGGCAGGTACCCCAACACCCCGATGGGCCGGGTCGGCGAGGCCCACGAGATCGCCGGCGCCGTGGTCTTCCTGCTGTCCGACGCCGCCTCCTACGTGACCGGCGCCGAGCTGGCCGTGGACGGCGGCTGGACCACCGGCCCGACGGTGAAGTACGTCATGGGGCAGTGAGCGGTCGGCCGGGGACGCGGTGCCCGGGGGCCCCGCGTCCCCGGCGGAACCGGCCGCCGCCGGGGGTGATTGCATGGCCCCATGACCGATCAGCAGCCGCTCAACGCGGACGAGATCCTCGACGTCGTCGACGAGAACGATCAGGTCGTGGGACAGGCCCCACGGGGTGAGGCCTACGCCCGCAGGCTGCGCACCCGCTGCGCGTTCGTCCTCGCCCGGGACGCCGAGGACCGGATCTTCGTGCACCGGCGCACCCCGCAGAAGCTCGTCTTCCCCTCGCACTACGACATGTTCGTCGGTGGCGTGGTCGGCACCGGGGAGACCTACGACGAGGCGGCGTTGCGCGAGGCGGAGGAGGAGCTGGGCGTCCAGGGCCTGCCGCAGCCGGAGCACCTCTTCACCTTCCTGTACGAGACGCCCGAGCACACCTGGTGGTCCGCGGTGTACGAGGTGCGCTGCACGCTGCCGGTCGCCCCGCAGGAGTCGGAGATCGACTGGCATGCCTTCGTGGCCGAGGACGAGCTGGACCGGCGGCTCAGCGAGTGGCCGTGGACGCCGGACGGCATGGCGGCATGGCGTCAGTTGCTCGCCCACCGGGCGGGCGGGACCCGCTGATGGCACCCGCGGGCGAGCCAACCGGTGGGTAGGGTTCTGGGCATGATCCTCACCGACGGGCTGCGGTCGACGGCGGCGGCCGTGCGGCTCTGGTTCTCCCCCGGGCGGGTCCGCGAGGAGGGCTCGACACCCGACTACCGCTTCTCCCTCGCCAACGAGCGCACCTTCCTCGCCTGGCTGCGTACCGGGCTGGCGCTGGTCGGCGGCGGATTCGCGGTGGATCAGTTCCTGCCCCGGCTGCACGAGGCGCTGCGGGTGACGTTCACCGTCGCGCTGCTTGCGGGCGGGGCGCTGTGTGCGCTCCGGGCGGTCAACCACTGGGTGCGGTGCGAGCGGGCAATGCGCCGCGGTGAGGATCTGCCGACGTCCCGTTTCCCCTCGGTGCTGGCGCTGGGCGTCGGGGTGCTCGCGGTGGCGATGGTCGTGCTGGTGCTGCTGGGCCGGACCCGCTAGCCGATGGGTGACGGGCGGACGCAGGGCGTCGCACCGCAGCCGGAGCCCGACCGGGACCCGGGGCTGCAGCCCGAACGGACCAGGCTGGCATGGCGGCGTACGACGCTGTCCTGCACGGCCGTGGCGGTGCTGGCCGGCAGGCAGCTGATCCAGAGCGACGCCCCGGGTGCCGTGGAGGCGGCGCTGGTGGTGCTGATGGGGCTGGTGTGGATCGTCTTCGTCGCCGTCGCCCACCGCAGGATGCAGGCGATGGCCGACGGGCGCCCGCCCGGTATGCCCCCGCGGACCGCGCTGCTGCTGGTCGGCTGCACCCTGGCGCTGGCGGTGGGTGGCGCGACGATCCTGCTGCCCTGAAGGCGCCCGTCGCGCGGAGGGCGCCCGGTGCGCCGACGGCTCGGCCCCCGGCGGTACCGTGGCGCGACCCCGCACATTGCCGGAGCAGGCACAACACCCGCACCGACAGTGCGGAGTGAGCATCCATCAGCCGAGGGGCAACATACGCATGAGCCACACCGCACCGACCGCCACCGGTCCCGGCACCGTCCCGGGGCCAGCCGCCGAAGTGACCGCCACCGAGCCGCCGGCCGGCGCGGCAGCCGTGACGGAAACGGCGGTACCGGAGCCGTATCTCGTCGAACTGGCCGCCGGAGTCGGCGCGTTCATCCAGCCGGACGGCGGCTGGTGCCTGAACAACGCGGGGTTCGTCACCGACGGGGACGCCACTCTCGTGGTGGACACCGCCGCCACCGAACGCCGGGCGCGCCTGCTGCGCCGGCGGATCGCCGAGAGCGGCGCCGCGACGCCCCGTACCGTGGTCAACACCCACCACCACGGCGACCACACCTACGGCAACGGCGTCTTCGCGCCCGAGGCGACGATCATCGGGCACACCGCCTGCCGCCGCGAACTGCTGGCCGCCGGCCATCAGCTGCACGCGATGTGGCCGCAGGTCGCCTACGGCGACATCCGCCTCACCGCGCCGACGGTCACGTACACCGACGCGCTGACGCTGCACGTCGGCGGGATCGAGGTGCAGCTGATCCATCCGGGCGTCGCGCACACCCCGGGCGACACCATCGTCTGGCTGCCCGACCACCGGATCGTCTTCACCGGCGATCTCGTCTTCCACGGCGGCACACCGTTCGTGTTCATGGGCTCGCTGACCGGCTCGCTGCACGCGATCGAGGTGCTGCGCTCGCTGGACGCCGTCACGGTCGTACCCGGGCACGGCCCGGTGACCGGACCGGAGGTGTACGACGGCGTCGAGCGCTATCTGCGCTTCGTCCAGCGGCTGGCGACGGAGGGCCACGCGGCCGGCCGGACGCCGTTGGAGGTGGCCCGGGAGACGGACCTCGGCCCCTTCGCCGAGCTGGCCGAGAGCGAGCGGCTGGTGGCGAATCTGCATCGTGCGTACGCGGAACTGTCGGGCGCCGCGCCCGGCTCCCTGCTGGATCCGGTGGCCGGGTTCGGGGACATGACGGTCATGAACGGCGGGATTCCGATGGCCTGCCACGCATGAGGGCAGTGCGGGCGGCGGCCCGCCGCGATGCGATCCGGCCTGGTCACAGGGGCTGCACGGCGGTCGGCCCGTGGCCTGCCGGGGCGCCCGGCCGCCGTCGCGTGACCGACGCCCCACGTGCGCGCACTGGACGCCATACCGACTAGTCGGCATGATCGAGGCGTTGACCGAGTGACTGTCCACTCCGTACGGAGGAGCACGATGAGCAAGGGCACCCCTCCCCCTCAGGCCGCCGCCCGGGAGGTACCCCCCGGCCTGGACCTGGCGCGATTGCGCGAGCACCTGGAACGGGAACGGCCCGGCCTGACCGGCGGCCCGTTGCGCGCGCAGCTGATCGAGGGCGGGCGGTCCAACCTCACCTACCGCGTCACCGACGGCACGTCCTCCTGGGTCGTCCGACGGCCGCCGCTCGGCCATGTGCTGGCCACCGCGCACGACATGCGGCGCGAGCACCGTGTGATCAGCGCGCTGCACGAGACGCCGGTGCCGGTGCCCGAGGCGCTGCTGCTGTGCGAGGACGAGTCGGTCATCGGGGCGCCCTTCTACGTGATGGAGCTGGTCGAGGGCACGCCGTACCGCACGGCCGACCAGCTGCGACCGCTGGGAGCGGAGCGCACCCGGGGCGTGGTGCTCTCCCTCGTCGACACCCTCGTCGCACTGCACGCCGTGGACCCCGAGGCGGTCGGCCTCGCGGACTTCGGCCGTCCCGAGGGCTTCCTGGAGCGCCAGCTACGGCGCTGGGGCAAGCAGCTGGCGGCGTCGAGGAACCGTGAGCTGCCGGGCATCGACGCGCTGCACGAGGAGCTGGCCAAGGCGCTGCCCGACTCCCCCGCGCCGACCGTGATCCACGGGGACTACCGCCTGGACAACGTCCTGGTCGGCGCCGACGACCGGATCACCGCCGTATTGGACTGGGAGATGTCCACGCTCGGCGATCCGCTCGCCGACCTCGGGCTGCTGGTGATGTACAGCGAGCAGGAGGACACCCCGGACTCCCCCATCACCACGACCCGCAGCGCCCCGGGACACCCCGAACCGGCCGAGCTGATCGAGCGTTACGCGACCCGCTCGGGCCGCGATGTCTCGCAGGTCGCCTGGTACACCGCCTTCGCCTACTTCAAGCTCGCGGTGATCCTCGAAGGCATCCACTACCGCTACACGCTCGGCCAGACCCTGGGCGCCGGCTTCGACCGGATCGGCGAGGTCGTGCCGGTCTTCATCGAGCACGGCCGTTCCACCCTGTCCGCCCTGAAGGAAGGCTGAGCCCCATGGACTTCGCATTCGACGCCCGTACGGAAGAGCTGCGGGAGAAGCTGCTGGCCTTCATGGACGAGCACGTCCTGCCGGCCGAGGAGATCGTCGAGGAGCAGCGCGCGCGGCTGGCCTCCCCGTGGGACACCCCGGCGATCGTGGAGGAGCTCAAGGCGGAGGCGCGCCGGCAGGGCCTGTGGAATCTCTTCCTGCCGGACGCGGAGCACGGCGCGGGCCTGACCAACCTGCAGTACGCGCCGCTGGCGGAGATCACCGGCCGCAGCCCGCAGCTCGCCCCCACCGCGCTGAACTGCGCGGCGCCGGACACCGGCAACATGGAGGTGCTGACGCAGTTCGGCTCCGAGGCCCAGCAGAAGCAGTGGCTGGAGCCGCTGCTCGCGGGCGAGATCCGGTCGGCGTTCGCGATGACAGAGCCCGAGGTGGCCTCGTCGGACGCGACGAACATCGAGACGCGGATCGAGCGGCAGGGTGACGAGTACGTCATCAACGGGCGCAAGTGGTACATCTCCGGGGCGATGAACCCGCTGTGCCAGGTCTTCATCGTGATGGGCAAGACGGACCCCGGCGGCGAGGACATCCGCCGTCAGCAGTCGATGATCCTGGTGCCGCGCGACACCCCGGGGCTCGAGGTCAAGCGCGCCATGCAGGTCTACGGCTACGAGGATCACTACCACGGCGGCCACGCCGAGGTGATCTTCCACGACGTGCGGGTGCCGGCGAGCAACCTGATCGGCGAGGAGGGCGGCGGCTTCGCCATCGCCCAGGCCCGGCTCGGCCCCGGCCGGATCCACCACTGCATGCGGCTGATCGGCATGGCCGAGCGGGCCATCGAGCTGATGTGCCGCCGCGCGGTGGCCCGTTCGGCCTTCGGCAAGCCGCTGGCCCAGCAGGGCGTGGTCCAGGAGTGGATCGCGGACGCGCGGGTCGCGGTGGAGCAGCTGCGGCTGCTGGTGCTCAAGACCGCCTGGCTGATGGACACCGTCGGCAACAAGGGCGCGCACACCGAGATCCAGTCCATCAAGATCGCCACCCCGCGCACGGTCGTCGGCATCCTCGACCAGGCGGTGCAGCTGTACGGCGCCGGCGGCGTGAGCCAGGACTTCCCGCTGGCGGAGCTGTGGGCGGCGGCCCGCACGCTGCGGCTGGCGGACGGTCCCGACGAGGTGCACCAGCGGTCGCTGGCCCGCCGCGAGCTGAAGAAGTACCTCTAGCGTCAACGACGGAGGGGCCCCGCGGCTGTTCGGCCGCGGGGCCCTCCGGCGTTGCATGCGTTATGGGCGCAGCGCGCGCAGCAGCAGGTCGGCGAGGTGGTCGGCGACCTGCTGGGGTGTGAGCGGGCCGCGCTCGCGGTACCACGTGCCGAGGTGGTGCACCGAGCCGAAGTGGTAGTCGACGACGAGGTCGGCGGGGATGTCGGAGGCGAACACACCGGACCGCTGGCCCTCCTCGATCAGTGCCCGGAACCGCTCGTGGTAGCGCCGCCGCTCCGCGCGGACCTGCTTGTCCTTCTCGGGGCCGAGGTGGTGCATCGAGCGGAAGAAGATCTTGGTGTCGTCGAGGTTGTCGATGGTGGTGACGACGACATCGGCGGCGGCGTCCCGCAGCCGCCGCTCGACCGGCGCGTCGGAGTCGGCGAAGTGGTCCAGCCGCTCCTGCTGGAGCCGCAGCACCCGGCCGTAGACCTCGTGCAGCAGATCGTCCTTGGAGCCGAAGTAGTGGTAGAGGGCGCCCTTGGTGACGCCCGCCGCGTCGACGATCTCCTGGACGGAGGTGCGGTCGTAGCCCTGCTCCGCGAAGAGCTTGGTGGCGGTGGCCAGCAGCCGCTGGGCCACGGGCTTCGTGCTGCCGTTGCCGTCCTTCGTGCCGGCCATCGCCCTCACCTGTCCTTCGTGCTGATGTGCCTGTGGTGCCGGGGGCCCGGCCGGTCGGCGGACCCGGCCGGTCGGCCCGGCCCGGCACCCGCCGATGCCCGGGGTCATGCGCGGTGGCGCAGCTCCCGTCGGAGGATCTTGCCACTCGTGGTCTTGGGAAGCTCCGGCAGGATCTCCACCTCCCGCGGATATTTGTACGCTGCCAGCCGCTCCTTGCAGTACGCGGCCAGCTCGCCGGGTTCGGGAGTGTCCCCCGGTCGCAGGCTGACGTAGGCCTTCACCGACTCGCCGCGGTAGGCGTCGGGCACGCCGACCACGGCGGCCTCGCGCACCGCCGGGTGGGTGTACAGGACGTCCTCGACCTCGCGCGGCCACACCTTGAAGCCGGACGCGTTGATCATGTCCTTCTTGCGGTCGACGACGTACAGCCAGCCGTCGGAGTCCATGAAGCCGATGTCGCCGGTGCGCAGCTCGCCGTCCGGGAGGCCGTCGGCGGTGGCCTCGGGGCGCCGCCAGTAGCCGGGTACGACCTGCGGGCCGCGCACCGCGATCTCGCCCTGCTCACCGAACGGCAGGTCGGCGCCGTTCTCGTCGATGATGCGGACGACCGCGTCGGGGCTGGGCACGCCGACCGCCAGGGTGCCCGAGACCTTGTCCACCGGCGCTTCTTTGCCCGGCGGGACGCTGGCGCAGGGGGCGGTGCACTCGGTCAGGCCGTAGCCGTTGTGGATGTAGGGGCCGAAGCCGGCCCGGAACTTCTCGACGAGCGCGGGCGGCAGGGGGGCACCGCCCGAGGACAGCGTCAGGAACGACGCGAAGTGGTCCCGGCTGACGTCGGGGTGGGCCGTCAGCGCCATGTAGGCGGTGGAGGGGCCGACCGTGTAGGCGGGGCGGTGCTCCAGAAAGGCGTCCAGGACGACGCCCGCCTCGAAGCGGTAGGCCAGCACGAGGGTGCCGGAGTTGGCTATGCACGCGGAGAGCTCGCACACCATGCCGGTGATGTGGAAGAGCGGGGCGAGCGCGAAGTAGGTGGCGCCCTCGGGCAGGCCCAGGCCGGTGCGCTGCCGCTCGGCGTTGTAACTGATGTTGCCGTGGGTGTTGGTGGCGCCCTTGGGGGCTCCGCTGGTGCCCGAGGTGTAGCTGATCAGTGCGATGTCGTCGGCGGTGAGGTCCGGGTCGGTGGGTACGGCGCGTATCCGGCCGGCGGTGCGCGCGACCGTGAGCAGGTCATCGGCACCCTCGCGCGGACCGAGGCGATCGCCGCGCAGCACCCGCGTGTCGTCGCGGGTCTGCAAGCCCAGTTCACAGGCGGTCAGCGCGATCGTCACGGACGGGGCCGCGGCGGCGGTGTCCCGCAGGAAGCCGTCCCAGGTGCGGTCGGCACAGATGACGGCGGTGACCTCGGCGTCGTGCAGGATGTGCTGCATCTCGCCGGACTTGTACATCGGGTTGACGGGCACGGCCACGCCGCCCGCCTTCCAGACGCCGAGCAGCGCGAGCACGAAGTGCGGGGTGTTCTGCAGCATGACCGCGGCCCGGTCACCGCGGGAGAAGCCGCGCTCGGCGAGGTGGGCGGCGATGCCGTCGGAGAGCGCGTCGGTCTCGGCGTAGGACAGCCGGCCGTCGAAGTAGGTGAGCGCGGTGCGGTCGGGGGCGCGGCGGACCGCGCTCCGGAAGGCGTGCAGCGTCGAGGGGGGCGGCTGGACGGGCGCGCGCTGCGCGTCGGTGAGCTGCGCCAGCCACGGCTTGTCCTGGTAGGAGGTCATCGGGGTGCGGCCCTTTCTTCCTGATCGCCTGATCATCCCTGCGGGGACACCTGGAGTGCGGGTGGGGGTGGCGCGGCCGGGCCCGTCCGGCTCGCCACCCCCGGTGGTGCGGTTACGCGCCCTTGCCCTCGGCCTTCTCCAGCTTCTGCTGGAGGTGGTTCATGGCACCCAGCCAGCGGTCCGGGTCGGCGGCGCGCGCGGCGTAGTAGCCGGCCACCTCGGGGTGCGGCAGGACCAGGAAGCGGCCCTCCTCGATCGCGGTGCACAGCGCGTCGGCGACGGCGGACGGCTCGATGGCTCCGGGCGTGAGGACGAGGTCGCCGGCGGCTCCGGTGACGGCCAGCATGTCGGTGCGCACGCCCTGGGGGCAGATGGCGTGCACATCGATGCCGCGGTGGCGGTAGGTCGCCGACAGCCACTCGGCGAAGGCGTAGGCACCGTGCTTGGTGACGCTGTACGGCGCGGAACCGACCATGGTCAGCAGCCCGGCGGCGGAGACGGTGGAGATGAAGCGGCCGCTGCCGCGCTCCAGCCAGTGGGGCACGAGGTCGCGGGCGGCCCGGACATGGGCCATGACGTTGACGTCCCATGCCTGGAGCCAGACGTCCTCTGCGGCCTCGGGGCCGCCGGCCGGGGCGACGCCCGCGTTGGCGCAGAAGATGTCGATGGCGCCGCCGAGGGCGTCGCGGGCGGCCGGGACGATGGTGGAGGCGTCGCCGGGGACCGCGAGGGCGCCGATCTCCTCGGCGGTCTTCTCGGCCTTGGCCCCGTCGAGGTCGTTGACCACGACGCGGGCACCTTCGGCGGCGAACCGGCGGGCCAGTGCGGCGCCGATCCCCCCGCCGGCCCCGGTCACGACAACGGCCTTGTCCCGTACGGCTTCCACGCTGGCTCTCCCTCGGTCACGTCCACTCGACTGCCTGGGCAGACTAACCAGTCGGTATGTCCGAACGGAAGAGCCCGGCCCCGTGACGGCCGGGTGCGTTCCGTAGCGGCCCCGACCGCGTTAGCGTGCGCACGACACGTACCCGATCACGGAGGTGTGCGCATGGCTCTGTCGAGACGCGTTCTGCTCGGGCATCTGGCGGCGACCGGTGCGGCCGGCGCCACCGTCGCCGCGGCCACCGGCCCGGCCCACGCCACGGCGCGGGTGCCCGGCGGCCGTGCGGCCCCCGGCGGCCGCACGGTACGCACCGGCTTCGACCGGCTGGCCGCGGACGGCTACCGCCTGCTGGACGGCCGCCGGGTCGGCATCGTCACCAACCCCACCGGGGTCACCCCGGACGTGCGGCACATCGTGGATGTGATGCACGCGGACGACCGGGTGCGGCTGACCGCCGTCTTCGGCCCCGAGCACGGCTTCCGGGGCACGGCCCAGGCCGGTGGCTCGGAGGGCCGCTACGACGACCCGGCGACCGGGCTGCCGGTCTACGACACGTACAACAAGAGCGGCAAGGCACTCGCCGACATCTTCACCGCCTCCGGCGTGGACACCGTCGTCTTCGACATCCAGGACGCCGGCGCCCGCTTCTACACCTACATCTGGACGCTGTACGACTGCATGGTGGCGGCCGTGCTCGCCGGCAAGCGGTTCGTGGTGCTCGACCGGCCGAACCCGGTCACCGGCCGGTCGGCCACCGGCCCGGTGCTGGAGAAGGCGTATGCCTCGTTCGTCGGCCGGGAGCCGATCGCGCAGTCGCACGGGATGACGGTGGCGGAGCTGGCGCTGCTGTTCAACGGCGAGTTCGTGCCCAAGGCCGCCGGGCGGCCGGTGGAGCTGGAGACGGTCTCGATGACCGGGTGGCGGCGCGAGGACTTCTTCGACACGACGGGGCTGCCGTGGGTCCCGCCGAGCCCCAACATGCCCACCGCCGATACCGCGCTCGTCTACGCGGGCACCTGCATGTTCGAGGGCACCAACCTCTCCGAGGGGCGCGGCACCACCCGGCCCTTCGAGCTGCTCGGTGCGGACGGCATCGACCGGCGGTGGGCCGCGGCCGCCGGCGAACTGCGGCTGCCGGGCGTGCACTTCAGAGAGGCGTATTTCGCGCCGACGTTCTCCAAGTTCCAGGGCAAGACGATCGGCGGTGTCCAACTGCACGTCCACGACCGCGAGGTCTTCGATCCGGTGCGGACCGGCATCGGTCTGCTGGTGACCGCGAAGCGGGTCTGGAGCGGCTTCGCCTGGCGGCCGGACAACGGGATCGACCGGCTGACCGGCTCGTCGGCCGTGCGGACGATGATCGACGCGGGCGCGGACACGGACGAGGTCGTCGCCGCCTGGCAGGGGCCCCTGCGGCGCTTCCGTACGGTGCGTCAGCAGTACCTGCGCTACCGCTGACGGGGCGTTCGAGCGGCGCGAACGGCCCCGCACTGTCTCAACACCCGAGACAGGCCATTTCGCCTGTTGACTGCCCCGTACACCTGGCGTGAGAGTGCGGCTCGTGCAGAGTGACGCGACACCAGCGAAAACAGCGAAGACGAGCCCGGACGAAGCGGCCGTGGCCCCGACGAAGTCAGGGGCGACGGCCGTGCCGCGGAAGGGGGCAGCGGGCCCGTCCGCGGCGCCGGCCGACGCGGACGCCGTGGAGAAGACCGGCGGCGGCGAGACCCTGCGCCGTGTGGCGCTGGCCTCGTTCATCGGGACCGCCATCGAGTTCTACGACTTCTATATCTACGGCACGGCCGCCGCGCTCGTCCTCAACCAGGCGTTCTTCCCGACCCTGGATCCGGTCAACGCGACGCTCGCGTCGTTCTCCACCTACGCGGTGGCCTTCGCCGCGCGCCCCCTCGGCTCGGTGATCTTCGGGCACTTCGGCGACCGGGTGGGCCGAAAGTCCGTCCTGGTCGCCTCGCTGCTGCTGATGGGCCTGTCCACCGCCTTCGTCGGGCTGCTGCCCGGCTACGGCACGCTGGGCATCTGGGCGCCGGTGCTGCTCATCCTGCTGCGTTTCCTGCAGGGCATCGGGCTGGGCGGCGAGTGGGGCGGAGCCGCTCTGCTGGCGGTCGAGCACGCGCCCAAGAAGCGCCGCGGACTGTATGCCGCCTTCCCCCAACTCGGCCCGTCCGTCGGCTTCTTCGCGGCGACCGGTGTGTTCTGGCTGCTGTCCGCGGTCCTCGACGACGCGGCCTTCCGCTCCTGGGGCTGGCGGGTGCCGTTCCTGCTGTCGTTCCTGCTGGTCGGTGTCGGGCTGTTCGTCCGGCTCAAGATCAGTGAGACGCCGGTCTTCGCGAAGGTGCGGGAGGCCCAGGAAGCAGGCCGCGTCCCGGCCGTGGACGTCTTCCGCCGGCATCCGCGCGAGCTGCTGCTGGGCGCGGGCGGCATGGTCGTCGCCTACGGCCTGTTCTACACCGCGACCACCTACTGCCTCTCGTACGCCACCGGAACGCTCGGTGTCTCGCGGAACACCATGCTCGGCCTCTCGCTCGTCGCCTGTCTGTTCCTGGCGGCCGGCACCTGGCTCGCCGCCACCCGCTCCGACGCCTCGGGCCGCCGCAAGCTCGTCCTCGCCGGGTGCGGACTCGCCGTCGTCTGGGGCCTGGTGCTCTTCCCGCTGCTGGACACCGAACAGCCGGTGCTGATCGCCCTCGGCATCGGCGGCGCGCTCTTCTGCATGGGTGTGGTGTACGGGCCGATGGGTGCGTATCTGCCGGAGCTGTTCGGCACCACGGTGCGCTACTCGGGCGCCTCGCTCGCCTACAACCTGGGCGGCGTCCTGGGCGGTGCGGTGGCCCCGCTGGTCGCCACCCGGCTGCAGGCGGAGTTCGGCTCCTCCTCGGTGGGCTGGTACGTCAGCGCGATGGCGGTCGTCTCGCTGCTGTGCGTGCTGGCACTGCCCGAGACGCGGGAGCGCGAACTCGCCTGACGGAACGAGGCCGTTGTACGACGCCGGCCGGGCGCCCGAGGTCTTCGGGTGCCCGGCCGGCGTCGTGTCGCCCACGGGTCCTTGAGCGCTGCTCCGGGCCGGGTCCCTCTCGTGCGGCCCCGGCCCGGCGCCTCTCCTAACGGTGGCCGGGGAATTCCACCACCTGCTGGTAGGTCGGCCGGTTCTGCCAGCTGATGGTGTCGTGCGTCAGGCCGCCCACCGCGCGGTGGATGATCGCGTCCGCGCACCACTGGTCGCCGGCCTTGCAGCTGTCGTCGCCCGGATAGACCTGCTCGGCCGTCTTCGCGTTCGCCTGCCGCAGGGTCTCCAGCAAGGTGTCGCGGCAGACGGACAGTTCGCCGTTGCCGCAGTACCGCTCGGCGAGCGGGCCCTGGACCTTGTCGCCGAGCACCGACCGCAGATCCTTGTCCGCGTAGCTCCACCAGCCGTACTGGAAGGCGGATCCGGCGTGGGCGCCGGTCGGACCGTGGCCCGCCGAAGGCGACTCGTCGATGGCGAGGTTGGCCCCCAGAGCGCCGTAGAGGTCGCCGCCCAGGCCCGGCTTGAAGGCATTCTCGATCATCAGCGGCCACCAGGCGTCCATCAGCCGTACCGCGTCGGCGTGGGCGTAGCTGTGCGAGCCGGCGGTGGTCTCGCGGCGCTGGACGCCGTCCTTGCGCCATGCCTCCAGCCGCTGCACCGCGGTCTGCAGCGCGGGGTCGGTGACCGGCTTGCTGCGCAGCACCCGCAGGAGTTCGGGCAGCACGTCCTCACCGCGCAGGTCGGTGACGGCGGCCTCGGACATCGCCCGGGTCAGCGACGCGCGGGTCACCCCGCCGTCCTTCGTCAGGGCCCGCACCCGGTCGTCGAGCAGGTTGCCGCGGTGCACCGAGCCGTTGCCGTAGCCGGCCGAGTCGTAGTCCTTGGCCTGCTTGTTGTTCCAGGAGATGTAGTAGTCCTGGTTGACGGACTGCGGGTGCTCCGCGGGCGGGGTGTAGTCGGTGTTGTTGGTGTCGGGGTCGTAGCCCTGCCACTCGTAGGCGGCTTCCGCCTTGACGGGCAGCGCCGGGTCGACCCCGGGGGCACGGACCGGGTTGAGGCCGCTGTTGTAGTACGCGATGTCCCGGGAGTCGGCGTAGAACCAGTTGAAGGCGTAGCCGATGTGCTGGGTGGCCTTCTGGAAGGTCTTCGCGTCCTGTACGTACGAGGGGTCGTTGAGCATCTGGAAGCCGATGATGGAGTCGGCCTCGTGCCGGTAGGTGGTGCGCAGCGCCGTGTAGGCGACGGGTTTGCCGTCGACGGTGGCGCGGTGCGTGACGGTCCCGTACTTGGTCCGGAAAACCTGCATGCGGTAGGAGCCGGCCGCCGTCGGGTCGGCGATGGTGGGCTTCCAGGAGTTGGTGCGTTCCAGCTTCTCCATGGGCAGGCAGGAGCCGTGGTAGCGGTAGCCGGTGGAGTCCTTGGTGGGCGCGGAGCCGTCGGTGTTGCACAGGTCGACGGCGTAGGTGTCGGTGATGTCCTGGCCCGCGGAGGTGGCGCTCCAGGCGTAGTCCTGGCCGCGGCCGAGCTGGACGTACATCCCGACGCCCGCGAAGGAGGCGCCGCGGGCGCTGATGCCCGGCCCCTGGATCTCCTGGAGCATCAGCAGCTGGGGCGCGAAGTAGCCGGTCTGCGGGCCGAAGACGGCGACGGGGTTGCCGCTTGCGGAGTGCTTGCCGGAGACCAGCAGGGCGTTGGACATCCCCCGGTGCTGGGTGGGGTCGAAACTGCCCTTGGGCAGCACCCCGTCCTTGAACAGCCCCTCCAGCTTCTTGTACTTCTTCGGGGCCTTGACCGGGTCGCGCGGCGGCGTCCCGTCCTTGGCGGTGGCGGCGCCCGTGCGGTCGTACACCAAGGGCTCGGCGGCGACCGTGCCGCGGTCGGGCAGCGCGGTGCCCTTCGCCTTCGCCGGCTTGACGGCGTATGGGAAGCTCTGGCCGTCGTGCAGGGTCTTCGCGGCCTCGGGGTCGTTGCGTTCCCGGAAGGACTCCCAGACCTTGGTGCCCTTCTCCACGCCGTACTTCTGCTGGGCGGAGAGCAGCGCGAGGGCCGAGGGGACCTCGCCGCCGCCGCCGTTGCCGAAGAGGCCGCCGACCACGGATGCCAGCGCGATGAGGTCGGTGAGCTTGAAGGGCTTGATCTCGCCGGCGTTGGTGATGGCGTCGACATGCCCGGTGAGCACGTACTCGCCAGGGAAGTAGCGGCCGTTCTTGGATTCCTCGCGGTAGGCGTTGATGCCGTCGACGTACGCCTGCGCGTCCTCCATCGCCTGCTTGCCGCGGGCTCCGTTGTTGTCCCGGATGCTGTCGACCTGCGCCTGGAGGTCCGCCTCGGTGTACGGGGCGGACGGCCAGAACTGCTGCTCCAGGCCCTGGTTGGCGAGGGCGCCGCCGGCGAAGGAGGTCAGCTCACCGCGCCCGATGTGCCGGAAGAGGTCCATCAGCCACAGCCGGTCCTGGCCCGCCGCGTAGCCGGCGCCGTATTCGGTGCCGTAGCGGGTGGTGCCCTTGATGTGCGGGACGCCGGTCTTCTTGTCGCGGGTGATGGTCACATCGTCACGGGGTGCGGTGACCTTGGCGACCTGGTCCTCGGGGACGCCGAAGGAGGCGTCGTTGAAGAAGTTGGTCAAGGTGTCGTCGGTGAGCGACTGGTAGCCGCTCGCCAGGGCGCCGTACGGGCCGAGTTGGTCGGTGGTGTGCGCGGGGTGGGTGCCGAACAGCTTGTTGCCGAGTATCTCCACCAGGGTGGCGTTGCCACTGGCCCCGGGCGGCAGGATGTCGGCGCACTGGCCCTGGCAGTAGTCGGTGGCTTCGGTCGGTGCGGCGGCCGCGGCCGCGGTGGGGGGTGGCGCCAAGAGCGTGGCACCCAGGGCGACCAGGGCTGCCGCCGCGGCGGTCCTGAGCCTTCCGGTACGTCGTCGCATCCCTGCTCCTCGATGGGGGTCCCCCCTGCTCCTCAACAGCTCGGGGGAGGGTGGTGGGCGGGACGTTACCGGCGGTTAACCCCGGCCGGAAGATGAACAACAGTCACCTTTTCCAATTCCCCACAGACACCCGGGAGCCGCACCGGCACCGCCCGCCGAAAAAACCGCACGAAAATTCGATGGATCCAGATGGTGATCGGCTACGTCCCTTCTGCGTCCAGTCGGGTCCTCCCCACGGAGGTGGGATGAACATGGCCGGTTTCAGAGCCCTCGCCGAACAGGTCCGCAATCCACGACTCGTCGCAGCTCAGCGGCGTACCGCCCTGCGCAAGTGCCTGGAGCGCTTTGCCCCTTACGGGCATCGGGCCACCTGGCACCATCTGTGCAGCAGGGTCGGTATCGCGCCGCAGGACCGCGACCCCGACCCCGAACGGCTGATGGCCGCACTGTCCGAGCTGGAAGAGGCGCGCGCCCTCTGGCTGGCCTACGAGGAGGAGTTCGCGGCCCGGCGCCGCAGGGAGAAACACGACGGCATCCGTCAGCCCAGCGCGATCGACGACTGGCACCGGCGCACCTGGGGCGGCTGTGACATCGTGCCCTGCGAGTCCCCGCAGCGGCACCCGGCGGCCCGCCTCGCGGTGGTGCTGCGCAATATGATCGCGGCGATGGAGTCGGGGCGCCCGCGCCGGGACTGCCCGGTGTGCGGCGGGACGCGCTTCGCCTGGCTCCCCGATCTCGCCGGTCCCCCGGCGTCCGGACCCGCCTGCCGGGAGTGCGGGGTGGTGGCACCGGCGTCCGTGCTGACCGCCGAGGCACTGACGGCCGCGGGCCGGGTCCACAGCGGCCGCACATTCGCCGCGGCCTGAACCCCCGGTCGCGCCATCTGAGTTGACGGGCCGTCTGCCCCATCCGGGAACCGATGCCCGGTACAGGGGATTCGGCAGGCGGCCTTCCCCCGAAGTGGATGAACGTTGTACCTTCCGCCGCATGCTCGCCCGCTCGCGCACCGTGGTGGCCCCTCCGGGATGGAACCGCTGGCTCGTCCCGCCCGCCGCCCTGTCCATCCATCTCGCCATCGGCCAGGTCTACGCCTGGAGCGTCTTCAAACCCCCTCTGGAGTCGGCCCTCCACCTGTCCGGGACGGCCTCCGCACTCCCCTTCCAGCTGGCCATCGTGATGCTGGGGCTGTCCGCGGCCTTCGGCGGCACGCTCGTGGAGCGCAACGGTCCGCGCTGGGCGATGTGCGTCTCGGCGGTCTGCTTCGTCTCCGGCTTCCTCGTCGCCGCCCTCGGCGCGGCCACCGGGCAGTACTGGCTGATCGTCCTCGGCTACGGCTTCATCGGCGGAATCGGCCTGGGCATCGGCTACATCTCCCCGGTGTCCACCCTCATCAAGTGGTTCCCCGACCGCCCGGGGATGGCCACCGGTATCGCCATCATGGGCTTCGGCGGCGGCGCGCTGATCGCCTCCCCCTGGTCGACCCAACTCCTCGGCGCCCTCGGCGCGGACGCGGCCGGCATCGCGCGGACCTTCCTCGTCATGGGCCTGGTCTACGCCGTCTTCATGACGCTCGGGGTGCTGTTGGTGCGAGTCCCCGGCGCCGACCGGCAGCCTCCCGCCGCCTCGACGGCCGCGGCCGTCGAGGGGGCGCGCCCGCTGGTCACCACCGCCCGGGTATCGGCCCGCAACGCGCTGCGCACCCCGCAGTTCTGGTGCCTGTGGGTGGTCCTGTGCACGAACGTCACCGCGGGGATCGGCATCCTGGAGAAGGCCGCCCCGATGATCTCCGACTTCTTCGCCCGGTCCTCGGCGCCGGTGAGTGCGGCAGCGGCCGCCGGTTTCGTCGGCATGCTGTCGCTCGCGAACATGCTCGGCCGGATCGTCTGGTCCTCGGCCTCCGATCTGACCGGCCGGAAGAACGTCTACCGCCTCTACCTCGGCGTCGGGGCCCTGATGTATCTGCTGATCGCCCTGGCAGGTGACACCTCCAAGCCGCTGTTCATCGGCTGTGCCGCGGTGATCCTTTCCTTCTACGGCGGCGGGTTCGCCACCGTCCCGGCCTATTTGAAGGACCTCTTCGGCACCTATCAGGTGGGCGCGATCCACGGCCGGCTGCTCACCGCCTGGTCGACCGCGGGCGTCCTCGGCCCGCTGATCGTCAACGCCGTCGCCGACGCGCAGAAGGCCGCGGGCCACAGCGGGCCGGACCTCTACGCGACGTCCTTCTTCATCATGATCGGCCTGCTGGCCGTGGGCTTCGCCGCCAACGAGGCGGTCCGGCCGGTCCACCCCCGCCACCACGAACCACCCGCGTCCGGGGAGCGGCCCGCCGCCGAGCCCACCCCCGCCGACCCGAAGGGAGCGGACCAGTGACCGCACGGCGCACCCTGCTGCTGGCCTCCGTCTGGCTCTGGGTGGGGGTGCCCTTCGCCTACGGCCTTTACGAACTCGCCCTCAAGCTGAAACAACTGTTCACGAGCTGATCTGCGCACGCTTTTGCCCGTGCGGCCCCCGGCCTGCCGCACCCCGGTACCCGGACCACACGGGCACCCCACGAAAGGGTGGACGTCCCATGGCCGCACCGCACGATCTGACCGCGCTCGAACAGGCCGGAGCCATCCGGTCCGGTGAACTCTCGCCCGTCGAGCTCACCGAGCACTACCTGGAGCGGATCGACCGGCTGGACGACACCCTGGGCGCCTTCGTCACCCGCACTCCGCAGCTCGCCCGCGAGCAGGCCGCGGAAGCCGAGCGCCAGGCGGTCGCGGCGCGCCGGGAGGGGCGGGAGCTCCCCGCGCTGCACGGCGTTCCGGTGCCGGTGAAGGACCTCAACCACGTCGCGGGGGTGCGCTGCACGATGGGCTCCCGGGCGCTGGCCGAGCAGGTCTCCCCCCTCGACGATCACCTCGTCACCAAGCTGCGCGGCGCCGGCACCGTGATGCTGGGGAAGACCAACACCCCCGAGTTCGGGCTTCCTTGCTACACCGAGAACGGCATCGCCCCGCCGGCCCGCACCCCCTGGGACCTCAGCCGTTCGGCGGGCGGATCGAGCGGCGGGGCGGCGGCCGCGGTCGCGGGCGGCCTGGCGCCCCTCGCGCACGCGAGCGACGGCGGCGGCTCCATCCGCATCCCGGCGTCGGTCTGCGGGCTGTTCGGCATCAAGCCCAGCCGCGGCCGGGTCAGCGGCGGCCCGCTGCTGCACGACATCACGGGCCTGAGCACCTCGGGGCCGCTCGCGCGTACGGTCGCCGACGCGGCGGCCCTCCTGGACGTCCTCGCGGGCCCGATGCCCGGCGACCCTTTCACGGCGCCCGCGCTCCCGCCCGGCGAGACCTTCACCGCCCATGCCCGCCGGGAGCCCGGACGACTGCGCATCGCCTGCCTGACCGGCGCGCCCATACCGAACGTCGACGTCCATCCGGACTGCCGCACCGCCGTCACCGACACCGCGAAACTGCTCGGTGAACTGGGCCACTGTGTCGAGGAGTTGGTGCTGCCGGTGGACGACAGCATCCGCTACGCCTTCACCCGGGTCTGGTCGGTGATCGCCGCGAACCGTCCGGTGCCCGCGGAGGGCGAGGAGCTGCTGATGCCGCTCACCCGCTATCTGCGGGACCGCGGCGCCGAGGTCTCCGGCACCGACTTCGCGAGCGCGATGTACACCTTCCGGATGCTCGCGCAGACGCTCGCCGACGGACTGATGCCACAGGACGGCGGGTACGACGTGGTGCTCTCCCCCACCCTGGCCGCACCGCCGGCGCCGGTCGGGGCACTGCGCGACGACGCCGACCCGCAGGCCGAGTTCGCCGCCATCGGCGCGTTCACCCCCTTCACCGCGCTCTACAACGCCACCGGCCAGCCCGCGGTGAGTGTCCCGCTGCACTGGAACGCCGAGGGACTGCCGATCGGCGTGATGCTCGGCGGTCGCTACGGCGACGAGGCCACCTTGCTCTCGCTCTCCGCGCAGCTGGAGCGCGCCCGCCCGTGGGCGGGGCGCAAGCCTTCGGTGTGGTGAGATCGCGGATCGGCTCGCGGCGACGCCCCGCGCCCGCGCACCGTGCAGGTCAACGGCGTTGCGCGGCTCCTATCCTTGAGCAGCGGATGCGTCGACGCCGCACTCCCCGCCCTCACACTGCCCCTCGGCTGCCTCCTGCGCTGCCGCGCGCGACCCGTCGCCGTTCCGCCCGGCCACCGGGTCCTTCTCGCCCCGGTCGACGCGCAACCGCCGGGCGCCGGGGCCCTGTTCGCCCAGGTTGTCGTACGGGTTGGACAGCGCGCACCTCTCCAGCGACAGGCAGCCGCAGCCGATGCAGTCGGTCAGCCGGTCCCGCAGTTCGACGAGCTGGCTGATCCGCTCGTCCAGCTCCGAGCGCCAGACCTCGGAGAGCCTGGCCCAGTCGGCGCGGTTGGGGGTGCGCTCGTCGGGCAGCTCCGCCAGCGCGTCGCGGATCACCGCGAGGGGGATGCCGACGCGCTGCGCGGCCCGGACGAAGGCGACCCTGCGCAGGGCGTCACGGGTGTAGCGGCGTTGGTTGCCGGCCGTCCTCGTGCTGCTGATCAGCCCTTTGGACTCGTAGAAGTGCAGCGCGGAGACCGCGGCGCCGCTCCGTGCGGAGAGCTGACCGACGGAGAGTTCATGGACCTTGAACGGAAGCTGGGGCACAGCTCAACCCTAGGACACACGGTCCGGCCTCAGGGGTGTCCGTAAGCGTTGACAGCGGGTACCCCCACTCAGCATGCTGAGCAAGCGCTTAGTAAGCGTACGGGTGAGGCGCGCGTCGGACGCGCCCCGCGCCCGGCGTACGGATCCTGAGGAGGCAGACGGAGATGGCAGAGCCCCGAGTGTTTGGATCGCTCGACGAGCTGCGGGCCGCGGTCGGCGAGGACCTGGGCACCAGCGACTGGCTGGAGATCGACCAGAAGCGGATCGACCTGTTCGCGGAGGCCACCGGCGATCACCAGTGGATCCACGTGGACCAGGAGAAGGCCGCGGCCGGACCGTTCGGCACCACCATCGCGCACGGCTATCTGACGCTGTCGCTGCTGCCCGCGTTCGTCCCGCAGCTGATGCGGGTCGACAACGTGAAGATGGGCATCAACTACGGCACCAACAAGGTGCGCTTCCCCGCCACCGTCCCGGTCGGCTCGCGGCTGCGCGCCACCGCCCGGATCGCGGACGTCAGCGAGGTCTCCGGCGGGGTGCAGCTCACCACCACCGTGACGATCGAGCGCGAGGGCGGCGACAAGCCGGTCTGCGTGGCGGAGGCGGTCAGCCGCTTCTACCTCTGATCCCGCGGCAGTCATCGATCGACGGCGCCGGGGCGGGTCCGCCCTGCCCGGCCCGCGTGCATCCGGCGGCACGCCGACGCGTCAGACCGGATCCGCGCCCACCATCCGCAGCACCAGGCCCGCGTAGAGCGCGCCGACCTCGTCGGGGGTGCGGGCGCCGTCCGAGGAGAACCAGCGGGCCACGTCGACGCACAGCGACAGCACGGCCAGCGTGGTGCCCGGTACGTCGTCGGCCTGGAACTCCCCGCTGTCCGCGCCGTCCTGGATGATCTGCCGCAGCAGCCGGTCGGTCCTGCGGCGCAGGTCGGCGATCTCGGCGTAGTGCTCGGCACCCAGGGCCTGGAGTTCGTACTGGATGACCCGGGCGGTGGTGTGGTGCTCGGCGTGCCACCGGGCGAAGGTGCGCACCGCGTCGCGCAGCCGCTCGGTGGCGCTGCCCTCGGCCTCGGCGGCGGCGCCCATGATGCGCAGCGCCTTCTCGTGGCCGTTTCCGCTGATGCGGTAGAGCAGCTCTTCCTTGGTCTTGTAGTGGATGTAGAGCGCGGCGGGGCTCATCCCGGCACGGCCCGCGATATCGCGGGTGGTGGTGGCGTGGTAGCCGCGCTCGGCGAACGCCTCGACGGCGGCGCAGACCAGCCGCCGCGCGGCGTCCGGGGTCACATCGGCCCACTCGTCGCCGGCCTCGGCCGCCCGTTCCGCCTCCGCACCCATCGCGCACGCTCCTCGATCCGCCGGGGACTCTCCTCCGACGGATCGAACACCATACCGCGCCGCTGAGCAAGCGCTTAGCGGCGCGGTGAGGGCAGGCGGCCGGGCAGGCGGTGCGGGAACGGCCGACGCGGGCGGGGGCCCGGCCGCGGCGGGGCCTGCGGTCGGCGTCCGGTCAGAAGGCCGAGACGCCGGTCAGCGCACGGCCGATGACCAGTTTCTGGATCTGACTCGTGCCCTCGTACAGGGTCATCACGCGGGCGTCCCGCAGCAGCTTGCCGACCGGGTACTCGTCGATGTAACCGTAACCGCCGAAGACCTGGAGGGCGTTGTTCGCGGCGCGCACCGCGGCCTCGGAGGCGAACAGCTTGGCTTTGGACGCCTCGGTGACGAACGGCTTCCCGCGGTCGATCAGGTCGGCGACCCGCCAGGTCAGCAGGCGCGCGGCGTCCACGTCCACGGCGATGTCGGTGATCAGCTCCTGGACCAGCTGGTGCCCGGCGATCGGCTTGCCGAACTGCTCGCGCTCGCCCGCGTAGCCGAGCGCCGCGTCCAGGGCCGCCTGCGCGATGCCCACACAGCCGGCGGCGACCGACATCCGCCCCTTGGCCAGGGCGGACATGGCGACCGAGAAGCCCTTCCCCGCCGGCCCGAGCATGGCGGAGGAGGGCACCCGCACCCCGTCCAGGACCAGCTCCGCGGTGGCCTGGCCACGCAGGCCGAGCTTCCCGTGGATCTCGCGGCGCCCGAGGCCGGGGGTGTCGGTGGGCACGAGGAAGGCACTGACACCCTTGTGGCCGGGCTCGGGGCCGGTGCGGGCGAAGAGCAGCACGACGTCGGCCCAGGTGCCGTTGGTGATGAACGTCTTGGCGCCGTCGATGATCCAGTCCCCGCCGGGGCCGCCGTCGCGGACCGCGCGGGTCGCGAGGTTGCCCGCGTCGGATCCGGTGCCGGGCTCGGTCAGACCGAAGCAGCCGATCGCCGCCCCGGAGGTGAGCCTCGGCAGCCACTCCTGCTTCTGCGCCTCGTCCCCCCAGGCCGCGATGGTCTTGGCCACCAGCCCCAGGGAGACCGAGACGATGCCGCGCACCGAGGAGTCGCCCCGGCCCAGCTCCTCGGTGACCAGGCAGTAGGCGAGGTGGTCGCCGCCTGAGCCCCCGTACTCCTCGGGGACGGTCAGGCCCAGGAAGCCGAGGTCACCGAGCTTCTTGACGATGCCGCGGTCGACCTGTTCTGCGCGGTCCCAGGCCGTGACGTGCGGGGATATCTCGCGCTCGACGAAGTCCTCGGCGAGCTGCCGTACGGCGGTCTGCTCCTCGCTGAGCTCCAGGTTCATCAAGACCCCTTAGGGACGCGCGCAGTGGGACGGCTCCGGCGGCGCGGCGGCGTCCGCTCACCGCGTCGCTCCGGAACGTTAATTAGCACTGCTAGTTTTTGGGAGGCAGCCTCTACTATGTGCGTCATGGCCCGACCCCGCAAGCCCCTCCTGAGCCGTGAGCGCATCGTCACCACGGCGCTGGCGCTCATCGACGCGGAAGGGCTGCCGGCGCTGTCCACCCGGCGCCTCGCGGCCGAGTTGGGCGTGAGCGGGCCGTCGCTCTACAACCACTTCACGACGAAGGACGAGATCCTCGACGCGGTCGCCGACACGGTCATCGCGAAGGTCGACGTCTCGGCGTTCGAGGCCGGCGGGGACTGGCGGACCGGCCTGCTCGGCTGGGCCCGCTCCTACCGCGCCGCGCTCGCCGCACATCCGCACGTCGTGCCGTTCCTCGCCCAGGGGCCCGGCCGCCGCCCGGCCGGCCTGAAGATGGCCGACGCGGCGTTCGGCGGCATGGTCGAGGCGGGCTGGCCGCCCGCCCAGGCCACCAGGATCTGCGCCATGGTCCGCTACTTCGTGGCAGGTTCCGCCCTGGGCTCGTTCGCCCGCGGCTTCGTGGACGACCCCAGCGCCTACGACCCCGCCGACTATCCCCACCTGGGCCAGGCGCACCTCCTCGCCGAGCATCAACGCCAGGTGGACGAGGGCGCGTTCGAAACCGGCCTGCGGGCCCTCGTCGACGGCCTCGCGCTGCAGCACCCGGAGCTGGTCCCGCCGCACGGCTAGACGCGACGGCCGAGGCCCCGTGTCACCGCGCCCTCGGGCGGCTCTAAAATCCAGCAGTCCCTGGCGGGCAGGGCGTTGTGCGGGAGGCATGGAGGCGGCGTGCGCGAGCCGAGCACGGCCAAGTGCGGTCGATTCACCGCGGGTTACGGGCGCTTTGTCATCGAGATACTCCGAGGGAAGGGGCAGGTCGTCTTCCTGCGGAGCGCGTGGGCCGGTGCTGCGGCCTCGCTCGCGCTGTGCGCCGCGGGCTGGGAGTTCGCGCTGTACGGGCTGCTGGGCACGGCGGTCGGTACCGCGACGGCCCGGATCCTGGGAGTGGACCGCGACCGGGTCACGGCCGGTCTCGAGGGCTTCAACGCCTGCCTGGTGGCCGTCGCGCTCGCCGTGTTCCTCGGCGCCGACCACCTCTCCACCGCCGTGCTGGCATGCGCCGGGAGCGTGGTGGTCACCGTCGTCACCGGCGCCGTCGCACGCATACTCGCCACCTGGGGCCTGCCGACCCTCACCCTGCCGTACTGCCTGATGGCGAGCGCCGCGACGATCGCCGCGCCGGGCTTCGAGCGGGTCTGGCACCACGGCGCGAGCCTGGCCGCACTGGCCCGGCCCGCGAGCGGCCCCACCGCGCTCGCGGGATCCGATCTGTGGCGCGCGTTCTTCGCCAACATCGCGCAGGTCTTCTTCATGCCGCAGTGGTACGTCGGCCTCGTCCTCCTGCTCGGCATCTTCGCCGCCTGCCGCCTCGCCGGCGTGATGGCGTGCCTGGGCAGCGGTGTCGGCATCCTCACCGCCTGGGCCCTCGGCGCACCCGCGAAGCAGGTGGCCGAGGGCACGATGGGCTACAACGCGGTGCTCGTGGCGATGGCGCTGTGCGGGGTGTTCCTCGCCGCGGACGCCTGGAGCCTGGCCTACGCGCTGGCCGGCGCGGTCACCGCGACCGGCCTGAGCGCGACGATGGCCGCCGTCTTCGCCCCCTCCGGCGGTCACACCTTCACCTGGCCGTTCGTCCTCGTCTCGCTGGCGTTCCTGGCGGCGGTCCCGGCGTTCCCCCGGCTGCGCCGGGCGGGGGCGCCCGACCCTGGGCCGGGCGTGCGTGACGCGGGCCCCGCCCCGGAGCGGGCCGCCGAGCCCGGCGGCCCGGCACCGGAGGGCCCCGAGCCGGGCCGGGCCGCCGTCTGACCCCCTGCCCAGGCCGTCAGCCCTTTGCGGGCGTCACCTTCGGCGCCCCGTCCGCGGCAGGGGCGGACGCCGCCGCGCGGCGGGCCAGCAACCAGATCGAGGCCAGGGCGATGACGGACAGCCCGATGATGTAGAGCGACACCGACATCGAGGTACCGGTCGCCTCCAGCAACAGGACCATGACGAACGGCGCGAGCCCGCCGCCCAGAATGGCGCTGATCTGGTAGCCGAGCGACGCGCCGGTGTAGCGCATCTCGGCGGTGAACAGCTCGGCGAACAGCGCGGCCTGCGGCCCGTACATGATGCTCAGGAAACAGCTGCCGACGAACGTGCCCACGGCCATCCAGGCCAGCGACGCGGTGTCGATGAGCAGGAACATCGGGATCGCCCAGACGAGCAGGCCGACGGCACCGGCGGCATAGACCCGCAGGCGGCCGATGCGGTCGGAGAGCGCCGCGGCGGCCGGGATCAGGGCGAGCTGGGTGAGGCTGACCAGCAGCGAGACGGTCAGGACCGCGGTGCGCTCCATGTGCAGTTCGCGTGTGGAGTAGTCCAGGACACCGGTGATCAGGATGTAGAAGGTGGCGGTGTTCACCGCGAAGGAACCGCCGGCCAGCAGGACCGTGCCCAGGTGGTGGCGCAGGATCGTGCCCAGCGGTGAGCGCTGCGCGTCGGCGGCCTTCTCGGCGGCGGCCAGATCGTTCTCGGCAGCCTTGAATTCCGGCGTCTCCTCGACCCGGGTGTGGATGTAGCGGGCGAGGACGAGCACGAGGATGCCGATGAAGAACGGGACCCGCCAGCCCCAGCTGCCGAAGGACCGCTCGTCGGTGACCGCGCCGGCCACCAGGAAGACGGAGTTGGCGGTCACCACGCCGATCGGGACACCGAGCTGGACCAGCGAGCCGTAGAGCCCCCGCTTGCCCTCGGGGGCGTATTCGGTGGCCATCAGCATCGCGCCGCCCCACTGGGCGCCCACCGCGAGACCCTGGAGCACGCGCAGGAAGACGAGCAGGATCGGTGCGGCGATCCCGATGCTGTCGTACGAGGGGAGCAGGCCGATACCGGTCGTGGCGAGGCCCATCACGGTCAGCGCGAGGACCAGCATGGGCTTGCGGCCCCGCCGGTCGCCGAGGTGGCCGGCGATGACGCCGCCGACGGGGCGGGCGAGGAAGCCGACGGCGAAGGTCGCGAAGGCGGCGAGCACGCCGGCGGCCTCGCTGCCGGAGGGGAAGAAGGAGTCGCCGAGAACGAGCGCGGCGGCGATGCCGAAGACGAAGTAGTCGTACCACTCCACGGCGGAGGCCAGGGCCGCGGCGGTGGCGACCTTGCGGCGGTTCCGGGCGGAGGGTGGCGTGCTGCTGTTGCCTTTGGTCGCGGAGGGGGCCGAGTCCATGCGTGCACACTCCGGTGGGTGCGGGGAGGGATGGGGGGCGGCGCCATGATGTCGGGCGACCGTACCGACCGGCCGGTACGGCGTCAACGGACCGCGCAGCATCAGTTTTCCCCGGCGCCGGGACGACCGGCCCGAGCGCTGATGCCCGCCCCGGCCCGCCGGCCCGCGGCCCGTCCCACCGACCGACCCGCGCCGCTCCCCGTCAGAAGACGATCAGCGCCCGGCCGCCCTTGCCCGCCAGCATCGCGTCGAACGCGTCGGGGATGCCGTCCAGCGAGATCCGCTCGGTGACCAGCGCGGACAGGTCCAGCGCGCCCGAGCGGACGTGCTCGGCGATGACCGGCAGATCCCGTGCGGGGTCGCTGTTGCCGTAGACGCAGCCGGCGAGCGTGCGGCCGAAGTAGAAGATCTCCAGGGCGGAGAAGGTCACCTGCTGGTCCTGGCCGCCGATCCCGACGACCGTGGTGCGCCCGCCCCGCCGGGTGGCCGACCAGGCCGTACGGATCGTCTCGGCGCGGCCCACGCACTCCACGGCGACATCGGCGCCGAAGCCGCCGGTCAGCTTGCGGATCCGCTTGGCGGTGTCCTCGCCGGCCACCACGAACTCGGTGGCGCCCGCAGCGCGCGCCAATCCCTCCTTCTCCGGCGAGACGTCCACCGCCACGATCGTGCCCGCCCCCGCGATCCGCGCCGCCTGGAGCGTCGCGAGGCCGACGCCGCCGACGCCGAAGACGGCGACGGACTCCCCCGCCCGCACCTGGGCGCTGTGGCGCACCGCGCCCCAGCCGGTCAGCACCGCGCAGCCCAGCAGCGCGGCGTCGGCGAGCGGCACCCCGTCCGGGAGCGGCAGAGCGGCATGCGCGGGGACGACGGTCTCCTCGGCGAAGGCGGCGGTGCCCAGGCCGGGGTAGAGCTCACTGCCGTCGGCCGCGAGGTGCGCGTACGGGGCGTCCGCGGCGTGACCGGAGTTGGCGCACAGCCAGGGCTCCGCGAGGCCGCAGAAGTGGCAGTCGCCGCAGGACGGCGCCCAGTTGAGTACGACCTGGTCGCCGGGGGCCACCGAGGTCACCGACGGTCCGACCGCGGTGACGGTGCCCGCACCCTCGTGTCCGAGGACCGCGGGGACGGGCTGACGGAGGGTTCCGTTGGACAGCGACAGGTCGGAGTGGCAGACGCCGGCGGCGGCGAGACGAATACGGACCTGTCCCGGGCCGGGCTCCGGCAGGTCGATCTCGGTGACCCGGAGCGGGGCGTTGACGGCGGACAGCAGTGCGGCGCGAACCACAGGATCTCCTCGGTGCGGAGGACGGCGGAGGGGCGGACCGGGCGGAGAAGCGGGACGCGTGCTCCGCGGGACGGAAGAAGACGGACAAGGTCGGACGGAGAAGGAGAGCCAAGAGGGGAAGGGCGGCCAGGGGACAGAGGCGGCCGGCGGCTCGGACGGGACAAGGAAAGCAGGTGAGGCACACCAGGGCCGCCCTCGTCACCGCGGCTCACGGCTCAGGGCCGCGGCACCGCCGCAACGCCGCACATCAGAACTGCAGCGACTTGGTCTGGAGGTACTCGGTCAGACCGTGCGGGCCCAGCTCGCGCCCGACACCCGACTGCTTGTAACCGCCGAACGGCGCCAGGGGGTTGAAGCGGCCGCCGTTGATGTCGACCTGACCGGTGTCGAGACGTCGGGCGAAGGCGGCCGCCTCCTCCTGGTCGCCCGCCCAGACCGCGCCCGCGAGCCCGTAGACGGTGCCGTTGGCGATCCGGGCGGCGTCCTCCTCGTCCTCGTAGCGCAGGATCGACAGCACCGGCCCGAAGATCTCCTCCTGGGCGATGGTCATCTCCGGGGTGACATCCGCGAAGACGGTCGGCGTCACGTAGTAACCGGTTTCCCGGGGCGCCTCCGGACCGCCCGCGACGACCTTCGCGCCCTGGGCGATGCCCTGCTCGATATAACCGCGCACCCGGTCCCGCTGCTTGGCGTTGACCAGCGGGCCGACCCGCTCGCCCGGTACGTACTTGGCGACCGCGGCCGCGGCGAGTTCCACGGCCTCCGCGTACCGGTCCTTGTGCACCAGCATCCGGGTCCACGCGCTGCACGTCTGGCCGGAGTTGGCCATGACGTTGGCGACGCCGACACCGACCGCCTTGGCGAGATCGGCGCTGGGCAGGATGACGTTGGCGGACTTGCCGCCCAGTTCGAGCGCCACCCGCTTGACCGCGGCGCCCGCGGTGGCGCCGATCTTCCTGCCGACGGCCGTCGAGCCGGTGAAGGAGACCAGGTCGACCCCCTCGTGCTCGGCCAGCGCCTGACCGGCGACCGGGCCGAGGCCGGTGACGAGGTTGAAGACACCGGCCGGGATGCCGGCCGCGTCGACGCACTCGGCGAACAGCTGCGCCACCAGCGGGGTGTCCTCGGCGGGCTTGAGCACGACCGTGCAGCCCGCCGCGAGCGCCGGCGCGACCTTGGCGACGACCTGGTGCAGCGGGTAGTTCCAGGGCGTGATCGCGCCCACCACGCCGACCGGTTCGTGCAGCACGGTGGAGTTGCCGATCTTCTCCTCGAAGGCGTACGACCGGGCCAGCTCGGCGTAGGAGCCGCACACCGCGACCGGGACGCCCGCGTGCACGGCCGTGCTGAACGCGAGGGGCGAGCCCAGCTCGGCGGTGACGGTCTCCGCGATCTCCTCGGCGCGCGCCGCGAGTTGGTCGCGCAGCGCCGTCAGCAGGTCGGCGC
Organism: Streptomyces sp. NPDC017993; assembly: GCF_044328065.1. Taxonomy (NCBI): domain Bacteria; kingdom Bacillati; phylum Actinomycetota; class Actinomycetes; order Kitasatosporales; family Streptomycetaceae; genus Streptomyces; species Streptomyces sp. NPDC017993. Next base: position 76,245 of record NZ_JBIRGO010000016.1, read on the forward strand.
GTTCCGTGGGCGGGGTGGCGGCCCAGGCGGGCAGAGCGGCGCGCGCGGCCCGGACGGCCGCGTCCACATCCTGCGGCGAACCGGCCGGCACGGCGGCGATGACCTGACCGTCGGCCGGATTGACGACGTCGATCGTGCCGCTCCCCTCGGCGGGCCGCCAGCTTCCGTCGATGTACATCGCGTCGTGCTGCTTCACGTCGTGGTCCTCCCGAGACGGCTGGTGGTCATCCCCGTAGGGGTGTCCGTCGAGGCCGTGGGCGCCACGGCCGTCCGCCCGGACCCCTCTAAACTAGCGTCGGTAGTTTTCAGGCGCCAGGGAATGCGGCGGGTGCCCTCGGTCACGCGCACCGGAGCGCGGAGGACGACCGCGTATGCCTCGGCCGGGGCGGCCCCGGCGGCGAACGGACCCGCAGAAACGCCCGCGTCACGCCTGCGTTCACGCCTGTATTCACACCTGCGGACAAGCCCTAGCGCTCGGCCCGGTCGGCGCCGTCCCGGACGGGTTCCGGTGCGGTCCCGTCCGCGGGCCGGGGAAGGTGGCCGGCGGCCGTGGGAGGCGGCGAGTCGCCGGCGCGCGTGCTCTTGCGGGCCGCGGTTCCGGCGGACGCCAGGAGGAGCGCGCCGAGCATCACGAAGGGCGCGGCGGTCCCCGCGACACCGGCGAGAAGGCCGGCGGTGGCGGGGGCGGCGACCTGGCCGAGGCGGTTGCCGGTGAGGCGGAGGGCCAGGGCCGTGGAGCGGGCCCGGTCGGGCGCCGCCTGGACGACGGTGGTCATCGACAGCGGCTGGCCGACGCCGAGGCAGAAGCCGAGCCCGGTGAGCATGACGGCCAGCGCCCAGACCGGCACGGGCAGCACCATGGCGCCGCACAGCAGGCCGGCCAGCGCGCAGCTGCCGGCCATCAGTGCGGTGCGGCCCAGCCATCGGATCATCGGCGTCATCACGAGCCGGCAGGCGATGGTGGCCGCGGCCCGCAGGCTGAGCAGCAGACCGATGGTGGTGGGGGCGATGGCGCGGTCCTCACCGATGACGGGGAGGTAGGCGGTGAGGATGTCGGTCGCGGAGAGCACGGCCAGGCTCATGAAGATGCCGGCCGGAACGCCCCGGGTGCGCAGGATGGCGCGTACGGGGACGTGCTCCCCGGCCGGTTCGGGTGTGGTGCCGCCGGTTCCGGGGGGCGTGGTGCGCTGCTCCAGGCGCCAGAGCGCGACGTAGGAGACGGCGCCGACGGCGCCGGAGACGAGCAGCGCGGTGGCGCTCGTGGGGGCCATCGCGCCGTCGTGCTCGGAGATGACCAGGCCCGCGGCGATCGGGCCGACGAGCTGGCCGAGGGAGGCACCGATGGTGAAGTGGCCGAAGTTGCGGTCGCGTTCCGCGGGGGCGCTGCGGCGGGCGACGATCGACTGGGCCCCGATGACGAAGCAGAGGTGGCCCAGGCCCATCACGCCGCTCCAGGCGGCCATCGCGGGCAGCGAGCCGGCGAGGCCGCTGAGAGCGCAGCCGCCGCTGATCAGGGCCACACCCACGACCAGCAGCGGCGCGCAGCGGCCGTGGTCGGTGCGGCGGCCGAGCGGGACGGCGACGAGCAGCGGCAGCAGGGCGTAGACCGCGGTGATGACGCCGATGGCCTGTTCGTCGGCGCCCAGTGCGAGGGCCCGGTAGGAGACGGCCGGCCTGGCCATGCTCACCGCTCCTTGGGCGAAGGAGAAGGTGATGACCAGACGCAGCAGCCAGCTCCTGCCGGGCCTCGCGGGTGCCGTCACGGTGCGTTGTTCCGTTCCGTGTGTGGGGGGTGGTGCGACAAGGGGTTGTTGCGTCTAGATGATGCCGAAGAGCAGGCCGGCGCACAGGACCACCAGGGAGGTCAGTGCGGCCCACTTGATGGTGAACTTGGTGTGGTCGCCGAATTCGACCTTGGCCATGCCGATGAGGACGAAGACGGCGGGCACCAGCGGGCTGGACATGTGCAGCGGCTGGCCGACGAGCGAGGCGCGGGCGATCTCGATGGGGGCGACGCCGTGTGCGGCGCCGGCCTCGGCGAGGATCGGCACGATGCCGAAGTAGAAGCCGTCGTTCGACATCAGGTAGGTGAGCGGGATGCTCAGGATGCCGGTGACGATCCCCATGTGCGGGCCGAGGGCGTCCGGGATGCCGTTGACCAGCCAGCGGGCCATGTGCTCGACCATGCCGGTGCCGGTGAGCACGCCGGTGAAGACCGCGGCGGCGAAGACCATGCCGGAGACGTTCAGGACGTTCTCGGCGTGCGCGGCGATCCGCGCCTTCTGGTCCTTCATCTGGGGGAAGTTGACGGTCAGCGCGATGGCGGCGCCGATGATGAAGAGCACCGGGATCGGCATCGTCTGCATGATCAGCAGGGTGAGCAGCGCGACGGTGAGCGCGGCGTTGAACCAGTAGAGCTTGGGGCGCAGGGTGGCGCGCTGCGGGTCCAGGCCCTGGAAGCTGCCGTCGGGGCCGTCCGTGGCGTCGTCGTCACCGGTGGCGGTGGCGGTGGCCGGGGAGCCCGCGCCGCCGGAAGCGGCCATCTTGCGGAACATCTTGCCGAACGCGTTGCCGCCCCCGGCCGCGGTGGCGCTGCCGCCGCCCGCGCCGACCAGGACCTGCTCGGTCTCCTTCTCCGCGACGACGTCGCCGAGCGTCAGCACGCCGAGCCGCTTGCGCTCACGCAGGCCGAGGACGTAGGCGAGGAGGAACACCGCGACCAGGCCGACGGCCAGCGCCGGGATCATCGGGACGAAGACGTCGCCGGCGTCGAGCTTGAGGGCGGTGGCGACGCGGGCGGTGGGGCCGCCCCAGGGCAGGGTGTTCATCACGCCGTTGGCGGTGGCGGCGACGCCGGTCATGACCACCAGGCTCATCTTCAGCCTGCGGTAGAGCGGGTACATCGCGGAAACCGTGATCATGAACGTGGTCGAGCCGTCACCGTCGAGGGAGACGATCGCGGCGAGCACGGCGGTGCCGACCACGATCCGCATCGGATCGGCTTTGCAGAACCGCAGGATGCCGCGGACGATCGGGTCGAAGAGCCCGACGTCGATCATCACCCCGAAATAGATGATGGCGAACATCAGCATCGCGGCCGTGGGGGCCAGGTCACCGATGCCCTTGATGACGTAATCGCCCAGATTCGCGCCCTGTCCTACGAACACGCAGAACAGTGCGGGAATGAGTACGAGCGCTGCTATCGGTGACATCTTCTTCATCATGATCAGCACCAGGAAGGTGGCGATCATGACAAATCCGAGGATTGTCAGCATTGGGGTACCTCACGTTCGCCCTTGAACACCCACCGGGGATGGCGGTCGTGGCGACGTTAGGTGCCGCAAACTTTCGTTAACAAGGTCTTGACGTGCGAGCAATACGAGCAAAACACCAGGTCATGAGCGAGCGGCCGGAATAGGGGGCACCGGGGCGAGCTGAACGGGCAAACCGTTGAGCACCGCGGTCCCCGACAGGACGTCCAGCCGGGCGCCGCCGTTGAGCTGGTTGACGTTCCGTCCTGGGTCGGCGGCCGCCACCCCCATCCGCGTACCGGGCCGGTCGTGCCCCCAGCCGTGCGGCATGCTCACCACGCCCGGCCGCACCGCGTCGGTGACCTCCACGGGCACCTCCAGCTCCCCGCCGTCCCCCTTCAGTAGCGCCGGGCCGCCGTCGGTCAGCCCCAGCCGCGCCGCGTCCTGCGGGTGCACCTGCACGGTGCAGCGGTTGCTGCCGCCGGTCAGGGCGGGGAGGTTGTGCATCCAGGAGTTGTTGGACCGCAGATGGCGCCGTCCGACGAGCAACAGGCCGTCCGGACGCCGGGCGAGCGCCGTCCGCAGGCGTGCCGCTTCGGTGGCCTTGATCGGCTCCGGGCACAGGTCGACCGTCCCGCCGCGGGTCTTGAGGACGTCTGGCACCCGCGGGGTCAGCGGGCCGAGGTCGATGCCGTGCGGGCGCTCCAGCAGCCGGGCCAGGGTGAGCCCGTCGGGCTCCGCGCCGAAGCCGTCGCCGTAGGGGCCGAGCCGCAGCATCATGTCGAGCCGGCGTTCGGCGCCGGTCAGGCCGGTCAGCTCCGCCGCGAGTTCGGCGGGCTGCCGTCCGTGCACCGGGGAGTGCGAGTCGGCGACGGCCTTGCCCAGCGCCGCGTCGATCACCATCGTGTCGACCAGGCCGGGGCCCGCGCCGTCCTGGCCGCCCGCGCACAGGATCAGCCGGGCATGGATCTCGCATTCGTCGGGCCGCCCTTCGCCGAGCGGCAGCACGGCCCGGGTGTAGCGGGCCTGGTTGCGGACGGCGAGGGCGTTGAAGGCGAAGTCGTAGTGCGCGCTGCGGGAGGGCGGGGGCGGCGGGAGTACGACATCGGCGTGCCGCGAGGTCTCGTTGAGGTAGGGGTCGACGCTGACCATGAAGCCGACACCGGCCAGCGCCCGGTCGAGCCGCTCACCGTCCGGGGCGGACAGCACCGGGTTGGCGGCGATGGCGATCACCGCCCGGACCGGGCCGTCCGGCGCGCCCGGGTGCCCCGGCCCCGCCCCCGGGGTGTCGATCTCCTCGGCCAGCGCGGCCAACGGCAGCTCGGACTTGGCCTCGGGGTGGCCGGAGACGCGGCTGTGCCAGCGGCCGAGCGCGAATCCCCGGCCGGGCTTGGGCGGCCGGGGCGCGGCGCCGGTCGCGGACAGCGGGAACATCACGCCACCCGCCCGGTCGAAGTTGCCGGTGAGGATGTTCAGCACATCGACCAGCCAGCTGGTGAGGGTGCCGAACTCGACGGTGCTGGCACCGACCCGGCCGTATACGGCCGCCCGTTCCGCGGCCGCCAGCTCCCGGGCGAGCGTCCGGATCTCGTCCGCGGGCACCTCGCAGGCGGGCGCCACCGCCTCCGGGGTGAACTCCGCTGCCAGCCGCTCGACGTCCGCGACCCCTTCGATGTGGGCGGCCCGCTCCCCGAGGTCCACCAGCCCTTCCTCGAAGAGGACCTGCACCATCGCGCACAGCAGCAGCGCGTCCGTACCGGGACGGATCGCCAGGTGCCGGTCTGCGATCCGGGCGGTGCGGGTACGCCGCGGGTCGATCACCGTCAGCCGCCCGCCGCGCCGCCGCAGCGCCTTGAGCCGGCCGGGGAAGTCCGGCGCGGTGCACAGGCTGCCGTTGGAGTCCAGGGGATTGGCGCCGATCACCAGGAGATGGTCGGTGCGGTCGAGGTCGGGCACCGGGATCGCCAGCGGGTCGCCGTAGAGCAGGCCGCTGGAGACGTGCTTGGGCATCTGGTCGACCGTGGAGGCGGTGAAGACGTTGCGTGTCCGCAAGGTGCTGAGCAGAACCGGCGGGTACAGCGCGCCGGCGACGGTGTGCACATTGGGGTTGCCGAGCACGACCGCGACGGCGTTGGCGCCGTGCTCCTCGATCAGCGGCCGCAGCCCCGCCTGCACGGCCGCGAACGCCTCGTCCCAGCCGGCTTCCCGAAGCTGCCCGTCGCGCCGCACCAGGGGACGGGTCAGCCGGTCGGGGTCGGCGTCGAGCTGACCGAACGCGGCGCCCTTGGGGCAGATGAACCCCTTGCTGAACACATCGTCGCGATCGCCCCGGGCGGCGGTGATCCGCCCCTGGCCGAGCAGTTCCCGCCCGTCGGCGACGCCCTCCTCGACGGTGACGCTCAGCCCGCAGGTGGCCTCACAGAGCGGGCAGATGCGCAAGGCGGTACGACTCATCGGTCCCTCCCGGGGACGGTGCCGGTGGCGGCGGTGCGCGTACGCTCCGACCATACCGACCGGTACGCATGAGGGAAGCCCGGCGACAGGAAATCGCGGGAGAACGACGCACCACGCGCCTCCGGGGCGGACGTGCGCACCGCGCGGACGTCCGCCCCGGAGAGCCGCCGTCAGCCCGCCCCGACACCCCCGTCCGGTCCGGCCGGCCCTGCCGCCGTACCGACGTCCGTGCCGTCCGCGGGGCCGTCGTCCAGATACCGCCCGAGGTAGGCCCGCAGCAGATGCCTGGTCTCGGTGATGATCGCCGGGTCGCCGCCCGGGTCCGTACGGAACGCGAGCTGGAGCAGCGCGTCGGCGGTCTCGACGGCGACGAGGAAGGCGGTGCGCAGCCCTTCGTCGGTGGCGTCCAGGCCGAGCCGGCCGGCGAACAGCTCGCGCAGCCGGTCGGCCACCTCGTAGTTGGCCTGCCGGGACTCCTGTGGGGCGGGAACGGTGAATTCCACCAGGGCGAAGCCCGGCACCGTCCGCTTCATGGCGAGGTATTCGTCGAGCACGACGTCCATCGCGTGACGCCACACCAGAGGCTCGGCGGAGGCGCTCAGCCGGGCGGTGATGCGGTCGGCGTAGGCGTCGAGGTTGCGCCGGGCGAGCGCTTCGGCCATGGCCCGCTTATGAGGGAAGAAGCGGTACACGGAGCCGATCGGGACCTGGGCCCGGCCGGCCACGGCGCGGGTGCTGAGGTCCTCGTATCCGGTCTCCTCCAGCAGTTCGGCGCAGGCGTCGAGGATGCGCGCGAGGCGCTGGGCGCTGCGCCGCTGGACGGGGACGCGCCGGAGCGGGGCGGGTGGCGGGGTGGGCTGCTGCACCCGTCCATCCTGCCCCCGGTTCGGGCGGACGACAGCCGGTCGTGCGGAGAACGGACCGGCGCGGGTCGGGGCCGGGATCCGGCCAGGGCGGCCGGGAAGCCTCCGTTGACGGACCCCCGCAGCAATCCTAAGGTCTTGCATAGGATTCCTTGAGCGGCGGGAGCACGCGATGACAGGTACGGGCAACGAGCAGGCGAGGAAGACGGCCGAGGGGCTGGGATACGCCTCCGGCTTCGGCAACGAGCACAGCTCGGAGGCCCTCCCCGGCGCCCTGCCGGTGGGCCGCAACTCCCCCCAGCGCGCCCCCCTCGGCCTGTACGCGGAGCAGCTGAGCGGTTCGGCGTTCACCGAGCCCCGGGCCGACAACCACCGCTCCTGGCTCTACCGCATCCGCCCCTCGGCCGCGCACCCGCCGTTCGTCCGCGCCGAGCGCCGCGCCATCCGCTCGGCGCCGTTCACCGACTGCGTCCCCGACCCCAACCGGCTGCGCTGGAACCCATTGCCCGACCCGGCCGGTCCGGTCGACTTCCTGGACGGCCTGTGGACGCTGGGCGGCAACGGCGACGCGACCCAGCGCACCGGCATGGCCGTGCACCTCTACCACGCCAACTCCTCCATGACGGAGCGGGTGTTCAGCGACGCGGACGGCGAACTGCTGATCGTCCCGGAGCACGGCGGGCTGCTGCTGCGCACCGAACTCGGCCTGCTGCGCGCGGAGCCGGGCCACGTGGCACTGATTCCCCGCGGCGTCCGCTTCCGCGTCGAGCTGCTGGACGACACCGCGCGCGGCTACGTCTGCGAGAACTACGGCAAGCCCTTCCAGCTCCCCGACCTCGGCCCGATCGGCGCCAACGGGCTGGCGAACCCGCGGGACTTCCTCGCCCCGGTCGCCGCCTACGAGGACATCGAGGGGCCGTTCGAGGTCGTCAACAAGTTCTGCGGCAACCTCTGGACCGCGACCTACGACCACTCGCCGCTGGATGTCGTCGCCTGGCACGGCAACCACGTGCCGTACGTCTACGACCTGCACCGCTTCAACGTCATCGGCTCGATCAGCTATGACCACCCGGACCCGTCGATCTTCACGGTGCTCACCTCGCCGTCCGACACCCCCGGCCTCGCCGGTGTGGACTTCGTGGTGTTCGCACCGCGCTGGCTGGTCGGCGAGGACACCTTCCGGCCGCCGTACTTCCACCGCAATGTGATGACCGAGTACATGGGACTGATCGAGGGCGCCTACGACGCGAAGACCTCGGGCCCAGGGGGGTTCGTCCCGGGCGGCGGCTCGCTGCACAACATGATGTCGGCGCACGGCCCGGACCGGGAGACCTTCGACCGGGCGAGCGCGGCCGAGCTGCGGCCGCAGAAGATCGACGACGGCCTGGCCTTCATGTTCGAGACCCGCTGGCCGCTGACCCTCACCGAGCAGGCCCGGGACGCCGGACATCTGCAGGCCGGCTACGACGACGTATGGCAGGGTCTCCAGCGCCACTTCCGCCCGTGAGACCGGGGAATGCCCTGTGAACACCTTCGCTCCCGACTCGCTCGCCCTGAACCGCAAGCTGCCGCTGTGGTATCAGGTGTCGCAGTCCCTGCGTGCCTCCATACTCGGCCGGTCCCCGGACGCGCCGCTGCGGCTGCCCACCGAGGACGCGCTCGCCGCGCACTACGGCGTGAGCGTGCTGACCATGCGCCAGGCCCTCAAGGAACTGGAGACCGAGGGCCTGATCAGCCGGCACCGGCGCCGCGGCACCTTCATCGAGCCGAGCGCCCAGCGAGGCGCGCCGGTGCGGCTGCTCGGCTCGGTGGACGCGATCGTCGCCCAGCAGTCCGGGATGAGCAGCACGCTGTTGGAGCACGGGCCGGTGCCGGTGCCGGCCGAACTGGCCGAGTATTTCCCGGGCTGCCAGGAGGTGACCGAGTTCTGCCGGTTGCGCGGCGACGAGGAGACGGGTGAGCCCACCAACCACGCGCGCAACTACGTACGGCCCGATGTCGCCGCCAAGATCGACCCGGCGGATCTGGAGCGGTGGCCGATGACGAAGGTGTTGCGGGACGCCGTGGGCGTGCGGATCAGCCGGATCACCGACACCGTCGAGGCGCGGCTGGCCGACCCGGAGACCGCCCGGCTGCTGGAGGTCCCGCTGCTCAGCCCGATCCTGCACTACACCGGCATCACCTACGACGAGGCCGGCCAGGCCGTCGACGTCGCCCGGATCCGCTACCGCGGCGACCGCTTCTCCTTCACGGTCACCCTGGACGCGCACTGACCGTGCCGATCCTGCGCGGCCGCGGGACGGCGCTCAGATGCGCTCCAGGCTCCGCCCCGTGCTGCGCGGCCCCAACAGCGCGACGTCCAGGCACAGCAGCACCATCAGCATCGCGGACCCCGCGAACACCGCGGCCGCCCCGAGGTCGGTCAGCACGCTCAGCGCCACGAAGGGCAGCACGACCGAGGTGAGGCGGGACAGCGAGTAGGCGATGCCGATCGCGCTGCTGCGCAGCCCCGTCGGGAAGATCTCGGTCTGATAGACGTGGAAGGCGTTGGAGAAGATGTTGCTGCACACCGTCAGGCCGAAACCGAAGGCGACGATCGCCCAGGTGGCCGAGGCGAAGCCGAAGGCCAGCCCGCAGCCGGCCATACCGAGCGCCGAGGCGATGATCAGCGTGCGGCGCTCGATCCGGTCGATGAGCGGGATCGACAGCGCAGACCCGAGCGGATAGCCGCAGAAACTCAGCGCGGCGTACAGCAGGGACGCGGTGACGGTGTGGCCCTTCTCGGTGAGCACCACCGGCGCCAGCGACCCGAAGCCGTAGTAGCCGACGGTCTGCAGGACTTGGAAGATCCACCACATGACGGTGCGCCGGCGGAAGTCCCCGCGGAACATCTCCCCCAGCGGCACCTTCCGCTCCGGAACGGTCTCCACCTCCGGGACGGACGGCAGGCTGGTGCCGGTCTCCCGCGCCACCCGCTCCTCGATGCGGGACACGATCCGGTCGGCTTCGTCGGTCCGCCCGCGCACCGTCAACCACCGCGGGGATTCCGGGAGTTGGCTACGCATCAGCTGGATGAAGCCGGCGCCCAGCGCGCCGGCGACCAGCAGCCAGCGCCAGCCTTCCATGCCCAGCAGCTGCTGCTCGGCCACCAGCCGTGCCCCGAGGAGCGCGGCGACCGGCACACCGAGAAAGCCGACGGTGTACGCATAGGCGATGTACCGGCCGCGGACCGCACGCGGCAGGAACTCGGCGAGATAGGTGTCGACGAGGACCAGTTCGGCACCGAGGCCGAGCCCGGCGAGAAACCGCAGCGCGAGCAGCCACTCCAGGTTCGGCGCGAACGCGCAGAGCAGGGAGAAGAGCGAGTACGCGCCCAGATTCAGCATGAACATCCGGCGCCGCCCGAAGCGGTCGGCGAGCACCGACAGCACATTGGCGCCGACGAACATGCCGAGGAATCCCGAGGCGATCACCCAGGACTTCCCGGTGTGCCCGAGATGCCACTGTTCGGCCAGGACCGCACCGAGCACGCCGCCGAGAAAGATCTCGTAGAGGTCGAAGAAGGCGCCGATGCCGACGATGAGGGTGATCCGGCGGTGCCATCGGGACGGCGGCAGCCGGTCGAGCCGTGCCGCGGCGCGAGCGCCGATGGAGGTTCCCCCGCGCCGGTCAGGCGTGGGGGAGACGGTGTCCGGCATGGCGGTCCTCCCCTGAGCAAGGTCCCACGCGCAGGGCGGAGCCACGCCGCACCGCGCTTCGGGCGTACCGCGTGGACGGTACCCCTCCAAGATCAGTTACCGGAAGGGCGCATGGGCAGGAGTGCTCCGGGGCGAAGGATCCGGCGCGGCCACCGGCCCCTGGTTACGATGCCGGGGTCAACCGAACGGTCCGGGAGGGGCTCCGCGTGACGGCGAAGCAGGACACGCCACGGCTGTCCGATCTGATGCCGTGGTCCGTGGCGCCGCTGCGGCTCGGCCGTTCCTGGGTCATGGGGCCGGACCCCGCGGTCCTCACGGCCCGCTGGAAGCGGCTGGTGGCGGCCGAGGACGCGGCGGCCCGTGAGCGGCTGTTCCGGCCGTCCAGGGCCCGGACACTGCACTCCGCCGTGGGGCAGCTGCCCGGCCAGGCCACCCCCACCGAGCGGCTGCTGCGGGCGGACGGTCCGTGCCCCGCGCCCCAGCGGGTGCTGCACGGCCCTTTCGATCAGCAGTGGCTGCTGCCCGACCACCGGCTGATCGACACCGCCCGGCCGGAGTTGTGGCGGGTGGCGGACGACCGCCAGCTGTTCGCGGTCGCGTGGGGAGCGGTGCCCCAGGTGCCTGGCCCCGCGGTGGTGTGCTCCGCGGTGCTCCCGGACGGGCGGTCGCCGGCCGGCCGTCCTGGCCGGATCCACCCGCTCTACCGACGGCCCGGCGGCGTCGAGCCGAACCTCGCACCGGGCCTGCTCGACCTGCTCGGCCGCAGGCTGGGACGCCCGGCCGCCCCCGCCGAACTCCTCGCCTGGATCACCGCGAGCGCCCGCCACTCCCCCGACGGCTGCGTGGTGCCGCTCCCCGCCGATCCGGCGATCTGGGAGGACGGTGTGGCCCTCGGCGGACGGCTGTTGTGGCTGCACACCCGGGGCGCCCGTACGAGCGAAGAGCCCGCGTACGCCGGGGCGCGCACCGCGGAGCGACCCCGGATGCCGGGCGGACGTAGGCCCTACGTACGCTCCGCCCTCCCCGAGCGCGGACTGCCGCAGACTCTCGCCTACGACCGGGACGACGAGGCGCTGCTGCTGGGCAGCGGCCGGATCGCGCCGGTCCCGCCGGGCGCCTGGGACTACCACGCGGGCGGCGTACGCGTCCTTGACGCCTGGTTCGCGCAGCGCACCGGCGCGGGCGAGGAGCCGGCCGAGGCCGGTTCGCTGGCGGCGCTGCGCCCCGCGACCTGGCCGCAGGAGTGGACCTCGGACCTGCTGGAGCTGATCACCGTCCTGGCGCTGCTGGCCGAACTACGGGCGCCGACCGCGGAGTTGTGCCGGCGGACCGCGGACGGGCCGGAGATCGGGGCGGCCGAGCTGCGGGCGGCCGGAGTCCTGCCCGCGCCGCTCTCGGCGCGGCGTCCGGCATCCGTACTGGACCACCACGAAGAGGGGCCCGAGGGGCAGTTCGCCCTGTTGTGAGGCGCCGGGGCACGCGCCCCGGCGCTCGTCACGTCCCTGTGCTCATTCCTGGGGCGCCAACTCCGGCCCCAACGAGGAGAACGTCTCCTGGCTGACCACCCGCTTCGGCGGCCAGGTGATGTTCTTCGGCGGCCAGCTCTGCCCCGTCCGCTCCAGGAACCAGGCGGGCGGTTCGTACATCGGGGGCTCATAGCCGTCCGGCAGCGCGGTCCGCCAGGTCACGCCCTTGGTCCGCCGGGCGAACTCGTCCTTGACGGCCTTGAGCCGGGCCGGCTGGGTGAGCAGGTCGACGGCGGTCGCGGCCAGGTACCTGGCGGCGGCCAGCAGCGCCGCGTGGCCGGGCCCGGCACCGGCGCAGGAAGCCGTGGACCAGGTGTGCATCTTGGTACCGACCGGGGCCAGCGCCGCGCCCATCGACACGGTGGGAACCTGCCAGCTGATGTCGGCGACATCGGTCGAACCACCGCCCATGAACACCGGGTTGGGCGGGGTCAGGGCGCCGATCTCGTCGTGCAGGCCCTTCTGCGGCAGCCCCAGCGACTTCTGCAGTTCCTTCGCGAGCCGCTGCGCGTCGTCGTCGAAGTCCGGCGGGCCGATGGTGCGCATGTTGTCGTGCATCAGCTCCGCGAAGGAGCGGGACGGCAACTGGTTCCAGCACGCCGACGTGATCTTGTGCTGGACCCGGGTGCGGCTCGCCTTGGCGGCGGCCTCGGAAATGGCGATGACCTTGTCCAGCAGCACCTGCACCCGCTCCGGGCTGCCCTCGCGCACGTAGTACGAGATCTCGGCGATCTCCGGGGTGACGTTGGGGATGTCACCACCGTTGTTGATGACCCAGTGCAGCCGGCCGGACGGCGCGAGGTTCTCCTCGCGCAGGAACTCCGACATCGTCGCCATCATCACGGCGGCGTCCAGCGCGCTCTTGTTGCCGAGCGGCGTGCCGCCGTGGCCGGCCACCCCGAGGAAGGTGAAGGTGACCGCGGTCATCGCGGTGGTGGTGCCCCAGCCGGTGGCGTTGGACGTCGACGGGTGCCAGTCGAGGAAGGCGTCCAGCCCCTCGTACACCCCCTTGCTGACCGCGTACGTCTTCCCGATCAGCTGCTCCTCGGCCGTGGAGCCGAAGAACTTCACGGTGACCGGCAACCGGTGGGTGCGGGCCGCCTTCGCCACCGCGACGGCGGCCGCCGCGGCCGCGGTGCCCAGTGCGCAGTGTCCGCAGCCGTGGCCGGGGCCGTAGCCGGGGGCGAACGGGTCGTGGATGTACTCCCGCGGATCGTGGTGCCCGACGCCCTTGTGCTGGGAGAGCCCAGGGAGCGCGTCGTACTCCCCGCTGAAGCCGAGCACCGGGCCGCCGCTCCCCTGACGGAACGTCGCGGTGAAGGCGGTGGGGAATCCCGCGGTACCGAAGCGCACGTCGAACCCGGCTCGCTCCAGGAATTCCGCCTCCGCCAGCGAGGACTTCCACTCCCGGAGGCTCAGCTCGGCGTGCTGCCATATCTCGTCGTTCAACCCGGTGATGGCGGCGGCCTCGCCGTCGATCCAGGCGAGGGCGGCGGCCTTGGCGGGGCTGTCCTTCGCCACGCCGGTGGGCGGCCGGTACCCGCCGTCCGCATCGGCGGTGTCCGCGGCCGCCGCCATGGCCGGGTCCGTACCCCCGGCCGTCACCCCGCCGACCACGCCCGCGGCGCCGAGCAGCTGCATGATCCGGCGCCGGCTGAGGCCGCCGGCGGCCGAGGTGAGGGTGGGGTCGTCGTGCTCGTGATGGTCGTGCAGATCGCACACAAGCGCCTCCGGGAGTGAGGTAGTTGTACGGCACAAGCGATCAGCACCCTGACCCGGAATGATTGCTTCGTCAACAGCCCGCAGTGACAGTGGAGTTACGGAACGGCAGGAACCATCGAAGAACGGGCACCACCACAGGCGCCTCGGCGGGGCGCGCGCCCGGCGACCATGGGCAGACAGAAAAAACCACCCGTCACGGGGACGGGTGGTCGTATCCGGGCGCCGGACGGACTCCGGGTGAGGGGAAGGCCGTCGGAGCGCCCCGGAGAGAAGGATTCCTGCCTCCGGCGAGCACACCGACGCGCTGCGTGACGCCCTTGGCCTGATGCGCGATCGGATCGCAGCGCTGCGCCGGGACGGTGTGGTCGCCCGAGGTATTTACTTCAGGGGTACTACGGTCAGCCGTGGCCGCCGAACAGCGAACGCCGCAGCCTGCGCAGCGGTGCGAACAGCGAAACCCTGGCCCCGCGGCTCCTTGTCGTGCGCGAGTGATCACGAGCGGTGAGCTCCTGCATCAATGACGTCGCACCCTGTGCCTCACGCTGCGGGACGGCGGGACCGCCCAGCACCGCGAGGTGACGGTCGAGGCGCGCACTGGACGCGCCGCTACCGCAGTTGATGGCAGGGACTCGCGCCCTGCTGCGCACTGTTATCTGTTCCATGACTCTCCCCACCCGTACGAGGGCACCCGGCCCGGGCAGGGTAACCCTATCTCTCTTGGAGGACACGCGTGCAGACCGCTCAACGGATCCACCTGCCTCGCTTCGACGTTGACGAACACCATACGGAACATCGCGTACAAGGCATTGGCCAGGGCAAGTTGATTGCCCGTCGGGCAGCGGACGGCACCTGACACGAGCGGCGGTCGGGAACGCGAGGAGGGCCCGGATTCCGGCCCCTCCTCGGCATCGGGTGTGCGGGAGATTACGCGGCGCCGCCGAACACGGGCAGATAGCCGCTGGACTGTCCGGTGGCCGTGGGGTGGTAGGACTCCAGGACGGGGTAGGTCACGCTGTGCAACCAGGCGGCGCCCGAGCAGAGTTCGTGGCCGGCGAAGGTGGTGTTGATGTCGGCGAAGGAGAAGCCGTGGTCGGCGGCGCGCTTGGCGGTGACGCCGTTGATCTCGTCGGCGGCACCGTTTATCGCGGTGCGGGACTTCTCCGAAAGACCCGCGATGCAGCTGCCGCCGATCTTGTAGAAGCGCGGGTATCCCAGAACGACGACGCGGGCGGACGGGGCCTTCTGGGAGATGGCGGTGTACACCCCGTCGAGCTTGGCGGGCAGGGTGTTGCGGACGTAGTCGACGGCCTGGGCGACCCGTGCGAGGCAGGCGCTCTCGGAGCTGAGCGCACAGGTCGTCATGGTGTCGGCGAAGCCCGCGTCGTTGCCGCCGATGGTGATGCTGACGAGCCCGGTGGTGCTGTCGAGCGAGGAGAGCTGGCTGTTCAGGACATCACCCGTACGAGCACCTGAGCATGCGGCGAACCGGAAGGACGAGGGTGAGTGCGACGCGGCCCAGAGGGCCGGGTAGGCCTTGGTGCTGCGCTTGCAGTCGCCGCTCGCGCTGTCGTAACTACCGGCCCCCACTCCCGAGGAGTAGGAGTCGCCTAGGGCCGTATAGCCGGTGGCTGCGGCCTGTTGGCCGGATGCGGCGGCGCTCGTGCCGGTGAGCGCGAGCGCCGTGGTGACGAAGAAGGCGGCCGTCGTGGCCGCGAATCGGGACAGTCTCATGGAACCTCCCTCAGCAGGGTCTCTGCCTCATCCGTGGTAGCAGGACTCACCGGTAACCGGAAGTGTCCATGCCAAAGCTGATGCATGCTTCACGGCAAATCTGACGATCCATGGGGATCTCAGATGCCATGTCGGGGCTGACATTGCTTTGCTATGACGTGCATATGACATCCCGACAGAAGTCTTGATACGCGAGGGCCGCTCGCCGAACCTTTTGACGGGCGGTCAACGGACCCCTCCGCACCGCCCGGTGCGTACGACCCCGTACGCCACAGCCCTTGCGCGCGCACCACGGCGCGCCACCGATGAGGAGGACTCCCTCGCGATGGCAGTGATGCGTAACACCACCCCGCGCTCCACCCCGAAGCGTTCGGCCCAACTGCGGATCGCCGCGGCGCTCACCGCGACCACGGCCGCCGCCGCACTCGGCGCCCTGTCCTTCCCCGCCCACGCGGCGCCCGCCGAAGGCACCGTCGTGGGTGCCGGCGCCGCCGACGCGGTGCGCGGCAGCTACCTCGTCACCCTCAAGCGCGACGCCGGCTTCACATCCGCCTCGGCGCACGGCAGAAGCGTGATATCCGAGTACGGCGGCACCGTGCGGCACACCTACACCGCGGCCCTCAACGGATACGCCGCCACGCTCTCCGCGGCGCAGGCGAGACGGCTGGCCGCGGACCCGGCCGTCGACCAGGTCTTCCAGGACCGCACCCTGCACGCCCTGGGCACCCAGACCAACCCGCCGTCCTGGGGGCTGGACCGGATCGACCAGACGAACCTGCCGCTCGACCAGAAGTACACCTACCCCGACACCGCGGGCTCCGGCTCCACCGTCTACGTCATCGACACCGGCGTCCGCATCACCCACCAGGACTTCGGCGGGCGGGCGGCGAACGGCTACGACGCCGTCGACAACGACAACACCGCCCAGGACGGCAACGGGCACGGCACCCATGTCGCGGCGACCGCGGCCGGCACCTCCTACGGCGTCGCCAAGAAGGCGAGGATCGTGGCGGTGCGGGTGCTGAACAACGCGGGCTCCGGGACCACCGCCCAGGTCGTCGCGGGCATCGACTGGGTCACCAAGAACCACAGCGGCCCCTCGGTGGCGAACCTGTCGCTGGGCGGGGGCGCCGACGCGGCCCTCGACACGGCCGTGCAGAACTCCATCAAGAGCGGGGTGACCTACGCCGTCGCCGCCGGCAATTCGGGGGCGAACGCGCAGAACTACTCCCCCGCACGCGTCCCCGAGGCGCTCACGGTCGGCGCGACGACCTCCACCGACGCGCGCGCGAGCTACTCCAACTACGGCTCGCGCGTGGACCTCTTCGCGCCCGGCAGCAGCATCACCAGCGCCTGGAAGACCACCGATACCGCCACCAACACCATCTCCGGCACCTCGATGGCGTCCCCGCACGTGGCGGGCGCCGCCGCGATCTACCTCGCCGGCCACCCGACCGCCACCCCGGCGGCGGTCGCCACGGCCCTGACCGGCGGCGCCACCGGCGGAGTCGTGACCAACCCGGGCACCGGATCCCCGAACAAGCTGCTCAAGATCGTCCCGTAGCACGGTCACCTCGGCGCCCCGGGCGGCACACCGCCCGGGGCTCTTCCGCGCGTCCCGCGACCCGGATGCCCGGTTTCCACGTAACGGTTCTGTTCTGTCCGGGGAAAACACCGCGATAATCCGCGTGCCGGACGGGGGACCGTGACCGATCATGGCGGCATGTCTGCCGATCACGTCCAGCCGTCCGCCGCCGAGGAGTCCCTTCCGATCCGTCTGAACATGGACGACAGCGATTCCCCTTCCGATGTCATCGACGCGCTCTTTCTGGGGCGGTTCGCCAAGGGAGAGCAGCCGTACGCCCGCAGCCGCTCCGTGGACAGGGTGAAGTCCGGGCTGACCCTGTTGCCGCCCGGCACGCGCATTCTGCGCTCGGCCCGCGACGATGACCGCAGCGCCACCCTCGCGGAGGGCGACGGGTTCACCCTGCTGGTCTCCCGGTGGAACCGCGGGGCCGATGTGACGGTCACCGCCGTCAGCGACGAACTGGCCCAGAAGGTGCTGGGGCAGGCGGCGGACGGCGCGGAGGACGCACCGGAGCCGCAGCCGGAGAACGTCGCGATGGGGTTCTGGTACTTCTCACCGCGCCGAGGCCCGCACCGGACGTCCCGGCAGATCTCCGCGGGAACATGGGACGAGATCCGCCCCAATTACACGGCGCCGGTGGCCGACGCCATGGACCGGCTGATGAAGGTGGCCCCCGAGGAGATCGCCGGCCGACTGCTGTTGCTGCACGGCCCGCCCGGCACCGGCAAGACCTCCGCGCTGCGCACCCTGGCCCGCTCCTGGCGCGACTGGTGCCAGGTGGACTGCGTACTCGACCCGGAGCGGCTGTTCAACGACGTCGGCTACCTCATGGACATCGCCATCGGGGAGGAGGACAGCACCGGCAAGGGCCGCTGGCGTCTGCTGCTCCTGGAGGACTGTGACGAACTCATCCGCGGCGAGGCCAAGCACACCGCGGGCCAGGCACTGTCGCGGCTGCTCAACCTGACGGACGGTCTGCTGGGCCAGGGGCGCAACGTCCTGGTCGGCGTCACCACCAACGAGGATCTGGAGCGCATGCACCCCGCGGTGGTCCGCCCCGGCCGCTGCCTGGCCCGGATCGAGGTCGGCCCGCTCACCCGCACCGAGGCGGTGAACTGGCTGGGAACCGAGGAGGGCATCGGCCGCGAGGGCGCCTCCCTCGCCGAGCTCTACGCCCTGCGCCGCGGCACCCGCCCCGCCTCGGTCCCGGCCCAGGACTCGGGGGCGGACGCGGGGATGTATCTGTAGTCGCCACGCTTCGGTGCGAAATCCCGCTCGCATGACCGGGCTTCCTCCCACGGAAGGAAGCCCGGTCGCCTGCACTCGACTTGCCCGGGCTCTTGGAGAGCGCAAGCTGAAAGGAGGGGAGAGCTCTCTTCGGAAGGAGCGCGCGCCATGGCCAAGGCGATCCGAAAAAGCGAGGCGCAGTCGTACCCTCTCGAAACCTTCGAGATAGAACTCGACGAAGGGGACTGGGAAACCCTGAGCGCCGACCCGGAGAAGTTCATCAGAGAACGGCTGGAGCCCGAGTTCAAGGTGAACGGCGTCTGCATCGACACCAGAGTTCTCGATCACCTGTCGAATGACGACGATCAGGTGGCATTCGTCAGACTGGTGCACATCAGCGGGGGCCCGCTGGAGTCCTATTACGTCTTCCCGCAGCAGATGTGAGGCGTGTGCCCATCGCTGCGGCGCTCCGCACGACCGGTGGTGAGCACGCCGGCACGGTCGAACGGTCAACGACCTGCCGGCGTGCGGCAGGTGTGCGAGGTGGCCCGGCGCGCACGGTGGCGGGAGGCGCGTGCACTGCGTACCGTTGAAGTACGGCATATGCAGCCGTCCACGCAAAGAAGAGGTGCAGAAGCGCGCAATCCGGAGGGAGACGGGTCACTCACCGGAGCAGGCAAGGTGAGGAATATGCGCACTGAGAAGCTTGGCTCCGCCGCGCGGCGCGCATTGTTCGCCGCGGACCCGGCCCGCGAATCAGCCGCCACAACTCCCCTCAGGGTACTTGTCCGACTGACGGGTGAGCCCGGCGAGCAAGAGCGACGAGGCATCGCCGACGCCGGCGCGCGGGTGCACACCATCGCAGGCGACGTGGTGACCGCGAGCCTCACGCCCGAGAGCCTCGGGCGTCTGACAGAACTTGACTGTGTCGACCATGTGGAGCTGTCCGAGCCACTCCACCGCGAGATGGGCACCGGGGCACCTGACAAATGATCACTCGGCCCCCACAAGGGAACGGTGGTCTGTCAGAGAGAAGCTTTCCCATGCTCGACTCACGACTGAAATTCCTGACGTCCCAGGCCGAGAACGGGCGGGCGGATCTCGCCCTCCTGGAATCCACCGGCCGCTTCGGCCTCACGGTTGAAGGTGTCCAAGCGCCGCGGGTACGCGTACTCGTACGGCTCGCGGAGGGGCACGGCGGTGACGGGCCCGAGGCACAAGAGACCCTCCGGGGCCTCGGGATGTCGGTGTTCACCCGGGCCGGGGATGTCCTCAGCGGCGAGGTCGGGGTCGATCGTCTCGCGGAGCTCGACGACTTGGCCGCCGTCGCCCACGTCGAGGCGTCCCGCCCGACCTTCCCCGAACTGGACGCGTCCCTGCCGGAGATCAACGCGGACGAGGTGCACGCGGGCCCACCCTCGTTCCGCGGCACCGGAGTGATCGTGGGAGTGATCGACAGCGGCATCGACTGGCGCCACGGCTGCTTCCGCGGACCGACGGGCAGTACCCGCATTCTGCGTATCTGGGATCAGAATCTGACGCCGAAGGCCGGGGAGGTCTCACCGGCCCCCTTCGACTACGGCGTCGAGTACCAGCGCCCCGCCATCGACGCCGCGCTCCTGGCACCGGACCCGCTGGACGTCGTCCGGCACATGGACAACTCCGTCGGACACGGCACGCATGTGGCGGGCATCGCCGCGGGCGACGGCTCGTCAGCCGGCAACGGACAACCCGAGTTCACCTTCATCGGTGTCGCACCCGAGGCGGAACTGGTCGTGGTGGCCAACCAGGTCACCACCGAAGCCATGGGCGACTCGGCAAGCACCCTCGATGCCGTGCGCTACGTCTTCGATGTCGCCGAGGCTCTCGGCCGGCCGGCTGTGATCAACATCAGCCAGGGGGACAACCTGGGGCCGCACGACGGGTCGAGCCTGCTCGAAGTCGGCATCGACAATCTGCTCCGCGACGCGGGGCACGCATTGGTCAAGTCCGCGGGCAACGCGGCGAACGCCGGTATCCACGCGACAGGGCAGGTGAGCGAAGGGACTCAGGACATCGTGCAGTTCTCGGTGCCCGCCGACGACACGACGCCGGACACGATAGACATCTGGTACTCCGGCGCGGATCGCCTCTCCCTGCGTATCACGCCTCCCGGCGGCACAGCGAGCACGGAAGTCACGCCGGGCACGACCCACGACATGGCCCTCCCGGGTGGGAACAGGGCCTTCGTCGACTCCGTCGTCGACCACCCCGGAAACGGCGACAACCGGATCTACGTGCAACTGAACCCTGCGGGCCGTACGGCGGTCCTGCCCGGCACCTGGGGTCTGACGCTCACCGGCCGCACGGTGACCGAGGGCGGCCGCTGGCACGCCTGGATGGAGCGAGGTCTCACCGTCCCCCAGTTCCTCGGCCCCCACCGGAACGACGAGATCACCATCTCCGTCCCCGGCACCAGCCGGAAGGTGGTCACCGCCGCGTCCTACATCACCAAGGGCGCCGGCCGGGGCAACCTGTCCACCTTCTCCAGCCGTGGGCCCACCCGCGACGGCCGCGCCGCGCCGACCCTCGCAGCTCCGGGCCAGGCCATCACCTCGGCGCTGGTGGGAGGTGCGGGAACCAACCAGTACCAGTCCATGTCGGGCACCAGCATGGCCGCGCCGCATCTGACCGGGGTGTGCGCTCTCGCACTCCAGGCGCGCCCTGCCCTCCACCAGACCGAACTCGCGCAACTGCTGGCCGATTCCGCCCGCTTGGACAATTTCACCGGCGCAATGGCCGACAACGACTGGGGGGCGGGCAAGGTCGACGGGGCTGCCATGGTGGACTCCGCCATCCCCTAGCCGTCATCCCGCAGCAAGTTTCTCCGCAACGAAATTCGTCGCAGCAGGCGAACCATTCAACGAATTCAGCTGATCGCCTAGCCACTCACGGGCCATATCAGTATGCTCCGACGTGAGTCAGCCCCCTGCCCGCCAGCAGCTTCGTGCGTTCCGAGGACCGTCACGGCTCAGTCGCCACACACCGCCTGCGCAACCGCCCGGGAAGGACCGCCTTGACCTGTTCCCCTGCCGACCGGCCGCTGCCGGAGACCGAGCGCACTCGCCACCGTCGGCTCCGCGAGCAGGGCAGCCTCGAACGCGCCGAACTCGATGCCATCCTGGCCGCGGGCTTCATCTGCCACCTCGGTGTGACGGTGGAGGGCACGCTGATGGTGGTGCCCACGGTCTACGGCTCGGACGGCGCGGCGCTCTACTTCCACGGCTCCGTCGCCAGTCGCAGCCTGGTGGCGTCCCCCGCGGCAGCTGTATGTGTCACCGTCACCCACGTCGACGGGCTGGTACTGGCCCGCTCGGTCTTCGAGCACGGCGTCAACTACCGCAGCGCCATGGTCTTCGGCACTCCGCGCCCCGTCACCGACCCCGACGAGAAGATCAAGGGCCTGCGCTGCCTCACCGAGCAGGCCGCACCGGGCCAGTGGGACTACGCGCGACGCCCCGGTCGCAAGGAACTGGCCGCCACCGCACTGCTCGCCCTCTCCCTCGACGAGGCGTCGGTGAAGATTCGCACCGGCCCGCCGGACGACGGTGAGGGCCCTGACGCCGAACTGGACGTGTGGGCCGGCACCCTCCCCCTCCAGACCTCCTGGGGCGCCCCCGAACCGGACCCGCGGCTCACCCCGGGCATCGCCGTCCCACCCCACATCGCGGATCGCACGCAGACCCGAGTGTCCACCGTAGCCGCAGGTCAGCGCACCCTTCCCCGTGGTTTCAGGGGTACCGGCGGCAGCTCGGGGGCGGGTAGCCGGGTGCCGTCGTAGCCGTGGACGTCGCCGAAGCGGGAGCTGGTCATCCAGTCGGCGCGGGCCTGCGCGATCTCCTCGCCGGTACGGCCGACGAAGTTCCACCACATCACGATCTCCTCCTCGAACGGCTCACCGCCCAGCAGCATCAGGCTGCCGGCGTCGTCGGACCGCAGGGGGAGGTCGGTGCGTCCGCAGCCGAGGTAGAGCAGGGCGCCGGGCGCCAGTCGCACCCCGTCGACCTCGGTCTCCCCGGAGATTGCCAGCGCCGCGTACTCGAAGTCCGGGTCGACCGGCAGGCGGGCGTCGGTGCCCGCGGCGAGGGTGAGGTCGGCGCCGACGAGCGGGGAGTAGGTGGTGCCGGGTGAGGTGGCGCCGGCCAGCTCACCGAGGATGACGGTGGCGGACAGACCGCCGCCACCGGTGATGACGGGCAGGTCGGCGTGGTGCTCGAAGGCCGGCGCGGCATTGCGGTGTTCGCCGGGCAGCGCCACCCACAGCTGGGCGCCGTGCAGCAGTGGCGCGTGGCCGTGCGGGGACTCCTCGGAGTGGGAGATGGCCCGCCCCGACGTCATCAGGCCCAGCTCGCGGGGCCGTACGGTCTGCAGGCTGCCCAGGCTGTCGCGGTGCAGCACCTCGCCCTCGTGCAGCCAACTGACGGTCTGCAGGCCCATGTGCGGGTGCGGTGGGACCTGCATCCCGGGCTCGCCGGCGATGTCGTCGGGACCGTAGTGGTCGACGAAGCACCAGGCGCCGACCATCCGCCGCCCGAGGTTGGGCAGCAGCCGGCGGACGACGGTGCTCTCACCGAGAGGCACCTGCTTGCCGGGCTGGACGTCGCGGACCGGTCCCGTACGGCCGTTCCCCCCGCACAGGTTGGGTGCCGGTCTGAGATCGAGGTTGCTCATACCGCCACGATATGCGCGTTCAGGCGTACAGCTCGCGCAGGCGTACGGACAGGCATGTCACGCAGCCCTCCATCTTCTCGAACTCCCCGATGTCCACGGGGACGGGCCGGTAGCCCAGGTCGGCGAAGAGCTCCGCGCTCTTGGGCGCGCTGGCGGCCATCAGCAGCCTGCCACCGCCGAGCAGCACCACATGCGCACCGGACTCCTCGGGGACCGGCAGGAAACGCGGGAACGCCGCCGGGTCGTCGACGAGCGGCGGGTAGCCGATGACGGTGCCGTCCGGCAGGGCCGTGACCGCGGACTTCAGGTGCAGCACCTTGCTCACCGGTACGGCGACGACACGGGCGCCCAACGGCTCGAAGGCGGCGCGCAGTTGCCGTACGCCGTCGGCGTTCGTGCGCCCACCGCGGCCGACGTAGACCGTGTCGCCGATCTTCAGGACGTCGCCGCCGTCGAGCGTGCCGGGCGCCCGGACCTCGTTGACCGAGCAGCCGAGTGCCTCGGCCGCGGCCCGTGCGGCGCGCGTCTCGGGCTTGCGGGAATCCGCACCGGGGCGGGCCATCAGCGCCACATTGCGGAAGACGACCATGGTGTCCTCGACGAAGACCGAGTCCGGGCAGTCGTCGGCCGCGTCCACCTCGGTGGTGTGCCAGCCGTGTTCGCGGAGCGCCTGGACGTAGCCCTCCCACTGGCGCAGGGCGAGGGCGGCGTCGACCGGCTGCCGGTCGATGTGCGTGACCAGGCCGTCGGCGAGACGCGGAGAGGGACGGCGGACGAGTGCCTGCTGACTGGGCATGCGATTCCTTCGGGCGGGTGGAGGGCGGCACGCCGGGGGACCGGCGTCCGGGGCATCTCAGGTGGCGTGCGGGGCGCCGCGCGGCGCGGTCAGGTGCCGGTTCCGTAGGCCGCACGCAGGGCGTCCTCGACGACGGCGAGGGCGGCGCGCCGGTCCAGGCCCAGCCGGTGGGCGCGCCGCGCATAGCTTTCGGCGGCCGCGGCGGCTTCCTTGTCCGCGGCCTCGCCGGCGGCCGCGATGAAGCTGCCGTTGCGGCCCCGGGTCTCGATCACGCCGTCGGACTCCAGGGCGCGGTACGCCTTGGCGACGGTGTTGGCTGCCAGACCGAGGTCTTCGGCGAGTCCGCGGACGGTCGGCAGCTTGTAGCCGACCGGCAGGGCACCGTCCCTGGCCCGGTCGGCGATCTGGGTGCGTACCTGTTCGTACGGCGCGTCCGCCGCGTCCGGGTCGATGATGATCGTCAGGGTCTGGGGGGACACGGTGGCGCTCCTGGTGCTGGTGGGGCCCGGGCGGGTGCGCGGGGTGCCCGCATCCGCCGGTGCGCGGTTTTGTCGCACCCATTGTGCGTCAGCAGCGCCGCCCACACCGGGATCGGGGCGAATTCGCGCCGGTGGCGCGGAGGCTACGAGCCGGCGCGCCCCCGGGTGGCCTCCGGTGGTCACCGTGCCCCGGCGGTTGCCGGGGCTCGCCAATGCCGGTGACGGGGCGTCCGGAATGAGGCAACCGTGCATCGCTGGGCGGAAATGGGGAGGCGCAGAGGGAGCGGGCGGCGTACCGTCCGCAGCCATGACGCCCACCGTGCGCGAATTCCGGCCCGCCGACGCCAAGGCCGTGGCAGACCTGCGGCGTGCCGCGCTGCCGTTCCTCCTCTCCACTCCGCAGGGCATTGCCTGGGATGTCGCCTGCGCGCCGGCGGCGCAGCGTCTGCGGTTGTTCGTCGCCGAGCTGGACGGCCGTATCGTCGGCGCCGTTCGCAGCGCCCTGCTGTACGACAGCAGCCTGCCGGGGCAGAGCGCCGCGACCCCGCAGGTGCACCCGGAGCACCGGGGTCGGGGCGTCGGATCGGCGCTGCTGACCGCGGCCGAGGCGCATCTGACCGAGGCCGGCGCCACCCATCTGCACGCCTGGGCCCTCGACGAGCCCGGTGCGCTCGCCTTCGCGGAGCGCCGCGGCTACCACCGCACCCGCCCGGCCCGCTCCCTCCGTCTCGATCTACGGTCCGCCGATCTGCCGCCCCTGCCCTCCCCCATGCCTCCCGGTGTCCGTTTGTGCACCGGCGCGGACTTCGGGGCCGACCCGCGCCCGCTGTTCGATGCGGACGCCGAGGCGACGGCGGACGAGCCGGGCGAGGTCGCGTGCGACGCCATGACCTACGAGGACTGGCTACTGCACACCTGGGAACACCCGGACATCGACTGGAACCTCAGCTCGGTGGTGACCGTGAACGGTGCGGTCGCGGCGTACACCCTGGCCGAGGTCGACGGTCTCGGCCGCTATTCCTCGGGCATGACCGGCACCCTCCGCGCCTTCCGAGGCAGGGGGCTGGCCCGGCTCGCGAAGACCGATTCGCTGCGCCGCGCCCGGGACGCCGGATGCACCGTGGCCTTCACCGGCAATGACGCCACCAACGCCCCGATGCTGGCCATCAACCGAGCCTTCGGCTACCGGCCGTTCGGCGCCGAGTGGCGATGTGTGCGTGAACTTTCGCGGGACCGGGACCGGGACGGGGGCCTGGACGGGGGCCGGGACCAGGACCTCCGGCCACCACCGCCCGGCCGGCTACGGCCCGTCCAGGGCGACCGCGCGGCCGGGGGCTGAGGGGTCGTAGGCGATGCTGTCGCCGGCGCGGTGCCAGTGGAGCAGGAATCGGTGGCCTGCCCGCAGGCCGTCCAGCCCCGCCCGGCAGTACGCGACCATGTCGTCCGGCAACGCGTCCAGCGAAAACCACGCCAGCTGCGAGCACTTTTCCGGCTCGCGGTTCTCCGGCTCTCCGCCCGCGCCGTAGGCCGCTTCGAAGAACCAGCCGATGCGGGGTTGCGCCGGTGCCGGAGCGCGGTGCTGCATGACCAGGCTCACGCGCAAGTCCGCCGGCGTCAGCCGCAGGCCCAGCTCCTCATGGGCCTCGCGGATCATGGCCTCCCGCACGTCCTCGCCGTCCTCGGCATGTCCCGACGGGGCATGCAGCAGGCCGTCCGCATAGCCGGTGCCGGAGCGGCGGGCGAGCAGCACCTCGTCGCCTCGGCGCAACACGAGGTGCACGTCCACGACTTCGGTGTGCCGGACGGGCCGTTCGGGTCGGACGGCCGCATCCGGCCGCGGAGGGGCCGCGTGGGGCGTGCGGCCCGGGTACGCGATCAGGGCATACCGCTCGTCCTGCACCTCCTTGCCCCAGAGGACGGGATCGCGGGAGAGATCTTCCAGACGGGTGGATGACGCCAACGGGGCGGTGAGGGCGGTGAGTTCCTCTGCCGTGAGGCCGATCGGATCGGCCTCGCCCCAGCGCCCCTCGACCAGCACCAGCCGCCCGCCGGGCACCAGCAGGCCGGCCCAGTGCCGCAGGGCGGCCTGCGGATCCGGGAGCGCCCACAGGACATGACGCACCAGGACGACGGGGAACTGCCGCTCCCCCACAGGCGGAGCGGCGGCGTCACCGACGAGGAAGTCGGCCTCACGCCCGGCGCGCTTGGCGCGGGCGCGCGCGACCATGGCGGCCGAGCGGTCGACGCCCGTCACGCGGTGGCCCTGCTCGGTGGCGAGCAGGGCCAGGCTGCCCGTGCCGCAGCCGAGATCGAGGATGTCGGACGGCTCGGAGGGCAGCCATGAGCGCAGCCGATCGGCCCAGGCGGCGCGGACGGCGGGATCACGCAGGCCGTGATCGGGCTCGTCGTCGAAGGTCTCGGCGGCGGACTCCCAATAGGCGGCCTCGGTGCCATGCAGCGGCGCTTCCCGCTGGTCGGCGGGCTGGTCTGTCGTCATGTACCGATGGTGCCGGAGCCCACTGACAACTGCCGGAGAGCAGCGGACGCGCGCCCGGGCCGGACCCGACCGGCCGGAATCCGGAGCGTCCCGGCCGAGGGTCCGTGAGGAGGCCCGGGAGTTCCGCGAGGAGGCCGGTCGCCCGACAGTCCGCGGCAGCCGGTGAGTTGCACGTGGTGGCAGACGGGCCTCACCCCGCCGGAAACCACCGCCCGTCACCCTTCACCCTTCACCCTTCACCGACCGCCGCTACCGGCTACCGGATCGCGCTCTGCGTGTC
The DNA here is from genome assembly GCF_044328065.1 of Streptomyces sp. NPDC017993. NCBI lineage: Bacteria > Bacillati > Actinomycetota > Actinomycetes > Kitasatosporales > Streptomycetaceae > Streptomyces > Streptomyces sp. NPDC017993. Next base: position 103,067 of record NZ_JBIRGO010000016.1, read on the forward strand.
GGCGGACCGGGGACACGCAGACCGCAGCCCCCGGCTCACCCCTTCGCGTCACCCTCCGAGCCAGAGCCAGAGCCAGAGCCCGACTCCGAGTCCTCTCCCGTCCCCGACCCCGGCCCGGTCCGCCCCCGCAGCACCAGCCGCTTGAGCCAGGGCCATGCCAGCAAAACGAGGATCACGGTGTAGACGGTCGCCGCGAACGGCGTGTTGACCAGACCGGCGGCGCTGCCGTCACTGATCTGCAGCGCCCTGCGCAGCTGTTGTTCCGCGGCCGGGCCGAGGATGACCCCGATGACGGCGGGCAGCACCGGCAGCCCGTAGCGCCGCATGCCGAGCCCGATCAGGCCGATGACCAGCAAGATCACCAGGTCCAGGGCCTCGCCGCCGACCGCGTACGCGCCGACCGCCGCGAAGAACAGGATGCCCGCGTAGAGGTACGGACGCGGGATCCGCAGCAGCTTCGCCCAGACCGGTGCCAGCGGCAGGTTGAGGACGAGCAGCAGCACCATGCCGACGAACAGGGAGGCGATCAGGCCCCACACCAGGTCCGGTTCCCGCTCGAAGAGCAGCGGTCCCGGCTGGATGCCGTACTGCTGGAAGGCCGCCAGCATGACGGCGGCGACCGCCGTGGTGGGCAGGCCCAGCGTCAGCATGGACACCAGCGTGCCCGCCGCGGACGCGGAGGACGCCGACTCGGGACCGGCCACGCCCTCGATGGCGCCCCGGCCGAACTCGTCGCGGTGCTTGCTGAGCTTCTTCTCGGTGACGTACGACAGAAAGGTGGGGATCTCCGCGCCGCCGGCCGGGATGGCGCCGAACGGGAAACCGATCAGCGGGCCGCGCAGCCACGGCTTCCAGGTGCGGCGCAGCTCCGCGCGGCCCAGCCAGGGGCGGCCGACGGGTATCGACTCGCCGGAGGAGCGCCGCAGGTGGGCGGCCACCCACAGCGCCTCGCCGATGGCGAACAGCCCGACCGCGACGATCACCACGTCGATGCCGTCGGCCAGTTGCAGGGAGCCGAAGGTCAGCCGCTGCTGGCCGGTCATCTGGTCCAGGCCGACCAGGCCGAGGGTGAGGCCGATCAGCAGGGAGGCGAAGCCGCGGATGCGGGAGCTGCCGAGAACGGACGTCACCGCGATGAACGCCAGGACCATGATGGCGAAGTAGTCGGGGGCGCCGATGTCGACGGCGAGCGCGGCCACCGTGGGAGCGAGGACGACGAGCAGGATCGTGCCGATCATGCCGCCGGCGAAGTGGCCGATGGCGGCCGCCGCGAGTGCTTGTGCTCCTCGGCCGGCCCTGGCCATCGGGTTGCCCTCGATGGCGGCGACGACGGCGGCACTCTCGCCCGGTGTGTTGAGCAGGATCGAGGTGGTGGAGCCGCCGAACATACCGCCGTAGTAGATGCCGGCGAACATGATGAACGCGCCGGTGGGGTCGAGTCCGTAGGTGACGGGCAGCAGCAGCGCCACCGCCATGGCGGGTCCGATGCCCGGCAGCACGCCGATGGCGGTGCCGAGCAGGACGCCGATGGCGGCCCACAGCAGGTTGAGCGGGGTGAGCGCCGTACCGAAGCCGTCGAGGAGGGAGTTCAGGGAGTCCATCGGTTACAGCACCCCCATCAGCGGGCCGCCGGGCAGCGGGACACCCAGCAGGTTGTTGAAGATCAGGAAGGTGGCCAGGGCGAGCCCGGCCGCGATCAGCGGGTCGCGGGTGAGGTTGCGGCTGCCCAGCGCGTACGCGGAGCCCCAGAAGAGCAGGGCGCCGGAGATCGGGAAGCCGAGCGGGCCGATGAGGACGGCGTTGGCGAGGAAGACGCCGACGAGCAGTGCGACGGTGCGCCAGTCGCCCGGCTCGGTCAGATCGACGTCCTCACCGCCCTCGGCCTCACCGCGGCCGCCGCGCAGCACGTCCACCGCGAGCAGGAGGGCGACGAGCAGCAGCAGGCCGCCGACGACGAACGGGACGGTGGTCGGGCCCACCGGGCCGCGCTGGGCGAAGTCGGTGTCCATGGTGACGGCGTCGGTCAGAACGAGGATGCCGAGGACGAGGAGCAGGGCGCACACGCCGAGTTCGGAGCGGCCGCGCAGCCGTTCGCGCAGGGTGCGGTGGGTGGTCTCGGAGGTACTCACAGCCCCAGCTCCTTCAGCACCCTGTCGACCCGCCGGTCCTGGGCGTCCAGGAAGCGGCCGAAGGTCTCGCCGGTCGCGAAGGCGTCGATCCAGCCGTTGCGCTTGGCGGCGTCCTTCCACTGCGGGGAGTCGTGCAGTTTCGTGAACAGGTTGATCAGCTTGTCCCGTTCGGTGGCGGACAGGCCGGGCGGGGCGACGATGCCGCGCCAGTTGGTGAACTCCACGTCCACGCCCGATTCCTTGAGGGTCGGCGCGTCGAATCCGGGGACGCGTTTCGGGCCGGTGACGGCGAGCAGCCGCAGTTCGCCCGACTTGATCTGGTCGAGGTATTCGCCGAGGCCGGAGACGCCGAAAGCGACCTTGCCGCCGAGGACGGAGGCGAGCAGTTCACCGCCGCCGTCGAAGGGGACGTAGTTGACGGTCCTGGGGGTGATGCCGGCGGCCTTGGCCATCAGCATGGGCGCCAGGTGGTCCGGGCCGCCGGGCGAGGATCCGCCGCCGACCGGCATCTTGCCGGGCCGCTTCTTCCAGTCGGCGAGCAGCTGGCCGAAGGTCTTGTACTTGGAGTCCTTCGCGACGACGACGATGTCCGGCTCCTCGGTCAGCCGGGCGATGGGGGTGGTGTCGGCGAGGGTGGAGGGCGCGTGATTGGTGTGCACCGCGCCGACCACCCCGAGCCCCATGGACATCACGAGTTTGCCGTTGCCGTGCTCGTTGACCAGCCGGCTCAGTCCGACCGTGCCCCCGGCGCCGGGCAGGTTGTACACCTCGACGTTGTGGTTCAGCTCGGCGTCTTCGGTGCTCTTGGCGGCCGTACGGGCGGTGATGTCGTAACCGCCGCCCGGGGTGTTGGGGACCATGATCTTCAGGCCGGGGATCTGCGTGCCGGTCTCGGCGCCGCTGCCGGAGGTGAGCAGCGGGGGCCCGAGGAGGACCAGCAGCGCTGCCGCGAGCAGAGCGAGGGGTGTGCGCGGACGCACAGGTGACACCACCCTTCTGTGGTTGGCCGGCGGGGGGTGGACGGTGTGATGCGGGCCACATGTTGCCCGGGGGTTAACCTCGCGTCTCGCTTCCGGTATTAAGGGTCCTTATGAAAGTTGTGGTCATGGAGGAAGGCGTCCGATGACCGAGGTGCTGGTCGTCGACGACGACTTCATGGTCGCGAAGATGCACAGCCATTACGTCGCCGCCACCGAGGGCTTCTCCGTGGCGGGCGTGGCGCACAGCGGCGCCGAGGCGCTGCGCGCGGCCGACCGGCTGCGGCCCGACCTCGTACTGCTGGACGTGTACTTGCCGGACATGGACGGGGTGAGTGTGCTGCGCGAGCTGCGTGCCCGGGAGGAAGCGGCCCGCGGGGGGCCCGGCCGCGAGGCGCGGCAGCCCGTCGACGCCCTGTTCATCACCGCCGCCCGCGATGCGCACATCATCCGTGACGCCCTGCGGGCCGGGGCCCTGCACTATCTGATCAAGCCGTTCCACCGCACCTCTCTTCAGGAGCAGTTGCGGCATGTGGCGGCGGTCCGCTCCCGGCTGGAGCGGCTGGAGGAAGCCAGCCAGGAGGACGTCGACCAGATCTTCGGCACCCGCCCGCCCGGCTCGCGCGGGCTGCCCAAGGGCCTTGCGGCGCACACCGCGGAACTGGTCGAGCGCACCCTGCGCGGGCACACCGAGGGACTGTCCGCGTCCGAGTGCGCGGCGGTCGGCGAGCTGTCGCGGGTGAGCGCGCGACGCTACCTGGAGTACTTCACCGAAACAGGCCGCGCGGAGGTCTCGCTCCGCTACGGCGGCACGGGCCGCCCGGAACGGCGCTACCGCTGGATCGCCTGAGCGGTCGCCCGGCGCCGACGCGCGGACGGCGTCATGCGACCTCCGGCCGGCCGGGCGCTACCGGGAGCGGCTCGTGGTGATGCCAGACCAGATAGCGGTCGGCGGTTCTCAGCTCCGCGGAGCCCCATTCCAGACGCATCACGCCGCGGTCCATGGAACAGGCGTAGGCGACGAGCACCAGGCCGACGCCCGGCGGCAGTTGCCCGAGGTCGGGGTGCACCTCCTGCTCCTCGACCTCGTCGAGCCCGAGGTCCAGCTCCATCTGCAGGGGTTCCGGCCCGTGCCGGCGGATGAGGTCCGCACGGAGGCCGGTGGCACGCCTGAGCCGGGCCGCGGTCACCGGCACGTCGGTCTTGGCGTAGCGGATCGGATGGACGACGTGGTCGGCGACGATCATCACGGTCCGGGTCTGGAGGCGGACCGCCGTGGCCCCCGCGAGGTGCTCCAGCCCGGCTGCCAGCTCCTCGTACTGCACCGCGTGCAAGCCGTGCCCGTATGCCTCCAGCGTCTGGGTGTGCACGCCGTGATGGCCGTCTCTGGCGCGTTCGTGAGCGCGTGCGAGGCAGGTCGGAACGGCTTCCGCGAGCGGACCGGCCAAGCCGCCGAACGTCTCGCGCGCCCATCGCGATGACAAGGTCACATGCCCTCCCACCTTCCCCGTCCGGCAGCGCCTCCGGAGCAGTCCTCCCCGACCGTGCAACCCGGAAGGTCATCCCGCAAGAGCGCACAGGGGGGGAGCACGGGAAGCGCCAGGTGAGCACGGTGCGTCAGGGGCGGTCCGGCCGGAGCGGCCCGGCGCGACCGGGAGGACGGCACACGCCCGCAACTCCCGCCCCGGATGCCCCTTTTCACCTCGCGTGCCTGTGCCCCCGCTTAGCCCTTCCTTAACCGCACCATAAGGATCCCCGGGATCGGCCTTCGGCCCTCAAATCGGCTGTTCAGCGGGGCTAACGTGCTGTTCGCAAGGCGGAGTTGTGTGCCGTCGGCGCCGTTCACCGGGGGGCGGCACCGGCCGTGCCTGCCGACCCCCCACCGCCCCCTTTTGTCCTCACCCCGCTCGATGTACCTGATGAAGGAGACCCCCACGATGACCGCTCGTCGCAAGGCCACCGGGATCGCACTGGTGGGCATCGCCCCGCTCGCCCTCACCGCTCTCGCCGCGGGCCCTGCCGCCGCGCACGGCTCGATGACGGACCCGGTCAGCCGGGTGTCGGCCTGTTACGCGGAGGGCCCCGAGAGCCCGCGGTCCGCGGCGTGCAAGGCCGCGGTGGCGGCGAGCGGCGTGCAGGCCTTCTACGACTGGAACGCGGTCAACATCGCCAACGCCGCGGGCAAGTCGAAGGAGATCATCCCCGACGGGAAGCTGTGCAGCGCGGGGAACGACAAGTACAAGGGCCTGGACCTGCCGCGCGCCGACTGGCCGTCGAGCGCGATGCAGGCCGGCGGCCACACCTTCCGCTACAAGGGCACCGCCCCCCACAAGGGCTCCTTCGAGCTGTACATCACGAAGGACAGCTACGACCCGACGAAGCCGCTGAAGTGGTCGGACCTGGAGTCGAAGCCGTTCGTGGACGTGACGGACCCGAAGATGGAGAACGGCGACTACGTCTTCGACGGCAAGGTGCCGGCGAAGACCGGACGCCACCTGATCTACAGCATCTGGCAGCGCTCGGACAGCCCCGAGGCGTTCTACACCTGCTCCGACGTGACGTTCGGCAAGGGCGGCGGCAGCACCGCGGGCGGCTCCTCGCAGACCGCGGAACCGGCGCCGTCCGCGTCCGCGCCGACCGACACCCAGATCGCCGCGGGCGCCGGCAGGTCCTCCGTCGAGCACCACGGCCACGGCGACGCGGACGCCCACACCCAGGCCGGGCCGTCCGCCCCGTCGGCCGGGGCGGACGACCCGGCCCTGGGCGGCGGTGAGGGTGCCAACGCCCCGCAGCCCAACGGCAACAGCAAGCCGGTGGACAGCCTGCGGCTGGCCGAGACCGGTGGCGACAGCTCCACCGCTCCGCTCGCGGTCGGCGGCGCCGCCGTACTGGCCGTCGGCGCCGCGTTCCTGTTCGCCACCAGCCGTCGCAAGGCCGCCCGGCAGCGCGGCTGAGCCATGGCGGCCGGCCGGTGACGGGCCGGCCGCCCCGCCCGGAAACGAAGGCGGCCCCGGCCCCGGATTGCGGGCCGGGGCCGCCCCTCGTCAGCCGGACGCGCAGGTCGTCGGGGTGGCGTGGGCCGGGTCGAGGGCGTTGGCTGTTTCGTGGAAGGCGATCCGGTCGAAGAGCCCGATGGCCACGTGCTCGGAGCGGTCGGCGGAACAGAAGTCCTGCAGCAGGACGTTGCGCACGTCGGGGCCGTCGAGGAACTGCGTCCCATAGGGCGTGACGACCTCGTCGTACCGGGTGGCGATGACGGTGTAGTGCACACCAGGGACGGTGTCGCCGCCTTCGTTGAGCCGGTTGAGGGTGTCCGATCCGGCGATCTGGTCGGACAGTCCGGGGGTGAAGGCGTCGACGTAGTCCTTCACACCGGGGAACTGATCCAGCAGATCGGTCAGCCCGTTCACATCGGTGCCGTGGTTGCTGGGGGCCAGCCCGACCAGCGCGTTCACCTTGTCCGCGCCACCGTTTTTGAGGTACACCCGCGGCATCATGCCGCCCTGGGAATGCCCGACCAGATCGGCCTTGCGCGCCCCGGTGGCGCCCAGCACCCGGTCGACGTACGTGGCGAGCTGCTGCGCGGACGCCTCCACCGCGCCCAACCCGTGGAAGAACGGGACGCCGGGGAGTTGGCCGTAGTCCAAGGAGAAGACGCAGTAGCCGCGCGCCACCAAATAGGGCGCGAGACCGAGCCAGTTGTCGACGGAGTTGCCGAAGGTGCCGTGCACCAGGACCACCGGCCGGGGGTGCGCGGCGGAGGGCTTGCAGGAGTAGTTGTTCCAGCCGCTGCTGACGGTGGCATCGGCTGCGGCCGGGGCGGCCGTGGTCAGACCGAGGGCCAGGGCGAGGGTGGGAAGTACGGTGAGTGTGCGCGTCCAACGCAGCTTCATACGGTGCTCCTTGCGGGGTGAGGGGTCTCCGAAGTGCCCGGTGAGCCGTTCACCTGCGATCCGGATCGCAAGGGCCAAGCTTGTTGACTGAAAGTTAAAGTTACGGCCGGGTAAGCAGTGAGGGCCAGCCGCGTGACGGTGAAGGAAGCAGCACACAACTCTCACCGGACGTCCGGGGTCTGCGGTGCGTCACCCGCCGTCCCACGTCGCGTACGTCGCGATCGGCCGCTTTGTCGGAGGGCTCCCGTAAAGTCGGTCGCACGGTCGCCACACACGTGGCGGACCGGGGAGTGACCGAGGGGAGACTGCGGTGACGAGGGCAGATCTGGCCGGGCTCAGCGAGATTTCGTCGGAGGCGGAGCTGCGCGAGCTCATCGGCGAACCGACCGCGCACGCCGCGAACAAGACCCGGGACCGGCTGCACGCCCTGGACCGCCAGTGGCTGGCCCGCTCCCCGTTCTGCCTGATCGCCACCTCGGATGACCGGGGCCGGTGCGATGTCTCGCCCAAGGGCGACCCCGCGGGCTTCACCCATGTCCTGGACGACACCACCCTCGTGATCCCGGACCGCCCCGGCAACAGGCGCCTGGACGGCTTCGCCAACGTCCTCACCAATCCGCATGTCGGGCTGAACTACGTCATCCCCGGGCGCGGTGACACCCTCCGCGTCAACGGCCGCGCGCGGCTGCTGCGGGACGCCCCGTTCTTCGACGACCTCGTGGTCAAGGGCAACCGGCCGCGACTCGCCCTGCTGGTGGAGATCGAGGAGGTCTTCTACCACTGCGCCAAGGCGTTCCTGCGCTCGCGGCTGTGGGAGCCGGAGAGCTGGGAGCCGGACGCGCTGCCGTCGCGGGCGCGGATCGTCAAGGGCGTCGAGGCCCAGGACCTCCCGCTGGATGCGCTGGAGGAGCACTACGGCCCGCGGTACGCCGAGCGGCTCTACGGCTGAGCGGCCCGAGGTCCGGGCCTGCCGGCCGGCCACGGCGGCCGGCCCCCGGAGCCGAGTTTCGCCGCCGGCCGCACCGCCGCGGTTCCGAAGCGGGCCCTGGCCCGGTCGACGGCGGCCTCGATGCGGTGCGCCTTGTCCTCCGCCGGGTCGAACATCAGCTGGCGCGTGGCGAGTTCGGCGCGGCACAGGTCCTCCGCCCGCAGCGCGACGGACCGCACCCGCGCCCGCTGCAGGCCGAGTGCGGCGTGCAGCGCGTAGGCCGCTTCGGTCAGCGCGGGCCCGTGCGCGGTCGGTTCGGCCAGCCGCCGGGTGCGGGTCGTCGTGGAGCGGTCGGCGTAGCGGACGGTGAGGGTGAGCGCGCGGGCCGCCTGCCCGGTCGCCCGCATCCGTGCCCCTAGGTCGTCGGCGAGGGAGAGCAGCGCCCGGCGGCGTCCTGCCGGGTCCAGCTCGTCGTGCACGAAGTGGTGTTCCGCGCCCATAGAGCGGGCGGCCGCGTTGGGCGAGACCGGTGTCGGATCGATGCCGCGCGCCCGCTCGTGGACGGCGCGGCCGGCTTTCGCCCCGAGGATCCGCTGCAGGGTGGCGGGCGGTGCGGCGGCGATCCGGCCGATGCTGTCGAGGCCGTACGCGCACAGGGTACGGGCGGTCGCGGGCCCCACCCCGGACAGCGCGGAGGCCGGCCGGCCGGCGAGGAACGCGGCGACGGATTCACTGTCGCCGGGGACGGCCCGAATCTCTCCGGGCCCGGCCTCCTGGGCCGCCATCCTCGCGAGCAGCGGATTGGCGCCGATCCCGATCGTGCACCGCACACCGTGCCACGCCAGGGCGCGCAGCCGCACCAGTTCGGCGATGCCCGCCGCGTCCCGGTCGAAGTAGCGCTGTGCCCCGCGGACGTCGGCCAGCGCCGCGTCCGGCGGCAGCGCCTCGACCACCGGTGTGAACCGCGCCAACAGCCCCAGGAGTTCCTCGTACACCTCGGCGCCCACGGCGGTATCCCCGGCGCCCCGAAAGCGCACATGGAGCATGCCGGGAGGCCGCAGCACACCGGTGGCCGCCGGTGGCACGGCGGGCTTGCCCTCGCCCGGTGGCGGCGTGGCGGGCAGGTGGGGCGCGGCGCTCATCCCGCGCTCCCCGGGCTGGCGTGCCAGAGCTTGCGGGCGGTCGCGGCGCGGGCGCCGGAGGGCTGGAGGCCGGCCCCCGGGGGCAGTTCATGCCCGGTCTCCAGCTGGATGGTGCGCCCCGGTGCGGCGGCCGCCGCGTCCGCCGGGTGCGCGCCGGCCGCGCCCCCGGGGCCCGCATCCGGGTGGTCCGCCGCGCCGGGGCCGGCCGGCCCCGCAGTCGGCCGGGGCCCCTCGGCGAGACGCGCGGTGACCGCCTCCAGGCCGCCCTGGCGGCGCAGTTCAGCCAGCTCGGCGAGATTCCAGACAGCGCCGCCGAACACGCTGAAGCTGCCCGATTCGTGCTGCTGGACGGTGCCGCGTACCAACAGCAGCCAGGAGTGCAGGACGGTCTGCGCGCAGGCGCCCCGGCCGTGGGGATCGGCCGGGCCGCCGGGGCCGGGGGCGATGTCGAGGAAGGCGCAGTGGATCAGACCGGTGCCGTCGTCGAGTGTGGTGCGGACGCCCCCGCGGCCCGAGCCGTCCGGCGCTGTCCGGGTGGCCGTCTTGGCCCCGGCGACCAGCACCGTCTCGCCGTCCCTGACCTCGCGCAGCAGTGCGGCCGACAGCGCGCCCAGCTCCGTGAGGAACTCCTGATGGTCGGCCATCAGATGCCGGGAGGCGCCCGTGCCGAGGATCCCCAGGTCGGCGCTGAGCCGTTCGACGTCGCTGAGATCGGCGGGAGCAAGGAGCGACGGGCGTCCCGTCCGCCCGGACCCGCCGGGCCCGCGCCGGTCCAGCTCGGCGATGTGCAGCAGCAGATCGCGCCGGTTCGCGCCGAAGGCGTCCAACGCGCCCACCCGGGCCAGGCGTTCGGCGACCGGGTGGCCCGGTCGGGCCCGCTGCCAGAGGTCCTGGAGCGAGAGGTAGGGCCGGCCCGCCTCGATCCGCCGGGCTTCGGCCGCACCTATGCCATGCACCTCGAAGAGCGCGAGCCGGAGCCCCCAGACCGCACCCCCCTGCGCCGAACCGGACACCAGTTCGATCCGGTGAGTCACGGAGGAGCGGTTCACGTCCACCGCCAGCACCGGCACACCGCGCCGCCGCGCATCCGCGAGCAGCAGCCGCTTCGGATACCGCCCGGGGTCGTGGGTGAGCAGCCCGGCGTAGAAGGCCGCGGGGTGGTGCGCCTTGAGCCAGGCGGACTGGTGGACGGGGAGCGCGAAGGCGACCGCGTGCGCCTTGGAGACGTCGTACGCGCCGAAGTCCTCGACACTCCCCCAGGCCTGCGCGATCACCTCGGGTGCGTATCCGCGCCGCTCGGCACGCGCCGCGAACCAAGAGCGCACGCGACCCCGCGCTTCCGGGTGCGCCAAGGCCCGCCGCTTCCCTTCGGCCTCTTCCCGCGTGCAGCCGGTCATGATCCGCAGCGTCTCGATGAGCTGCTCCTGGAAGACCATGACGCCGTAGGTCCCGCGCAGCGGCTCCTCCAGGTCGGGGTGCGCGGGGCGGGCCGCCCGCCGGCCGTGCCGGGCCTCGACGACGGGCCGCGCCACGTCGTCGGCGGCCGGCCCGGGACGGTACAGCGAGACGGCGAGCACCAGCTCGGGAAAGGCGGCCGGTTGCAGCTGCCCGATCAGCTCGCGCCCGCCCGGCGATTCGATCCGGGGGCAGCCGAGGGTGTCGGTGGAACGGATCAGGTCGTAGGTGGCGGGGTCGTCCGGCGGCACCTGCACCGGGTCGTCCAGGTCGGGGCGGCGCCCGGTGGCCCGGCCGATCTCGGCGACCGCGTGCGCCATCGCGGACTGCGCCCGCACTCCCCGCACATCGAGCGTGAGCAGCCCCAGGTCCGCGGCGTCCGCCCGGTCGAACAGGGACCACGCCAAGGGGACGGCTCCCGCTCCGTCCCGCCCCGGGGCGGGTGCGGCGCCGGCCGGCAGGACGGGCGTACGGTCCAGCAGCGAGGCGCCGGAGATCAGCACCCCGCTCGGGTGCACGGCGCGGCCGCGCGGCAGCCCGTCCAGAGCCTCGACCAGCTCCCACAACCGCTCGCCGCCCGCTTCGCGCACCCCGCGCAGCTCCGGAAGTCCGGCCGCTGCCGTCCGGGCGTCGCGGGGCGAGACGCGCGGGAAGGCCGAAGCCAGCCGGTCCACCAGCTCCGGCGGCGCACCCAGGGCGGCGCCCACGTCCCGCACGGCATGCCGCACCCGGTAGGTCTCGGGCATCGAGACCGCCGCGACCCGCTCCGTGCCGAAGCGGTCGATGAGCGCCCTGAGGGCCGCCGGCCGACGGGCGGACTCGATGTCGATGTCGATGCCGGGCGGTCCCGTCCGGCGTTCGGACAGGAAGGGCTCCGCCGGCAGCCCGTGTGCGACGGGGTCGGCGTGTGCGATGCCCAGCAGGTGGTTGACCAGGGATCCGGCGCCGTCCCCGCGAGCCGCGTACCGGATGTCCAACTGCCTTATGGAGCCAATGGCGTGAGTGGCCATCAGGAAGTAGGAGGAGAGGTCGAGCCGTTCGATCACGCGGAGTTCCTCGTCCAGCCGGGACCAGCGCTCGCGGTCCCGGTCGTAGCCGCGCAACACCATCCCGGCGGCGCAGCGCGAGCGCAGCACCCGGGCGGCCGTGCGGTGGCGGGCACCGGTCGGCCGGGGTTCGCAGACGTGGACGCGCCCGAGCCCGAGGTCGCCCTCCGGGTCGACCCGGCACTCCCCCGCGGCCTCCTCCGTCATGGCGAGCAGACGGTGGGCGAGGTCGCGCCGGAAACCGGCCGCCTCGGCGATCCGCTCGGCGGCCCGGCTCATGGCGGCGGCGTCCTTGAGCCACCGCTCGCCGCTGTCCCTGCCCTCCGGGCGGTGGTCCACGGGCACCGAACGGCGGACCGCGTCCAGGACATCGGCGACGGGCGCCTGTCCGGGGTCGGCGTAGCGGACCGCGTTGGTCAGGACGGCGCGCAGGCCCTGGGCGACGGCGAAGCCGAGGGTGCGGGCGGCCAGCCGTCGAGATCCGGGGCCGCCGCCGGTTCGTCCGTGGTCGACGACCTCCAGGCGGAGCGTTTCGCCGTACCGCTCACGCCAGGGGGCGACGAGCCGGGCGGCTCGGTCCGGACGCCCCGCGGCCAGAGCCCTGCCGACCTCGGAGTCCGGCCCGAGCAGGACACTCAGGCCGGCCGGGGCGGACTCCAGGGCGCCCCACGGGAGGACCGGCCGCTCGGGCCGCTCGGCGTGGGCGGCCGACACCAGGCGGCACAGTGCCGCCCAGCCGGCCGCTCCGTCGCGCGCGAGAAAGACGGCGCGGGATACGGCGCCGGCCGCCGGAGAGCGCCGGGGGACGCTGCCCGAGTGGGTCAACTTGCCTTCCACCACGGCCAGTTCGGCGCCGAAGAGCGGGCGGACACCGGCTTCGGCGGCCGCCTTGGCGAACCGCAGGGCTCCGGTGAGGCCGTCCCGATCGGTCAGCGCGAGGGCGTCCATGCTCCGTTCGGCAGCCCGCTCGACGAGGCGCTCCGGGCGGGAGGCGCCGTAGCGCACGGAGAACGCCGAAGCGGTGTGCAGATGCGTGAACCCTGGCATCCGCACCTCCTGCACCTCATCCGCCCCCCGGCTATCCCTGAGTCCCTCGCTTCCCTCCACCATAACCCCTCGCTCGAACATGCGTACGAACACGCGAGGGCGGGTCGCCCCGAGGAGCGCCCCTTGCTTCCACCCCCTTCCGTTTCCCGCCACGCCCTCCGCGGCCCCTTCCTTTCCGTTTCCTTTCCGTCAATCGGCCCCACCCGATCTGCGCGACCTCCGGCCCGAACGGAAGATATGGACCACAACGCCCGAGATGATCACGGAATGACCCCCGTAGGGGCAGGGAGCGGCGCATGGCCACCACGGACGACGGCACCCCCACCACCTTCCTGGCGGAGGTGAAGAGCGCGGTGACCGTCCGGGCCGCGCTGCTGGTGATCGGCGTCCTGGGGCTGATGGTCGCGTTCATCACGTCGTACACCGGCGCCTTCCACCACCCCGAGCCGCGGGACGTGCCACTGGCCGTGGTCGCTCCCCCGCAGACCCGCGGGGAGCTGGTCGGAAAGCTGGACCAGTTGCCCGGCTCACCCCTGGATCCGCGCACCGCACCCTCGGAGTCCGATGCGCTGCGGCAGCTCAAGGACCGCAAGGTCGACGGCGCGCTGATCGTCGATCCGCGCGGCAGCACCGACCGGCTGCTGGTCGCGAGCGGTGGCGGCGCCTCGCTGTCCCAGGCGGTCGAGCTGGTGATCAAGGCGGCGGAGAAGGACCAGCGGCGCACCGTGCGCACCGTGGACGTGACACCGGCCGACGCGGGCGACAGTCGCAGTCTGACGTCGTTCTACCTCGTCGTGGGCTGGTGCGTCGGCGGCTATCTGTGTGCCGCGGTCCTCGCCATCAGCGCCGGAGCCCGGCCCGCCAACGGACAGCGGGCGGTCATCCGGCTGACCGTACTGGCCCTCTACTCGATCCTCGCGGGCCTGGCCGGCGCGGTCATCGTGGGCCCGGTCCTGGACGCACTGCCGGGCAGCCTCCCCGCGCTGTGGGGGCTTGGCGCCCTGGTCGTCCTCGCCGTGGGGGCCACCACCCTGGCCTTCCAGGGACTGCTGGGCATCATCGGCATCGGCCTGGCGATCCTGTTGATCGTGGTGCTGGGCAACCCGAGTGCGGGCGGCGCCTATCCCTACCCGCTACTGCCGCCGTTCTGGCAGGCGATCGGACCGGCGCTGCCGCCCGGCGCGGGCACCTGGGCGGCCCGCTCGATCGCGTACTTCCGGGGGAACGCGACGACCGGACCGCTGCTGGTGCTCTCCGCGTGGGCCGTGGGCGGCACCCTGGTCACCGTCGTCCTCGCGACCCTCCGCAGGAAGAACAACAACCGGAACACCGACGGGGAGCGGCTACCGGCCTGAACCGGTCGGGACGTACGGCGGGGTGCGGCGCCCTGAGGTGCCGTACCCCGCCGCGCGTCCACCCGGTCACATATGCGTGCCGCCGTCGATCCGGATCTCCGTACCTGTGATGAACGCGCCGTCCCGCGAGGCGAGCATGGCGATGACGCCGGCGACGGTCTCCGGGCCCGCGAACCCCTCGCCGATGGCCGGCATCAGCTTCCCGAACAGGCTCATGTCCGCGTCCTCGGGCAGGCCCGGATCGACGGTCATCCCGGAGCGGATGGAGCCCGGTGCCACACACACCGCACGCAGCCCCCGCTTGCTGTACTCGCTCGCGATGGCGTGCGTCAGCGACTGCACTCCGCCCTTGCTCGCCGCGTACGCCGCCATGTACGGGTGCGCGAACGAGGCGGAGGTGGAGCTGAAGTTGACCACTACCGGCGCCGAGCCCTCCAGCAACGCGGGCAGCGCCTCCCGGATCATCAGGAAGGTACCGGTCAGATTGACCGCGAGGATCTTGTTGAAGAAGTCCAGGCCGGTCTCGTGGGTGTGCGAGGAGCGCAGGATGCCGGCCGCGTTCACCAGGACATCCAGCCCGCCCAGGCCGGACACCGCCGCGGCGACCCCGGCGCGGACCGCCGCCTCGTCGGATATGTCCAGCACCGCCGTCTCCAGCCGGTCGCCGGCGCCGTCCGCGGCGGCCAGGTCCGCGGTGGCCCGCAGGCCCTCCGCGTCGACATCCGCCGCCACCACCCGGCCGCCTTCGGCGAGGATCCGGTGGGCGGTGGCCCGGCCGATGCCCGAGCCCGCTCCGGTGATCAGGGCCCGGCGTCCGTCAAAGCGGTTCATGGTGCTCCGTCCTTGTGGTCGAGATACGCCCGCACCGTACGCCAGGTTGGCACAACGTGCCACATTCGCACGATGCGCCTAACTGTCGCGTCACTCCGTAAGCTGAGCCCATGCCCACCGCACCCCGCCCCGCCACGCCCTCCCGCCCCTCCCTCACCGAGCGGCGCAAGGCCGAGACCCAGCTGGAGATCGCCCGCACCGCGGCGGCCCTCTTCGCCGAGCGCGGCGCGGCCGTCACCGCCGAGGAGATCGCCCGCACCGCCGGCGTCGCGCTGCGCACCTTCTACCGCTACTTCCGCACCAAGGAGGACGCGGTGGCGCCCCTCCTCGCCGTCGGGGTCCGGGAATGGATCGACGACCTGACCGCGGAGGCCGCCGGGCCGGACGCGCCGCCGGCGCGGGACGCGCTGGAGCGGGCCGCGCGCCAGGCACTGACCCCCGCGGACGCACCGGCCGAGGAGGCGCTGCGATGGACCCGCGGGCTCCTGCGGGCGATGCCGGGCGACCCTGCGCTGCGCGCCGTCTGGCATCGGGTGCACCACGACTCCGAGGAGGCGCTGATGCCGGTCCTGGCGAAGCTGACCGGCGCCGGCCCGCTGGAGCTGCGGCTGGCCGCGGCCGCCGCGAACACCGCGATGCGGGTGGCGGTCGAGGAGTGGGCCGCGGGCGACGCACCGGCGGACGGCCCCGACGGGCCGGCGGAGTTGGCGGGGCGTGGCCTGCGCGCGCTGACCGCGGGCCTGCCGGAGCTGGACCGGCGCAAGGAATAGCGCGCCGGCCCACGACGAGCGCGTCCGGCCCACGACGGCGCGCCACTCGTAACCCTTCGGAGCCCCCCAGGGTCCGTGAGGGCTTTCACGCCTCTTTACCCCTGCCGGGCATGGAATCGATACGGAGGGGTACTCCGGCCCGCTCTTCGGCCATTCGGCGGAGATCGATACCCGCCCGAACGACCGGTCGGCGGCTGGATTCGCTCCTTCCGCGACTGGTCCACACCACCTCGACGGAGCTGCGAGAGCCGCATCTCCGCAGATGGGGCACCATAACGTCACATCTCCTTCACATCTCCACCGCGCCATTCGCGCCATTACTCACCGCGCACATCCAACGACTCAAAGCGATCGCCCGGCGTGCGTTCAAGGTGCCCTTGGGTCAGACTCCCGTCCGGTATCTGCACCTTCGACCAAGGGAGTGTTCGTCATGCGGTACATCACTGGGGGGATCGCGCTCGGCGCGGCGCTGGTTCTCGGCGCACTGGCCACCACCGCGCAGGCCGCCGGACCGGCGCAGCCCGCGCGGAGCGGTGGGCTCTACGCCCCGACGGCTCTGGTTCTGACCGTCGGCCAGGGAGAGAGCCGTGCGACCGCCACGGTGCAGCGCGCGGTGACGCTCACCTGTACGCCGAGCGCGACCGGCAGCCACCCGAACCCGCGAGCCGCCTGCGCCCAGCTGCGGTCCGCGGCCGGCGACTTCACCCAGATCACCGGCACCACGTCCGAGCAGCTGTGCACCAAGGAATGGAACCCCGTCGTGGTCACCGCGGACGGCGTCTGGGAAGGCCGCCGGGTGTCACACAGCTACACCTACGCCAACCCCTGCGCGCTGAACGGCAGCAGGGGCTCGGTCTTCGAGTTCTGACGGAGCGGTCCACACTCCCCGGGCGCCACCACGGAGTCCGGGGTCCGATCCCCGGGCGCCGACGGCGGCGCCCGGGGATCGTCGCATGTGGCGCACGCACGGCTCCTAAGCTCGGGGCATGGCCAATCACCGCGCAATGGACGTGCAGGGAAAGCTTTCTGATGGTGCGCCGGGTTCATCCGGGTCGGGGGCCGTCGCCGTACTCTCCGACATCCACGGCGTGTTGCCGGCGCTGGAAGCCGTGCTGGAGGAGCCGGACGTCCGCGCCGCCCGGCGAGTCGTCCTGACCGGTGATCTGCTCGCCGGGCCACTCCCCCGGCAGACCTTCGACCGGCTGCGCGCCCTCGGTGACCGTGCGGTGTGGATCAGCGGCAACGCCGACCGCGAGCTGACAGCGGGCCGGCCGGACGCGGCCGGCGACGCGGTCAGCGCCTGGGCGGCCGGGCAACTCCGCTTGCGGGAGAAGGACTTCCTGCGGTCACTGCCCGCCGCCGTCACCCGGGAGGTGGCAGGACTGGGGCCGGTCCTCTTCTGCCACGCCACGCCGCGTGACGACGAGGAGATGGTGCTGGTCGACTCGCGGCCGGAGCGCTGGGCCGAGGTGCTGGAGGGGGTGCCCGACGCCGTACGCACGGTGGTCTGCGGGCACACCCACGTACCGTACGTCCGCTTCACGCACGGCCGACTGGTGGTCAATCCGGGCAGCGTCGGGATGCCGTACGGCCGGCCGGGCGCGCACTGGGCCCTGCTCGGGCCCGACGGTGGCGCGGTCACCCTGCGGCACACCCCCTTCGACTACGACGCGGCCTGCGACCGGATCGCCCGGGAGTCGGACTTCCCGGCGGCGGCGGAGTGGGCGGACACCTACGTCCGGGCCCGGCACTCCGCCGAGGAGGCGCTGGCCGCGTTCGGCCCCGGGGACGGACGGACGGCGCGGACCGCGGAGTGAGCGCGCGGAACGGCACCGGCCCCCGGACGCCGAAGCGTTCCGGGGGCCGGTGCCGGTGCCGGTCGGGACGTGGCCCGTCGGCGCCGTGCGGTGCGGGTCAGCCGATCTGCGCGCCGTAGGCCTCCAGAGCCTCCGGCACCGGCTGGAAGAAGGTCTCGCCGCCCGAGGAGCAGTCGCCGCTGCCGCCGGAGGTAAGGCCGAGCGCCGTGTCGCCGGCGAAGAGCGCGCCACCGCTGTCACCGGGCTCGGCGCAGACGTCGGTCTGGATCAGGCCGTCGACGGTGCCCTCCTGGTAATTGACGCTGGCGTTCAGCGCCTTGACCGTGCCGTCGTGCAGCTGGGTGGTGCTGCCGCTGCGCTGCACCTGCTGACCCACGGTGGCGTCCCCGGCCTTGGTGATCTTCTGGGTGCTGCCGTTGTAGAGGTCCACCTCGCTCGGGTGCGCGGTGTCGCCGGTGTACTTGGCGATGGCGTAGTCGTTGCCCGGGAAGCTGGACTCCTCGGTGGTCGCGATCTCCGAGCCACCCTGCTGGTCGGACCAGCTCTGCACGGCGTTGCCGCAGTGGCCGGCCGTCAGGAAGTACGGCTGGCCGTCCTTGACGACGTTGAAGCCGAGCGAGCAGCGCGAGCCGCTCCCCCAGATCGCGTCGCCGCCCGCGATGAAGCGCTTGAACTCGCCCTTGGTGTGGCGGAGTTCGACCTTGTCGCCGAGGCTCTTGGTGACCTCGGTGAGCCGACTGAGCTTGGCACCCTTGACCGTGCGGTCGGCGGTCACCACGACCTTGTTGCTCTGCGGGTCGACACCCCAGGAGGTACCGGGGATGGTCGCCTTCGCCTTGAGCGTCTGCCGGGCCGAGTCGAGCTGGGCGAACGTGTGGCGGACGAGTCTCGCTTCCGCCCCCTTCGCCCGCACGGCCTTGGCCGCGGTCTCGTTCACGACGTTGACCACCAGCTTCTTGGCCTTGGCGTCATAGAACGCGCCGGCCGTGCCGGTCTTGAAGTGGGACGCCAGCGTGCTCGCGGCGGCGGAGGTCAGCTTGGCCACGGTGGGGGTGGCCGGGGTCGCGTTGGCATTGGCCAGGGTGACGGTGGCGGTGGCGGCAAGGGCCAGCGCTCCGGCACCGGCCAGGAGGGCGCGTCGCTTGGGTATGCGTCGGTGCTTCAACTCAAAGCCTCCGTGGGGGGAAGAGCCCGCCGTGTGGGGATCACGCGGGCCCGGAGAGTGTGGGACTTCGAGACACGAACGGGTCACCCCGCGTAGCGACCTCGGGGAGTCGCGTCCATGCCAACGTGCGGAGCCGAGTATTCCCATCCCGCTCACTCGTGCACAAGACCGAGTTCCGGTCTTGGGTCCGGTAGTTCACCGCTTCTTCACACCGCGGTCACACCGATATCCGCGCACACGGAACCTGACTGCGGACATCAGGCGCCACATGGCGCACTCGACGCCCAGAAATGTTTGAGAAAACCACACCTGACCGGAAACCGCCCGTACGTTCCCGGCCGCGGAGCCCGCCCGCCTGCGAAGCTGCTGCTGAAGGCTTGCGATGGCCGCCGGCCGATGACGTTCAGCGCGCCATGATCCGGGCCGGCTCACACGCCTTCTGCCGCAGGGCGGTCGCCCATGCCTCGTCCCCCACCGTGCTGATGGACGCGGGGGCCGGCACCTGGACATCCGTGCGCCCGTCCCGCATGGCACCGACGAGCCACCAGTTCGCTTCACCGCGTGCGCGCTCGGCAAGCACCGGAACAGTGACGACGAAGCCTTCGGTGAGTGCCGCCAAGACGGCGTGGCTCGCCCCGCGGTGCCGCGCCGGCAGGGCGTCGGCGAAAGCTTTGAAAGAGGTGGGTCGATCCGGCATCCCCAGCAGGCGGAACCACCGCCGGCCGTCCCGCAGCGATGAGGCGACGCGGGGCGGATGCGGACGGTGGCAGATGCGGACGCAGACGCAGACGCAGACGAGAAAACGACGCCGGCGCCGCGCCCGCCCCGCAGCGCTCGCCGGCCCGCAGACCCCCGGGCGCCCTCCGCCCCTATGCCCTACGTCCTACGTCAGGTTCTCCGCCTCCGGCAGGTCCTCCAGCTCCGGTGGGAGTGTGCCGTCGATGCCGTTCTCGACGGCCGCGCGCGACCTCGTCGTGGAGGTGGCCCCCACGGTGGGAGTCGGCTTCATGGCCTGGGCCTGCTTCACGGTGGGCGCGGCCCGCCGCACACTGTCCCGCTCCGCCTCGGCCTGCTCGGTCTGTGCCTGGGCCTGCAGCCCCGAGCGCTCCAGGAAGCGGAGCAGCTCCACCGGGAAGGGCAGCACGAGGGTGGAGTTCTTCTCCGCCGCCACCGCGACGACGGTCTGCAGCAGCCGCAATTGCAGCGCCGCGGGCTGGTCGGACATCGCCTGCGCCGCCTCGGCCAGTTTCTTCGACGCCTGGAGTTCGGCGTCGGCGTTGATCACCCGGGCGCGCCGGTCACGGGTGGCCTCGGCCTGCCGGGCCATCGACCGCTTCATCGTCTCCGGCAGCGAGACGTCCTTGATCTCGACCCGGTCGATCCGGACGCCCCAGCCCAGTGCCGGGCTGTCGATCATCACCGCGAGGCCCTCGTTGAGCTTTTCGCGGTTGGAGAGCAGATCGTCCAGATCGCTCTTGCCGATGATGGAGCGCAGCGAGGTCTGGGCGACCTGGGAGACCGCGAAGCGGTAGTCCTCGACCTCGATGACCGCGTCGGCGGCGTCCACGACCTTGAAATAGACCACCGCGTCGACCCGGACGGTCACGTTGTCGCGGGTGATGCCCTCCTGGGCCGGCACCGGCATCGTGACGATCTGCATGTTGACCTTGCGCAGCCGGTCCACGCCCGGAACGATCATGGTGAAGCCCGGCGAGCGCACCTCGGACGCCAGCCGCCCCAGCCGCAGCACCACACCACGTTCGTACTGTTTGACCACACGCGCCGCCGAGATGAGGTACACAGCGCCCACCGACGCCAGCGCCACTCCGGCCGTCACCAGTTCTTCGACCATCACGGACCCCTGATCTGTGCGACCTACCGCCCGATTACCTCTTATAAAACATGGTATGCCCGGTCTGTCGGGACGGGCGAGGGGCGCCCCTGGCACGGCAAGGCCCTCGTCCGCCGGCGGACGAGGGCCCTTCTGCTGCCGGGCCGCGCGGCCCGGTCGATCCGTACCGATGTCAGCCGGTCAGTAGACGCTCACGCCGTATGCGCTGAGCGCCTCGGTGACGGGCTGGAAGAACGTGGTGCCGCCGGAGGTGCAGTCGCCGCTGCCGCCGGAGGTGAGGCCGAGGGCCGTCGTCCCGGAGTAGAGCGGGCCGCCGCTGTCGCCGGGCTCGGCGCACACGGTGGTCTGGATGAGGCCGGAGACGATGTCGCCGCCGCCGTAGTTCACGGTGGCGTTCAGCGCGGTGACCTTGCCGCTGTGGGTGCCGGTCGTGGAACCGCGGCGGGTGACCGACTGGCCGACACTCGGGGTGGCGGCACTGGTGATGTCCTGGCTTCCGACCGTCCCGGCGTGCGCGACGGAGGAGGTGTACTTCACGATGCCGTAGTCGTTGCCGGGGAAGCTGGATCCGGCGGTCGGACCGATGCTCGTGGTACGCGCGGAGTTGGTGTACCACGGCGGGTTGCCGTCGGTGCAGTGACCGGCCGTCAGCAGGTAGTAGGTGCTGCCGCTGCGGACGTTGAAGCCGAGCGAGCAGCGCCAGCTGGTGGCGTAGATGGCGTCGCCGCCGGAGATGAGCTTGCGGAAGGTGCCCTGGGTGCGCTCGATGCGCACCGCACCGGCGTTGCCGCCCGCGGCGTGCTCGATCTTGGCGATCTCGGCCTGCGAGACCGTGCTGTCGGCCGTGACGACAAGCTCGTTGGCGGCCTTGTCGACCCGCCATGCGGTGCCCGCGACATCCGCGGTGCGTACCGCGTCGCGGGCGGCGGAGAGCTGGGTGGCGCTGAAGGCCCTGTCGGGAACGGGGTTCTGTGCGTTGGCGGTGGGGACGGCGATGGCTCCGATGGCCACCAGTCCGGACGCCACGGCGATCAGCCGGGTGCGTCTCGCTACGCCGCTGCGGGGGGTGGTGCGCTCGTTCCTCACGTGATTCCTCCGAGGGGATCGATGGGCCACCTGTAGGCGGCCCGTGAGGCGCAGCCGAAGGGCACGCACGAATCCGCACGTTCATTTTCTGCGTGCCCCTGACAAGCGCTGGTCGGGAGTCTCGGGTCCACCACCCCCGCAGCGCAAGAGGGCATCACGAATGTCTCGTGCCGAAGACACCGTGGTTACCTGCCGCGGGCACGCGACGCACCGCCCCGGCAGCCTCCCTCGCGGCCGCCGGGGCGGTGTGCGACCTCTCGGTCCGTGCTGGGACGAATCAGCGGGTGAGGTGGTTGCGCTCACCGGCCCGCAGGGCGAACGGCAGGGTGTTGCCGGGCGGCGGGAAGGGGCAGAGGAAGTGGTCGGCGAAGGCACACGGCGGCAGCAGGGTGCGGTTGAAGTCGACGGTGACGGTGCCGTCCTCGGCGGGTGCGGGCGGCCGCAGGAAGCGGAATCGGTAGCTCTCGTCACCGCTGGTGGCGTCGGCGAGCACCGCCCACAGGGAACCGTCGCCCTCGACCGCGACCTGAAGGGTGTGCTCGTCGCCTTCGAGGGTGAAGGCCAGCTCGCCCGCCAGACCGAGGCCGCGCAGCTGTCCGTCGGCGTTGGGCACCCGGACGGTACGCCCCTGCGCGTACGGGCGGAACAGGCCGGGCCGCACCCAGCGATCGTCGTGCGCGTAGGCATCGATGCCGGCGAAGGCACGGCGGGGCGCGGCCTGCGGGTCGAAGTCGCGTACCGCCCACAGGCCCTCGCGGCGGAACACGAGCAGATGCCGCTCGCCCTGCGCCACCCTGGTGTGGTCGGGGGCCGTGTCCTGGTCGAGCCGGATCTCGCCGTCGAGCGGCTTGCCGTCGACGGTCAGGCCGTCGGCGGCGGAGGCCCGCAGCAGGACGTGGTCGCCCTCCTCGGTCCAGGTGCCGGGCAGGCCCTCGACACGGCCGTCGGGGTGGTCACCGAGCCAGTGGGTGCCGGTCAGCGCGAGCGGGCCGTACGGCTGGGAGACCGTCGCGACGCGCCTGTCGCGCCACTCCTGCCACTCCTGTGTGTGGGAACTGCTCATAACGGTCACCCTTTCCTGCCGACTCCGGCAGTCTCAAGTGGGAGCACGGTGTCGTGCCGGTGTATTCCGTGCGGGGACGCCACGCTCCTGAAGGTTCGGGACGACGCGGTCGCACAGGGGTCCTTCGGTGCGCGGATGCGGTGCCGGTCGGGGCTCGGATTGATCAGAGGACCTTGGACAGGAAGGCCGCGGTGCGCTCGTGGCGCGGGCTGTCCAGGAGGCGGCCAGGCGGTCCCTGCTCGACGATCCGGCCGCCGTCCATGAAGACCACCGTGTCGGCCACCTCGCGGGCGAAGCCGATCTCGTGGGTGACCACGATCATGGTGGTTCCCCGGTGCGCCAAGTCCTTGATGACGTCCAGGACTTCACCGACCAGCTCCGGGTCCAGCGCGGAGGTCGGCTCGTCGAAGAGCAGCACCTTCGGCTCAAGGGCGAGCGCCCGGGCGATGGCGACGCGCTGCTGCTGGCCGCCGGAGAGCTGCCCGGGATAGGCGTCCGCCTTGTCGGCGAGGCCCACCCGGTCCAGCAGGGCGCGGGCTCCGGCGAGTGCGGTCTTCCTCGGCCGCCGCAGCGCGGAGACGGGCGCCTCGGTGATGTTCTCCAGGACCGTCAGGTGCGGGAAGAGATGGAAGTTCTGGAAGACGAAGCCGATGTGGGTGCGCTGTTTGAGGATCTCCCGTTCGCGCAGCTCGTAGAGCTTGTCGCCCGATCTGCGGTAGCCCACCAGGGAGCCGTCCACACTGATCCGGCCGCTGTCGACCTTCTCCAGATGGTTGATGGTGCGCAGCAGGGTGGACTTGCCCGAGCCGGAAGGCCCCAGGATGACCGTCACCTCGCCGGCGCGCACCTGCAGATCGACGCCACGGAGCACCTCCAGCGGGCCGAAGCTCTTGTGGACGGCACGGACATCGACCATGGCGGCGGTCGTGGCGGGTGCCTCACTGGTCAGCGGCATGGGATTCCTCGGAGGTCGGTGCGGGACGGGGAGCGGGGACGACGGAGGCGGCGGGCGTGGTGGCCCGCGCGCCGGACGCGGTGGGGGATGCGGCCAGGCCCCGGAGGAGGGTGAGCAGTGCCCGCGCGGTGGCGTCGTTCTGGCGGAAGGCGGGCGCGTTGGTGCGGGGGCGGGCGAACGCGCCGCCGGAGCGGGCGTCGGTGTGCGGCCCGAGGGCGAAACGGCGCGGGTGCGGGCGGCCGGCCCCGTCCAGGACCCGGCCGTCGGCGGCGTCCACGGCCAGCAGTCCGCCGGGCGTCGATGCCGCGCCCTCGGCGTGCAGCCCGCGCAGCAACGCGTCCCCGGTGTGCTCGACCGTCGGCTCCGGCAGCCGCGCCTCCACCAGCGCCTTGGCCTCGACCGTCTCCCCCGGCACCGCGGCGCTCCGCGCCCGGAACACCCCGCGGCGCTCGTCGGCGGTGACGGTGGCGTCCGCCCCGAGGAACCGCACCACGCCCGCCCGGGAGAGGGCGAGCAGCTGCCGCAGCCGCGGCCCCGGCGGCCCGGAGGCGAGGTAGCTGAAGAAGCCGTGCCACCACGGGCCGCGGTCGCCGATGCGGACCAGTTGGCCGTAGACCGACAGCAGCGCGAGGAAGACCGCCAGGTCGGGGCTGTGCGCCGGGTCGTGGCGGCGGTCGAGATCGGCCTCGATGTAGCCGCGCAGCCCGTCCTGCAGTGCCTCGCCGTCCGGGTAGGTCACACCCGCGAGCGGGTGGTCGAGAGCCGTCAGGTCCAGACGGTCCGCGGGATCGGGTACCGACGCCTCGACCAGGGCCTGGAGCGCGGCGCTCCCCGGGTCGGCGGCGGCGTACTTCTCCTCGAAGTCCGGCCAGGCCACCCGGGTGCGTTCGGGGTGTGCGGTGAACAACCGGTGGTAATGCGCGAAACCCAGTTCCTTGTCGATCAGCGGCCAGACGTCCCGCCGGAAGTCGAGCTCCTCGCGGGCCGGCAGCGCGTCGACCTGCGCCGGGCCGAAGAAGCGCGGTACGGGGGGACGTTCGCCCTGCAGCTCGTAGCCGATCTTGGAGTGGTACGGCACCCCGCGCCGCGAACCCACGTGCAGGACGGGCTCACGCCCCGAGGGGTGGTAGACCGGCTCTCCGTCGGGCCCGGTCGTGTACGTACCGCCACGCCCCTCGGTGAGCAGCACCATCAGGTCGACGAACGCCAGCCCGAAGCCGCGGACGAGCACCGGCTCACCGGGCCGCAGTGCGCTCAGGTCACTGTCGGCGGTGAACGCCGGTGGCAGATAGGTCAGTTGATGCCGGTCGGCGAAGGCGGTCAGCGTCCGCTGCTCGGGCGACGGCGCGGACTCCAGATGGCCGAGGGTCAGCACGACGGCGTCGGCGACGAGCGGCTCGGGACGCCCCTCCAGCCACACCTGCTGCCGGCCGTCGCGCGGACCGGACACCCGTACCGCCGTGCGGCGGTGTTCGTGGACGGCGATCCGCGGCGGCAGCGCGGCCACCGACCGGTCGTGGACCCAGCTGAGGTACGCGCTCTGCAGCCGGCGGCCGGCGAAGTCCCGCGGCCCCAGGGCCTCGACGGCGGCGGTCAGGTGCGGTGCCACGGTGAGCTCGCCCGCGCGCACCGCGGCGGCCCACTCGGCGAGCGAGGGTCCGGGACGTACCGGCCCCTCCTGCTCCACGCTCTCGTCGGTGAACATCGTGACGTCCTCGGCGGTGGAGTTCATCCACAGCAGCGGGGACTGGCCAGGGCGCCAGATCCGGCCGCCCCCGGGCGGGTGCGGATCGACGAGGTGCAGGTCCAGGGGCGTATCGCCGTACAGCTGAGCGGCGTTGGCGGCGATCCGCTCGACCAGTCCGCTGCCCCGTGGCCCAGCGCCCACAATCACCAGGGACGGCCTCATCGGGCACCGGCCGTTCCGCGGGCGTAGTGCCGCTCGATGTAGTGCTGGCCGACGCTGAGCACGGAGGTGACCACGATGTACCAGATGGTGGCGACCAGCAGCAGCGGGATGACCTGGTAGGTGCGGTGGTAGACCAGCTGGACGGAGTAGAGCAGGTCCTGGACGGCGATGACGCTGACGATGGAGGTGCCCTTGAGCGTGCCGATCAGCATGTTTCCGGCCGGCGGCACGATCGCGCGCATCGCTTGCGGCAGCACGATGCGGTGCAGCCGGCGCCAGGCGCCGAGGCCCAGTGACTGGGCCGCCTCCCACTGGCCCTTGTCGACGGACAGGATGCCGCCACGGACGACTTCGGCGGCATAGGCCGCCTCGTGCAGGGTGAGGCCGATGATCGCGATGCTGACCGGACCGAGCAGGTTCACCGTCTTGACGGTGAGGAATTCCGGGCCGAACGGGATGCCGAGGCCGAGCTGCGGATAGAGCGCGCCGATGTTGAACCAGAACAGCAGCTGGACCAGGATCGGCATCGACCTGAAGAGCCACACATAGCCCCAACTGACACCCTGCAGGATCTTGTTGGAGGACAGGCGGCAGACCGCGAGCAGGGTGCCGAGGGCGAAGCCGAGCAGCATCACCAGGACCGTCAGCCACAACGTGAGCCCGAGGCCGCGCAGCACGGCGGTGGTGGTGAAGTACTCGCCGACGACGTCCCATTGGAACGCCTCGTTGCGGACGACGGAGTTGCCGGCCATGACGAGCAGCAGCACGACCACTCCGGCGGCGAACCACTGGCCGGTGCGGCGTACGGGTACGACCTTGAGGGCGTCGTCGTCGGACGGGGTGTCAGGAGGGACGAGGGAGCGGCGGTCCGACGGCACAGAGGCGTCGGTGACCAGGGAATCGTTCACAGGCATGTGTGCGGGCTCCGTGGATTCAGTGATCGAACACGGGATGGGAGCGCCTTCACACAGGCAGAACGGGTCGAGCCCCTCAGCACGACCGGCCCTTGAGGTTATGGCCACAACAAGCCTGACTGTCAAGCCCGTCCACACTGTGAGCAGTGCGTCACAGTCCGGTTGACGCACAAACGGATGCCTGTTCCACTTGGCGCATGTATTCATGGCAGCGGCTGGTCACCCGCGACCACATCGACTTCGGTCGTGTGTGGTCGTCGTCCTGTTGAGCTGACGCCCTGCCCTGAAGCCCGCCGCCACTGAGGCCGGGCCGTTTCGCGGTTCTCTCTCCTCCACCGCGCGCCTTCACACTTCGCGCCGCCGAGCGGCGCACCCCCCTCGCATGCCCGGACCCGGGCGCCACCACGCCCTCGGCTCCGCAGTTCGACCAGCCCCCTGTCTCGTTCCTGACCCCTCCTCCCTCAGCTCCTCCTTCGCTCCGCCATTCCTTCCTTCCGTCGGCACGCTCGCAGAAGGGCGCGATATGCGCTTCGGTGTCATGACCGACCTCGCTCTCCCCCGGCACCCCACCGGCCACGGGCCGCGGCAGTGTCCCGGCCCTCGGGCATCCGGCTCCGCCTCGCCCCCGCCCGGCGCGGAGGCGGGCCGGTGACCGCCGCACCCGGGCCGCCACGCACCACCGCGGTGACGGTCCTGCACACCACCGTCTCCGACCCGCTCGCCCGGCCCCTGCTGGACGCACTCACCTACGAATACAGCACCCGCTACCAAAAGCCGGTCGACCTGAGCCAGGAGTACCCGGCCGCCGAATTCACCCCGCCACGGGGCGCGTTCCTGCTGCTCCTGGAGGACGGCAGCCCGGTCGCCGGGGGCGCGTACCGCCGCTACGACGCACGCACCGCCGAACTCAAGCGCATCTGGACCCACTCCGCGCACCGCAGGCGCGGTCTCGCCCGGCGCGTCCTCGAAGCCCTGGAACAGGACGCCGCCCAACGGGGCTACCGCCGCCTCTACCTGACGACCGGACCGCGCCAGCCGGAGGCCAAGGGCCTCTACCTCGCCGCGGGCTACCGCCCGCTGTTCGACCTGTCCGCCGCCCCGGAAACGATCGGCCCGCTGCCGTTCGAGAAGCATCTGGAGAACCCACGACCATGACCACCTCCACGCCCCGGCGCACCGCGCTGCGCGCAGCCGCTATCGTCGCCACCGCGGCCCTGGCGCTCACCGCCTGTGGCTCGGGCGACCCGTCAGCCGGCTCGCCGGCGGGCCCGGCGGCGGCCGATGCCGAGCTGCCCACCACGGATGTGGTCTCCAAGATCAAGAAGGATCCGGCCGCCGCGAAGCTGCTGCCCGCGGACGTCCGCAAGCGGGGCACCCTCTCCCTCGCCACCAGCGTCGGCGCCCCGCCCAGCGCGACCTACCTCGCCGACGGCAAGACCCTGGCCGGTCAGGACGTGGACTTCGCGGACGCGGTCGGCAAGGTCCTCGGCCTCCGGCTCAAGCGGGAGGTGGCGAGCTTCGAGGCGATCCTGCCCGCCCTGGGCAGCGGCAAATACGACCTGGGCACCGGAAATTTCGGCGTCACCGACGACCGCCGCAAGACCATCGACTTCGTCACCTACGTCAATGACGGGCAGGGCTTCGCGGTCCGCGGGGAGAGCCCACTGAAGAAGGTCACCTCGCTGCGGCAACTGTGCGGCCTGACCGTCGCCACCGGTGCGGGCACCACTTTCGAGGCGACCCTGGAGCGGAACCGGCCCCTGTGCGCGAAGGCGGGCAAGAAGCCGTACGACGTCAAGACCTACGCCGAACAGGGTGCCCTGTGGATCTCCCTGCAGCAGGGCCGCACCGACGTGGTGATGAGCACCATCAACGGGCTGCGCTACGCCGTGCAGCAGCAGAAGGGCCTGCGGTTCCTCAACGAGTTCAAGCGCCTCGACGTCGGGTTCGCGTTCAAGAAGGGCACCCCGCTGGCGCCCGCCGTTCAGGCGGCGGTCAACCGGCTGAGGAAGGACGGCACGTATGACCGCATCCTGAAGAAGTGGGGCACCGGAAAGTCGGCGATCGCCACGTCGCGGATCAGCCCGCCGGAGATCCGGTGACGGACCGTTGAACCGCCCGGCGCACCGGCGGCCCCCGGGGACCGCACTCCCGGGGCCGCCGGTGAAGGCAGCCCGCGCGCCGGCCCGTGGTGGCTCCTCGACAGCGGGCGCCGGCTTTCCGGCAGCCCCCACCCCGCCGCGCCACGGAGAAGCCCGGCAGAAGCGGAGCCGCGGAGAGTCCGGAGAACCGGAAGGGGATCCGCGTCCCTGTCAACGACCCTTCGATGAATCACTCGCCCGAACACCGGGCCACCTCGCGGGCGCGTCAACCTGAGGCACAGCCATCGACCCTGGTCCGGTGGGTGAACCTACCCGGCGGTCCGGTCCGGGCTCCGCCGACCATGTGTCGACCCCGCCGGGCGCGTAACGATCAGTCACTTCGGGCATACAGTCAGTTCCCTCTCGGGGTAAGGGACCTGACGCCACGCCACCCTCTTTGCACCAGATGTGTCACGAACCCCCCGTGCGGCGGCTATCCACTTGGCACCACCTCCGTCTCATGAACGACGATAGAGAGGCGGAATACAGAGACCGCGGGTGAGAGGAGGCGTCCATGGGATCGGTGCGCAAGGCGAGTGCCTGGCTTGGCCTCGTCGACGACAACGATGACGAGCGCTACTACGACGACGACTACGCCGAGGGACCCGAGTCCGGCGAGGCGGGCAACACCCCCTGGGTGACCGACCCGCGGGTCCGGGTGGCCGACCGGACCGCCCAGGACCAGGGCACCCGCATCGCCACGGTCACCCCGGACGGCTTCGGTGACGCCCGCGGCATCGGCGAGCTCTTCCGGGCCGGCGTCCCGGTGATCGTCAATCTGACATCCATGGAGCCCACCGACGCCAAGCGCGTGGTGGATTTCGCCGCCGGCCTGACCTTCGGGCTGCGCGGTTCGATCGAGCGGGTCGCCACCCGCGTCTTCCTGCTCACCCCCGCCGACTACCAGGTCGTCAGCGGCGAGGCCGACGGGCACCGCAACGGCGGCTTCTTCAACCAGAGCTGACGCACACCGTGCCCGGAGCACGGCTCGGTGGCCGCCCCGGGAGAAGGCAGCCGGCCGAGCCGCGCGGGGCCGGCTCCCGGAGGCGGCCGTTCCGCGCCCGCCGACGGCTCGGTGCGTGCTGCC
This sequence comes from Streptomyces sp. NPDC017993, assembly GCF_044328065.1. Classification (NCBI taxonomy): domain Bacteria; kingdom Bacillati; phylum Actinomycetota; class Actinomycetes; order Kitasatosporales; family Streptomycetaceae; genus Streptomyces; species Streptomyces sp. NPDC017993. The sequence continues at coordinate 132,629 of NZ_JBIRGO010000016.1, forward strand.
TCGTTCCGGCGGCGACGGGGACCGGCGCGCGGGCCGGACCTTCGCTCAGCGGAAGGCGTCGAGGCCGGTCAGCGCCTTGCCGAGCACCAGCTGGTGCATCTCCACGGTGCCTTCGTAGGTGAGCACCGATTCGAGATTGGTCGCGTGCCGCATGACGGGGTACTCCAGCGAGATCCCGTTGGCGCCCAGGATGGTCCGGGCGGTGCGGCAGATCTCGATCGCCTCGCGCACGTTGTTGAGCTTGCCGAAGCTGATCTGCTCGGGGCGCAGCCATCCCGCGTCCATCCGCAGCCCGAGGTGGTGGGCGAGCAGGATCCCCTTGTGCAGCTCGACGGCCATGTCGGCGAGCTTCGCCTGCGTCAGCTGGAAGCCGCCGATGGGCCGGCCGAACTGCTCCCGGGTCCTGGAGTAGTCGAGAGCCGCCTCGAAGCTCGCGCGCGCCGCTCCCATGGAGCCCCAGACGATGCCGTAGCGGGCGTGACTCAGGCAGCTGAGGGGGCCGCGCAGGCCGGTGACGTCGGGGAGCACGGCGTCGGCCGGCAGCCGCACCTCGTCCATCACCAGCTCGCTGGTCACCGAGGCGCGCAGCGACCACTTGTGCTTGATCTCGGGGGCGGAGAAGCCGGGGGTGTCGGTGGGGACGACGAAGCCGCGGATGCCCTCGTCGGTGCCGGCCCAGACGACGGCGACGCCGGACACCGAGCCATTGGTGATCCACATCTTGCGGCCGGTGAGAACCCAGTCCGAGCCGTCCTTCTTGGCGTGGGTGCGCATCCCGGCCGGGTCGGAGCCATGGTCCGGCTCGGTCAGGCCGAAGCAGCCGATGACCTCGCCGGAAGCCATTCGCGGCAGCCACTGCTGCTTCTGCTCCTCGGAGCCGAAGCGGTGGATGGCGTACATGGCGAGCGAGCCCTGGACGGAGACCAGCGAGCGGATGCCGGAGTCGGCGGCCTCCAGCTCCAGGCAGGCCAGTCCGTACTGGACGGCGGAGGCGCCCGCACAGCCGTAGCCGGTCAGGGACATGCCGAGCGCGCCGAGGGAGCCCAGCTCGCGGGCGAGTTCGCGGATGCCGGGCAGTTCGCCGCGCTCGTACCAGTCGGCGATGTCCGGCAGGACGCGGTCGGCGGCCCACTGGCGGACGGTGCCGCGGACGGCGCGGTCCTCGTCGGTGAGCAGGTCGTCGATGCCCAGGGGGTCACGGGGATCGAACGGCGGCAGCGAGGACGACTTGGCGGACATGGCGGGCCTCCGGCGGGTTCAGCGCGCGAAAAACTAGCACTGGTAGTTATTGCGGTTCCGACGGTACGGCCACCCCGGCCCGGCGGGCAAGGGGCGCCGAAGCGTGGCGAGCCCCCGACCCGGGGCCGCAGCAGGCACCGTCGGGACGAACGCCCTAGAGATACCCACAAACCAGGCAGAGGGGACATACGGTTCGTGCCCTGTGCGCGGCACGCGGCACCCGTCAGCGGCTGGTGTTCGCCGGAGCCGGTTCGCTGTCGAGGCTGACGCCCGTGGCGTTGTCGCCCTCGGCCCGCTCCGCGGAGTCCGCGGCCCGGCGCGGCAGCCGCAGCGCGATCGCCGCCCCCACGAGCAGCAGCACCGCACTGGCGACGAGCGTGACATGCAGGCCGTGGACGAAGGACTCCCGAGCGGCATCGCGCAGCGCGGCCTTGGCCGAATCCCCCAGTCCCGAGGCGACCTTGTACGCCTCGCCCAGCGAGTGCGACGCCGCGCCGGAGGCTCCCCGGGGGACACCGTCGACATGGGACAGGCCCGGGGCGTAGGCGGCGTTCATGACGCTGCCGAGCAGTGCGACGCCGATGCCCGCACCGAGCTGGTAGGAGGTCTCCCCGATGGCGGCGGCACCGCCGGACTGTTCCGCGGGGGCCTCGCTGAGCATCGACTCGTACGCCCCGAACAGGGTGGACTGGAAGCCGAAGCCCAGCAGCACGAAGCCGAGGGAGAGCAGCCAGACGCGGTCCTGGTCGCTCATCGCGGTCAGGCAGAGCACCGCGACGGCGGTGAGGACGAAGCCGAGCGAGACCATGGCGCGCGGCCCGACGGCCTGCAACATCCGCGAGCCGGTCAGCCCGGCCGCCATGGCGGCGAAGACCAGGGGCAGCATCCGCAGGCCGGTCTCCAGCGGGCTCAGTCCGAGAACGAGCTGGAGGTACTGGACGGCGATCAGCTGGAGGCCCACCAGGGCCAGCATGGCCAGCACGATGCAGCCGACGGAGGTGCCGAACGCGGGGCGGGCGAACAGTCGCATATCGATCAGCGGGTGTACGCGCCGTCGCTGGCGGTGGACGAAGAGGACCAGCAGCAGGGTGCCGAGGACGATGGGAGCGAGGGTGGTGAGGCCGAGCACGGCCTCGCCGCTGCCGATGCGCTTGACCCCGAGAACGATGCCCAGCACGCCGAGCGCCGCGATGATGGCGCCGATCACGTCCCAGGGCCCGTTGCGCTCACCTCGCGACTCCGGCAGCAGCCAGCGGCCTATCAGCAGCATCACGGCCATCATCGGGATGTTGATGAGGAAGACCGAACCCCACCAGAAGTTCTCGACGAGGAAGCCGCCCAGAACCGGGCCGACAGCGGCGCCGACCGCCGCCACCGCGCTCCAGACGCCGATGGCGACCGCGCGCTCGCGCCGGTCGGGGAAGACCTGGCGCAGGATCGACAGCGTCGCGGGCATGATCATCGCGCCGCCGATGCCGAGCAGGGCACGCGCCACCATCAGCGTCTGCGGGTTCGGCGCGAGCGCCGCGGCGGCGGAGGCGACGCCGAAGAGGCCGTAGCCGAGGAGGAGGATCCGCCGGCGTCCCACCCGGTCGCCGAGCGTGCCGAAGAGGATCAGCAGCGACGCCGCTATCAACGGGTAGACATCGACGATCCAGAGGAGTTCCACCGGGCCCGGCCGCAGGTCCTCGGTCACCGAGGGCACCGCCACGTACAGGATCGTGGTGTCCAGCGCGACGAAGAGCAGGCTGACACAGAGCACGATCAGCACGGTCCAGCGGCTCGCGCCGCCGCCTGAGAGCCGGGGAACACCAGCCGTCCGTCCCTTGCCGGACGCGGTCGTCCCGGACATGCAGTACCTCCTGTCATGCTCTCGCGGCCGCGGAGCAGGGCGCGAAAACGCCCCGGGTGAACCGGCGGCACGGGCGAGTTGATACGTCAGACTACGCGAATCACCCGGGGCCCCGCGTGGCTCACCTCACGATGAGACGCGCATCGCAGGCCGTCGAGTTCCCTCGGCGCCGCAGGCAAAGGCGCTCCGTCCACCCTGGATAATCGTCCGGGTGAACGATCTTGCCTCGACCGCCGCCCCCGGCCGGACCGTGTGCGGCCCCGCTGTGCGGGACGCCCTGCGCCGGGCCGCGCCCGCCCTCACGGCGTACGCGGCGATCCGGCTGCTGGGCCTGGTCGTGCTCGCGGTGTGGTCGGCGGCGAACGGCAAGAGCTGGCACACGCTGCTCACCGCCCGCTGGGACGCACTCTGGTACACCCGCGTCGCCGAGCAGGGCTACGGCTACAGCGTGCAGCTGGCCAACGGCGATGTGCATTCGAACCTGGCGTTCTTCCCGCTGCTGCCCTGGCTGGAGCGGGCCCTGTCCGCCCTTCTGCCGCTGTCCGCCGCCGACGCCGGGCTGATCGTGACCTGGACGGCGTCGCTGGCGGCGGCCTGGGCGCTGTACGCGACCGGAGAGCGGCTGCACGGGCAGCGTGCGGGGGTGGCACTGGCGGCACTGTGGGCCGCCCTGCCGGTGGGCATCGTGCAGTCGATGGCCTACTCGGAGTCGCTGTTCACCGCCCTCGCGGCCTGGGGCGTGTACTGCGTACTGACCCGGCGCTGGGTCTGGGCGGGGGTGCTCGCCTCGCTGGCCGGGCTGACCCGGCCGGTGGGTGCCGCGGTTGTGGCGGCGGTGTGGGTCACCGCGGCCGTGACGGTGTGGAACGAGCGGGCCGGCGGCGTGGGACTGCGCGCGGCTCTCGGCGGCCGGCACCGGGGAATGCTGCTGGGCGTGCTGCTCGCCCCGCTCGGCTGGTGCGGCTACTTCCTGTGGGTCGGGGCCCGGCAGGGCAGCCTCACCGGCTATCTGGACGTCCAGGGCGGCTGGGGCAACGGCTTCGACGGAGGCATCGCGTTCGGCCGTTTCCTCGGGGACCTGCTGTCGGGGCCCGCCTTCGCGGCCGGGCTGGGCCTGCTCATCGGTGTCGCGCTGATCATCTGGCTGTACGTCCGCGGGGTGCGGCAGGGCCAGCCGCTGCCGCTGCTGGTCTATGGCGGCGCGGTGCTGCTGCTGGCGCTGACCGCCAAGGGGTACTTCGGTTCCAAGCCGCGGCTGATGCTGCCGGCCTACCCCCTGCTGCTGCCCCTCGCGGTGGGGCTCGCCCGCCTGCGCCCGGCACGATCGTGCCTGGTCATCGGGGTGGTCGCGGTGGGCTCGGCGCTGTACGGCGCGTTCTGGCTGAACGGCTCGGGCCCACCGTGACCGGAAGACACCCCTCCGTAAGGACGCCACGGGAAACATCCCGCGACGCCCGGGCGAATCGGGGATAAACTCCGCGAGGAAAAGCAGATAAGGCGCTCACGCCGGCGACACGCGGATGCCGCGAGGGGAATCTGAATCGCTTCGAATTCACTTCCAAATCCCCGCGTCCAAGCCCTGTTTGAGACCCATTCCACATCACATCGTCATTACAAAGCTCACAGTTTGACCAAGCAGCTACATCACACGCGGTAACGTCGATTGAGTGCGTACCGATGACAAGCTCGACCAGATGGAGGAGCGCCCGACCGATCGCGCCCGACCCCTACCACGCATGACCCGGACCCGCCTGTGGCTGTTCGGAGGCACGCTGGCGGTGTACATCGCGATCGTGGTCGGAGTGCTGGCCACTTCATGGCTGGTCACATTCGACTGGCAAGTCATGTTCTTCAAGCCGTACAAGCAATGGCCTGAGATCCATGCCTTCCTCGACTACTTCGTTGTCCTGGGGCAGCGCGGGCCGACCGCTGTGGCGGTGGCCGCCTGGCTGGGCTGGCGGTGCTGGCGCCAGCGCAACCTCCACCCGCTGCTGGTGCTGGGCGCCTCGCTGCTCCTGCTGAACGTGACCGTGGGCGCCGCCAAGCTCGGCATGAGCCGGCTCGGCCCGCACTACGCGACCACGGTCGGCTCGAACGAGATGTGGCTCGGCGGCGATATATTTCCCTCGGGTCACACCGCGAACGCCGTGGTCACCTGGGGTGTGCTGGCCTACTTGGCGACCACCCCGCTGCGCCGCCGCACCCTGTCGGTGATCGCGGCACTGGGCGCCCTGGGCGTCGGCATGACCACCGTCTACCTCGGCACCCACTGGGTCAGTGACGTACTGCTCGGCTGGGCCGCCGGACTGCTGGTGCTGCTGGCGCTGCCGTGGCTGGAGCCCGGTCTGACCTGGGTCGAGGACCGCATCATGGGCGTCCTGCTGCGCCTGTGGCTGCGACTGCGCCCCGACTCACTGCGCGGCCCGCTGCCGGTCGGCGCACTGGCCCCCGGCATCTCACGGCAGCGCGTCGGCGCGGACGGCGAGGTGCTGGTACGCGAAGCCGTCGGCGTCGGTACGGGCAGCCGCGGTGCGGCCACCCGCGCGCCGGACGGCTGGCCGCACCACCCGGCACGGCCGCACACCTCCCGCTCGGAGCGCTCACCGGTCACCCCCGCGGGCAGCCGCCGGCCACCGCACGCGGACCGCGTCCCGCGCAGCACCCCGCTGAGCCCGACGTCCGGGCGCGGCCGCAACGGGACCGGCTGACCGCCCTCCGACCGCGGGGTCGGTACGCACACCCGCTACCCCGCACCGAAGGCCCCGGCCGCTCCAGAGGGAGCCGCCGGGGCCTTCGTCGTACGCGGGGCGGTCAGCCCTGCCAGGTGCGGTGCACGACGCCGTCCTTCACCTCGAAGTTGAGCCGGCCGACGAGGTATTCCATGGTGATGATCGCGCCGGGCGGCAGCGAACGGACGGTGGTCCAGCCGCGCGCGCGGGCACGCTCCTCGGCGTCCTGCTGAGCGAGGCCGATATAGGCCTCGGTGTCGTCCTGGGGTTCGTTCGGAAGGTTCGGTTCGGGTGCCATGACTGCCACGTTAGGCGCCGCTACCGACGCACGGAAGGCCCTTCCGTCGCACACGCCGGTGCCTTCCGGGTCCGTCATTGGTCACACTTGTGTCACAGCTAAGGCTCCTGCGTTTGCGGGAACTCCCGTCACCCATACGTGCCGTGTGATGCCGCAACCGGGTGGAAAACAAAGCGGCCTGAATTCCTCCTTGATCAAATGCGAAGCGGTGTGCAGTCGGCTCGGACAACGCCGGACAGAGTTGGGAAAACAATCCACCGGCCGGTGCGCATTTCCCTTACCCGAAGCGCTTTATCGGCCAACGGGCAATTGGCCTACGAGACACACTCCACACACATTTCCCGCACATCGCCCACGGCCGCCACCGGCCTGCCGCCCCGAACGCCCCCGCCGCGGCCCCGCCCGCCCCGCGCCGCGCCCGCCGCCCACCGGGTCAACGGCGCGTCAGATCCCACCGGGGCACGGCCGGAGCGCCCCCTCGCACTCCACCCCCGACCCGAGCATCATGGCCCCGGCCCCAGTACACCCTTGAGGAACGAGGTGCGGCGGATGGGTACGGACACCGCCCGAGCGAGCATCCGGCCGACCAGGGAACGGAGCCGGGGATCGATCCTGGTCGACTGGCTGACCACGACCGACCATAAGAAGATCGGGCACCTCTACCTGATCACGTCCTTCGGCTTCTTCCTGTTCGGCGGCCTGCTGGCGCTGGTGATGCGCGCCGAACTGGCCCGCCCCGGCCTCCAGCTCGTGAGCAACGAGCAGTTCAACCAGGCGCTCACGATGCACGGCACGATCATGCTGCTGCTCTTCGCCACCCCGGCGTTCGCCGGCTTCGCGAACGAGATCATGCCCTTGCAGATCGGCTCCCCCGACGTCGCCTTCCCCCGGCTGAACATGCTCTCGTACTGGCTCTACCTCTTCGGCGCGCTGATCGTGGTGGGCAGCTTCCTGACGCCGGACGGCGGACCGGGCTACGGATGGACGGCGTACGCGCCGCTCAACTCCCCCACGCACACCCCGGGCCTCGGTGCCGATATGTGGATCATGGGCCTGGCGCTGGCCGGTTTCGGCACCATCCTCGGCGCGGTCAACTTCATCACCACGATCATCGGGATGCGGGCGCCGGGGATGACGATGTTCCGGATGCCGGTCTTCACCTGGAACGTGCTGTTCACGTCGATCCTGGTGCTGCTGGCGTTCCCGGTGCTCGCGGCCGCGCTGCTGGTGATGGAGGCGGACCGGCGCCTCGGGGCGGTGGTGTTCGAGCCCCAGTGGGGCGGTGCGCTGCTGTGGCAGCACCTGTTCTGGTTCTTCGGCCATCCCGAGGTCTACATCATCGCGCTGCCGTTCTTCGGCATCATCACGGAGATCATCCCGGTCTTCTCCCGCAAGCCGATCTTCGGTTACATCATGCTGATCGGTGCGACGATGGCCATCACCGGTCTGTCGGTGGTGGTCTGGGCGCACCACATGTTCGTGACCGGCGCGGTGCTCCTGCCGTTCTTCTCCCTGCTGTCGTTCCTGATCGCGGCACCGACCGGGGTGAAGTTCTTCAACTGGATCGGCACCATGTGGCGCGGCTCGCTGTCCTTCGAGACCCCGATGCTGTGGGCGATCGGCTTCCTGGTGAGTTTCCTGTTCGGGGGGCTCACCGGCGTCATCCTGGCCTCGCCGCCGCTGGACTTCCACGTCACCGACTCGTACTTCGTCGTCGGCCACTTCCACTACGTCGTCTTCGGGACGGTGGTCTTCGCGACCTTCGCGGGCTTCTACTTCTGGTGGCCGAAGTTCACCGGCAAGATGCTCGACGAGCGGCTCGGCAAGATCCACTTCTGGACGCTGTTCGTCGGCTTCCACACCACCTTCCTCGTCCAGCACTGGCTGGGGGTGGAAGGCATGCCGCGCCGCTACGCCGACTACCTGAGCGCCGACGGCTTCACCGCCCTGAACACCCTCTCCACCATCGGCTCGTTCCTGCTCGGCGCCTCCACGCTGCCGTTCCTCTACAACGTCTGGAAGACCACGCAGTACGGGACCAGGACGACGCTGGACGACCCCTGGGGGTACGGCCGCTCCCTGGAGTGGGCGACCTCCTCGCCGCCGCCGCGGCACAACTTCACCACCCTCCCCAAGATCCGCTCCGAGTCGCCGGCCTTCGACCTGCACCACCCGGGTATGCGCAAGCGGCCCGCCGCTATCCCAGCGCCCGGGACAACCGGTCCCTGACCTCCCGTATGCGGTCGAGCAGTTCCGGCGGCTCACGGACCTCGAAGTCGAATCCGGTCATCACGAGGTGGATCACCATCACGTCGAGGCTCTGCGCCCCGGTGCGCAGCAGACAGCTGTGCTCATCGACCGCCTCCAGGACCCCCGCCGACGGGCCGATGCGCGTCGCGGCCCGCTCCACCGGCACGTGCAGCAGGACCGTCGCCCGCTCCGCGTAGGCATGGGTGGAGACGCCCGCCGAGACGTACGCCGCGAGATCCTCCGCGGGCGGGGGACGGGGCGTGAACCGCGGGCCGTGCGGCGGGGTCGGGGTGATGCGGTCGGCGCGGTAGGTGCGCCAGTCGGCGCGGTCGACGTCCCAGGCGACGAGGTACCAGCGGCGCTGGGTGGAAACCAGCCTGTGCGGTTCGACGATGCGGCGGGTGACCGTTCCGTCGTGGGCGACGTAGTCGAAGCGCAGCCGTTGGCAGTCCCGGCAGGCGTGCGCGAGTTCGGTCAGGGTGGCGGCATCCACCCGCGGGCCGCCGGCCCGGCCGGGCATCGGGACGGTGAAGGCGTTCAGCGCGCCGACCCGGCGTCGAAGGCGGTGCGGCAGCACCTGCTCCAGCTTCGCCAGCGCGCGCACCGAGGTCTCCTCGATGCCCTCGACGCTGCCCTCCGCGGCGCTGCGCAGCCCTACCGCGACGGCCACCGCCTCCTCGTCGTCGAGCAGCAGCGGCGGCAGCTCGGCACCGGCGCCGAGCTGGTAGCCGCCTGCGGTGCCGGACGTGGAGTGCACGGGGTAGCCCAGCTCGCGCAGCCGGTCGATGTCGCGCCGGACGGTGCGCGGGGTGACGCCGAGGCGGTCGGCGAGATCCGCGCCGGACCAGTCCCGATGAGCCTGCAGGAGGGAGAGCAGGCGAAGCAGCCGTGCCGAGGTGTCCAACATGCGCCAAGTCTCGCAGCGTTCGCGGACAGGTACTGTCCGCGTGCGCGGCGCCCGGCGGCCGCACGGCCCCGCTTCGACCTACGCGGGGCGTACGGGCAGCACGAAGGGCGGTGCGAGCCCGCACCGCCGTCGTCGCATCGCGTCCGGCTACTCCTCGTCGGCCGGTCCTGCGACCCTTATCGCCAGGTCGTTGTCGAGCGTGTAGTACGGGCCGACCCTGACCTGCCCCGCCGGTGCCTGCACCGCGAGCGCCGGGTAGCTGAAGACCTGCTTCTTGTCCGCGACGTCGTCCAGGAGCCGGGCGATGCGCACCGCCCGGGCGCCCTCGGCGGGGCGCAGCCACAGATCCCATGGCTCGCTGCCGCGCTTCCAGCTCCCGGCCAGTTCCTCCAACGGCAGCGTGAAGGTGAAGTGCGCGCCGTCGACGGTCAGCGGGGCCGTGACGACGACGGGGCTGCCGGAACCGGACCTGCCGTCCGCCGGGGCGGACTGCCGGGCGCGCGCCTCGGCCCGGGCGCCGTCGGCCGGGACCGCGCCGTACAGCCGGCCGGAGACCGTCAGGCCGTCGGGCGCCACCAGGATGTCGCCGGCCTCGGCGTGCGGCCCGCGCAGCCAGCTGCGCAGCGCGAGGTTGCCGAGCTTGGTCGCGTACGGGATGCGCACGCCGAGCCGGCCAATGCCCGTCAGCGGCCGGCGGTCCACCAGCGACCGCAGGTCGTTGACACCCGGCAGCAGGCGCCGGGGGTCCTGACCGTCGCCGAGGTCGGCGTAGGCGTTCCAGCGTCCCTCGGCGAGCGCGACGGTGCTGGGCAGCACGGCACGCAGCTGCCCGGAGCCGTTCGGGCCGAGCGGCAGCCGCACCTCCTCGTCCGTCCCGTCCCTCGCGTTCTTGCCCTGGTCCTTGCCCTTGTCGGCGCCCCGCCGCCGCAGCACCAGCGCCGCGCTCCACGCGGTGGGGAGGTCCTGAGGGGCGTTCAGATCGAAGGTCAGCCCGCCGGCGGAGTCCGCGATGCAGTCGGCCTTCAACACCTCGGGGACCCGGGCCGCGCTCATGTCCTCGCCTGCCGTGGCGGCGCGGGCCGCCTCGCCGCCCTGCCCCGCCGGTCCGGTGGCACCGGATCCCGCGGCCGCCGGCCCCGCCGATGTCTGGTCGATGTCCGCGTGCTCCTTCGCCTGGTGTCCGCTCGCGGGGAGCTGTGTCGACGCGTTCATACCGTCCGCACCCCTCTCAGCGCGGCGCGGGCCGCGTCCTTGGTGGCGTAAGCGCCGCTCAACAGTGCTCCTCGGGTGCGATGAAGGGTGCCGCTCAAGCGGCTGCCCCGTCTTTGCGCCAGCAGGTCGCCGAAGAGCGATTCGTAGCGCTCGGCGACCGTGGCGGGATCGAAGCGGGCGGACGCGGCGAGTGCCGCGCCGCCCATCCGCTTGCGGGCGGCGTCGTCGTTGATCAGTTCCAGCAGCGAGCCCGCCAGCGCCTCGGGATCGCCGACCGGCACCAGCTTGCCGTCCACCCCGTCGCTGATGATCTCGCCGGGGCCGTGCGGGCAGTCCGTGGCGACGACCGGCAGGCCGCTGCGCATGGCCTCCACGATCGTCATCCCGAACGATTCGAGGCTGGAGGAGACGGCGGCGATGGAACCCTTGGCCCACTCGGGCTCAAGGGGGTTGGCCGGCCCCATCAGGAAGACGTTGTTGTACAGGCCGAGTTCGTCGATCAGGCCGCGCAGAGCGGCCTTCTCGGCGCCGCCGCCGTAGATCCGCAGCCGCCAGTCGGGCCGCTCGGCGGCGACCCGGGCGAAGGCGCGGATGAGGATGTCGTAGCGCTTGACCCGGGCGAGCCGGCCGGCCGCGACGACCCACTTGCCGCTGCCGTCGGCCGGCTCCAGGCCCGGCGCGGGCACGCTGTTGGGCACCGCCTCGACGCGGACTCCCGGCAGCCGCAGCGTACGGCGGTAGGCGCGGGCATCGGCCTCGGTGACGGTGGTGACCGCGTCCAGCCGCGGATAGGCGCTGCGCAGCGCCAACTTGAGCGCCCGGCTGTGGGTGTCGAGGGTGAGGTGCTCCTGGCCGATGCGGACCGGGCCCCGGCGCGCCTGCTTGGCGATGTGCACGTTGAGACCCGGCCTGGTGCCCACCACGACATCCGCCTCGATCCCGCTGAGATGCTGGGCGATCCGGCGGTCGGTGAGCCGGCTGTACTGGCCGAAGCGGCCCTCGGCGGACGGGAAGACCTTGGCGGGGCGGGCGTACGCGGGGTCGGTGCCGTCGTAGGTGGGGCTGCTCTCCCGGATGTCGACGAGGTGACGCAGCGTCACCCGCGGTCCGAGCGAGAACACCGGCGCGTCGCGGTGCCGCAGCACCGACACTATCTCCACGTCGTGGCGCTCGGAGAGCGTACGGGCGAGGTTGAACGTGGTCCTGATCGTCCCCCCGATGCCGTATGCATTGTGAATCAGGAATGAGATGTGCATCCGTCCCCCGTGTCCCCTGGTCTTCCGTGGTGCCTGGTCGCCCCGTGGGCCACGCCGCGCGCCCCTCCCGACGGCGTCGTACGCCCAGTTGCTGAACGGTAGGACCGTGAAACGGGGTTCCGGGTTGGGGGCTTTCGCCAAGTTGTTCCGAAAAAGTTAGGGCATCGGTAGACAAGTGAGGGAACCTCTTCGCCGCGAAATCCCTCCACCTATGGACATCACTGCCGGTGGGCACACCGAGGGGAGGTGCGCCGGCGCCTCTTGATGTCACCGCCTCGGGTGACCGGAGTGCGCCGGCCGCGCACCGGTCCGCAGCCGTGCGTGCCGCGGCGCCGTGCCACCCCTGTTCGCGCGGTACAGCACCGGCCATTCGCCGCGGACCCGGACCTCGACCCCGTCCAGGGGATCGCCCGGCTGGACGACATAGGTCTTGCCGCTCAGCCCGTAGCGCTTGGAGCAGGTGGGCCAGGCCCCCCAGCCCTGGTCGGCGAGGACCTTCTCCGCGATCTCGATCTGCTCGTCGCGAGTGGCGAGGTCTGCCCGCGCCGCATAGCTGAGGCCACCGAAGTTCTTCCAGGTGCGCTGCGAGAACTGCAGACCGCCGTAGAAGCCGTTGCCGGTGTTGATGCGCCAGTTGCCGCCGCTCTCGCACTCGGCGATGCAGCCCCACGGCCACTGGTCGTCGGCGCAGGCGTACGGAGCCGGGCCGCCGCGCGGCCCACCTGCCCGTGGCTGCTCCGCGACGGCCCCCGCGGGCAGGCACAGGAGCAGCGCGGCGGCTCCCGCGGCGAGCATGCCGGCGCGAGCCGGGAAGCGCCGCGCGGCGGAACGGTAGTCAGACATAACCGGTGACGTTAAGCAGCGCGACGGCGCGGCGGGGCGGTGCCGCGCCCCGGACGGGTCCGGCCCACCCGGTCCGGTGTATCGCGAGCCGCCACCTGCGTCGGGCTCTGCGCAGAGGGTGGCGGTGCGTGACCGGTTACGGCTCACCTTCGCCGCGGATCTCCGCTGAATTCCGCTGTGCGCCGATTGGTTCGATTCTGTTCCCGCCCGCGCGTGACCCCTGCCGCAGGTCACCCGTTGTTCCTGTACGAGCCGGGAGACCGCCCGGCAGCCGCTCAGAGATCGAGGAGCCACCCGTGCCGCGCATGCTCGACGTCAGCGACGACGTTCGCGCCGAGATCGGCGACGAAGAAGCCGACCGCCTGCTGGCCGGTGGCGACGCCCCCGGCAGCTACGACTGCACCTCATGCCGCACTCCCGGCGACAGCGAGCAGGAGCGCACCAGCACCGTCCTGTTCGTGGGCGAGGAGACCGCGGTGCTCGCGTTCGCGCATGCGACGTGCATCCCCTCGCAGGTCGTCCCGGTATCGGAGGAGCAGCTCCAGGGAGCTGTGCGCTCCATCACCGGCGAGGACGCCGCCGCCGGCGCTCCGGCGCCCGCCCCGGCGCCCGCCGGCGACCGTCAGGCGACCCTCGGGATCACCTGCGGCCTGGTGCTGATCGAGGGCGAACTGCGCCCGGCGCTGGTCGTCGAGCCCAACGGCCCGATCGCCCGCCCCGGTTCGACGAGCCAGGACGACGACTTCCTGCCCCTGCTCATGGAGCAGGGCTTCAGCCCCGTCACGGACATGAACCAGCTGCCCCCGGCGAACCCGGGCTGGTCCGCACTCCTGGCCATGGGCAAGCTGCACGCCGTCCTCCAGCCGGGCACCGCCAACAACCAGTCCGCGTGGTGGCAGGCACACCAGCCGCTGGCCGTCTCCGACGGCTGGCGCGCGGCGGCGAACAAGGCCAAGACCGTGCTGATGTACGCGGCACCCGTCGGCACCATCGGCCACCAGCCGCGTGAGGACCTGATGCGACAGGCACTGGAGAAGGCGGCCGCGGACGGCGTTCTGGTCGCGGCGGCGATGCCGCTGGCCGGCACCTGATCCGAGCGGCACACCGATCGCGGGGGCAGATCCGCCTGAATTGGCCGGATTGCCCCCGCGATCAGCCATTTCCGCCCGAAAGCCGCATCCCCGGGGCATCAGGGTCGTTGGCACATACGTGCACTCATACGACCCCTCCTCCCGCGCCCAGTACCCCCACCCGATCCCCGGCATGCGCTCGTCGCACGAGCCGACGCATGCCGCCGACCGTGCTTCGGCCACGCCGATCTACGACGCGTTGTACGCCGAGTACCGACGCTCCTTCCGGGCGCTGCCCGGGGATCGGACGGATGAGGCGGAGGTCCCGGACACCCTGCGCGGCACCGGGAACTGGGGACGTACGGCGGCGTCCTCGGGCCACTGGGAAGTCGTGGGCCGGCAGCCGTACCACCCGCGCCATGTCCCCGCGGCGCTGCCGCCAGGGCCGCGGGACCACCGCCAGCACGGCCACTGACGCTCTGCGGCGGCCGGCGGCCCCGAACAGCATCGTGCCCCCGGTCCTCGCGAGGACCGGGGGCACACGCGTGCCTACTTCTTCCGGCTGCGCTTCTCCCGTACACGCACCGAGATGTGGATGGGCGTCCCCTCGAAGCTGAACTCCTCACGCAGCCGGCGCTCGATGAAGCGCCGGTAGCCGGCCTCAAGGAAGCCGGAGGCGAAGAGCACGAAGCGCGGGGGCTTCACGCCGGCCTGGGTGCCGAAGAGGATGCGGGGCTGCTTGCCGCCGCGGATCGGGTGCGGGTGGGAGGCCACGATCTCGCCGAGGAAGGCGTTGAGCCGTCCGGTCGGAATGCGGGTCTCCCAGCCGGCCAGCGCCGTCTCGATCGCCGGGACGAGCTTCTCCATGTGGCGGCCGGTGCGCGCGGAGACGTTCACCCGCATCGCCCACGGGACCTGGACCAGGTCCCGCTCGATCTCCCGCTCCAGGTAGAAGCGGCGCTCGTCGTCGAGGTTGTCCCACTTGTTGTAGGCGATGACCAGGGCACGACCGGCCTCCACGGCCATCGTGATGATCCGCTGGTCCTGCACGCTGATGGACTCGCTGGCGTCGATCAGGACGACCGCGACCTCGGCCTTCTCCACGGCCGCCGCGGTGCGCAGCGAGGCGTAGTAGTCGGCGCCCTCCTGGAGGTGCACCCGACGGCGGATACCGGCGGTGTCCACGAACTTCCAGGTCTTGCCGCCGAGTTGGATCAGCTCGTCGACCGGGTCACGGGTGGTGCCGGCGACCTCGTTGACGACCACCCGCTCCTCGCCCGCGACCTTGTTCAGCAGCGAGGACTTGCCGACGTTCGGGCGGCCGATCAGCGCGACGCGGCGGGGACCGCCGAGCGCCGTGCCGAAGGTCTGCGCGGGCGCCTCGGGGAGCGCGTCCAGCGCGGCGTCGAGCATGTCGCCCGTGCCGCGGCCGTGCAGCGCGGAGACCGGGTACGGCTCGCCGAGGCCCAGCGACCACAGCATCGCGGCGTCCGCCTCGCCGGAGGCGCCGTCGACCTTGTTGGCGACCAGCACGACGGGCTTGCCGGACCGGCGCAGCAGCTTGACGACGGCCTCGTCGGTGTCGGTCCCGCCGACCTTGGAGTCCACCACGAAGACCACGGCGTCCGCGGCCTCGATGGCGAACTCCGCCTGGAGCGCGACGGACGCGTCGATGCCGAGGACGTCCTGCTCCCAGCCGCCGGTGTCGACGACCTTGAAGCGGCGGCCGTTCCAGTCGGCTTCGTAGGTGACGCGGTCACGGGTGACGCCGGGCTTGTCCTCGACGACCGCCTCACGGCGGCCGATGATGCGGTTCACCAAGGTCGACTTGCCGACATTGGGGCGGCCGATGACGGCGAGGACGGGCAGCGGGCCGTGTCCGGCCGCGGCGATGTCGCCCTCGATCTCCGCGGGGTCGAAGCCCTCCTGCGCGGCGAGCTCCATGAACTCCGCGTACTCGGCATCGCCAAGCGCACCGTGCTCGTCGCCGGTGTCGATCTGGTCGTTCATGAAGTCCGTTCCTCGTTCATCTTCGTCATCGGTGGGCCACTCGTGCGCGGCCCACTACTCAAGTTTCGGTCAGCGCCCGGTCAGGCGCCTGGCCTCTGCCAGGTGGGCGGTCAGCCGCTCCTGGATCCGCACGGTCGCCTCGTCCAGCGCCTTGCGGGTGCGCCGCCCGCTGCCGTCGCCCGCCGCGAAGCCGTCACCGAAGACGACGTCGACACGGCCGCGCAGCGGCGGTACGACCGGGGTCAGCCGACTCCTGCGGTCGGTGCTGCCGAGCACCGCCACCGGGACGACCGGAGCGCCGGAGCGCACCGCGAAGTACGCCAGGCCGGCACGCAGGGAAGCGAAGTCACCCTCGCCACGGGTGCCCTCCGGGAAGATGCCCAGCACCCCGCCGTTCTCCAGTACCCCGAGCGCGTCGGTGATCGCCTTGCGGTCGGCCGTACTGCGGTCCACCTTCAGCTGCCCGATACCGCGCAGGAACGGGTCCAGCGGGCCGACGAAGGCTTCTTTCTTGATCAGGAAGTGCACCGGCCGCGGCGCGGTGCCCATCAGCATCGGGCCGTCGAGGCCGTGCGCGTGGTTGACCGCGAGGATCACCGGGCCGGCGGAGGGAACCCGCCAGGCGCCCAGTACGCGCGGCTTCCACAGCCCGTACATCAGGCCGATGCCGATCCGCCTGCCGACCGCGGCGCCCGCCGGACTCGGCGCCTTGGCGCTTTCGGTCACCGAGCGACCCGTCCCGCCTTTTCGGCGCTCGCACCCTCGATGAGGGTCACCACGCACTCGATGACCTGCTCCAGCGTCAGATCGGTGGTGTCCACCTCGACGGCGTCGTCGGCCTTCGCCAGCGGGGAGGTCTTACGGGAGGAGTCGGCGGCGTCCCGCTTCATCAGCGCCTCGCGGGTGGCGGCCAGGTCTCCGGCCTCCTTGCCCTTGAGCTCACCGCTGCGGCGGGCCGCCCGCGCCTCGGCGGAGGCGGTGAGGAAGACCTTGAGGTCGGCGTCGGGCAGGACGGTGATGCCGATGTCCCGGCCCTCGACGACGATGCCGCGCGGCGCCTCGGCGGCGATGGAGCGCTGCAGGTCGGTGATGCGGCTGCGCACCTCGGGGACGGCGCTGACGGCGCTGACCGCGGCGGTGACCTCCTGCGTACGGATCGGGCCCGCGGCGTCCAGGCCGTCGACCGAGATGGTCGGGGCGGACGGGTCGGTGCCGGAGACGATCACAGGCTTGGCGGAGGCGTCGGCCACGGCGACCGCGTCCTTGACGTCGATGCCGTTGGTCAGCATCCACCAGGTGATCGCACGGTACTGGGCACCGGTGTCGAGGTAGCCGAGGCCGAGCTTGGCGGCGACGGCCTTGGACGTGCTGGACTTGCCCGTGCCAGCGGGGCCGTCGATGGCGACAATCACTGCAGCCGGGGCGGTCCGGGCGGCGGTTTCCACGGTGACGAACACCTTTCTTGTACACGGGGCGGGGGTCCACGGGCCATACAGACCTCGGACAAGGTTACTGGCTCACCCGCATGGCGCCGTCCACGGTCTCATTGCCGGATCGACCAGCCCCTCTCCCGCAGCTCCGCGGTCAGCGCCGGTACGGACTGCGGCTCGACCATGAGCTGGATGAAACCGGCCTGCTGACCGGTGGCGTGCTCGATCCGGACGTCCTCGATGTTGATCCCCGCCCGGCCCGCGTCCGCGAAGATCCGGGCCAGCTCACCGGGCTGGTCCCCGATGTGGACAGCGACGATCTCGTAGACGGCCGGGGCCGCGCCGTGCTTGCCCGGCACCCGCTCCCGCCCGGCGTTGCCGCGCCGCAGCACGTCCTCGATGCCGCCCGCGCCGGTGCCGCGCTTGTCCTCGTCGGCGGACTCCAGTGCGCGCAGCGACCGGACGGTTTCGTCCAGGTCGGCGGCGACCTCGGACAGCACATCGGCGACCGGGCCGGGGTTGGCGGACAGGATGTCGATCCACATGGCCGGATCGGAGGCCGCGATCCTTGTCACATCCCGGATGCCCTGACCGCACAGCCGCACGGCGGTCTCGTCAGCGCCTCGGAGACGGGCCGCGACGAGGCTGGAGAGCAGCTGTGGGGTGTGCGAGACCAGGGCGACGGCGCGGTCGTGGGCGTCGGCGTCCATCACCACGGGCACCGCCCGGCAGAGCGCGACCAGCTCCAGGGCGAGATTGAGCACCTCGGTGTCGCCCTCACGGGTCGGGGTGAGCACCCACGGGCGCCCCTCGAAGAGGTCGGCGGTGGCGGCGAGCGGCCCCGAGCGCTCCTTGCCGGCCATCGGGTGCGTGCCGAGGTAGGCGGTCAGATCGCAGCCCATGGACTCCAGCTCGCGGCGGGGGCCGCCCTTGACGCTGGCGACGTCGATGTACGCGCGGGCCGCGCCGCGCCGCATGGTGTCGGCCAGCGCGGAGGCGACGTGCGCCGGCGGCACGGCCACGATGGCGAGGTCGACCGGGCCGGGGGGCGGCTCGGCGGTGCCTGCGCCGAGCGCCGCGGCCGTCAGCGCCTGGGCGTGGTCGTGGTCCTCCAGGTAGACCTGGACGCCTCGCGCGTTCAGTGCGAGTGCGGCGGAGGTGCCGATCAGGCCGGCGCCGACGACGAGTGCGGTCCTCACTGCGCGATGTCCTTTCGCAGCGCCCCGGCGGCGCCGAGGTAGACGTGGGCGATCCCGGCCTTGGACAGGCCGGTCTCGACATGGGCGAGCACCCGCACCACGCGCTCCATGGCGCCGGCCACGTCCAGCTCCTGGGCGCAGATCAACGGCACGTCCGTGATGCCGAGGCCCCGAGCGGCGGCGGCCGGGAAGTCGCTGTGCAGATCGGGGGTGGCGGTGAACCACACACTGATCAGGTCGTCCGGGACGAGGCCGTTGCGCTCCAGAATGGCGGTGAGCAGCTCGGCCACCTGCTCCTGCATGTGCTCCGCGTCGTCCCGCTCCAGCTGGACGGCCCCGCGGACCGCTCTTACCGCCACGTCACTGCTCCCCTGCGTCTGTGTGCCGCGTCGCGCGCACCTGCACGCACAGATCAAGGGTATCGAGGCCCACCGACAGCCGTACGGCAGCTCCTGCCCGACGAGGCGGCGGCAGGACGCAGAAAACACCCCTCGGTCGTCGCCGTGACGTCCGAGGGGTGCTGGTCGGGCGGGGGCAGCCGGGCCCCGCGCCCAAAAGGTCCTAGAGCTCGACCTCGCGCATCAGCATGCCGACCTCGGTGTTGGTCATCCGGCGCAGCCAACCCGACTTCTGGTCACCCAGCGGGATCGGGCCGAAGCTCGTACGGACGAGCCGCTCGACGGGGAATCCGGCCTCCGAGAGCATCCGGCGCACGATGTGCTTGCGGCCCTCGTGGAGGGTGACCTCGACGAGGTAGTTCTTCCCGGTGTTCTCCACGACCCGGAAGTGGTCCGCGCGGGCGTAGCCGTCCTCCAGCTGGATGCCGTCCTTGAGCTGCTTTCCCAGGTCACGCGGGAGCGGTCCCTGGATCGCGGCGAGGTAGGTCTTCTTGACGCCGTAGCGCGGGTGCGTCAGACGGTGGGCCAGCTCGCCGTGGTTGGTGAGCAGGATGATGCCCTCGGTCTCGGTGTCCAGCCGACCGACGTGGAACAGCCGCGTCTCGCGGTTGGTGACGTAGTCGCCGAGGCACTGGCGGCCGTCGGGGTCCTCCATCGTGGAGACGACACCGGCCGGCTTGTTCAGCGCGAAGAAGAGGTACGACTGGGTGGCGACCGTCAGGCCGTCGACCTTGATCTCGTCCTTCTCCGGGTCGACCCGGACGCCCTGCTCCATGACGATCTGGCCGTTGACCTCGACGCGCGCCTGGTCGATCAGCTCCTCGCAGGCCCGCCGCGAGCCCATACCGGCCCTGGCGAGCACCTTCTGCAGTCGCTCGCCCTCCTGGTCGTCACCGAAGGTCTTGGGGGTCTTGACCTGCGGCTTGTCGTGCCGGGCGCGGTTGCGCTCCTCGATCTTGGCGTCTAGCTCACGGGAGCGCGCGGGCCCCTGGCCACGGCCGCGCTGCGGACCGCCGCCCTTGGCGCCGGGGCGGGCCGCCTTGCCGGCGGCGCCGGTACGCGGGCCACCCTTGGCGCCGCCGCGGGCCGCCGCGCCCCGGCTGCCGCCGCTCTTCGGGGCGCCGCTCTTGGGGGCGCCGCCCTTGCGCTCGTCCCCACGGCCCGAGGAGCCGCCGGAGCCACCGGTGCCGCCGGTGCCGCCGGATCCGCCCACGTCGTAGCGGCGCTCTTCGGGACGGGGCCGGCCCGCGCGCTTCTGCTGGTCGTCGCGGCCCCCCGCACCCGAGCGTCGGCGGTCGTCGCCGCCCGCGTTGTTCTGGTTTCCGCTGTTCCTGCCGCTGCTTCGCATCAATGATCCGTCTGAGAGTCGCCGCTGTCGTCTACGTCGAACGACGGGATACCTTCCGGTGAGTCGCCCTCGACCGCGTCCGCTTCCGGGAGGAACGGTGCGAGCTCCGGGAGCTCGTCCAGGCCGCGCAGGCCCATCCGCTCCAGAAAGTAGTTCGTCGTCCTGTACAGGATCGCACCTGTTTCAGGTTCCGTCCCCGCCTCCTCCACCAGACCTCGCTGGAGGAGTGTGCGCATCACACCGTCACAGTTGACGCCGCGTACGGCGGAAACACGGGAACGGCTGACCGGCTGACGGTACGCGACCACGGCCAGAGTCTCCAATGCGGCCTGGGTCAGCCGGGCCTGCTGCCCGTCCAGGACGAAGCTCTCCACCGCGTCCGCGTACTCGGCACGGGAGTAGAACCGCCAGCCGCCGGCCACCAGTCGCAGGTCGAAGCCCCGCCCCTGGCGGGCGTAGTCGTCGGACAGCTCGCGCAGGGCGAGCGCGACCGCCCGGCGCGACCGCTGGAGCACCCGTGCCAGATGCTCCTCGGTGGCGGGCTCGTCGACGACCATGAGCACGGCCTCCAGGGCGGGCTTCAGCTCCAGCTCGGCGACGCCGAGCGCTCCGGCCGGCGCCGCCTCGGGTTCCTGTTCCGGAACAGGAACCTCGCCCACACCGCTCTCCGTGACCTCATAGGCCGCGCCGGCCCCCTGGGACTCCTGCCCACCGCTCACGCCCGCTCCTCCTCTTCCGGCCCGTCCGGCCCGTCCAGCTCATCCAGCCCGTCCGGCTCATGCACGTCGCCCGGCTCAGGTGTCTCTTCCCGCGGCGCCGCCGTCGCCGCCGCGGCGGCCCGCGCGCCCGGTTCCTGGTCGAACTCGTCCGTGACGACCGGTTGGGAGCCCTCGGAGCCCGTCCAGTGGACCGTCAGCGCCCCCAGCGCCTCCTCCTGGTCCAGGACCACCACCCGCTCCCGGTAGAGCTCCAGCAGGGCCAGGAAGCGCGCCACGACCGTGAGGGTGTCCGGTGCGTCCGCGATCAGCTCCTGAAAGCTGCTCTCACCCGCCTCACGCAACCGCGCCACCATCACCTCGGCCTGCTCCCGCACGCTCACCAACGGCGCGTGGATGTGGTCGACATAGACCTGCGGCCGGGCCTTGGGCTGCATCGCCTTCACCGCCAGCTTCGCGAACCCCTCCGCCCCGATGCTGATGACGACCTCGGGCAGCAGCTCCGCGAGGTGCGGCTCCAACCCGACCGTACGGGGGTGGCGCCGCGACTCGTCCGCCAGCCGGTCGCTGAAGATGTCGGCGATCCTCTTGTACGCGCGGTACTGCAGCAGACGGGCGAAGAGCAGATCACGGGCCTCCAGCAGCGCGAGGTCGGCCTCGTCCTCCACCTCCGCGGCGGGCAGCAGCCGGGCGGCCTTCAGATCCAGCAGCGTGGCCGCGACGACCAGGAACTCCGTCGTCTGGTCCAGGTCCCAGTCCGGCCCCATGGCACGGATGTACACCATGAACTCGTCGGTCACCTTCGACAGCGCGACCTCGGTCACATCCATCTTGTGCTTGGAGATCAACTGCAACAGGAGATCGAAGGGGCCCTCGAAGTTGTCCAGCCGGACGGTGAACCTGCCGTCGCCCGCCTCGGCGGTATCGGTGGCTTCGGCTTCGGCTTCGGCGGCATCCTCATCCGCAGCAGCTGCGGCGCCGGGCGGATCGGGCTCCTCGTCGGAAGCAGCGGCAGGTGCCCGGCCCTCGGCCTCAACCTCGTCCCCGGACCCGTCCTCGGCGGGCGGCTCCGGCGCACTCGCCTCGTCCACAGCCGGACCGGCAGCAGCCACCGGACCGGGCACGATGGCCGGCTCCGGTGCGGTGGCCTCTTCCGTGGCTGCGGCCGGTTCCCGGGCGGCTACCGGTTCCTCCGCCGGGGGCCCCGGCTCTCCCGGTACGGGGCCCGCGGCCGGGCCGCGTCCGAGGGTGCGGCGGGGGCGTGGCGGAGGGGCGTCGTCGTGGGTCGTCGGCATCGCGGTCCATGCTGCTGCGGTCCCCGCGCCGGGGCGACGGGCTGGTCACGGAAGGACTCGGCCCGGCCTCACCGGGGACAGCGCCCACCGAGTGGGCAGGTTATCCCGTCCGGCCCGCGCCGCCGGGGACGCCGCACGGCGGTGCGCGGCGTACAGAAACCGGCCTGGGCCGGACCCGGCCTAGCGCCCGCGCAGCCGCCGTACCAGGATGCTCGCGTCACCGCGCGACTCCAGGTCGGCGAGGACGACGGCCACCGCCTCGCGCACGATCCGGCCGCGGTCGACGGCGAGGCCGTGTTCGCCGCGCAGCACCAGGCGCGCGTGCTCCAGGTCCATGAGCTCCTCGGCGGAGACATAGACCGTGATCTTCTCGTCGTGCCGCTCCCGGCCGCTGGGACGCCTGTTGGCGCCACGCCCGCCACCACGGCGGCGGCTCTGCCCGCCGGCCTGGACGGCCGCGGCGGCGGCGTCCTCGTCGGCCCGGCCCGTCGGCGCCCGGTGCCCCTTGGGTCCGTCCGCGTCCGTCTCACGGCCGCTGTGTTCGGCCGGAGGGGCCGGAGCCGTGCGTGCCGTCCCCGGGCCGCTGTCACCGGCCGGGGCGGCTGCCTCCGGCCGGCGGGCCCGTACGACGGGGGGCGCCTCCGGCGCAGTCGTGGCCGGTCCGCTCTCCCCGGCCGGCGCCGGCACCCGAGGCATCTCGCCGTTGGCCGCGGAGCCGTTCGCCGTGCGGCGGGGAGACGAGGGCTGCAGCCCCATCCCCCCGGTGGTACGGAACAGTTCGTCGGCTCCGGGCAGACTCACTCGGCGTGACACCGGGCGAGCACCTCCCTGGCGAGCTGACGATAAGCGGCCGCACCCACGGAGTTGGAGGCGTACGTGGTGATCGGCTCGCCCGCGACGGTGGTCTCGGGGAAGCGGACCGTACGGCCGATGACGGTGTGGTAGACGTGCTCGTCGAAGGCCTCCACCACGCGTGCGAGCACCTCGCGGCTGTGCACGGTGCGGGAGTCGTACATCGTCGCCAGGATGCCGTCCAGCTCCAGCTCGGGGTTGAGCCGCTCCTGGACCTTCTCGATCGTCTCGGTGAGCAGCGCCACACCACGCAGCGCGAAGAACTCGCACTCCAGCGGGACGATGACCTTGTGAGCCGCCGTCAGGGCGTTGACGGTGAGCAGACCGAGCGAGGGCTGGCAGTCGATGACGATGTAGTCGTAGTCGGCGAGCAGCGGCTTGAGCGCCCGCTGCAGTGTCGACTCGCGCGCGACCTCGCTGACCAACTGCACCTCTGCCGCCGACAAGTCGATATTGCTGGGCAGCAGGTCCATGTTGGGGACCGCGGTCTTGAGGAGGACCTCGTCGGCCGACATGCCCCGCTCCATGAGCAGGTTGTAGACCGTCAGGTCGAGTTCCATCGGGTTGACGCCGAGTCCGACCGACAGGGCACCCTGCGGGTCGAAGTCGACGAGCAGCACCCGTCGTCCGTATTCGGCGAGTGCGGCGCCCAGATTGATGGTCGAGGTGGTCTTGCCAACCCCGCCCTTCTGGTTGCACATCGCGATGATCTTGGCGGGGCCGTGATCCGACAGCGGTCCCGGGATCGGGAAGTACGGGAGCGGGCGGCCGGTCGGGCCGACGCGCTCGCGGCGCTGGCGGGCCGCGTCCGGCGCGAGCGTCGCCGCGTACTCCGGGTCCGGCTCGTACTCCGCATCCGGATCGTAGAAGTGCCCCTGGGGCAGGTCGTCGTAGTCGGCGAGACGGGCGGGATCTCCACTGCCCCGGTCGCCGGCCATGGCGTTCACGTGATGGCCGTCCATGCTTTGGTGGGCTGTCGTGGTCATGCTCTGGTGGGCTGCGAAGGTGTGGACTGCGACGGAGCCGACAGCCTTGAGCCCCGAGGGACCTTGGCCCCGTGCAACGACTCCTGGTCGACCACCTCCGGGAGAAAATGTCGACTCATTCACAAGTCGTCTTACCTCCTTGGATGTGACCAGGAAACTTATCGATAGGTCAGCGTGGCACCATGCCGACGGTTGGCGACTCTATGGCGTGTCGGGCGTTCGCAGCAACACAATCCACCGGACCCGGCACGATGTGTCGGCAACCGAACCCCTCGATGTCAAGGGCGCAAGCGCCTTCAGACCGAGGTTTCGGGGGTGTGCGAATCGGTTAAAGGGTTACGTTCACGGCGAGTTGAGAGCCGGGCCGCCGGTGTCGGACATGCGCGGACTCGCACATGCGACCGGCCGGGCCTTGTCGACAAGGCCCGGCCGGATGTGCAGCGTTGACGCTCGCGGTTGACGCTCAGCCGAGGAGCGTGCGCAGTTCGACCGCCTCGATGCCGTGGGCCTCGGCGACGGGGCCGTAGACCACCTGGCCGTCATGCGTGTTGAGGCCCTTGGCCAGCGCCGGGTCACGGCGCAGCGCCTCGACCCAGCCACGGTTCGCCAGCTCCACGATGTAGGGCAGCGTGGCGTTGGTGAGCGCGTGGGTGGAGGTGTTGGGGACCGCGCCCGGCATGTTGGCGACGCAGTAGAAGACCGAGTTGTGGACCGGGAAGGTCGGCTCGGCGTGCGTGGTGGGACGCGAGTCCTCGAAGCAGCCGCCCTGGTCGATCGCGATGTCGACAAGGACACTTCCGGGCTTCATCTTGGCGACGAGCTCGTTGGTGACCAGCTTCGGGGCCTTGGCGCCGGGGATCAGCACGGCACCGACGACCAGGTCGGCCTCGACGACGGCCTTCTCCAGCTCGAAGGCGTTGGAGACGATCGTCTGCACCTTGGTGCCGAAGATCTTGTCCGCCTCGCGGAGCTTGTTGATGTCCTTGTCGAGCAGCGTGACGTGGAAGCCGAGGCCCACGGCGATCTGCAGGGCGTTCCAGCCGGAGACGCCGCCGCCGATGATGACGGCCTTGCCCGCGGTCACGCCGGGGACGCCACCGGGCAGCACGCCGCGGCCGCCGGCCTGGCGCATGAGGTGGTACGCGCCGACCTGCGGGGCGATCCGGCCCGCGACCTCGGACATCGGGGCGAGCAGCGGCAGCTGGCGGCCGGCGGTCTCGACGGTCTCGTAGGCGATGGCGGTGGTGCCGGACTCCAGCAGCGCGTCCGTGCACTCGCGGGAGGCCGCGAGGTGCAGGTACGTGAAGAGGGTCTGGTCCTTGCGGAGGCGGTGGTACTCCTCCGCAATCGGCTCCTTGACCTTCAGCAGGAGGTCGGCGGTGCCCCAGACCTCGTCGGCGGTGCCGAGGATGTTGGCACCGGCGGAGACGTACTCCTCGTTCGTGATGGACGAGCCGAGGCCGGCGTCCTTCTCGACGAAGACCTGGTGGCCGTGGCGAACCAGCTCGTTCACGCCGGCGGGCGTGATGGCCACGCGGAACTCGTTGTTCTTGACCTCGCGGGGGATGCCGACCTTCACGTCGATCACGGTCCTTGTAAGAGAGGTTGCAGGAGGAATTATCCCCTCATGCGGTGCATGACGGAACTGACCGCGCCGTACGCGGCCCACCCAGTCTATTGAAGGAGCTCTCGTTGTCTAGCCTTGCAAAGCTTCAATGTTTTCGATGGCCACTACCGATTTCGTAGGTCACAGTGGGTGATCTTCGAGAAGTCGCTCTCCCACGGCCCTATGGAGCCGTGCCGCGGCTGGGTCGCCGAGCCGCTCGAGGGTGTCCGCAATCCGCAGCTGGAGTGCCGCTTCGAGACGTCCGTCACCCGCGCCACGGGCCATTTCGAGGGCCTCCATGCAGGTCCGCAGCGCCTCCTCGGGCCGGCCCGCGTACTCCTGGACCCGTGCCACCTCGCCGGTCGCCCGCGCCTGACCGGCCACGTCGCCGAGCCTCCGGTACGTCCTGGAGGCGGCCCGCCACTCCTTCAGCGCGTCGCCCCACCTGCCCGCGTAGGTGTGCGCGCCGCCGATCCGGCCGTGCAGCCGCGCCGCGTCGGCGCTCTCCCCGCGGGCCAGCCGCAGCTCCAGCGCCCGCCCGTACCAGTCGGCGGCCCGCTGCCAGTCGCCCAGCTCGGTGTACGTACCGCCCAGGGACTCCAGCGCCCGGCCGGTGGCCAGCGGGTCCTTCACCGACCGGGCGGCCTCCAGCGCACCGCGGTAACGGGTGAGCGCCTCCTCCGTGCGTCCGCACTGGCCGTCGAGGTCCGCGAGATTGAGCAGTGCGGCGGCCTTCTCGTGCGGCAGGTTGCGCCGCTGGGCCACTTCCAGGACGAGCCCGTGCAGCGCGTAGAGGTCCGGCGCGGCCGCCTGCGCACCCAGGTGGGACAGCAGCGTCCGGGTCAGCGCGGCCATCAACCGCCGGTCCAGGGTGTCCAGTTCACCGTCCGCGACGGCGACCCTGGCGGCGTCGAGCAGGGCGGCACGGCGGCTGCGCAGCCAGTTCGCGGCGTCGGCCTCGGTCGGAAAGCGCAGCGAGCGCGGCAAACCGGCGACCTTCTGACGCGCGGGGGAATCGGCCGGTTCGCCCATGGCGCGGCACGACTGGAGCAGGCGGACGGTGCGCTCCAGCATCCGGGCACGGGCGAGCTGGATGTCCGCGGGCCGCTCGTGCTCCTGGAGCAGTTCCCGCGCCAACGGGCAGAGGCAGCCGGGAAGTTGGTAGCGGGGGTGCGGCACGGCGCCGGAGCCGCGAGCCCCCGCCGAGGAGGCCGACGCGTCGTCCGCGGCCCCCTCCTCGGGGGCAGGCTGCAGCAAGCCAAGGGCGGCGAAGTCGTGCAGCGTCGTTGTGGCCGCGGCGACCGAGCAGCCGGCCAGCGCGGACGCGATGTGGGCGTCGATCAGACCGCCGGGCGCCAGCGTGAGCAGCCGCAGTATCCGGGCGGCCGGGGGCGGCAGCGCGGCGTAGGTGAGCCGGAAGGCCCGGTAGAGCGGGCGGGCGCCCGTCGGCAGGTCCTCGGGCAGCGGGACGCCGTGCAGTTCGTTGCGCAGGTCGGAGATCGATGCCTTGGGTCGGTCCGCGAGCCAGCCGCCGGCCAGCACCAGAGCGGCGGGCTGGCCCCCGCACTCCTCCGCGACGGCCTCCGCGATCCGCGGGTCGACGGTGATCCGGGTCGGCCCCGCGAACCGGGCGAGGATCTCCACGCACGCCGCGCTGTCCAGACCGCCGACGGTGCAGGGGCGCACATCGGGGATGCCGGTCAGGGGCCCCTGGGAGACCACCACCACCAGGCAGTCCGGGGCGTCCGGGAGCAGCGCCTCGACCTGCTCGGCACCCGGTGCGTCGTCCAGGAAGAGCAGCGCGCGGCGATCGGCCAGCGCGGCCCGCAGGCTCTCCGCCAGCTCGTCCTCGGTCGCGCCCGGCGGGGCGTCGACACCGAGCGCGGTGAGCAGCTCACGGGCGGTGCGGTCGGTACCGACCGGTTCGCCGCCCGGGGCGGTCAGGACGGCCCGCAGCACACCGTCGGGATAGCCGTCCGCGAGTTCGCGCAGCAGTTCCTCGGCGAGGGCGGTGCGGCCGGCCCCGGGGCGACCCGCGATGAGCAGGACGCGGCTGCGGGCTCCCTTACGGCCGGAGAGGGTGTCGAGGCCGGTGCGCGCGATGTCGGCGCGGAGCGCCTTGAGCTCCCGGCGGCGGCCGGCGAAGCGGGACGCCGGGGGCGCGGCGGCGGCCCCGGGGGCGGTGTGAGCAGGGGTGCCGCGGCGGCTCGGCGGGCCGCCGGCGGCACCGTCCTGGCGGGGTGGGGACGCCGGCAGGTCGCGCGCCGCCGTGGCGGGCCGCCCCGCCGTCTCCGGCGGGAGGTGCCCCCCGCCCACCGCCTGATCCGTCACCGGCCACGCTCCCGTCCACCTGCGCGTACGAGCCCGCCGCGGACGCGGACGGGGATGCGACCGAGGGTAGTTCACACCCCGTCACAAGCCGTGCTGAGCAGGGCGGTTGAGTCACTCGATCGGATCAGCAGATCATCTGACCGGCAGGCGGGAGGGTCGGCGTCGGACCGGCCGGCTCAGCTCTCGAACGGGCGGGCCGGCCACGGCGCCTCGGCCGGGCGCAGTGCGTCCAGACCGTCGCCGCCCTGGGCCGCGGTGAGCGCGAGGACGCCCACGACGAGGCAGTTGTTGTGCAGATCGCCGGCGAGCACGCCGCGGACCAGCTCGGCCTGCGGCACCCGCGCCAGCTCCATGTCGGCCTCCTCCTCGAAGACCTCGAAGCGCTCCCCCTCGGCCGTGGAGAGATCGCGGGCGAGGAAGATCCGTACGGCCTCGTCGCAGCCACCGGGGGTGGTGTAGACGTCGGTCAGCACCCGCCAGTCCTCGGCCTTGACGTGCGCCTCCTCGTACAGCTCGCGCTGCGCTGCGTGCAGCGGGTTCTCGCCGGGGACGTCGAGCAGTCCGGCCGGGATCTCCCAGAGCCTCTGGCGCACCGGGTGACGGTACTGGCGCAGCACCAGTACCTTGCCGTCGTCGTCCAGGGCGAGGACGGCCACGGAGCCGGGGTGCACCTGGTAGTCGCGGGTGACGGTGGAACCGTCCGGCATGACCACCTCATCGGTGCGCACGCTGGTCTTCTTCCCGGTGAACGGCGTCGTGGTCGCGGTGACCGTCCACTCCTCGGGGGTGTCCTTGATCGCCATGCGGCGTCCTCCTTGGTGAGCCTCAACGCAGAAACCGGGGTACGGACCTCGATGAGGCCGTACCCCGGCAACCGTATCCGTCGTGCCGTGCCTTACTTCTCGGCACCCGTCTTCCGCGTGACGGCCGCCTTGACCAGGCCCGCGAAGAGCGGGTGCGGGCGGGTCGGGCGGGAGCGCAGCTCCGGGTGCGCCTGGGTGGCGACCAGGTAGGGGTGCGCCTCGCGCGGGTACTCGACGTACTCGACGAGCTTGTTGTCCGGGGAGGTGCCGGAGAACAGCAGACCGGCCTTCTTCTCCAGCTCGCCGCGGTAGGCGTTGTTGACCTCGTAGCGGTGGCGGTGGCGCTCCTCGACGTACGGCTGGTCGTCGTAGACCTCGCGGACGATCGAGCCCTCGGCGAGCTTGGCGGGGTACATACCCAGCCGCATCGTGCCACCCATGTCGCCCTCACCGGCGACGATGTCCATCTGCTCGGCCATCGTGGAGATGACCGGGTCGGCCGCCGCCGGGTCGAACTCGGTGGAGTTCGCGCCCTCGATGCCGGCCAGGTTGCGGGCCGCCTCGATGACCACGCACTGCAGGCCCAGGCACAGGCCGAGCAGCGGGAGCTTGTTCTCGCGGGCGTAGGTGATCGCGCCGACCTTGCCGTCCACACCGCGGTCGCCGAAGCCACCGGGGATGCAGACCGCGTCGCAGTCCGCGAGCTGCTCGGCGGCCCCGGCCGGGGTCTTGCAGTCGTCGGAGGTGACCCACTTCAGCTTGACGCGGGTCTTGTTCGCGAAGCCGCCGGCGCGCAGCGCCTCGGTGACCGAGAGGTAGGCGTCGGGGAGGTCGATGTACTTGCCGACCAGCGCGACCTTCACCTCGTGGTCGGGGTTGTGCACCCGCTCCAGCAGGTCGGCCCACTGGGTCCAGTCCACATCGCGGAACGGCAGGTCCAGCTTGCGCACGACGTAGGCGTCAAGGCCCTCGGCGTGCACGACCTTGGGGATGTCGTAGATCGAAGGCGCGTCGGGGCAGGCGATGACGGCGGCCTCGTCCACGTCGCACATCAGCGAGATCTTGCGCTTGATGGCGGTGGGGACCTCGCGGTCGGCACGCAGCACGATCGCGTCGGGCTGGATGCCGATGTTGCGCAGCGCCGCGACGGAGTGCTGGGTCGGCTTGGTCTTCAGCTCACCGGACGGGCCGATGTACGGGAGAAGCGAGATGTGCACGACGAAGACGTTGTCCCGGCCGACCTCGTGGCGGACCTGGCGGACGGTCTCCAGGAACGGCAGCGACTCGATGTCGCCGACCGTGCCGCCGACCTCGGTGATGACGACATCGACGTCGTCGGTCGCCATCCGCCGGATGCGGTGCTTGATCTCGTTGGTGATGTGCGGGATGACCTGCACGGTGTCACCGAGGTACTCGCCGCGGCGCTCCTTGGCGATCACGGTGTTGTAGACCTGGCCGGTGGTCACGTTCGCGGAGCCGTCGAGGTCGACGTCGAGGAACCGCTCGTAGTGGCCGATGTCCAGGTCGGTCTCGGCGCCGTCGTTGGTGACGAAGACCTCACCGTGCTGGAACGGGTTCATCGTTCCGGGGTCGACGTTGAGGTACGGGTCGAGCTTCTGCATCGTGACCCGCAGGCCGCGCGCCTTCAGGAGCGCACCCAGGCTGGAGGCCGTGAGCCCCTTGCCGAGCGAGGAGGCGACGCCCCCGGTGACGAAGAGGTGCTTGGTCGTCGTGGATTTGGGCGGCATGGCCAAGAGGGAACTCCCGTGGTCGCGAGGTGGAGAGGTGCGATACGGCGCCGACCTGGAGTTTCAGGGGTGCCTTCGCTGCGGTTCGGGGGTGCCGTGACATCTGCCGTGACAGCTATGGGGTCCCACCGGTCCACGGGGTACCAGGCTATCAGCGACCGGGCATGGTCGCTCCCGGCCACGCACCCGGACTCTCACGTGACACAGGCCACCCGTTCGGACCACCCCGCTCGACGCGGGGGTCACGCAGATCATCGGTGTGCGTCGTATCCTGCTCGGACACTCGCCAACGAGCCGTCCGGGAAGGCACCACCCCCGCCCCGATTTCCGGTCCCGCCGCTCGGCGACGTTTCATGGGCAGGACGGATACATCACACGTCCCGTGGGGGGCGTCACTCCAGTTCGACGGGAGATGCACGTGGCCGGGCGCATCGAGGACTACGCACTCATCGGCGATATGCAAACCGCCGCTCTAGTGTGCCGGGACGGCACGGTCGACTGGCTGTGTCTCCCCCGCTTCGACTCGCCGGCGGTCTTCGCAGGGCTGCTGGGCACCGAGGAGCACGGATTCTGGCGGATGGGCCCCGCGCACGGCCCCGAGGGCAAGCCGCCGCCGGCCGACCGCCGCCGCTACCGGGGCGATTCACTCGTGCTGGAGTCGGAATGGGACACACCGCGCGGAACGGTACGGGTCATCGACTTCATGCCGCCCCGTGACGGCGCACCGCAGGTGATCCGCATCGTGGAAGGGGTCAGCGGACGCGTCCAGATGACCTCCGCGCTGCGGATGCGGTTCTCCTACGGCTGGGTCGTGCCCTGGGTCCACAAGGTGGACAGCCGCACGGTCGCGGTCGCAGGACCGGACTCGGTCTGGCTGGACACCTCCGTGGAGACGTACGGCAAGGACCTGACGACGTACTCCGACTTTACGGTCCGGCCGGGCGACCGGATCGCCTTCACCATCAGCTGGCAGCCCTCGCATCACCAGCCGCCGGCGCTGGCCGAGCCCGAGGCGTCGCTGGAGGCCACCGAGGACTTCTGGCGCGAGTGGGTCGAGCACTGCACGTATCACGGCCCCTACCGGGACGCGGTGGTGCGCTCGCTGATCACGCTCAAGGCGCTGACCTACGCGCCGACCGGCGGGATCGTGGCGGCGCCGACGACCTCGCTGCCCGAGTGCGTGGGCGGTGTCCGCAACTGGGACTACCGCTTCACCTGGCTGCGGGACGCCGCGATCACCCTGTCGTCGCTGCTGCGCACCGGTTACCGCGAAGAGGCGCGGGCGTGGCGCGAGTGGCTGCTGCGGGCGGTGGCCGGCGATCCCGAGAACCTGCAGATCATGTACGGCATCGCCGGTGAGCGGGAGTTGGGCGAGAACGAACTCAACTGGCTTCCCGGGTACGAGAATTCACAGCCGGTACGGGTCGGCAACGGCGCCGCGGGCCAGCTTCAGCTGGACGTCTACGGCGAGGTCACCGAGGCCCTGCACCTGGCGCACATGACGGGTCTGGCCCGTAACGACTACGCCTCCGTGCTGCAGCTGAAGCTGATCCGCTGGGTCGAGCAGCACTGGGACGAGCCGGACGAGGGGATCTGGGAGGTCCGCGGTCCGCGCCGCCACTTCGTGCACTCCAAGGTGATGACCTGGGTCGCGGTGGACCGCACGGTCAAGCTGATCGAGTCCGGGGACGTGGACGGTCCGCTGGAGCGGTGGAAGGACCTGCGCGAGACCATCCACCGGGACGTCTGCGAGAAGGGGTACGACAAGGAGCGCAACACCTTCACCCAGTCCTACGGCTCGCAGGAGCTGGACGCCTCGCTGCTGCTGATCCCGCAGATGGGCTTCCTGCCCCCGGACGACAAGCGCGTCATCGGCACGATCGAGGCGATCCAGCGGGAGCTGGGCACCGAGGACGGCTTCGTGCTGCGCTACCCGACCTCCGGTGCGGACGACCTCGGCGTGGACGGTCTGGAGGGCGAGGAGGGCGCGTTCCTGGCCTGCTCGTTCTGGCTCGCCGACGACCTGGCGATGATCGGGCGCGTGGAGGAGGCCCGCAAGCTCTTCGAGCGGCTGCTCTCGCTCCGCAACGACCTGGGTCTGCTGGCGGAGGAGTGGGATCCCAAGCTCAAGCGCCAGGTGGGCAACTTCCCGCAGGCGTTCAGCCACGTCCCGCTGATCGACACGGCGCTGCGGCTGACGGCGAGCGGGGCGTACGGCGGGTAGCCGGTGGACGGCGGGCGGGGCCGGCCGGCGGACGGTGGGCTCCACGTCCGCCCGGCCACGCTCGGCCCCCTTCACGCTCGGCACGCTCGGCCCCGTCAACACCGGTCATGCTCGGCGCCGCGTACGCGCCCGTGGCGCGAGGGCGAGGGCGGTGACCGGGAGGAGCAGGACGGTGACTGCGGCGTTGAGGCCGCCGAAGCCGATCAGTGTGACGATGCCGCCGGCGACCGCGCCACCGGCGGCACCCGCCAGATTCATCAGGGTGTCGGTGAGTCCCTGCACCTCGGAGCGGTGCGCGGCCGCGGTGGACTCCGTCAGCAGCGTCGAGCCGGCCACGGTGGCGCAGGACCAGCCCAGGCCCAGCAGGAACAGACCGGTGGCCACGGCCCACGGCGCGCCGCCCGCGAGGCCCCCGGTGACGGCGGCGCAGACCTGGACCGCCTGGCCGGCGAGGATCACGCGGACCCGGCCGAGCCGGTCGGTGAGCCATCCGACGAGCGGCGACAGCGCGTACATCCCGGCGATGTGCAGGCTGATGCTGAAGCCGACGGCGCTCAACGCGGCCCCGTGGTGGGTGAGATGCAGTGGCGCCATGGTCATCACGGACACCATCACGGCATGGCCGAGGACGACGGCGGACAGGCCGAGCAGGGCCGGCGGCGAGGTACGGACGTGCCGCACGGCGGCGGCGATCCGGGTGCGGAAGGGTGCGGCGGGTTCGGTGGAGCCGGCCGGGAGGTGTGCGCCGGCCCGCGCGGCCGCGAGGCGCAGGGGGTCCGGTCGCAGCAGGAACCAGATCAGCGCCCCGCCGGCCAGGAAGGCGCCGATGGAGAAGACGAAGGTGCCCGCCTCCTCGGGCAGCCCGAGGGCCCGGGCGACCGGCTCCCCCGGTCCGCTGAGGTTGGGGCCGATGACGCTGCCGACGGTGGTGGACCACACCACCAGGGACAGGGCGCGCGCCCGGTGGGCGTCCTCGGCGAGGTCGGCGGCGGCGTACCGGGACTGCAGGTTGGCGGCGGTACCGGATCCGATGAGCAGGGTGCCGGCGAGGACCAGGAGGAACCAGCCGAGGTGGGCGGCGATGACCACGGTCAGCGAGCCGGCGGCGGCCATCAGCCAGCCCGCGCCGAGGCCCGCCCGCCTGCCCCGGGAGCGGGAGAGCGCCGCGAGCGGGATGCCGAGCAGCGCGGCACCGAGGGTGACGGAGGTGCTGGCGAGGCCCGCGAGGGCCTGCGAACCGGAGAGCCGCTCGACGAGCAGCGCACCGGACGAGAGCATCGAGCCCATGCCGATACCTGCGACCACCTGCGCGGACACCAGGACCCGGAGCGTGCGGCGCTGCACGGCGGCAACGGTCGCGCGGTCCGGGTCCTGAGGTGTCCCGGTGTGCGGTCTCCCACCGTCGTCAGGGTCCTTGCGGGCTTGTGCGGTACCTGACATGCGGCTCAGCGTAGAAGCGGGGACCGGGGTACGTCGCCGCATTTCCGGCCGCGTCACGGGGCTCGGGAGCCGGCGGAGTGCCCGGTACCGCACGGGCCCGCCGCCGGGGAGGTGGTGGCGCGCCGGTCAGAAGGGGGTCAGCGTCAGGGTGATCTCCTTCGGTGCGCCGTCCTCGATGTAGGAGGCGAACCCCGCGACATCGTCGAAGGCGAAGCCGTACGCCTTGCCGTCCTGGGTCGCGGCGTGCATGGCCTTGGCGTAGTGGTTGGTCAACTGCGCCTGGTAGAACGCGGCGGGGTCGGTGGCGGGCTGGGCGGCGTCGGAGGTGAGCGTGGAGCGGTTGAGGGCGGCGCCCAGGATGGCGGCGACGGGGCCGAGCGTGCCGTCGTTGGGTGCGGCGAGCGTGCCGTCGCAGAAGAGCACGTCACGGGTGGAGGGCTTGTCGAAGGAGATGGAACCGGTGGGGGCACTTCCCTGGCCCTTGAGGCCTTGGGGGCCTGTGAAGGCGAGTTTGCCGCCGCTGACCCGGCCGGTGAAGGTGCCCGCGTTGGTGGTGACGGACAGGTCCTTGGCCTCGTAGGCGGACCACGCCTCGTCGATGGCCGGGGCGAAGTAGTCCTTGCCGAAGAGGCCGTTGTCGAGGCCGTGTCCCGGGGCGATGATGCGCTTGTCGTCGATGACCAGGGCATCGAACCCCTCGGCGCCCTTGACGTCGGCGAAGACCTTGGCGCGGGCGCCGTCCTTGAGCGTGCCGGTGGTCTGGTCCTTCGCGCCGGTGAGCTTGATCGCCAGTGGGACGCTGAACATGTCCACCATGGTGGTGTTGCAGTACATGCCACCGGAGTTGTAGGTGAATTCGACGCAGTCGTGCACGACGTCGTAGTTGGGGTCGCCGGCGACCCAGCCCGCCGGATAGGCGAGCGCCGCCTTGCCGTTGCCGTCCTCGACGGCCTTGAACTTGAGCTTGCTGCCGAGCGCGGTGTAGATCCGGCCGGACATCCGGGGCAGTTGGAGGGTCGTGGTGCCGCTCGTGGCGAGCGGTATGGCGTAGTCGGTGAAGCCGTCCGAGCCGTTGTCGGCCAGTGCGACGGGTTTGAGCTCACCCTCGGGTGTGACACGCACCTGCTGGGTGCCGTCGTTTCCGACGATGTAGACCCAGACCGAGGAGTTGGCGTACGCGCCGGAGTTGTTGACGATGTGCAGCGGCATGCCCGCTGCGGCCCGGCCGGCCGGGGCGGGGGCGCCGATGGCACGGCCGGCCAGGGCGATTCCGGAGGCGGTGGCGGCGCCGGCGGCGAGACCACCGAGCAGGCTGCGACGAGAGATCACGAGGTGGCTCCTTGCGGGGCAGGGCGCTGGGCGGCATCGGCGGTCCGGGCGGTCCGGGCGGGGTCGCTTCGGGTGGCGGCAGTGGCCTTCGCGGGCTGCTCGACGGAGACGGCGACATGGTCGACGAGCAGCGAGCCGCCGGGCTCGGTGGCGTCGGTGGGGGTGGGCGAGCCGGCCACGCCGTCCGGGAAGGCCCCGCCCATCGCCAGGTTGAGCAGGAGGAAGTGGCCGTGGTGGGTCGCGTTCGCCCAGGAGGCGGCGTCCATCTCCGAGGACTTGACGGTGTGGAACTTCTGGCCGTCGACATACCAGTTCAGCGATTCCGCGGCGCTGTCGGTGCGGTCGAGCTCCAGCGCGTAGGTGTGGAAGCCGGCCTGGCAGGCGGTGTCCGGGCAGTCGCGGGAGTTCCCCTTGCCCTGGGTCTCGTTGCACGGCCCGCCGGGGTTGACGCCGCAGTGCAGCACGCCCCAGACCTTGTTGATGCCGTTGACGTTCTCCATGATGTCGAACTCACCGATGCCGGGCCAGTTCCAGTAGTTGCCGCGGTAGTCGGCGCCCAGCGTCCAGAACGCCGGCCAGTAGCCCAGCGCGCCGTCGCCGGAGACATCGGGCATCCGGATGCTCGCCTCGATACGGAGCTTGCCGCCGGCCGGGGCCGCGAAGTCGGTGCGCTGCGACTCGATGCGGCCCGAGGTCCAGTTGCCACCGTCCTTCAAAGCGGTGATCTTGAGGTGGCCGTCCCCGTCGAGCTGGAGGTTCTCGGGGCGGTCGGTGTAGGTCTGCCGTTCGCCGGTGCCCCAGTTGGCGGGGCCTCCGGGATAGCCGGTACCGGTGTCGATGATCCAGTCGTCGGCGGAGGGACGCGATCCGGCGGCGCCGTCGAAGTCGGTGCGCCAGACTTCCTGAAGGGCCCGGGGGGTGGTCCGGTCGTCGGCGGAGCGCCCATCGGTGGTCAACTGCCCGGACCGGGGGGCCGATTCCTCGGCCGAAGCCGTCGGAAGGGTGAGGGCGCAGGTCGTGACGAGTGCTGTGCTCGCGGCGAAGAGCACTGCTCTCGTTCGCGTTCTCCTGCTAATTCTCATGCTCATGACATTCTCTCCTCGGCACGGTGGGGGGTAGTGAGGAGTTCTTGGGGGGTACACGTCGTGAGAGCGCTCTCATATCGCGTGCGGTGAAACCCTGCCGACTCGACGGCGCACCGTCAAGTCACCGTATGGAAAAAGGAGTTGGATGGTGTCTGAACCGAACGGCCCACGGCCGACGCTGGAGGCGGTCGCGGCGCATGCCGGGGTCTCCCGGGCGACGGTGTCCCGCGTGGTCAACGGGGGTGCGGGTGTACGGGCCGCGGTCCAGGAGCGGGTCCGGCAGGCGGTGACCGAGCTGGGGTACGTACCGAACAGCGCGGCACGTTCGCTGGTCACCCGCCGTACCGGTGCGATCGCGGTGGTCATCGCGGAGCCGGAGACCCGGGTCTTCTCCGACCCGTTCTTCGGTCGGCAGCTGCGCGGTATCAGCCGTGAACTGTCCGCCGCCGACATGCAGTTGCTGCTGCTGTTCGTCGAGCACCGCGCCGACTACGACCGTATCGGCCGCTATCTGTCGGCAGGACATGTCGACGGTGCGCTGATGTTCTCGCTGCACCGCGACGACCCGCTGCCCGGCATGGCCGAGAGCGCCGGACTGCCCACGGTCTACGGCGGCCGGCCCGGCTGGTCCGGCGCCGACCGCGCGCCCCGGCCGCTCTATGTCGACACCGACAACCGCGACGGCGCACGCCAGGCCGTTCAGCATCTCCTCGGCCGAGGCCGCCGCCGGATCGGCGTCATCACCGGCCCCCTCGACCAGACGTCCGCCCTCGACCGGCTCGACGGCTACCGTGACGCGTTGGGCACGGCCGAGCCGGACCCGCGGCTGATCGCGGACGGCGGGTTCACGGCGAGCGGCGGCGAGCGCGCGATGGCCGAACTCCTGGACTCCGCGCCGGACCTTGACGCCGTCTTCGCCTGCTCCGATCTGATGGCGAACGGCGCACTGCGCACCCTGCGGGCCCGCGGGAGACGGGTGCCGGACGAGGTGGCGATCGTCGGTTACGACGACCTGGAGCCCGCGGCCTGGGCGGACCCGCCGCTGACCACGGTGCGGCAGGACGTCGAGGAGATGGGCCGGGTGATGGCCCGGCTGCTGCTCCGCCGGCTGGGCCCGCAGAAGGCGGACGACGAGGACCTCGCGCCGGTGATCACCGAGGCGAAGCTGGTGGTACGGGAGTCGGGGTGAGGGAGCTGGGGTGACGGGAGTGAGAGGGAGGGGTGAGGGGTGAGGGGCCCGCGGCACGCGGCGGGTGCGGGGCCCACCCTGTGTCGTGCCCCCCGCGCCGCACCCTCCGCCCCCGTTCCGCCCCCGTTCCGCACACAGCTCGCCGTGCCGCGCCCGGCGCCGGGGCGGACCTGGACGTTCCGGATAGCGGAGTGCGGGTACCGTTCGACGCCATGGGGCCGGAAGCGAAAATCGAAGCCGAGATCACGGTACGCAGGGCACTGGAGCTGCCCGCGCTGCGTCGGGGCCTGCCGGAGGTAGTGGCCGGTGAGGACCGTCTGGACCGGGCGGTGCGCTGGGTGCACGCCGGCGAGGTGCCGCACATCGCCTCGCTGCTCAAGGGCGGCGAGCTCCTGCTGACCACCGGACTCGGGCTGGGCGCGCGGCCCTCCGAGCAGCGCGCCTTCATCCGTAAGCTCGCCGACCGCGAGATCGCCGCTCTCGTCGTGGAGCTGGGCTCGCGTTTCGAAACGCTGCCCTCGGCCATGGTCGACAGCGCACGCGACTGCGGGCTGCCGCTGATCCAGCTGCACCGCGAGGTTCCCTACGTCACGGTGACCGAGGCGATCCACACCGAGATCATCAACAGCCACTACCTGCTGCTGCGGCGGGCCGACGAGATTCTGCGCCGCTGTACGGACGTCCTGCTGCGCGGCGGCGGCGCCCCCGAGGTACTCCGCCTGCTGGCCGTCTTCACCGGCAATCCGCTGTGCCTGGAGGCCCCCGACGGCAGTCCGCTGTACGCCGCGGGGCCCGACGGCGACGACGACGGCGGCCCCGCGGACGCCGACCCCCTGTTGGCCTGGGAGGGGCTGCGCGACACCGGCGTCCGCATCGACGTCCCCGGCGGCGGCCACGGCCCCGACGCCGTACGCGCCCGCCTGGTCCTGCTGCCCGTCAACACCCCGGTGGCGCCGGTCCACCGGATCGCCGCCGAACGCGCCGCCGACCTGCTGGCGGTCGTCATGCTGCAGTCCCGCCAGGAGGAGGTACTCGCCGCCCGGGGCCGCGGCGACTTCCTCGCCGACCTGGCGGAGGGCCGGATCTCCGCGGCCGAGGCACCGGGCCAGGCGCGCCTGCTGGGCTTCCGCCCGGGGCCGGAAGCGCCCGTGCTCCCGGTGGTCATGCGGTTGCCCGCCGGGCTGCCCACTCCCGGCAGTTGGGCACTCCTCGCGCAGACCTTGCGCGAGGAACTCGCCGCCACCGGGGTGCCCGTCCTGCTCGGCGTACGGCCGGTGGAGGGGCGGGTCCCGGTGCTGGTGGCGCTGCGCGCGGGCCAGGACCGGGACGCCGTCGCGGACCGCATCGCCGAGGCACTGCGCGCGGGCGTCGTGCGGGCGGGCGTCGACCGGCCGTCCGCGCACCGGCCCGTGGTCGTGATGAGCACGACGGGCGACTGGGCGGCAGCGGGGCCCGGACTGCGCCATGCCGCGGAGGCGGCGGCCGCGGCACAGGGGCTGCCGGAGCAGAACTGGTACGACGCGCGCCGCCTGGACATCGAGCTGCTGCTGTGGCGGATGCGCGAACACGGCGAGCAGGGCGTCCTGACGGACTTCGTGGAGCGCGCCATCGGCCCGCTGCTCACCCACGACCGGGGCGCCCGCCAGCCGCTGCTGCCGACGCTGGAGGCGTATCTGGCGAGTGCGGGCCGCAAGGCCGAGACGGCCCGTGACCTCAATGTGAACCGGCAGACCCTGTACGACCGTCTGGCCCGCATCGCCCAGCTCCTCGGCACGGACCTGGACGACCCGCAGACGGTCCTGGGCCTGCGCCTGGCCCTGCGCGCCCGCCGGCACACGGACAACCGGCCCACGGAGAAGCCGTAGCGCACGGGGTGACGAGCAGGGCGGCCGCGCGATGCCCTCCGCCCGCTGCGGCTAGGCCGGCTGAACCGGCTGCGTCAGCTCGTCGTAGACGCTGAGTACCTGCGCGACCGTGTCGTCCTCGGTGGGCCACCCGGCCGCCTGGACCCGGCCCGCTGCGGCGAGGGCGTCGCGGCGGGCGGGGTCGGCGAGGAGGTCGAGGACCGTACGGGCCAGGGCGGCGGCATCGCCGTAGCGGACCAGCTCGGCTCCGCTGCCCACCAGCTCGCGGGTGCCTCCGGTGTCGGTCGCCACCAGCGGCACGCCGGCCCGCAGCGCCTCCTGGGCGATCAGCGAACGGGCTTCCCAGCGGCTGGGCAGCACCACCAGGTCGGCGGCGGCGAGGAGTTCGGGCACGTCGTCGCGGCGTCCCAGCAGTTGGACGGGCAGCAGCTCGGAGTCGATTCGCCGTTGGAGCGCGGGCCGCTGGTCCCCCTCCCCCGCGATGGCGAGCAATGGTTGCGGATCCCGGGCACACCAGGCGTGCGCCGCGTCGAGCAGCAGGTCATGGCCCTGGCCGAGGTCGAGGCGGCCGACCGCGAGCAGCAAGGGGCGGTCCACCGCCCCCAGTTCGGCCCGCTCCTTGTCGCGCTTCGACTCCTGGTCCTCGGGCGCGGACGGCGCACCGCCCGGTCGGGGGCGGGGGATGGCGACCGGCGCGAGACGAGCATCGCGCGCGCCCCGCTCACGCGCCCGGTCCACGAGATCGGAGCAGACCCCGAGGACAACGGCGGCTGCCCGTGCCACCCGCCGTTCCATCAGATGCACGAGCCCGGCACGCGCGCCCGCGGTGTGCGCCTTTGTGTGCCAGGTGATGACCAGAGGTACGTGTGCTCCCCGGGGGCCGCGCAGGGCCATGGAGGCCCGCAGACCGGCCCGCAGACCGTGCGCATGGACGAGGTCGGCGCCCCAGCAGGCGCTGCGCAGTGCCGCCACACCGGCCGGGTCCATGCGGGGAGCGACGGGGGTGAACCGCGCTCCGACGCCGGTGAAGTCGTACGTCTGCTCGGCTTCGGGTGCGGCGCATACGGTCACCCGTACCCCGCGCGCGACCAGCCCTTCCGCCAGGGACCGTACGTGGGCCGCGCTGCCGGCGCTGCCGTGCCCCAGCACCTGGACCGTGCGCAGCGGCGACTGCCCGTGCGACGAGGTCGGGACGCTGCTCACGTGGTCGGGGCTCCTGGGTCGGTGGACGGTACGGACCGCACCGGCGGGGGCGGCACGGGAACTGCGGGACGCTGCTGCGTGCAGCGGGGTGCTGCGTGGTCGTGCGAAATCGGCTGGTGCGTGGTCGTGCGCCATCGAGGTGGTGCGGGGTCCTGCGCGGAGCCGGGGGCGCCGCGAACGGTGCGGCAGGCGGGCCGGGACGCACGGACGTCCTCCAACGGGGCAGGACGCGGCGAGCGCGCCCGACGCTGCGCACCGCGCCCAGGATGCCAGCCCGGCGGCGTCAATTCCGCACCGCTTGTATGCCGTTCCGGTGGGAAGTCTCACCCGCACATCCACGGGATCACCCACATGGGCGACAAACCGCCCTCCTCGATGTCCGTTCGGGGGCGGCTCGGGCGTACGCAGGACAGTCGGACGCACGCCGGAAGAGGGGGACATGCGCCGGGAGAGGCACAAATACGCCGGGAAGCGGGGAAGCACGCCGGCAGCGGCGGACGTCGGCCGGAATGCAAGCCGATGAGGCCGGACTGTGCCGGAAGGGTGGCTGGAAACGGTGGCCCGAACGGCGGCACGGTCCGGGCCGGAGTGGCGGCGCCCGGGGAACAGTGGCCTTCCCGGGAGCGGTGGCGGTGTCTCCGGGGAGCAGCGGCCGGATCGGTGGCCCGCGGCCCGTGGTCAGAGTGCGGCGGCGGCCCGGCTGACGCGCTCGCCCGCCGCCGCGGCCACGATCAGCCCGGCCGCGTGGGCGGCAAGCCCCTTTCGCCCGTTTCCGCCGGCGATGGCGAGCCCGAGGCCCGCGCCGAGGGCGTGCGCCCCGGCGTCCCCGAGCATGGTGCGCTCCCCCACATCGTCCCCGACGACGGCCGCCGCGGACCCCATGGGCACGGCGGACAACGGGCCGGCCGGTCCACGGCGCAGCAGGCCCGGCGCGCCGATGGCCACCACGGCGCCGGCCGCCCGGCCCGGCCGGACGTCCAGCAGGTTGACCAGATGAGCCGAGCCGGCGATCACCACGCCCGCCAGCACCTTGTCGACCGGGCGCTCCTTGAGCAGCGCGCCCGCGGCCAGCCCGGCCGCGCCGATCCCGAACAGCTTCACGGCCCCGGTGGTGACCTCGCCGCCGCGCAGGGCCGAGAGGTGCGCCCGGAAGCCGCGCCGGGCATCACCCGCGCCGACCTGGTCGTCGTAGGCCCCGCAGCCGCCGGCGGCGAGCACCGCCAGGGCAGCGGCGCCCCTTGTCCGGGCGGGCAGTCCCGGCGCCGTGGCGGCGGCGAACGCGGTGCCGAGGGCCGTCGCGAGGCCCGCGTGCAGATGCACCGTCCGGCCCGCGTAGTTCTTCCGCTCCCACCGCGCCGCGCCACCCGGCGGCCGGCTCCTGAGCGTCGCGTATACCGTCCGGGTGGCTCCCGCCGCCCCGGCAAGCGCCGCGATCCGGCCCCACGCACCGCTGTCTGCCGCCGCCATGTCTCTCCCCTCGCACGACGCCATGTCGCGCTCGGCGCCCGTCACCCGAGGGCGCGATCTTGGTGTTCGCCGCCCGGGGGCAGACCTGGCGCGGACCGCTCGGCCCGCGCTCCGGCGTGAACCCGACCGTCCCCGCCTCTAGCGTCCCGAACGCGCCGTTTCCAGCAGCTCCTCGGCGTGGGCCCGAGCCGTCTCGGAGTCCTCCTGGCCGGCCAGCATCCGGGAGAGTTCGCGCACGCGCTCCTCGCCCTCCAGGACGGTGACACCGCTCCTGGTGACCGATCCGTCATTCGTCTTCTCGACGAGGAGCTGGCGGTCCGCGAACGCCGCGACCTGCGGAAGGTGCGTGACGACCACGACCTGCGCCGACTTCGCGAGCCTGGCCAGCCGCCGGCCGACCTCGACGGCCGCCTTGCCGCCGACTCCCGCGTCGACCTCGTCGAAGAGGTAGGTCGGTACGGGGTCGGAGCCGGCGAAGACCACCTCGACGGCGAGCATCACCCGGGAGAGCTCACCGCCGGACGCCCCCTTGGCGATGGGCCGGGGCGGTGCGCCCGGGTGCGGGGCCAGCAGCAGCTCGACCTCGTCGGCGCCTGCCGGGCCGTAGGCGACGATGCGGCCGCCGACCTCGATGCCGTCGGCGTCCTCCGCCACCTCGACCTGCCGGATCTCCACGCTCACCCGGGCGTGCGGCATGGCGAGTTCGGCGAGTTCCGCGGTGACGGCGTCGGCGAACTGCTTCGCCGACGCGGTGCGGGCATCCGTCAACGCCTGGGCCAGTTCGCCCAGTTCGGCGCGCAGCGCGTCCCGCTCGGAGGTCAGCTCACCGATCCGGTCGTCGTCGCCCTCCAGCTCGGCGAGCCGCGCGGCGCTCTCCTCGGACCATGCCAGCACTGCCGCGATGTCCTGCCCGTACTTGCGGGTCAGCTGGGTCAGCGCGGCACGGCGCTCCTCGACGGCGGCCAGCCGCAGCGGGTCGGCGTCCAGGCCGTCGGCGTAGCCGGCCAGCTCGCCCGCCACGTCCGACAGCAGAATGCCGATCTCGCCGAGCCGGTCGGCCAGCGCGGACAGCTCCCGGTCATGGCTGCGTACGGCGTCGAGCGCGCGGTGCGCCCCGGCGACCAGGGTGGTGGCGTCCACGGCCTCAAGGTCTTCGAGGTCACCGGCCAGTGCGGCGTGCGCCGCGGTCGCCGCGGAGGCGAGCGCCTCGGCGTGCCCGAGCCGTTCGGCCTCGGCGGCGAGTTCGGTGTCCTCCCCCGGGAGCGGCTCGACCGACGCGATCTCTTCCAGGCCGAAGCGCAGCAGATCGGCTTCCTGCGTCCGCTCGCGGGCCAGGGTCGTCAGCTCGTCCAGCTCGCCGGCGACGGCGCGCAGCCGGCGGTGGGCGGTGACGTAGGCAGCGAGCGGAACGCTGACCGCGTCCCCGGCGTAGCGGTCCAGGGCCTGGCGCTGACGGGCGGGCCGCAACAGGCCCTGCTGGTCGGTCTGGCCGTGCACCGCGACAAGATCGTCGGCCAACTCCCCCAGCAGCCCGACCGGTACCGACCGGCCGCCCACATGGGCACGGGAGCGGCCCTCGGCGGACACCGTGCGGCTGATCAGGAGCACGCCGTCGTCCAGCTCCGCACCGGCCTCCTCTGCGCGCACGGCCGCCGGGCCGCCTTCGGCCGTCCTGATCCGGCCCTCCACGACCGCCGATTTCGCGCCGATCCGCACCAGGGCGGGATCGGCGCGCCCGCCGAGCAGCAGGCCGAGGCTGGTGACGACCATGGTCTTGCCCGCGCCTGTCTCGCCCGTCACCGCCGTGAAGCCCGGGGACAGCTCGACAACGGCGTCATCAATGACGCCCAGGGACTGGATCCGCATCTCCTCCAACACGGACACGACCTTACGAGGTCCCGAGGTCCCCCCGCGACGGCCTCCCCCTCTCCCCTGCCCCGGAAGCCGCGGAAAAACCCACCCGCCACCGGGCGGAATCCCTCTGGGGCGGGGCTCTCGCGGCCCTGAAGGGGAGCCGACGGCACGGCCACACCCGACCGCCGGGCCGCGCTCACGCACTGAACGAAAGCTGCGTATGTGGTGCGCACGTGCTGCGTACGTGCTGCGTACGTGCTGCCTACGTGCTGCGTGCGTACCGAACGAAAGGTGCATTCGTACCCGGCTCATCGGCAGGTGCGACGCCGCGGGGCCCTCGGGGGCCAGAGCCGGAGCCGGAGCCAGAGTCGGAGCCAGGGCATTCCCTTGCCGCGATCCAGTGGCGGGGGCCCCTCTCCTCAGGTCCATCGACATGTCGATTCCTGGGGACGATTCCCGAGGACTCGATCCTTGGGGCTCGATTCCTGCGGACGCGTCGATGAGGGTCCGTCCCGCAGCGGAGGCGTGCGTGCGGGCTCCGGCGGGCCCGCCGGAGGCCCCCGTGCCGGCGCCGACCTCTCACTTCATTGGCCGGATTCCGTCACCGGATCCGACGCCGACCCCCACTCCGCCGGCGCAGACGGCCGGGCCCCGGCCCGGGG
Organism: Streptomyces sp. NPDC017993; assembly: GCF_044328065.1. Taxonomy (NCBI): domain Bacteria; kingdom Bacillati; phylum Actinomycetota; class Actinomycetes; order Kitasatosporales; family Streptomycetaceae; genus Streptomyces; species Streptomyces sp. NPDC017993. The sequence goes on from NZ_JBIRGO010000016.1 coordinate 177,325, forward strand.
CACTCGCCGCTCCGGCTCCCCGCGCCCTAGTGCGGTGCCCCCCGCCACCCCGCCACCGGCAGGGCGAACTTGGCGACGAGGCGGTCCGTGAAGGAGGCATGGTGCAGGCGCGCGAGGCGTACCGGGACGGCGCCGCGGCGGACCTCCACCCGTGCGCCGGCGGGGAGTTCGACGCTGCGCCGGCCGTCGCACCACAGGATGCCGTGCGGCGTCTTGGGCTGGACCTCCACCGCGAGTACCGAACGGGGCGAGGTCACCAGCGGCTTGGCGAACAGGGCGTGCGCGCTGATCGGGACCATCAGCAGGGCCTCGACCTCGGGCCAGACCACCGGGCCGCCGGCCGAGAAGGCGTACGCGGTCGAGCCGGTCGGCGTCGCGCAGACCACCCCGTCGCCGCCGAAGCGCGAGACCGGGCGGCCGTCGACCTCGGTGACGACCTCCAGCATCCGCTCCCGCGCGGCCTTCTCCACCGACGCCTCGTTGAGCGCCCAATCGGTGTGCACGACATTGCCGTTGTTGCGGACGAGGACATCGAGCGTCATCCGCTCCTCGACCTCGTACGAGCGGGTGACGACCCGGTCGACGACCTTGTCGAGGTCGTCGCGTTCGGCCTCGGCGAGGAAGCCGACCCGGCCGAGATTGACGCCCAGCATCGGCACCCCGGACGTCCGCGCGAAGTCCGCGCCGCGCAGCAGCGTGCCGTCCCCGCCGAGTACCACCAGCAGTTCGCAGCCCTCGGCGGCGCACGGCTCCGTCTCGACGCGCTCGACGGACGGCGGCAGTGGCAGGTCCGCGGCCTCCTCGGCCAGCACCCGCACGCCGATGCCGCTGCGCAGCAGGCCCTGGACGACCCGTTCCGCGCTGCGGATGGCCGCGGGGCGGCCGGTGTGCGCGAGCAGGAACACGGTCCGCTCCACGCCGTTCTGCTCGTGTGCTGCGCTGCCTTCAACTGCCTGGGTTGTGGTCAACGGGGCCCCTCCGCCACTGCACGGTCGACATCCGCCGGGTCGAGTGCAGGCGCCCCGGCGCGCAGCCACAGAAAGTACTCGACATTCCCCGATGGACCGGGCAACGGGCTCGCGGTTACGCCAAGAATGCCAAGTCCTAGTTCGGCGGCCCGGCCCGCGACCGCGCGCACCGCCTCGGCCCGCAGTTCCGCGCTGCGCACCACTCCGCCGCTGCCCAGCCGTTCCTTGCCGACCTCGAACTGCGGCTTGACCATCAGCACCAGGTCGGCGTCGGGCGCCGCGCAGCCGACCAGCGCGGGCAGGACCAGCCCGAGCGGGATGAAGGAGAGATCGCCGACGACGAGGTCGACGGGTGTGGAATCGATCTGCTCCGGCGTCAACTCACGTACATTCGTACGATCCTTGACGGTGACCCGGTCGTCGCTCTGCAGCGACCACGCCAGTTGCCCGTAGCCGACGTCGACGGCGACGACGTGCCCGGCGCCGGCGCGCAGCAGGACGTCGGTGAAGCCGCCGGTCGAGGCGCCCGCGTCCAGGGCCCGTCGGCCCTCGATCTTCAGGCCCTGCGGGACGAAGGCGGCGAACGCGCCGGCGAGCTTGTGGCCGCCGCGCGAGACGTAGTCGGGGTCGCCCTCGTCCTCGCGTACGACGACGGCGGCGCTGGTCTCGACCTGGGTGGCGGACTTGGTCGCGGTCGCCCCGCCGACGGTCACCCGCCCCGCGGCGATCAGCTGGCTCGCGTGCTCGCGCGAGCGGGCCAGCTTGCGGCGCACCAGCTCCGCGTCGAGTCGGCGTCGTGCCACTCCTGCCACCTGTGGTTCAGCTCCTGTTGTCGTGCGTCGTCGAGGAAGGTGCGGGCGGCCCGGGGCGCTGGTCGAGGGCGGCCAGCGCGTCACGCAGCCCACGGTGCACATCCTCGTACACCTGGAGGTGACCGCTCGCGGGGAGGTGGTCGGCGTCGGCGAGCCGCCGCAGCCGGGCGTCGACCGCGGCGTCGCCGGTCGGTGTGACCGCGATCCCGATCGGCTGCGGCCCGGCGGGGCCCACGGCGTCGGCCGGCTCACCTGTCGCGGTCGGCCCGGCGGTGTCGGTCTGCTCGGTGGCTCCATCGGACCCGGCGGCATCCGCCCGGCCGACGGTGTCCGCAGCTGCTACGGCTCTCGCGGCTGTCACGGCGTTCTCAGCAGGTCCGGGGCTCCCGGACGGTCCGCCGGGACCGGCGGGTCCGGCTGTCCCTGATGCGCTGCCCGCCCGGTCCCCGTACCCCGAGTCCGCGGCCGGGTCCGCGGCTGCGGCGGGCCCTTCCGGCTCCGGGCCTGACGTCGGCTCTTCCATGCCCCCGACGCTACCTTGCGCAACCCCGCCAACGGCGTACGAGCCGCCCCCGACCTGGCGTATCGTCGATCACGATGGCAACCCTCGACCAGTGCCGCGCCGCGCTCGACCGGCTGGCCCAGAACCTCTCCTCGGCGGACGGCGGCGTGCGCAGCGCCGCCGCGCTCGACCGCTCGCTCAGCTGCCGCATCACGGATCTCGACGTCACGTTCCTCGGGCGCCTGGCGAACGGCAGCATCCAGGACGTGACCCACGTGCCCGGCCCGCCACCGGACAAGGCGGAGATCCGACTCGCCATGGCGGGGGACGATCTGGTCGCCCTGGTGGACGGGCGCCTCAACTTCGCGAAGGCGTGGGGCACCGGCCGCGTCAAGCTGGAAGCCGGTCTGCGCGACCTGCTGCGCCTGCGGACCCTGCTGTAGCGGCGGCCGCCGCCCGGTGGCCGAGCCGGAGGCGGCCCGCCTTCACGACCCCGCGCGGGCGACGGTCCGGCCGGCCGTGGCGTCGGCCTTGGCCACCTCCGTACCGGGCAGACCGCCCCCGTTACGGTTCCCTCCGTTGCGGGCGGTGCGGGCGGCCGGGATGACCAGCGGCGTGCCGGTCTGCGGATCGTCGATGATCTGGCAGCCGAGCCCGAAGACGTCCTCCACCAGCTCCGCGGTGACGATCTCCCCCGGCGCGCCCTCGGCGACGACCGCGCCGTCCTTCATGGCGATGAGGTGCGTCGCGTAGCGGGCCGCGTGGTTGAGGTCGTGCAGGACGGCGACGAGCGTGCGGCCCTGCTCCTCGTGCAGATCCGCGCACAGGTCGAGGACCTCGATCTGGTGCTGGATGTCCAGGTAGGTCGTCGGCTCGTCCAGCAGGAGCAGCGGCGTCTGCTGGGCGAGTGCCATCGCGATCCACACGCGCTGCCGCTGCCCGCCCGAGAGCTCGTCGACATAGCGCTCGGCCAGCCCCTCGATGCCGGTCGCGGCCAGCGACTCCTGAACGATCCGCTCGTCCTCGCCCGACCACTGGCGCAGCAGTCCCTGGTGCGGGTAGCGGCCCCGCGCCACCAGGTCCGACACGGTGATGCCGTCCGGTGCGACCGAGGACTGCGGCAGCAGCCCGAGGGTCCTTGCGACCTTCTTGGCCGGGAGCGAGGAGATCGCCGAGCCGTCGAGCAGCACCGATCCGGCGGCCGGCTTCAGCATCCGGGAGAGAGCGCGCAGCAGCGTGGACTTGCCGCAGGCGTTCGGGCCGACGATGACCGTGAAGGAGTGGTCGGGGATGCGGACCGAGAGGTTCTCGGCGATGACCCGCTGGTCGTAGGCGAGGGTGACGTTCTCGGCCGTGAGACGGCTCACTTCAAGGCTCCTGGGGTTGTTCGTATCGCTGCTGTTGTCCGGCGTACGCGGTGCCGTGCTCCGGCGTGCGCCGCGCGGCCCGTCCGCCGCCTGGAGGTCACCGGCCGCCGGAGGCGCGCTCACCGTCGGAAGCGCGTTCGCCGTGGGCCGTCGGCCCCGCTCGGCACCGGACGCCGCCGCGTCCGTGCCCGTGCTCATACCCGCCCGGCCTTGCGCTCGGTGGCCAGCAGCCACAGCAGATAGCCGCCACCCAGCACGCCGGTGAGCACGCCCACCGGCAGTTGGTCGGCGCCGAAGAGCCACTGCGAGACCCAGTCCGCCGCGACCAGCAGGACGGCGCCCATGAGGGCGGAAGGCAGCAGGTTGGGGCCGGGCATGGGGGCGTTTCGGGCGCCCTTGCGGAAGCGCGGGAGGCCGAGCCGCCGGGCGAGCTGCGGCGCGGTGAGTGCCACGAACGAGATGGGGCCGGCCGCCGCGGTGGCGGAGGCGACCAGCAGAACCGACGCGAACAGGGTCAGGACGCGCACCCGGTCGACCCGGACGCCCAGCGCGTACGCGGCGTCGTCGCCCATCTCCAGCATGCGCAGCGGCCGCCCCTGGAGGAGCACCAGCGGGATGAGGACGACGCAGACGGCGGCCAGCGGCCAGACCTGGGACCAGTCCCGGCCGTTGAGCGAACCGGTCATCCAGGTGGTGGCGCGGGTCGCCTCGAAGATGTTCGCCTTCGTCAGGAGGTAGAGCACGAGGGCGTAGAGCATGGCGGAGGCGCCGATGCCTACGAGCACGAAGCGGTATCCCTGGATGCCGCGCTTCCAGGCCAGCAGGAAGATGGCGAGGCCGGTGAAGACACCGCCGACGACCGCGCCGGCGGCGACGGCGAGGGTGCCGCCCTGGAAGTAGACGATGACGACGAGTGCGCCGACGGACGATCCCTGGGCGAAGCCGAGGACGTCGGGGCTGCCCAGGGGGTTGCGCGAGACGGTCTGGAAGACGGCGCCGGAGATACCGAAGGCGGCACCGACCATCAGCCCCACCAGGACGCGGGGCAGCCGTAGGTCCTGCACGATGAACGCCTGGCCGGGGTTGCCGCCGCCGGTCAGGGTGCTGAGCACCTCGCCGGGTGTCATCGGGTAGTCGCCGGAGCCGATCAGCGCGACGGCCACGGCCAGCGCGACGACCAGCAGCAGCAGTCCGGTGGCGAGGGCACGGAGGTCCAGCCGCAGCGAGAGTCCGCCCGCGGTGCGCACCGGCATCACCCGCCGCGGCGCCCGCGCCTGCGTACCGCGCTTCGCGTCCGGTCCGGCCGGCGTGCCGCGTCCTTCCTCCGTCACCTCGTCGGCCTCCTTGTCGGATGTCTCGGGCGTCTCGGGCGTCTCGGACTGCCCACCAGGTCCGGGCTTCATGGTCGCGCTCACAGCTGGGCCATCCTCCGACGCCGTACGAGATAGATGAAGACCGGTCCACCGACGACGGCCGTGACGATGCCGACCTGCAACTCGCCCGGCCGGGCCGCGACCCGGCCGAGGATGTCCGCGCCGAGCAGCAGGACCGGCGAGAGCACCGCCGAATACGGCAGGATCCAGCGCATGTCGGGCCCGGTGATGGCGCGTACGACATGCGGCACCATCAGCCCGACGTAGACGATCGGGCCGCAGGCGGCGGTCGCCCCGCCGCACAGCAGCGTGACGGCGAGCATCGCGAGTACGCGGGTACGGGTCAGCCGGGCGCCGAGGGCCCGCGCCTGGTCGTCGCCGAGCGCGACGGCGTTCAGCGGCCGGGCGAGGAGCAGCGCGAGCACGCCGCCCACCAGGAGGAACGGCGCGATGTGGGTGACCGTCGGCATGGTGGCGGAAGCCAGCGAACCGACCGTCCAGAAGCGCATCTTGTCCAGCGCCGCGGTGTCCATCAGGTTGACGGCGTTGATGTAGCCGACGAGGACGGCCGTCAGCGCGGTACCGGCCAGCGCGAGCCGTACGGGTGTGGCGTTGCGGGTGCCGCCGAGGACGTAGACCGCCACGGAGACCACCGCCGCGCCGGCGAACGCGAACCACACATAGCCGGACAGCGAGGTGACGCCGAAGAAGCTGATGGCGGAGACGACCGCCGCGGAGGCGCCGGCGTTGATGCCGAGAACTCCGGGGTCGGCGAGGGGGTTTCGGGTCAGCGCCTGCATGACGGTGCCGGCCAGTCCGAGCGCCGCACCGACGATCAGCGCGAGAAGGGTGCGCGGGAAGCGCACATCGCGGATGATCACGTCGGTATCGGACCCGGAGTAGTCGAACACCCCGTGCCACACCTGGTCGAGGGGTATCTGTTTGGCGCCGACGGCGATGCCGAGGACGGCGATGGCGGCCAAGGCGGCCACGGAGGCGACCAGCCCCGCGGAGCGCGTGACGAGCCGACACTGCGGCGCCACCTGGACCGGGGCCTTTGATGCTTCGGGGGGGCTGTCAACCAACACGAGAGTTAGGTTAGCCTACCCTCACATTCAACTCGCAGGCCCCTCCCAGAGAGAAGCGCACCCACATGAGCACCCCCCGAAGCGTATCTCCGTCCCGTCGCGGTGTCCTGGCCGCGGGCGGCGCCGTCGGCATCGGCGCCCTGCTGGCCGCGTGCGGCAGTGACAAGGGAACGGGGGGCGCCACGGGCGACGCCAAGGGCGGCCCTTGGTCCTTCACCGACGACCGCAAGAAGAAGGTCTCCCTCAAGGGCACCCCGCAGCGCATCGTCGCCTTCACCGGCACCGCGGCCGCCCTGCACGACTTCGGCATCGACGAGCAGATCGTCGGCGTCTTCGGCCCGACCAAGCTGAAGAACGGCAAGGCCGACCCGCAGGCGGGTGACCTGGACGTCGACAAGGTCACCATCATCGGCAACGCCTACAACCAGTTCAACGTCGAGAAGTACGCGAGCCTCAGCCCCGATCTGCTGATCACCAACATGTACGAGCCTGGTGCCCTCTGGTTCGTCCCCGCGGACAGCAAGGACAAGATCACGCAGCTCGCGAAGAGCGTCGCGATCACCTCCTCCCGGACCCCCCTCGTCAAGATCATCGAGCGCTACGCCGAGCTGGCGCAGTCGCTCGGCGCCGACCTCAAGGCCAAGAAGGTCACCGACGCCAAGGCCCGTTTCGAAAAGGCCGCCGCGTCGCTGCGCAAGGCCGCGAAGTCCCACCCGGTCAAGGTGCTCGCCTGCTCCGGCAGCCCCGACCTCTTCTACGCCTCCAACCCGGGCATCAACGCCGACCTCATGTACTACAAGTCCCTCGGCGTCGACCTGATCGTCCCCGACCACCTGGACAAGGGCGGCTACTTCGAGAGCCTGAGCTGGGAGAACGCCGACAAGTACAAGGCCGATGTGCTGTTGCTCGACAACCGCACCGCCACCCTCCAGCCCAAGGACCTGGCGGCCAAGCCCTCCTGGGCCAAGCTGCCCGCGGTCAAGGCCGGCCAGATCACCCCGTGGTCGAGCGAGCCGCGCTTCTCCTACGCGGGTGCCGCACCGCTCATCGAGTCGCTGGCCAAGGCGATCGAAGGCGCCAAGAAGGTCAACTGACGCAGGGCGGTGGTGGATCGCCGGCCGCGGTCGGCAGGCCCGACGATCCACCACCGCCGTCACCGCACCGCCCGGCGCCCCGCCGCTCCTCACGCACCACCGCACCACTGCCGCACCGCCGCACCGCCAACGCCCAGTCCTGTCACCGAGAAACCGCAGCACCTTCCGGGAGGTTCCTCCGCATGACCACGACCGCCGCACCCGCCACCACGCCCTTCCGCTTCTTCGATGTGCATGTCGTCCGCACCCGGCGGCTGGGCCCTTCCATGGTCCGGATCACCTTCGGCGGCGAACGCCTGGCCGAGCTGGCATCCGGCGGTCGTGACCAGCGCTTCAAGCTCTTCCTCCCGCAGCCCCACCAGGACCGGCCGGTCTTCGAGGACACCAGCGACGGCTGGTACACCACCTGGCGGGCGCAGGACCCTGCCGAGCGCGCCGTGATGCGCTCCTACACGATCCGCGAACAGCGCCATGAACCGCGGGAGTTCGACGTCGACTTCGCGCTGCACGGCGCGGACAGCGCCACCCACTCCGCGACGGCCGGCCCGGCCGGCCGCTGGGCCGCCCGCGCCCGACCGGGCGACCTGCTGACGGTTCTGGCCCCCGCCGTCGAGGACAACGGCGGAGTCGACTTCCGTCCGCCGACGGGCACCGACTGGATCCTGCTGACCGGCGACGAGACGGCACTGCCCGCCATCGCCGGCATCCTGTCCTGGCTCTCCCCCGGCACCCATGCCAAGGTCTGGATCGAGGTCGCCCACGAGGACGACCGGCAGAGCCTGCCGACCTTCGCCGACGCCGACATCACCTGGCTCGTCCGGGACGAGGCGACCGCCGCGTCCCGTCAGCCGGTGCTCGACGCGCTGCGCGCCGCCGAACTGCCCGAGGGCACGCCGTACGCCTGGATCGCCGGGGAGGCGGGCACCGTCAAGGCGGTGCGCAGGCATCTCGTCCGCGAGCGCGGCATCGACCGCAGGGCCGTCAAGTTCACCGGCTACTGGCGCCGTGGTGCCACCGAGGAAGACCTGATCGCGGAGCTGACCGCCGGCACCGCGGCGGCCGACAAGGACTGAACAGGCCAGGACCGAAAACGGCCACGACGGAAACCGGCCAGGACTGAACCACCGATGACACGCATGACGGGGAGGGCGCCCGGGATCACACCCCCGGGCGCCGCGGAGACACACTGCAAGGGCAGTGGACCGCGAGGTGCGGGGACCGCGGCCCGGTCCTCACATCCCGATGCGGGCCAGCGCCTTCCCCGCGTCCGCCGTGCAACTGCCGTCCCCCGCCGCGGTCCAGGCCGCCGCGCACAGCGCCCGCAGCGCGTCCAGCGGCGCGCCCTCGCCGTCCAGGGCGAGCGCCGCACCGTTCACCTTCGCCGTCCAGCCGCCGCACCGGAAGCCGCCGTCCGCCGCGGCGACGTCCGGCTGCGACGTCAGCACCCCGCGCAGATCCGCGTCCACGTACGTCGGCCGGTGCTGCGGCGGCGCGGCCAACAGCTCGGCCGCGGTGGTGACGCCGGTGAGCACCAGCAGCGAGTCCACCTCGCCGTTGTAGGCGCCCTCGATGTCCGTATCGAGCCGGTCCCCGATCACCAGCGGTCGCCGAGCACCGGTGCGCAGCACCGTCTCCCGGTGCATCGGCGGCTGCGGCTTGCCCGCGACCTGCGGCGATCCACCGGCGGCGATCCGGACGACCTCCACCAACGCGCCGTTGCCGGGGGCGATCCCGCGTTCCTTGGGGATCGTCAGGTCGGTGTTGGAGGCGAACCACGGCACCCCGCGCTGCACCGCGTACGCGGCCTCCGCCAGCCGCTCCCAGTCCAGCGTGGGGTCGTAGCCCTGCACGACCGCCGCCGGCTCGTCGTCCGCGGAAGCCACCGGCTCCAGACCGCGCTCGCGCAGTGCCACCCGCAGCCCCTCGCCGCCGATCGCCAGCACCCGCGCGCCCTTCGGCACCTGCTCGGAGATCAGCCGCGCGACCGCCTGCGCGGAGGTGATCACGTCATCGGGCCCGGCCGGCAGGCCGAAGCCGGTGAGCTGATCGGCGACCGCCTGCGGTGTCCGGGCAGCGTTATTGGTCACATATGCGAGGTGCATTCCGCCGTCCCGCGCCGTCGTCAGCGACTCCACGGCATGCGCGATGGCCTGTCCGCCGGCGTAGACGACCCCGTCCAGATCCAGCAGCGCCGTGTCGTACGCCGCGCTCAGGGCGCGCTCGCACCCGTCGGGCTGCCTGCGAACCTGCTCGTTCATGCCGTCTCGCTCCTCATCACCGCACAGTCCGCGAGGGGCTCCGCCCGCCGGCGCGGACCGTCGCCCTCCGCGCCGCGCGGCTCGTCGTCCGTACCTCGCGCATACCGATATTTCCAGCCAGTTACCGGCTCTCCCCCGATCATCCCTCACCGGGACGGCGGCATAGCATTCTTCAATGACCAGTACCGACGGCCTTCGCCTCCTCCCGTTCCGCGGACTGCGCTACGCCCCGGACCGTGTCAGCAGCCTCACCGCCGTCACCTCGCCGCCGTACGACGTGGTGGTCCGGCCCGACGGTGTGCGCCACTTGGAGACCGCCGATCCGTACAACATCGTCCGGCTGATCCTCCCGCACGCCGCGGACCCCGCCACCCGGCACCGACAGGCCGCCGACACCCTGACCCGCTGGCGCGCGGAAGGCGTCCTGACGCAGGACGACCGGCCAGCGCTGTACGTCTACGAGCAGCGCAGCGGCGAAGTCCTGCAGCGCGGGCTGATCGGCGCCCTGCGCCTGGACGGTCCGGTGCTCCCGCACGAGGGCGTGATCCCCGAGGTGGTCGAGGACCGCGCCGCCCTGATGCGCGCGGCGGCCGCCAACTTCGAACCGCTGCTGCTCTCCTACCGCGGCCAGGGCATCGCGACGGGCGCCACCGCCGTCATCGAGCGCACCGTGCTGGGCGACCCGCTGCTGTCAACGACCACGGAGGACGGCTTCGCACACCGCCTGTGGGCCGTCACCGACCCCGCCGACCTCGCGGCAGTCAACGACGACCTCTCCCACCGGCAGGCCCTGATCGCCGACGGACATCACCGCTGGGCGACCTACCAGCGGCTGTACGAGCAGCTGCCCGACGCCACCTCCTCCTCGCCCTGGGCCTCCGGCCTGGTGCTGCTGGTCGACACGGCCCGCTATCCGCTCCAGGTCCGCGCGATTCACCGCGTCCTGCCGCATCTGCCGCCCGCCAAGGCGCTGGCCGGCCTGTCCGGCGCCTTCCGCGTACGCGCGCTCTCGGGCGGACTGTCCACCGCCCTGGAGACCTTGGAGCGGACGCCGGGCAACGCGTTCGTCCTGACGGGCGGGCCGGACACCTTCCATCTGTTGGACCGGCCGGATCCGGAGCTGCTGGACCGCACGATCCGCAAGGACCGGCCGGATACCTGGCGGCAGTTGGATGCGACGGTGCTGCACGCCACTCTCCTCGACAGCGTCTGGCACATCCCCGATCGCCCGTCGGACATCAGCTACCTCCATCACACCGAGGCCGCCGTCGAGCAGGCCGCCCGGCACGGCGGCACTGCCGTCCTGATGCGTGCCACCTCGGAGGAAGCGGTCCGTCAACTCGCCCTGCAGGGCGTGACGATGCCGCGCAAGTCGACCTCCTTCGGGCCCAAGCCCGCCACCGGGCTGGTCCTGCGGACCCTGGAGGACGACCGCCCCTGAATCCTCCGCAGGCTGCCGACCGGCACCGGCGGAGGGCCCCTTCCACAACCCGCAGGCGTAGTTAGGTTAGGCTTACCTCACTACGTCATCGGGTGGGTCTCCCTGCCCCTGCGCGCCCTCAGCGCTGCGCAGGACGTGGCCAAGTCCGCATCAGGGAGGACAAGCTCATGAGTCCCCTCGCGCACCCCGCCGAGGACCCGTCGACCACCGGCAGCCCCGGGGCGACCCACCGCGTCACCCCCACCGCCCACGCCCCGGGTGGACAACCGGGCGACGGCGCCGCCACCGAACCGGCCGGCAGCAGGACCTACCTGCTCAACAACGGCACGGCCAGGAGCTACCGCAGCGCGGTCACCGAGGGCGTCGAGCGGGTGAGCGCCACCATCGCCGCCACCGAGCGGCCGTTCACCGGCATCTCCGTCGACGCCCTCACCCCGACGGTCGCGGACATCGACCTCGAAACACCGCTGCACGACCCGGCCGCGGCCCTCGACGAACTCGAAGAGGTCTACCTCCGCGACGCCGTCTACTTCCACCACCCCCGCTACCTCGCGCACCTCAACTGCCCCGTGGTGATCCCCGCCCTCGTCGGCGAAGCGGTGCTCTCCGCCGTCAACTCCTCGCTGGACACCTGGGACCAGAGCGCCGGCGGCACCCTCATCGAGCGGCGCCTGATCGACTGGACGGCCCGCCGCATAGGTCTTGGCGAACAGGCCGACGGCATCTTCACCAGTGGCGGCACCCAGTCCAACCTGCAGGCGATGCTGCTCGCCCGGGACGAGGCATGCCGCCGCGAGCTGACCCGCGCCGACGCGCCCTCCGCCGCCCGGCGCTCCGACGTCCTGCCGCGGCTGCGCATCCTCACCTCCGAGTGCAGCCACTTCAGCATCCAGAAAGCCGCCACCCTCCTCGGCATGGGCGCGGAGTCCGTCATCTCCGTCCCCAGCGACGACAACCGTCGGATGCGCACCACCGACCTGGCCGCCGAGCTGGAGCGCTGCCGCCGCGACGGCCTCCTCCCCATGGCCGTCGTCGCCACCGCCGGCACCACCGACTTCGGCAGCATCGACCCGCTCGGCGAGATCGCCGACCTGTGCGACCGGTACGGCACCTGGATGCACGTCGACGCCGCCTACGGCTGCGGTCTGCTGGTCTCCCGACGCCGCGACATGCTCGCCGGCATCGAACGTGCCGACTCGGTCACCGTCGACTACCACAAGTCCTTCTTCCAGCCGGTCAGTTCCAGCGCCGTGCTGGTCCGCGACCACACCACGCTGCGCCACGTCACGTACCACGCGGACTACCTCAACCCGCGTCGGATGGCCGAGCGGCGCATCCCCAACCAGGTCGACAAGTCGATCCAGACCACCCGCCGCTTCGACGCCCTCAAACTGTGGCTGACGCTGCGCACCATGGGCGCCGGCGCCATCGGCGAACTCTTCGACGAGGTCATCGACCGGGCCGCGGACGCCTGGAAACTCCTCCATGACGACCCCCGGTTCGAGGTCGTCGTCGAGCCGCAGCTGAGCACCCTGGTCTTCCGCTACGTCCCCAGCGCCGACCACGACCCGCACCTCAGCGACCGGGTCAACCTGCACGCCCGGGAGGCGCTGTTCGCCTCCGGTGACGCCATCGTCGCGGGCACCGTCGTCGACGGCCGGCACCACCTCAAGTTCACCCTGCTCAACCCGGAGACCACGCTGGAGGACATCGCCACCGTCCTCGACCTGATCGCCGAGCACGCCGGCACGTATCTGGCCGAGCAGCACGAGCCCGCCCTCAGCGCGCGCTGACCGCCCGACAGCCGACCACCCCCAACGGAGATCCCGTGTCCGCTCCTTATGACTTCGTGGCCATCGGCCTCGGCCCCTTCAACCTCGGCCTGGCCTGCCTGACCGAACCCATCGACGGGCTCGACGGCCTGTTCCTGGACAACAAGGCGTCCTTCGACTGGCACCCCGGCATGATGCTCGACAGCAGCACCCTCCAGGTGCCCTTCATGGCCGACCTCGTCACCCTCGCCGACCCCACCTCCCCCTTCTCCTTCTTGAACTACCTCAAGGAATCGGGGCGGCTGTACTCCTTCTACATCCGCGAGAGCTTCTATCCGCTGCGCGCCGAGTTCAACGACTACTGCCGCTGGGCCGCCGGCAAACTGGACAGCATCCGCTTCGCCCACCAGGTCACCACCGTCACCTACGACGAGAGCGACGAGCTGTACGTCGTGCACGCCGAGCACGTGCCCACCGGCGAACGGAAGACCTACCGCGCCCGCAAGATCGTCCTCGGCACCGGCACCCCACCGCACATCCCGGAGGCATGCCAGGGCCTCGGCGGCGACCTGCTGCACAACGCCGACTACCTGGACGCCAAGGCCACCCTGCAGGCCAAGGACAGCATCACCATCGTCGGCAGCGGCCAGAGCGCGGCCGAGGTCTACCACGACCTGCTCCAGGACATCGACAGCCACGGCTACCACCTGACCTGGGCGACCCGCTCCCCCCGCTTCTTCCCCCTCGAATACACCAAGCTCACGCTGGAGATGACCTCACCGGAGTACGTGGACTACTTCCACGCCCTCCCCGCGGCCACCCGCGACCGTCTCAATGCCTCGCACAAAAACCTCTACAAGGGCATCGACTCCGAGCTGATCAACGGCATCTTCGACCTGCTCTACCAGAAGAACCTCAACGGCCCCTGCTCCACCCGCCTGCTCACCAACACGGCGCTGAACACCGCCCGTTACGACGAGACCAGCGGCACCTACACCCTCGGGCTGCGCCAGGAGGAACAAGGCCAGGACTTCTCCCTCGACACCCAGGGCCTGGTCCTCGCCACCGGCTACCGCTACCGCACCCCGGACTTCCTCGCCCCGGTCCACGACCGCATCGCCTGGGACGACACCGGCCGCTACGACGTCGCACGCAACTACAGCATCGACACCACAGGCCACGGCATCTACGTGCAGAACGCCGAGCTGCACACCCACGGCTTCGTCACCCCCGACCTCGGCATGGCCGCGTACCGCAACTCCTGCATCGTCCGCGAACTGCTCGGCCGTGAGTACTACCCGGTCGAGAAGTCCATCGCCTTCCAGGAGTTCGCCGCTCCGTCCGTCATGGACCTCACCACCCCGGCCGACCCGCGGCACACCCTGGAGGTCTCCGCATGAGCGCGCTGTTCACCCGTACCGACGCGGAGCTCGGCGAGTTCTCGCTGCGCCCGGTCGACCCGCCGGCCGACGCCGCACTGCTGCACCGCTGGGTCACCCACCCCAAAGCCGTCTTCTGGCTGATGCAGGACTGCGACCTCCCGGCCGTCGAGAAGGAGTTCACGCGGATAGCCGCCGACCCCTTCCACGACGCCTACCTCGGCCTGCACAACGGCACCCCGGCCTTCCTCGCGGAGCGCTACGACCCCGCACACCGCGAACTGGTCGGCATCCACGCCGCCCAGCCGGGCGACGTCGGCATGCACTTCCTGTCGGCCCCCACCGACACCCCCGTGCACGGCTTCACCCTCGCCGTGATCACCACCGTGATGGAGATGCTCTTCGACGACCCGGCCACCTGCCGCATCGTCGTCGAACCCGACGCCCGCAACACCGCGGTGCACGCCCTCAACAAGGCCGTCGGTTTCGAGGTCCAACGCACCGTCTCCCTCCCCTCCAAAGACGCCTACCTCAGCACCTGCACCCGCGACCAGTTCCTGGCCGCCCGAGGAGAGAACTGATGCGCCCCACCTCCGACGCAGCCCCGCACCTGCCCGCCCTGGACGCCGTCGCGCACCTCACCCCCGACCTCTGGGCCCGCGCCAACCGGCTCCTCGTCCGCAAGGCGCTCGCCGAGTTCGCCCACGAACGGCTGCTCTCCCCCACCCGCCTGCCCGCGGACGGCCGCTACGCCGTACGCAACGACGACGGCACCGTCGAATACCGCTTCAGAGCCCGCCGCCTGACGCTCGACCACTGGCAGGTCGACGCCGACAGCATCACCCGCCACCGCGACAGCAGCGAACTCCCCCTGGACGCGCTCGACTTCTTCATCGAATTCCGAGGAACCCTGGGCCTCGGCGAGGAGATCCTCCCGGTCTACCTGGAAGAGATCAGCTCCACCCTTTCCGGCACCGCCTACAAACTCGCCGCCGCCCCGGCGAGCGCCGCCGAACTCACGAAGTCCGGCTTCCAGGCCATCGAGACCGGCATGACCGAGGGCCACCCCTGCTTCGTCGCCAACAACGGCCGTCTCGGCTTCGGCGTCCACGAGTACCACGCGTACGCCCCCGAGGCCGCCGCCCCCATCCAGCTGATCTGGCTCGCCGCCCACCGCGACCACTCCACCTTCACCGCCGGCGCGGACCTCGACTACGACACGCTCGTCCACGACGAACTGGGCGAAGGCACCCTCGACCGCTTCGCCGGCACCCTCGGCGCCCTCGGCCTGGACCTCGCCGACTACCACCTCATCCCCGCCCATCCCTGGCAGTGGTGGAACAAGCTCTCGGTCACCTTCGCCGCCGAGGTCGCCCAGCAGCGCCTGGTGTTCCTGGGCTCCGGCGACGACGACTACCTGGCCCAGCAGTCCATCCGCACCTTCTTCAACACCACCGGCCCCGACAAGCACTACGTCAAAACGGCCCTCTCGGTCCTCAACATGGGCTTCATGCGCGGCCTGTCCGCCTCCTACATGGAAGCCACCCCGGCCATCAACGACTGGCTGGCCCGCCTCATCGACGGCGACGAGACCTTCCAGGCCGCCCGCTTCTCGATCATCCGCGAGCGCGCCGCCATCGGCTACCACCACCGCCAGTACGAGGCCGCCACCGCCAAGGGCTCCCCGTACCTCAAAATGCTCGCCGCCCTCTGGCGCGAGAGCCCCGTCTCCACCGTCGAACCGGGACAGCGGCTGGCCACGATGGCGTCCCTCCTGCACGTCGACAGGGACGGCGGCTCCTTCGCCGGCGCCCTGATCGAGGAGTCCGGCCTGGAGCCCGCGGTCTGGCTCCGCCGCTACCTGGACGCGTACCTCACCCCCGTCCTGCACGCCTTCTACGCCTACGACCTGGTCTTCATGCCGCACGGCGAGAACGCCATCCTGGTCATCGAGGACGGCGCCGTAGCCCGCGTGATCTTCAAGGACATCGCCGAAGAGATCGCCGTCATGGACCCCGACGCGGTGCTGCCCCCCACCGTCGAGCGCATCCGCGCCGACGTTCCCGAGGACAAGAAGCTCCTGTCCGTCTTCACCGACGTCTTCGACTGCTTCTTCCGCTTCCTCAACGGCACACTGGCCGACCTCGGCATCCTCGACGAGGACACCTTCTGGCGCACGGTCGCCGACTGCGTCACGGACTACCAGACGTCCATGCCGCACCTGGCCGACAAGTTCGCCCAATACGACATGTTCGCCGAGGAGTTCTCCCTCTCCTGCCTCAACCGTCTCCAGCTGCGCAACAACCAGCAGATGGTCGACCTCCAGGACCCGGCAGGCGCCCTCCAGCTCATCGGCACCCTCCGCAACCCCATCGCCCCCTACGCCCCCACCACCTGACCCCCACAACGACGAAGGGCGGGATCCCGGTGGGGATCCCGCCCTTCGTCATCTCACCGCGTCCTGCGCGGCATCACGCACACCGGAGACTCAGCCCTTCTCGGGCCGCTCGTCCGCACCGTCAGCGTCAACGTCCTCGCCGTCGGCCTCTGCCTCTGCCTCTGCCTCTGCCTCTGCCTCTGCCTCTGCCTCTGCCTCTGCCTCTGCCTCTGCCTCTGCCTCTGCCTCTGCCTCTGCCTCT